>NZ_JBHXHX010000010.1:0-299825 GCF_042723915.1 Streptomyces sp. NPDC058335 | reverse complement strand
GGGGCCAGGGCCACCACGCACACACCGACGGGGCCCTCGCTTAGGCCGTCGGTGCCCGCCCCAACCGGCTCGCGGCGGTGATGGTCAGAATGGGTATTTTGGGGCCCCCGGCCGCCGCAACGGGCGCCCGGGGCTCCGTCGTATATCGGCCATCCGTCCGTGGAGGTCACGGAAAGGTCTCGTCCGGGGTGCTGACTGCGCCTCAATGATGTGGCTAACATCACGAAAGCGCGTGGCGATGTTGCCGCGGCGTTACGGAGGTGCGACGTGCTGCCAGAACGGGGACAAGACGGCCGTGCCGCCACCGGGTTCGCCCGCGTGCTGGGCCACCGCACCGCCTGGACACCCGTGGGGGACGGCGAGTTCTTCTGCCCCGGCTGCGGCGGTGACCGCAACTACCAGCGGCTCACCGGCCGACGCCGCTTCACCCTGCTGGGCGTACCCGTGCTGCCGCGCGGCGAGACCGGTCCGGTCGTGGAGTGCGCCTCCTGCCGGCGCCACTTCGGCACCGACGCCCTCGACCACCCCACCACCACCCGCTTCTCCGCGATGCTCCGCGACGCCGTCCACACCGTCGCCCTCGCCGTCCTCTCGGCGAACGGCACCTGCGCCCGTACGTCCCTGGAGACGGCGGCGGTCGCGGTGCGCGCGGCCGGTTTCCCGGACTGCACCCGCGAGCAGCTCGCCGCCCTCGTCGAGGCCCTCGCCGCCGACACCGGCCGGGTCCACGGCGAACCCTGCACCCCCGGCCTGGCCATAGAGCTGCACGAGGCCCTCGACCCGCTCGCCCCGTACCTGGCCCCCGTCGGCCGCGAGTCGATTCTGCTCCAGGGCGCCCGCATCGCCCTCGCCGACGGCCCGTACACCCCCGCCGAGCGCGAGGTCCTCGCCACCGTCGGCGCGGCCCTCACCATCCGAGCGGACGACGTCACCCGGCTGCTGGCCGCGGCCCGCACCCCGTCCTGACCTTCCGGGACCAAGGCGGTCCGGTCCCGCGGTCATCCGCCGCACCTCTGGGAAACCGGGCGCGCGGGACCGGCGCGACTCCTCGTCGTGGCGTACGAGTCCGGGCCGGTGACACCGGGGACGATGGGAGCGACCGACGCCGGCCTCCGTCAAGGGGAGCGATGTCCCACCTGCGCCGTACCCTGCTCGCCACCGCCGTGCTCCTCATCCCGTTCGCCTCCGCGTCACCGGCCGCCGCCGCGCCGCGCTGCGCCTCCTCCGTGCCCTACGTGTCGGGGCAGGGCGGCTATGCCTCCTTCCGTATCCCCGCCGCCGTCACCACCGGGCGGGGCACCGTCCTGGCCTTCGCCGAGGGGCGCCGCGACGGGCCCGGCGACACCGGGGACATCGACATCGTCGTCCGCCGCTCCACCGACGGCGGCTGCACCTGGGGCCCCCTCGCCGTGGTCGCCCGCGGTGACGGGGACACTCGGGGCAACCCGGCGCCCGTCGTCGACCCCCGGACCGGCGCCGTCGTCCTGGTCAGCTGCGCCAACGGCGGTACCGCGACCGAGGCGCAGATCATGCGCGGCGAGGTGCCGCCCGAGCAGAGCCGCCGGGTGTACGTGCAGCACAGCCCGGACGACGGCCGGCACTTCACCGCGCCCCGCGAGATCACGGCCGCGGTCAAGCCGCCGTCCTGGCGCTGGTACGCCACCGGGCCCGGCCACGCCCTCGCCCTCACCCGGGGCCCCCACGCCGGCCGCCTGGTCGTCCCCGCCAACCACTCCGCGGCCCCGCCGGCCGGCTCCTCCGACACCGGCCGGGAGTTCCGCCACTACGGCGGCCACGCCCTGCTCAGCGACGACGGGGGCCGCACCTGGCGGCTGGGCTTCGTCGAGGAGGACTACGACGGCGTCACCAACGTCAACGAGACCACCACCGCCCAGCTCCCGGACGGCCGCCTGTACTTCAACGCCCGCGACCAGGGCGGCGGCGTCCCCGGCAACCGGGTCGACGCCCACTCGGGCGACGGCGGCCGGACCCTCGACCGCCCCTACGCCGCGCAGCCCACGCTGGCCGACGTGCCCGTCGTCCAGGGCAGCGTCCTCCAACTCGACGGCCGAGGAGCCCCGTTGCTGTTCTCAGCGCCTTCCCGGCCCACCGCGCGTCAGTCGATGGCCCTGTGGCGCAGCACCGACGGCGGGGCGGGCTTCACCAGGTCGGTGACCCTGTCGGAGAAGCCGGCCGCGTACTCCGACCTCGTGCCGGTGGGCCGGGAGACGGTCGGGGTGCTGTACGAGACCGGTGCCGTGGACCCGTACGAGACGATCGAGTTCCGGCTGCTGCCGGTGGCGGACCTGTAGGCGTTCCGCACCTCGCTCTCCGGGGGGCGGGGGCGAATCGGTTGCCCGGACCTGCCGAGCCGGGTTCGAATGGGATCGTGGAGACGCGACAGGAGACCTGGCCGGCGGAGCTGCCCGGCGTGTTACGGCTGCCGTCCGGGCGGCTGGTGCGCGGCCGCGGACTGCGCCGCCCCCTGGACCCGGCGGCGCCGGTCCCGACGTACGGCCTCTATCTGCTCGGCGGCGAGCCCCCGGCGGTGCCATGGGAGGCGCGCTGGATCCGCTGGCCCGACTTCCGGCTGCCCGCGGACCGCGCCGACGCCCGTACGGCGCTCACCGAGGCGTGGCGGCGGGCGGCCGACGGCAGGCTGGAGGTCGCCTGCGGCGGCGGGCGCGGCCGTACGGGGACGGCGCTGGCGTGTCTGGCGGTGCTGGACGGCGTACCGGCCGCGGAGGCCGTGGGGTTCGTGCGCCGGAACTACGACCGGCACGCCGTGGAGACGCCCTGGCAGCGTCGCTATGTGCGGCGGTTCGAGGGGCTCACAGGGCGAGCGTCATGAGGAGGCGGTCGGCGCCGGGGCCGAAGTAGTCAGGGCGGGGGCCGCCGGGGTCCGAGGCGAAGCCCAGGGACCGGTACAGGGCGATCGCCGTGTCGTTGCGCGGCTCCACCGAGAGCGTGACGGAGTGCACGCCCTGGCTGCGGAGATGACCGAGGCTCCTCGTCATCAACTGGCGGCCGAGCCCCTGCCGTTGCAGCGGCGGGGAGATGCCGAGGCTGAGGATCCAGCTCCGGGCCGCGTTCGGCGGCGTCGAGAGCACGTATCCGCCCAGGTCCTGGCCCATGTCCACGACGAACACGAAGTCGGGGAACGAGGCCAGGAGCTGGCGCAGCACGAAGTAGGGGTACGGGGCGGTCGGGAAGGCCTCCTCGTCGAGCCGGACGATATGGGGGAGATCCTCCTCCGTGGCCGCTCTGATCCGTAATCGCGTTTCCTGGGACACCCGGCCCACTGTCGAACCGGCGACCGACCGAGAACGATCTCGGGGAACTCGGGGAAGAGGAGTCATACGGTCCCCTTGTGAAGGATCGAGATGGATCGAGATGGATCGACAAAGTGAATGACGCGCGTGCTCGCTCTTGTCCGATATGCATACCTGACGGTCCATCATTGCCTGATGCATCCACTCCTTCAAGACCTCGTCGTCCTGCTAGGCTGAACCAATGACCTCGGGATCGCCCACCACCGCCGAAAAGCTGAATGCCGATGTGCCCTGGGACGCCTTCGATCCCGACGAGTACATCAAGCGCAATTACCTCGAGATCCAGCCCGTGGACAGGGCGATCCTCACCCGGGTGCGAGATCACTTCCGTGATCATTTCGCGAAGTACGGCGGTCGCGGCGGATCCGGTATCGACGTGGGCGCGGGGCCCAATCTCTATCCGGCCCTGGCGATGCTCCCCTGGTGTGGCCGGATCACGCTCCTCGAGCGGTCCGAGCAGAACCTCAAGTACCTCCGCGGTCAGCTCTCGGGCTACGACGCCAACTGGGACCAGTTCTGGGAGGTCCTCGAGAGCGGCGCGCACGGCAGGGGCGCGGCCTATACCGGCCTCGGCGCCGACCCCAGGGCGCGCTTCGGGGAAGTCGTCCAGGAGCCCCTGCCCGGCAGTCTTTTCGACCTCTGCGGCAAAAAGCCCGCCTGGGATCTCGGCACGATGTTCTTCGTCGCGGAATCCATCACCACCTCGCTCGAAGAATTCCGGCAGGGCGTGGGCTGCTTCATGAATGCCCTGAAACCCGGCGCGCCTTTCGCCGCCGCGTTCATGGAGCATTCCGAGGGTTACAGCGTGGGCGCGCAGGAATTCCCGGCCCGCGATATCGACGACGAGGAAGTGCGTACCGTGCTCGGGCCGTATGCCGGAGCGGACATGAAGGTCGTCTGCCTCGACAACCCGAAGCAATTGGTGCGCCACGGATACACCGGAATGATTCTGGCCTGCGGCCGGCGACGGAAAAAGTGACGTCCCGGCGTTCCGCCACGGGGTAATACGTGGGATGGCGTGGTGACGGGCCTGTGCGAGGGGAATGGGCATGCAGATCAAGCCGAGACAGAATCTGCTCGAAGTATGGCAGGCCGTTGCCCGCCATTCCTTCGGCGACGGTGAATGGGACTGGGGGGACTCGGGAGGCCTGAGCAGCGTCGCCGACGCCGAGCGGCTGCTCTGCATGCTGTACCCGGCCACCGAGATCACCGCGTTCCGCCTCGACGACCCCGACACCACCCAGCGGGACGTGGAGCGGTCGCTGCGGACCGCGGGCGACTCCAGCGAGATCCCCGGGAACCTGGTCAAGGTCCTCGCCGACTTCATGGAGAAGCACCGCGGCGAGGAGAGCCCCACCTTCTCCGGCGGCACCTACTTCGCCGCCGAGAACCCGAAGCAGGAACTCTCCAAGGAACAGCGGGACCTGGGGGTGGTCGACAGCTTCTCCATGTCCGTCACCCTCTGCCTGGCCACCCTCGGCTTCCTCAAGGTCTACCGGGGCAAGACCCAGCGGGCGAGCACGATCAAGCAGATCGACCGGCTCTGGGACTCCACCAGCGCCCGGCTGACCGCCGCCATGGTGAGCCTGCTGCGCTCCTTCACCGTCAACGTCGTCGACGTCTCCTCCGACCAGGGACAGTCCCTCACCCGGCTGCTCGGCCAGGGCAGGCTCTCCGAACGCCAGGTCCTCCAGCGCTTCCAGGAGCGCTTCAAGGCCCTGCGCGCCGTCATCAGCGAGAGCGTCACCCTCGGTCTCGACACCGACGTCACCGACGACCTGCGCAACGAGAACCGCCTCTTCGAGTGCGGCTGGGCGTGGAGCCTGGTGAAGGGCGCCCCCGAGGTCGAGGTGGAACCACAGACCGCCGAGGCCATCGGCAAACAGCCCGTCGGCGTCGCCCATCCCACGCCCTACCTGTACTTCACCGTCGTCGCCCTCGACGGCATCCCCGACCTGTTCTCCGAGCGCACCCTCGTCCTCGGCCTGCTCACCGCCGAACAGCAGAAACTCGCCGACGCCCTGCGGCTGCGCTGGGAGATCACCCAGCAGTACTGGTCGGCCATCGCCCGCTTCGGCGACGGCACCTGGCCGCTGGAGGAGATCCCCTGGCGCACCACGCTCCAGCAGCTGGAGTCGGAGTACTTCTCCCTCTCCGTCGCCTCCATCCTCGTCCACGACCTGGTCCGCCGCCGCGCCACCGACGACGACCTCACCCGCACCGTCGCCGTCATGGAACGCCTCGCCGAACGCGGCCGGATCACCAGCGGCATGACCCGCGACGACCCCGCGGTCGGCCTGCACAACCCCGGTGTCACCCTGCCCCTCCTGGGCAGCGAGACCGTCGGCCCGCCCATGAAGTGGACGATGACCGACTTCTCCGCCCAACTGCTCAAGCGGACCATCCAACTCTGCTCGCTGTCCCGGAACATCGCCTCCCAGGACCGGCTGCTGCGGCTCGCCGAGGACATCCTCGACCACCTCTGGCAGCGCCGCATCAGCGACGGACCGGGCGTCGGCCTCTGGGACAACGTGCACGCCGTCTACCCGGAATCCCCGGAACGGCAGGGACCGGTGTCCTGGAGCATGACCGAGCGCGTCACCGAGTGCATGGTCGCCGCACACGCCCTCTACGACCAGCCGCCCATCCGCAGTGCCGAACTGTCCCTACTGGCGCGGGCGTTGATCAGCGAGGCGGCCCATCTCTTCGGCAAGGAGCAGATGGGACAGCCCGCGCCCGCCCCCAAGAGCCCCCAGGGCGAGGAGATCAAGGGCGTCGAGGCCGACCTGCGCCGGGCCCGCCTGCTCGTCGACGAACAGCCCGGCACCGCCTACGCGCTGGCCCTCGGCGTGCTCAGCCGGCTGGACTCGCTCTCCCGGGCCCGCGGCGGCTCCGGCTACGGGGGGATCTGAGACGTGCTCGTGTTCGCCGCCTCCGACAAGGGGGGCACCGGCCGGTCCGTGACCAGCGCCAACCTCGCCTACCACCGCGCGCTGGACGGGGACGACGTCTGCTACCTGGACTTCGACTTCGGCTCGCCCACCGCGGCCGCCGTCTTCGACCTGCCCGACGTCCTCTCCGAGGCCGAGGGCCGCGGCCTGCACTCCTACCTCAAGGGCAAGACCGGCGAACCCCTGCGCGTCGACGTCTGGTCGCGCACCGAACACCCCGTGCTGCGCAGCCGGCCCGGCGGCTCGGGACGCCTCGTCCTGCTGCCCGGCGACCGCACCGGCGGCGAATTCGTCACCGACGAGGAGAACCTGCACCGCTGCGTCGATCTCGTCCTGCGCCTGAAACGCGAATTCGACGTCATCATCGTGGACCTGAGCGCCGGACGCAGTTATGCGATGGACCTCGCCCTCGCCGCCACCTCACCCCGCGGCGAACTCGGCCGCCTGAAAACACGCTGGCTCGTCTATCACCGCTGGACGCGTCAGCACGTCATGGCCGCCGCCGAACTCGTGTACGGAAAACAGGGCATTGTGCAGGCCGGTGTCGCCATGGGCCACGACACCGACGCGCTTTCCGCCTCGATCCGCTTCGTCCGGGCCGCCGTACCCGATCTCGACTCCCCGATGTGGTCCCAGGTCTCGGCCGCGCAGTACGCGTGGATGCGGCAGTGCGACACCCAGCTCGAGGAAATCGCGGCCGGCCGCGGCATCGGCAAGACCCGCGTCCTGTCGTCCATTCCGCTGGAACCCGTCCTCCAGTGGCAGGAGCGGCTCATCACCGACGAGGACGTGCACGACCGGCGGATCGCCAACGTGGAGACCTGGCAGAAGATGGGCGAACTCGCCCAGCGCCTGACCGAGGACAAGTACTGGGGGCAACTGTGAGCGGGCCGGGAACCGTCTTCCGGGAGACCAGCGCTCAGCCGCGCACCGAATCCGTGCCGTTCTCCCATCTCTCCCTGGAACTCGGCCACTTGTACATGGAGGACTTCGCCGAGGGCCCCGCCCGGCTGCGCCGCCACTTCGCCGCCGTACGGCCCTGGGTGGACGCCGCCCGCGCCGCCGTGGGCCCGCTGCCGGCCGGCAGACGGCCCCGGATCAGCACCTGCTTCCTCATCGACGACTACTTCAGCCGGCTGTCCACCCCCGCCGAACTCATACCGCCCCTGCTGGAGGCCGCCGCCGAGGCCGGCCTGACCATCGACTACCTGGCACGCGAGTCCGGCTGCGCCGTTGCCGAACCCGGCCACCGCGACCGGGCCGAACTCGCCGAGGCCGTCCTGCACCGGCTGGTGGAATCCCCGCCGCCCGGCAGCAACGGCTTCCGCCCGCCCGTCAGCCGCACCGGCTGGCTCACAAACGGCCGGCGCACCCCCTCCCACCGCACCTCCGCCGCCCTGGACGCCACCGGCGCCGTCTGGGAACCGCCCAGCGAGACCGGAGCCCGCGGCCACTCCGTCTTCGTCGACGTCGAACTGTGGAGCGGACCCGAGGACGAACGCCTCTGGTCCTGCGCCTTCCTCGCCTCCGTCTGGCAACTGGTCCGGCTCGGCCTGCTGCGCCACGACGGCCGGGCCGTGCTCACCCCGGCCCCCTGGGACGCCAAGGAGTTCCCCGCCGAGTGGGACGCCCTGCCGCCCGTGGTGCGCCTCAACCCCCTCGCCGCGCCTTTCACGGCGTACGCCACGTGCAGCGTCCTCCCGGCCCGCTTCCTGCCCGTCGAACACGCCGTACGCGTCGTCCTCGACCAGGTCCACGTCGAGTCCGAGGCGTTACGACAGGTCGCCGAACGGTCCGCCGCCGAGGGCCTGCCCGTCCCCGCGGGCGTCGTGGACCGCACCTCCTACGTCTTTCCGCCGGGGCTGTGACATGAGCGGTCCGGAGGAGCCAAGGGAAGCGGAGACGGTCCTCGCCTGCGGGGAGGTCCGCACCTGCCTGCTGCCCACCCGGGACGCGGTCGACGAGCAGGTCGCCGAACGGCTGCTGCGGCTGCGCGCCGACGAACGTGTCCGGCTCTCCCGGCGCCCCAACCGGCACGCCGTCTCCCCGGACGTCCTCACCGGCGTCGACTGCCGGCTGCCCACCGCGGGCGGCGCCAGGATCCGCGCCGTCGGCACCGTGACCGCCCGCGCCGCCCTCGTCGAGGGCCGGGTGCTCCAGGCCACCGCCCACTTCTCCGCCCCCGCCGACGGCCCCGACCGGCGGCAGCCCTGGGGCTACTACCTGGTCCGCCCCGGTGTCCTCGTCCCCGTCGGCAAACTCTCCCGACAGGCCGTCGTCAAAGGCTTCCTGACGGGGCAGCAACTGGACGAGCTGGACGTCGGCTCGGTCGCCGAGAGCCTCCTCGCGCGGATCTCCCGCCAGCACCGGCTGCTCGACTACGACACCCCGCTCAACACCACCGACACCAGCCTGCGCTGGGCCGCGTTACCGGCCGCCGACGGTGAGGCGGCCGCCCCGCGCTTCACCGTCGCCGACGACGGCCGACGGGTCGTCGAACTGCGGCTGCCCCGCGGGACCTCACCCGCCGCGGCGGCCGCGCTCTGCGAGGACCTCGCCCTGCACGACTGGCTGCTCACCACCGTCGCCGACAAACTCGACGGCCTGCGGCTCGGCTCCGACGACGGCCGCGCCGCACTCAAGGTGCTGCGCCCGCTCGTCGACCACCTGCTGCACCTGTGGATGCCGCAGGCCCGCGTCGACCGCACCCTGAACACCCTGTGGCAGGAACTGGAGGAGACACCGGGATTCAGCAGACAGTGGACGAGCCTGGCCCAGCGCATCCGGGACCAGCTCGCCGTCCAGCTCCTCACCCGGAGCGACGCGCTGACCCCGTCCTGACGGCGGCACGACAATCTGTCCGAGCACGATCCGACGCACAACTCGACGCACGATCCCAACGGGGGGAGAAAGAGAGATGAGCGCACCGACGAACTCGTACTTCCGAAGCGGCCAGCAGCGGCGGTCCGACAACGACAGCGCACGTCAGCTCACGCTGAAACTCCTGGTCACCGTAGTGGTGGGCGGAGTGGTCTACGTACTCACCAACGTCCTGCTGCCGAAGGAGGAAGGACCCTGGCAGCTGGTCCTGTCCGTGCTGTGCGGCGGCACGGTGCTGATCGTCCAGTTCATGGCGTCGTTCGTGAACCAGCTCAGCGAACTGAAGGACGTCGTGGAGAAACGCTTCGCCGACATAGGCGAGGCCACGAAACTCTTCAACGAGGTGGAGAAGCTGCGCGGCGACGGGGTGCCCCGGCTCGCCGAGCACGCCACCAAGGTCGTCTCCATGGGGCCCGACATCCTGCACGAGTTCGCGCACGAGGAGATCAACCGCCTCGCCGCGCAGATGGAGGACCTCACCAACCTCAGCGCCGAGACGCCCGGCGAGAACCACGACTGGCTGATGACGCTCACCAAGTGCACCAGAAGCAGCATCGACGCCATCAGCACCAGCGTCGTCGACGACGGCTTCTGGTCCACCGAACCGGCGAGCCGCTATCTCACCGCCCAGCGCGAGGCGATCCTCGAACGGGGCGTCACCGTACGGCGGCTGTTCATCGTCAAGGAACGCCAGGAGCGCTCCGCGCTCGCCCCGATCTGCGAGGAACAGCGCCAGATCGGCATCCAGGTCCGGGTGGTGGTCCTGGAACAGCTCCCGGCCCATCTGCGGCGCGGCAAGATGATCGACTGGATCGTCTTCGACGGGGCGCTGACGTACGAGATCCACGCCGACCAGCTCAGCGTGAACTCCTCGACCACGGTGAACGCCCGCGCGGACGAGGTCCAGCCGCTGATCCGGCGCTTCAACCAGCTGTGGGACGCCTCCGCGGAGCTGTCCCCGAACGGCACCCCGGACACCGTCCCCGTGCTGACCCCCGGCGCCGACCCGGACGGCGCGTGAGGCACCGTCCGGTCCGGACCCGGGGGAGACCGGGCCGGTGCCTCAGCCGAGCGACGCCGCCAGCAGCTTCGTCGTCTCCACGATCAGCTCGTGGTCGTAGGGCGCCTCCCGCTCCGGCGCGGTGACCTGGACCACCAGCACGACGGGCGTGCCGTCGGGGGTCCAGGCGATCCCGGCGTCGTTGTTGGCGCCGTACCAGCCGCCGCCGGTCTTGTCGGCGAGCGTCCACGTGGGCGGCAGCCCGGCGCGGAAGCGGTTGTCGCTGGTGCGGTTGGCGAGCATCCAGTCCGTCAGCCGCCGCCGGTCGTCGGTCGCCAGCTCGTCGCCGAGCACCAGCCGGGCGTAGGAGCGGCCGATGGCGTACGGGGTCGTGGTGTCCGTCACCCGCCACGGCTCGGCCGAGTTCAGCTCCGGCTCCCACCGGTCGAGCCGGGTGAACCGGTCACCGATCGACCGGGCGAAGCGGGTGACCGCGGCCGGGCCGCCCAGCTCGCGCAGCAGCAGGTTGGCGGCCGTGTTGTCGCTGCGGCGGATCGCCGCGTCGCACAGCTCGGCGACGGTCATGCCGTCGGCCACGTGGTCCGTGGTGACGGGCGAGTTCTCCACCAGGTCGTCCTCGGTGAAGTGGATGCGGCGGGCCAGGACCTCGCCGTCCCGGTCCAGGTCGCGCAGGACGGCGGCGACCGCGAGGACCTTGAACAGGGAGCAGACCGGGAAGCGTTCGGAGGCGCGGTGGCGCACGGAACGCCGGGTGCGCACGTTGTACGCGAAGACGCCGAGGCGGGCGCCGTGCGCCTCCTCCAGGGCGCGCAGGCGGGCGCCGACGGGGTCGGTGCCGTCGGCGGCATGGGCGGCCTGGCCGGCGCCCAGCAGGGAGGCCGCGGTGACGGCGCCTGCGGTGGTGAGCAAGGTACGGCGGTTCGTCGAGTCTGAGATCGTTCTCTCCGTCCGTCGGTGAACTGTCAGGGGACCTCGGCGGTCTCCGTGGCCCCATCCGTCACGGACGCCCCGTCCCGCCGCACGGTTGCGAGCGGCAGCGGAGTCACCAGCGGGAGCACGCCCGTCGGCGCGATGGCCGTACGCGCGCTGGTGAGGGCCGCCAGGACGCCCCACAGGGCGGTGAGCGCGGCGATGGCGGCCTTGATGCTGACGGACCACGCCGCCGGCATGCGGGCGAGGCGGTCGGTCGGGGTCAGCTCCAGCCGGGAGGTGGCGAGGACCGGGTTGTAGACGCCGATGCAGGTGAGCGGCCCGAGTCGGCCGCGGCCACCACCATCGACACCACCAGCAGCTGCCCGACCCCAAGCGCCCGGCGCGAACGCCACGGGGACGCTCGCCAGAGCCGCGCACCGCACCAGGTCCGCCGTGATCGTCACCGGCCGCTTGCGGCGGAACCCCACTCACGGTCCGAGCGGCACCGCCAGCGCCGCCCCCACCGCAGGCCCCACGGCCGCCGGCGCCGCCACCTCGCCCGGCCCGGGGTGCAGCACGAGCACCGCGATCAGCGCGAACGCCGGCCGCGTCCCGAACGCACTGACCGCGTACGCCCCCCACAACCACCCGAACGCCCGCCCCAGCGCACGCCTCGCCACCGCACTCCCCCCGTCCCCCACGAACCGGGCGATCGTTGTGGGCACGGCACACCGCCCTCCCCGCGTAGGCGAGAATGACGGCATGAGTCTGTTCCGCGACGACGGCATCGTGCTGCGCACCCAGAAGCTGGGCGAGGCGGACAGAATCATGCTGCGGTCCCGTGGGGGACGACCCCCACACCCCCAGCCGTCCGGTGGCGGTGCGCGATGAGTCTCTTTCGCGACGACGGCATCGTGCTGCGCACCCAGAAGCTGGGCGAGGCGGACAGAATCATCACGCTCCTCACCCGAGGCCACGGCCGGGTGCGGGCCGTGGCTCGTGGGGTGCGGCGGACCAAGTCGAAGTTCGGGGCCCGGCTGGAGCCCTTCTCGCATGTGGACGTGCAGTTCTTCGCGCGGGGGAGCGAGCTGATCGGGCGCGGGCTTCCGCTGTGCACGCAGAGCGAGACCATCGCGCCGTACGGTGGCGGCATCGTCACCGACTACGCCCGCTACACCGCCGGCACGGCCATGCTGGAGACCGCCGAGCGGTTCACCGACCACGAGGGCGAACCGGCCGTGCAGCAGTACCTGCTGCTCGTCGGCGCCCTGCGCACCCTCGCCCGCGGAGAGCACGCCCCCCACCTCGTCCTGGACGCCTTCCTGCTGCGCTCCCTCGCCGTCAACGGCTACGCGCCCAGCTTCGGCGACTGCGCGAAGTGCGGCATGCCCGGCCCGAACCGGTTCTTCTCCGTCGCCTCCGGCGGCTCCGTCTGCGTCGACTGCCGGGTGCCCGGCAGCGTCGTACCCTCGCCGCAGGCCCTGGTCCTGCTGGGTGCGCTGCTCACGGGAGACTGGGAGACCGCGGACACCTGCGAGGCGCGGTACGTCCGGGAGGGCAGCGGGCTGGTGTCCGCCTACCTGCACTGGCATCTGGAGCGCGGTCTGCGCTCCCTCCGGTACGTCGAGAAGTAGAAGCAAGCCGAAACGCAAGAGGAGACGAGAAGCACATGGTCGTACGCGGGTTCCTGGGGCGGCAGCGTCGGGAGTACAAGGCGCCGGAACCGCACCCGTCCGGCGCCCGCGCGCCGAAGCTCCCCGGCGAGCTGGTCCCCGAGCATGTGGCGATCGTCATGGACGGCAACGGCCGCTGGGCGAAGGAGCGGGGCCTGCCCCGCACCGAGGGCCACAAGGTGGGCGCCGAGCGGGTGCTGGACGTCCTCCAGGGCGGGGTCGAGATCGGTGTGCGGAACATCTCCCTGTACGCCTTCTCCACCGAGAACTGGAAGCGCTCGCCCGACGAGGTGCGCTTCCTGATGAACTTCAACCGCGACTTCATCCGCAAGACCCGCGACCAGCTCGACGAGCTGGGCATCCGGGTGCGCTGGGTGGGCCGTATGCCCAAGCTGTGGAAGTCGGTCGCCAAGGAGCTGCAGATCGCCCAGGAGCAGACCAAGGACAACAACCGTCTCACGCTGTACTTCTGCATGAACTACGGCGGCCGCGCGGAGATCGCCGACGCGGCGATGGCTCTCGCGGAGGACGTGAAGGCGGGCCGTCTCGACCCGTCGAAGGTCAACGAGAAGACGCTCCAGAAGTACATGTACTACCCGGACATGCCGGACGTGGACCTGTTCCTGCGCCCGAGCGGCGAGCAGCGCACGTCCAACTACCTGCTTTGGCAGAGCGCCTACGCCGAGATGGTCTTCCAGGACGTCCTGTGGCCGGACTTCGACCGCCGCGACCTGTGGCGGGCCTGCCTGGAGTTCGCCTCCCGGGACCGCCGCTTCGGCGGCGCGATCCCGAACGAGGAGCTGCTGGCGATGGAGGGCAGGCAGGAGTAGTACGGCCTGTGCGGGCTCGGGGGTGCCAAGCGCCCCCGAGCCGGTCGGCGCTAGCTACCGGTTGCCGCACAGTCGGCGCAGGTGCCGAAGATCTCCACCGTGTGGGCCACGTTCACGAACCCGTGCTCCGAGGCGATGGCCTCGGCCCACTTCTCGACCGCCGGTCCCTCGACCTCGACCGCCTTGCCGCAGGCGCGGCAGACGAGGTGGTGATGGTGTTCGCCGGTCGAGCAGCGGCGGTAGACGGACTCGCCGTCGGAGGTGCGCAGCACGTCGACCTCGCCGGCGTCGGCGAGGGTCTGCAGGGTGCGGTAGACCGTGGTCAGCCCGACGGAGTCGCCCTTGTGCTTGAGCATGTCGTGGAGATCCTGCGCGCTGCGGAACTCGTCGACCTCGTCGAGCGCCGCGGCCACGGCGGCACGTTGCCGGGTGGCTCGGCCCTTCACGGGCGATCCAGCGGTGGTCACCGTTGCCTCCTCACGTCTGCGCTTTGCCGGGCCATTGTGCCAGTCCGGACCGTGCGCGGTCAGACGCCGGTTCAGTCACCGGATCCGCGGGTGGCCGGAATGGCACACTCCGCGGGATCTCCGGCGGGTTGCCCGGCGGCGGCGGCGCGGGCGCGGCGCCGGGCCAGGGGGGTGGCCAGCGCGGTCAGCAGGACGAACGCGCCGATGGTCAGCAGCACGATCGTCGCGCCGGGCGGAACGTCCTGGTAGTACGACGTGACCGTGCCGCCGATGGTCACGCTGACGCCGATCGCGACGGAGATGGCGAAGGTCGCCGCGAAGCTGCGGCTGAGCTGCTGGGCCGCCGCCACCGGCACCACCATCAGCGCCGACACCAGCAACAGGCCGACCACGCGCATGGCGACGGTCACGGTGACCGCCGCGGTGATCGCCGTCAGCAGGTTCAGGGCGCGCACCGGCAGCCCGGTGACCCGCGCGAACTCCTCGTCCTGGCTGACGGCGAACAGCTGCCTGCGCAGTCCGACGGTGACGATGACCACGAAGGCCGCGAGGATGCAGATCGCGGACACGTCCGACTCGGACACCGTCGACAGGGAGCCGAAGAGGTACGACATCAGGTTGGCGTTGGAGCCGGTCGGCGCGAGGTTGATGAACATCACGCCGCCGGCCATGCCGCCGTAGAAGAGCATGGCGAGGGCGATGTCGCCGCGGGTCTTGCCGTACCAGCGGATCAGTTCCATGAGGACGGCGCCGAGGACGGAGACGGCGGTGGCCATCCAGACCGGGGACCAGGACAGCAGGAAGCCGAGGCCGACGCCGGTCATGGCGACGTGGCCGATGCCGTCGCCCATGAGGGCCTGGCGGCGCTGTACGAGGTAGATGCCTACGGCGGGCGCGGTGATGCCGACCAGGACGGCGGCGAGCAGCGCCCGCTGCATGAAGGCGTAGTCGAGGATGTCCATCAGCTCAGCAGTCCCGTGCGGATCGGTTCGGCGCCCGCCGGAGCGTGCGGGTGTACGTGGTCGTGGCCGGGCAGCGCGTGCTGGCCGAGGGCGCGCGGCGGCGGGCCGTCGTGCGTCACACAGCCGTCGCGCAGGACGACCGCCCGGTCGATGAGGGGCTCCAGGGGGCCCAGCTCGTGCAGGACGAGCAGGACGGTGGTGCCCTGGGCGACCTGCTCGCGCAGGGTCTCGGCCAGCACCTCCTGGCTGGCCAGGTCGACGCCCGCCATCGGCTCGTCCATGATCAGCAGCTCGGGTTCGGCGGCGAGGGCGCGGGCGATCAGCACCCGCTGGTGCTGGCCGCCGGAGAGGGCGTCGACGGAGTCCTTGGCGCGGTCGGCCATGCCGACGAGGTCCAGCGCACGGCGCACGGCCTGGTGGTCGGCCTTGCGCAGGACGCCGAAGCGGGCCCGGGACAGACGCCCGGCGGAGACGACCTCGGTGACGGTCGCCGGGACGCCGCCCGCGGCCGTGGTGCGCTGCGGTACGTAGCCGAGGCGCCCCCAGTCCTTGAAGTGCCGCCGGTCGGTGCCGAACAGCTCGATCCGCCCGGCGCTGAGGGGCACCTGGCCGATGATGCCGCGTACGGCGGTCGACTTGCCGGAGCCGTTGGCGCCGAGCAGGGCGACGACCTCACCGCGGTGCACGGTGAGGTCGATGCCGCGCAGGACGGGGCGTGAGCCCAGCTCGGCGCGGACACCGCGCAGCGATATGACGGTCTCGCTCTTGGTGTCCATCACGCCCTCCATGAAAGTCATTCGGTTCCCAGGGCCGTCTGCAGGGCCTTGAGGTTCGCCCTCTGGACCGCGAAGTAGTCCGTGCCGCGGGACTTCTCGGTGATGCCTTCGATGGGGTCGAGGACGTCCGTCTTGAGGTTCGCGTCACCGGCGATGGTCTTGGCGGTCTTGTCGCTGACGAGCGTCTCGTAGAACACGGTGGTGACGCCGTCGGCCTTGGCCATCTTCTCAAGTTCCTTGACGCGCGCGGCGCTGGGCTCCGACTCGGGGTCGAGGCCGCTGATGGCCTCCTCGGTGAGGCCGTAGCGCTCGGCGAGGTAGCCGAAGGCGGCGTGCGTGGTGATGAAGACCTTGGTCCTGGTGTCGGCCAGGCCGTTCTTGAACTCGGTGTCCAGGGTGCCGAGCTTGGCGACCAGGTCCGCGGTGTTCTTCTTGTAGTCGGCCGCGTTGTCCGGGTCGGCCTTCTCGAAGGCCTTGCCGACGCCCTCGGCGACCTCGGCGTACTTCACCGGGTCGAGCCAGATGTGGGGGTCCTTGCCGCCGGCTTCCTCGTGCCCGTGATCTTCTTCTTCTTCGTGCTCGGCCGCGTGGCCGCCGACCTCGGTGCCGTGCTCCTCCATCGTGGTGAGGGTCGCGGCGTCGATCTTCGTCTTGATCCCGGACTGGGTGACGGCCTCGTCGACGGAGGGCTGGAGGCCCTTGAGGTAGAGGGCGGCGTCGGACTTCTCGAGCTGGGTGCGCTGCTGGGCGCTGATCTCCAGGTCGTGCGGTTCCTGGCCGGGCTCGGTGAGGCTGGTGACCTTCACGTGGTCGCCGCCGATCTGCTCGGCGAGGTAGGCCATCGGGTAGAACGACGCGACGACGTCGAACTTGTCCGTGCCGCCGGCGGCCGCGCTGTCGGTCGAGCAGGCGGAGAGGGTTCCGAGGCCGAGGGCGGTGACGGCCGCGACGGCTATCCCGGATATGTGGTGTCGTCGTACGTTCATGACAGTCATTTTCAACAAATATGGAAACCGTTGTCAACAAAGCCGCGGGTAAGGGCTGAGGTAAGGAGGGAGTAAGGACGCCCCCAAGGGCTCCCGAAGCCCGTGGACGGGCACCGATTTGGTCGAGGGGGAGCCCCCGCCGGTACCCTGAGGCAATTCGCTGGAAGCATCTCGCTTCGTCGCCCGTCGTCGTTATGAAGAGAGCACCGTGGCCGCCGACAAGATCGACACCATCGTCAGCCTGAGCAAGCGCCGTGGCTTCGTATTCCCTTGTAGTGAGATCTACGGCGGCCAGCGCGCCGCCTGGGACTACGGACCGCTGGGTGTCGAGCTCAAGGAGAACCTGAAGCGCCAGTGGTGGCGCTACATGGTGACGTCGCGCGAGGACGTGGTCGGCATCGACTCGTCCGTCATCCTGGCCCCCGAGGTATGGGTCGCCTCCGGTCACGTCGCCACCTTCTCCGACCCGCTCACCGAGTGCACCTCCTGCCACAAGCGGTTCCGTGCGGACCACCTGGAGGAGGCCTACGAGGCCAAGCACAAGCGCCTGCCGGAGAACGGCCTGGCCGATGTGAACTGCCCCAACTGCGGCAACAAGGGCCAGTTCACCGAGCCCAAGCAGTTCTCGGGTCTGCTCTCCACCCACCTCGGCCCGACGCAGGACACCGGCTCCATCGCCTACCTGCGCCCCGAGACCGCCCAGGGCATCTTCACCAACTTCGCCCAGGTGCAGACCACTTCGCGCCGCAAGCCGCCGTTCGGCATCGCCCAGATGGGCAAGTCCTTCCGCAACGAGATCACGCCCGGCAACTTCATCTTCCGCACGCGCGAGTTCGAGCAGATGGAGATGGAGTTCTTCGTCAAGCCGGGCGAGGACGAGCAGTGGCAGGAGTACTGGATGGAGCAGCGCTGGAACTGGTACACCGGTCTCGGCCTGCGCGAGGAGAACATGCGGTGGTACGACCACCCGAAGGAGAAGCTCTCCCACTACTCCAAGCGCACCGCCGACATCGAGTACCGCTTCCAGTTCGGCGGCAACGAGTGGGGCGAGCTGGAGGGTGTCGCCAATCGCACCGACTTCGACCTCTCCGCCCACGCCAAGGCCTCCGGCCAGGACCTCTCCTACTTCGACCAGGAGGCCCAGGAGCGCTGGACCCCCTACGTCATCGAGCCCGCCGCCGGTGTCGGCCGCGCGATGCTGGCGTTCCTGCTCGACGCCTATGTCGAGGACGAGGCGCCCAACGCCAAGGGCAAGCTGGAGAAGCGCACGGTGCTGCGCCTCGACCACCGGCTGGCCCCGGTGAAGGTCGCGGTGCTGCCGCTGTCCCGCAACCCGGAGCTGTCGCCCAAGGCCAAGGGCCTCGCCCAGGCGCTGCGGCAGAACTGGAACATCGACTTCGACGACGCCGGCGCGATCGGCCGCCGCTACCGCCGTCAGGACGAGATCGGTACGCCGTACTGCGTGACCGTCGACTTCGACACGCTCGAGGACAACGCGGTGACCGTGCGCGAGCGTGACTCGATGAAGCAGGAGCGGGTGTCCCTCGATCAGATCGAGGGCTACCTGGCCGCCCGCCTGATCGGCGCCTGAGCCGCACCGGCCACCGAAGCCCCCGGTTCCCTTCTTGGGAGCCGGGGGCTTCGTGCTGCCCGCACGCCGTGCGCCTGTTGCCGCCCCTGCCCCTGACCGGACTGGCAAGTATGGGATGACAGATATTGAAATCTGTCAGCTGTCATGCCATGCTCGAGCACATGGAGAACACGACGACGCACACCCGCACCCTCGGAACCACCGGCCCCCAGGTCTCCGCCCTCGGCCTCGGCTGCATGGGCATGTCCGCGTTGTACGGCGACGCGGACCGGGCCGAGTCCATCGCCACCGTCCACGCCGCCCTGGAGGCCGGCGTGACCCTGCTGGACACCGGCGACTTCTACGGCATGGGCCACAACGAGCTGCTGATCGGCGAGGCCCTGCGCACCGCCCCCGCGGCCCGCCGCGAACAGGCCCTGACCAGCGTCAAGTTCGGCGCCCTGCGCGCCCCGGACGGTGCCTGGGTCGGCTACGACGGCCGCCCGGAAGCGGTCAAGAACTTCGCCGCCTACTCCCTCCAGCGCCTCGGCGTCGACCACATCGACGTCTACCGCATCGCCCGGCTCGACCCGGCCGTCCCCATCGAGGAGACCGTCGGCGCCATCGCCGAACTCGTCGAGCAGGGGTACGTCCGGCACATCGGCCTCAGCGAGGTCGGCGCCGAGACGATCCGTAGGGCCGCCGCCACCGCCCCGATCGCCGACCTCCAGATCGAGTACGCGCTGATCTCCCGCGGCATCGAGAAGTCGATCCTGCCGACCACCCGTGAGCTGGGCATCTCCATCACGGCGTACGGCGTCCTGTCCCGCGGCCTGATCTCCGGCCACTTCACCGCCGACCGGCAGCTCGCCGCCAACGACTTCCGGGCCCACTCACCCCGCTTCCAGGGCGACAACCTGCGGCACAACCTCGCCCTCGTGGACGCGCTGCGGAAGATCGCCGAGCAGAAGGGCGTCTCCGTCGCGCAGATCGCCATCGCCTGGGTGCTGGCCCAGGGCGAGGACATCGTCCCGCTGATCGGCGCCCGCAGCCGGGAGCGGCTCGCGGAGTCGCTCGGCGCGCTGGACGTCGTCCTGGACGCCGCCGACCTCGCCGCGATCGAGGCGGCCGTCCCCGCCGACGCCGCAGCCGGCGAGCGGTACGCGGCGGCCGCGATGGCCCACCTCGACAGCGAGCGGTGACCCCCGCCCCGGGTACGGTCTGACCATGGCACCGACCCCCGAGACCCTGACCGCCGAGCGCATCCTCGAAGCCACCGAGGAGGTGCTGCGCCGCCACGGCCCGGCCAAGGCGACCGTGGTCGACGTGGCCCGCGCGCTCGGCGTCAGTCATGGCAGCGTCTACCGCCACTTCCGCACGAAGGCGGCGCTGCGGGAAGCGGTCAGCAAACGGTGGCTGGACCGTACGTCCCGGGCGCTGGCCGGTATCGCCGCCGACTCGGGGCGGGACCCCGCCGCCCGCCTCCGCGACTGGCTAGCCGCCCTCTTCGAGGCCAAGCGCCGCAAGGCGGGCGACGACCCCGAGCTGTTCGCCACGTACATGGTGCTCACCGACGAGAGCGGCGGGGCGGTCGCCCAGCACGTCGCCGACCTCGTGGGCCAGCTCACCCGGATCGTGCGGGACGGCGTCGAGAGCGGCGCCTTCACCGTCCCCGGCCCGGCGGAGACGGAGGCCCGCGCCCTGTTCCACGCCACGGGCCGCTTCCACGACCCCTGCTACGCGCGGGAGTGGGAACGGCCGGGCGTGGAGGGCGAGTTCGAGGCCGTGGTCGAGCTGCTGCTGAGGGGTCTCGCCAGCTGAGCCGCGGCCAGGGCAAGTCTCGAAAGTAGCGTCGTCCGCCCGAAGGGCGGGTCGGGCGGCGTCTGGTGCGTGCGATCGCAAGGCGGGGGGGCGTCCCGATACTGGTTGTATCGGGACGACCCCGACACGCGGCGAGCGTGCGTGTCAGGCGTCGCCCGGCAGACGGAGCTTTCGAAACACGCCCTAGGCGCCCGCCGGGTCCACGGTCGCCTGGTGGGCCTCCGCCAGGTGCTCCTCCGCCTTCAGCCAGGGCAGGAACTGCGCCCCCTGGCGCCAGCCGCACGTGTCGCAGCTGATCGTGCGCTGGAGTCCCGCCCGCTGGACCCGGACGACATGCTCGCGCCCGTGCTGGTCCCAGCGGCTCACCTTGCTCGTGTTGATCTCCAACATGCTGCCTCCAGAAGCCGGGCCGACGCAGCAAGGAGTGTGCAGCATGGCGAACATCAACGGGGAACCCGGCCCTGTGAGTTGCCCGACCCGCCTCGGGAACCCGGGTGATCGTCCGAGGGGCGGGCCCGGCCCGGCCGGAGCGGGAGCGGACCCCGGACCAGGAGAAACCGGGGACAGGAGTGCTCTTTTTGTGGATGAGTGTCCTCGGTGCGGGAACTCGGGTGGTCGGAGAGTGGCGCCGACCCGAGGAGTGAGAGTCATGACCGAGCAGAAGTCGACGCAGGAGCTCCCACAGCCGCTGCGCGCGGCCGCCTCGGTACTGAGCAAGGTGCCCGGCGCCGGCACGGTCGGCCGGGCCGCCGAGGGCGCGCTCGACAAGGTCGGCGCGGTGTCCCCGCGCGGACGACGGCTCGCCGTCTACACCGGCGCGGGAGTGCTCGGCGTCGCGGGGGTCGTGGAGTGGCCCATCGCGGTCACCGGAGCCGCAGTGGCCTGGCTGACCCAGCCACGGCCGCAGCAGCGGACGGAACAGGGGACGGAGCAGCGCACGGACGGCGGTGCCGCGGGCGATGCCGCCGGGACGCCGCCCACGCCCAAGGTGCTCGCGACCGCACCCGCCGGGCCGTCGGCGGCCGAACGGGCGGCGCAGGGCACGCCGGCGGGGGGTAAGGCGGCACCGGCCACCCCCTCCGACAAGCTTCCCTCGCACCATGCGACGACCCCGCACCGTGCCGGACGAGGCGCTGAGGGCGAGTGATGAACACAGGAATCCTCACCCGCCCCACGGCGGCCGCCGCCGGTCTGGTCCTGGCCGGCCCCCGCCTGCTCGCCCGCGGTACGGCCCCGGCGGTGGGCGTCGCCGCGGGCGCGGTCGCGGGTACGGCCAGGGCCGGCGTGCGGGCCGCGGATTCCGCGGTGCGCCTGGCCAGAGCCACCCGTGCCGCCCTCCCGGGCACCTCCGCGGACTGGCGCGCCGGCACCCGCACCCACCTGGCCCTTCGAGAGGCCCGGCGCGAGGGACCGGGCCCCCGGCCGGACGACGAGGCCGGCCCGCACACCCTCGGACACCGCGCCGGGCGCGTGGCCGCCGCCCTCGCAGAGCACCCGGACGTCGCCCTGGCCTACTGGGACAGCGGACTGGCCCGGCTGGTCGTGGTGGCCGTCGAGGCGTCCGTGAGCGACAGCGTCGTCGAGCGGGCGGCGGCGCTCGCGGAGCGGCACGGACTGGTCCCGGCCGGGGACGACGTGGAGGACCTCGGACACCCGGGCGACCCCGCCTCCGTACGGACCGCCGCCGAGACCCTCGCGGCCGACGCGGCGGGTGCCGTGGCCGCGCTGGTGGGGTCCGCGATGCGGCTGCCGGCCTCACCGCGGCTGGTGACCGCCGTGGTCACGCTGCTGCGCGAGAACCCCCGCTTCCGTTCCTGGCTGCGGGCCCGCCTGGGCAACGCCCGCATGGAGGTCCTCCTCGCCGTCCTGAACGCGGCCGTGCACGGCGCCGGGCATTCCCCGACCTCGCTGGTGCTCGACGGGGCGCTGCGCGTCGGCCAGCTGGCGGAGGCGGTGGTGCGGACGGCGACCTTCGAGACCGTGCACGACGAGCTGTGCGCGCCGGACCGGCACAGCGTGCCCGTCGATCCGTCCGTACGCCCGCCGCTGCGCACCTCCCCGGCCCAGGAGTACGCCGCCCACGCCTCGGCCGGCAGTGTTCTGGGGGCGGTGGCGGCGCTGCTCGTCAAGCACGACGTCACGGAGTCGGCGGAGGCGGTCCTGGCCGGTTCGCCGAAGGCCGCGCGGTACGGGCCCGCCGTCTTCCACGCCGTCCTCAGCGGCGCCCTGTCCCGCGAGGGCGTGCTGGTCCGCGACCCGGAGCGGCTGCGGCAGCTGGAGATGGCCGGGACGGTCGTCCTGCACCCCAGCGCGCTCAGGAGGCCCGGCGCGGGCGCCGACCCGTGGGCCGAGCCCGTCCTGGACGCCGCCCGCCGGGCCGGCCTGCGCGTCGTGGTCGTCGACGACCCGGCACTGGCCGACTTCACCGGCCTCGCCGATCAGGTCGTGAGCGCGGACCGCCCGTTGAGCGAGGTCGTCGACAGCTTGCGCGGCGAGGGCGGCGTCGTCACCGTCGCCCGGCCCCGCCCGCACGGCGACACGGACGTCACCGCAGGACTCCTGCGCGGTGACGTGGCGGTCGCCCTCACCGACGCGGACGGCCAGGTGGTGTGGGGCGCGGACGTCCTCGCCCCGCACGGTCTGGCGGACGTGTGGCGGCTGCTGACCGCCGTACCGGCGGCCCGCCGCGTCGGCGGCCGGTCGCAGACCCTGGCCCGGTCCGGCGCCGCGCTGTCCGGCCTGCTCGTGGCCGTCGGCGAGTCCCGCGGGCGCCCGGGTTCCCCGCTGCCCGGCCTGCGGCACGCGCCCGTCGACGCGGCCGCCGCGGCGGCCCTGCTGTCCGGAGCGCGCGCCGCTCTCGGCGTCGCCCTGGCCCGCCCCCCGCACCCCCGGCCCCGGGTCGCCTGGCACACCCTGCACCCGGACGACGTACGCGAGCGGCTGGAGCGCGAGGCGCCCCCGGAACCGACCTCCGTCGAACGGGCGGCGGCCCGAGCGCGCACGGCCGCCGACACCGTCGTACGGCTTCCCGTGCTGGCCCCGGCCCGCTGGTCGGTGCAGCTCGCCCGAGCCGTACGCGGTGAACTGGACGATCCGCTCACCCCGGTCCTGGCCGTCGGTTCGGCGGCGTCCGCCATCCTCGGCTCGGTCGTGGACGCGCTGCTCGTCGTCGGCGCCCTCGACCTGAACGCCCTGGTCGGCGGCTTCCAGCGGCTGCGGGCCGAGCGCGCCCTGTCCGGGCTGCTCGCCGGGCAGAAGCAGAAGGCTCGGGTCGCCGACGACGAGCGGACCACGCACGTCGTCGACGCCGCCAAACTCCACCCCGGCCACGTCATCGACCTCAAGACCGACGACGTCGTGCCCGCCGACGCCCGCCTGCTGTGGGAGGACGGGCTCGAGGTCGACGAGTCCGCGCTGACCGGCGAGTCCCTGCCCGTCGACAAGGCCGTGGCCCCCTCCCCGAACGCCCCCGTGGCGGAACGGCACTGCATGGTCTTCGAGGGGACGACCGTGGTCGCCGGACGTGCCCAGGCCGTCGTCGTCGACACCGGCGACCGCACCGAGGCCGCCCGCGCCGTCTCCCTCGCCGCGCGCGTCCCGCCGGCCGCCGGAGTGCAGGCCCGGCTCCAGGAACTCACCCGCAAGGCCATGCCGTTGACCATGGCGGGCGGCGCCGCGGTGACCGGCCTGGCGCTGCTGCGGGGCACCCCGATCCGGCGGGCCGTGAGCGGCGGGGTCGCCGTCGCGGTGGCCGCCGTACCCGAGGGACTGCCCCTGGTCGCCACGGTCGCGCAGCTCGCCGCCGCCCGTCGGCTCAGCAGCCGGGGCCTCCTCGTCCGCACCCCGCGCACGCTGGAGGCGCTGGGCCGCATGGACACCATCTGCTTCGACAAGACCGGCACGCTCACCGAGAACCGGCTGCGCCTGGTCCGGGTGGCGGGCCCCGACGGCACGGTCCACACCCTCGACGAACCGGCCGCCGCCGACACCCTGCGCGCGGCGGCCCGAGCCTGCCCGCTCCTCGACAGCGATCCGCACCGCCCGGTGCACGCCACCGACGAGGCCGTCCTGGACGCCGCGGGCCCGGACCCCGACTGGCGGCAGACCGAGGGCCTGCCCTTCGAGGCGGGCCGGGGCTACGCGGCGGCGGTCGGCCGCGCCGCCGACGGCTCACCGGTCCTGGTCGTCAAGGGCGCCCCCGAGACGGTCCTGCCGACCTGCTCCGGCCTGCCCTCGCACATCTCCGACAGGTCCAAGTCCCTCGCCGGGGACGGCCTGCGCGTCCTGGCGGTGGCCCAACGCCCGCTGGCGGAGGGCGAAGAGGCCACGGACGCCCTCGAGGCACCCCTGGCGGACCTGGAGTTCACCGGGCTCGTGGCCCTCGCCGACGTACCGCGCGAGACCTCACCCGCCCTGGTCCACGGGCTGCGCGAGGCGGGCGTACGGCCCGTCGTGCTGACCGGCGACCATCCGCAGACCGCCCACGCCATCGCCGTCGGGCTCGGCTGGCCGGAGGACGCGACCGTGGTCACCGGCGACGAACTCGCCGCCGCCGACCGCTCGGTCCGCTCCCGCATGCTCCGCGACGCCGACGTCGTCGCCCGGGTCGCGCCCGAACAGAAACTCCAGGTCGTCGAGGCCCTCAGGGACGCCGGCCGGGTCGTCGGCATGGTCGGCGACGGCGCCAACGACGCCGCCGCGATCCGCGCGGCCGACATCGGCGTCGGCATCAGCGCCCGCGGCTCGGCCGCCGCCCGCAACGCCGCCGACCTCGTCGTCACCGGCGACGACCTGTCGGTCCTCATCGAGGCCGTCCAGGAGGGCCGTTCCCTCTGGCACAGCGTCGCCGACGCCATCGCCATCCTCATCGGCGGCAACGCGGGCGAGGTCGGCTTCGGCATCCTCGGCACCCTGCTGTCGGGCTCCGCCCCGCTGTCCACCCGCCAGATGCTGCTGGTCAACCTGTTCACGGACCTGTTCCCGGCGATGGCGGTGGCCGTCACCCCCAAGGAGGGGGCCGACTCCCCGGACACCGACGCACCCCTGGGCACGGCGCTCCTCGGCGCCCCCCTCATCCGCCAGATCCGCCACCGGGCCCTCACCACCTGCCTCGGCGCCACCGTCGCCTGGCTCATCGGCCGCTTCACCCCCGGCACGACCCGGCGCTCGACCACGATGGCCCTGTGCGCGGTGGTAGGCACCCAACTGGCCCAGACCCTGGCCGACCGCCGGGACAGTCCCCTGGTCCGCCTCACGTCCTTGGGTTCGGCGGTGGTCCTGTTCGCCCTGGTGGAAACCCCGGGCGCCAGCCAGTTGTTCGGCTGCACCCCGCTGGGCCCCCTGGCCTGGGCCGGAGTGCTGGCAGCGATCGCCCTGGCCCTGGCGGGTCAGAAGGCACTGCCGAGGGCGGAGGAGTTCCTGCTCAAGCGCTGGCCAAGCTTGGCCGATCAGTTGGCGTGAGCGCAGTTCCCGAGAGCCGGCCGCAAGGCGTTACGCGCCAACCTGTTCGCGAACGTCAGGCGCGGCCAACCGCTCAGCCGTCCGCGCGGCGGTCCCCCGTGCCCATGCCCCGCTGGACACCACGCCGACGACCAGCACCACCGCCCCACATCCCGCGAGGATCCACCAGCCGGGCACCGCCGCCGACACGAACGTGTCGCGGTACGACGACGCCCCGATGCCCGCCGCGAGCACCGCCCCGATCACCGCGACCCCGAGGGTCTGGCCGAGCTGCCGGCTGGTGGAGGCGACGGCGGCGGCGACACCGGCCTGGGTGCGGGGCATGCCTGAGACGGCCGTGTTGGTGATGGGGGCGTTGACGAAGCCGAAGCCGATGCCGAACAGCACGTATCCGAGGAACAGCGTGGTGTCGGACGTCTCCGCGTCGAAGGCGGCGAACAGGACCCCGCTCGTCGTCATCGCGAGCCCGGCGACGAAGAGGGGAACCCGTGGCCCCCGGCTGCCGACGAGCCGCCCGGCCAGCGGGGCGCACAGGAAGGTGGGGAGGGCCATGGGCAGCATCCACAGGCCGGCGTGGAGGGCGTCGAGGCCGCGGACGTTCTGGAGGTAGAGCGTGGACAGGAACAGGAACCCGCCGAGGGCGGCGAACGCGCTGATCGCGATCACGGTCGCCCCGCTGAACGGCGCCGAGCGGAAGAACCGCAGGTCGATGAGGGGTTCGTCGCGGCGGGGTTCGTAGCGGAGGAGCCCCAGCAGGGCGGCCAGGGCGACCGCCGCGAAGGGCAGGCTGGTGGCGAGCCCGGCCTCGGGGGCCTCGATGATCGCGTAGGTCAGGCAGCCGAAGAGGGCGATGACGAGGACCTGGCCGACCGGGTCGGGGCGGCGGGCCTTCGGGGCGCGGGATTCGGGGACGTGGCGCAGGGTCAGCAGGAGGGCGGCGAGGCCGACCGGGAGGTTGACCCAGAAGATGGAGCGCCAGCCGACGGACTCCACCAGCAGGCCGCCGATCAGGGGTCCGGCGGCCATGGAGATGCCGACGACCGCACCCCACACGCCGATCGCGCGGGCGCGCTCGCGCGGGTCCGTGAAGGTGTTGGTGATGATCGACATGGCGACCGGGTTGAGCATCGAGCCGCCGACCGCCTGCACCATGCGGGCCACGATCAGCCATTCCAGGTCGGGGGCGAGGGAGCAGAGCAGGGAGCCGAGCGAGAACACGACCAGACCCGCGAGGAAGACCTTCCTGCGGCCGATCCGGTCGGCGGTGGACCCGGCGAGCATCAGCAGGGAGGCGAGTACGAGGGTGTACGCGTCGATCGTCCACTGGAGGCCGGAGGTGCCGGCGTGCAGGTCGCGTTCCATCGCGGGGAGGGCGACGTTGAGGACGGTGTTGTCGAGGCTCACGATCAGCAGGCTCATGCAGCAGATCGCGAGGACGAGCAGACGTCGTCGCTGGCTCAGCTCTGGCATACGGTCATGCTACGCCGATGTCGATAGTGCGGCTAACTAATGACCGTTACATGATCACCGTCGATGCGCGACAATGGGCGGATGTCCACGCCCGTTTCCCCCCTGCAGATCGGCCCGCACACCGTTCGGCCGCCGGTCGTCCTCGCCCCCATGGCCGGCATCACCAACGCGCCCTTCCGCACCCTGTGCAGGGAGTTCAGCGGGGGCAAGGGTCTGTTCGTGAGCGAGATGATCACGACCCGGGCGCTGGTCGAGCGCAACGACAAGACCATGCAGCTGATCCACTTCGACGCGAGCGAGAAGCCGCGCTCGGTCCAGCTGTACGGCGTGGACCCGGCGACCGTCGGCAAGGCCGTCCGCATGATCGCGGAGGAGGGCCTGGCCGACCACATCGACCTGAACTTCGGCTGCCCGGTCCCGAAGGTCACCCGCAAGGGCGGCGGCTCCGCCCTGCCCTACAAGCGCAACCTGCTGCGCGCGATCCTCCGCGAGGCCGTCAGCGGCGCCGGGGACCTCCCCGTCACCATGAAGATGCGCAAGGGCATCGACGACGACCACATCACCTACCTCGACGCCGGCCGCATCGCCGTCGAGGAGGGCGTGACGGCCATCGCGCTGCACGGCCGTACCGCCGCCCAGCACTACGGCGGCACCGCCGACTGGGAGGCCATCGCCCGTCTGAAGGAGCACGTCCCGGAGATCCCCGTCCTCGGCAACGGCGACATCTGGTCGGCCGAGGACGCCCTGCGGATGGTGCGCGAGACGGGCTGCGACGGAGTGGTGGTCGGCCGCGGCTGCCTGGGCCGTCCGTGGCTGTTCGCCGACCTCGTGGCCGCCTTCGAGGGGCGCACCCAGGACATCGCACGCCCGTCCCTGCGAGAGGTGGCCGACATCATGGTCCGGCACGCCACCCTCCTCGGCGAGTGGATCGGCGACGAGGCGAAGGGCGTCGTCGACTTCCGCAAGCACGTCGCCTGGTATCTGAAGGGCTTCGCCGTCGGGTCCGAGATGCGGGGGCGACTGGCGATCACCTCGTCCCTCGGCGAACTCCGTGCCGGACTCGACGAACTGGACCTCGACCAGCCCTGGCCGACCGGCGCCGACGGCCCCCGCGGCCGCACCTCCGGCAACAACAGGGTCGTCCTCCCGGACGGCTGGCTGAAGGACCCCTACGACTGCGCCGGCATCGGCGAGGAAGCCGAACTGGACACCTCCGGCGGCTGAGGCCCGCCCCGGCCGGGTCAGCCCTGCGACGGGTCGGTCACTTCGACGGGTGGGGGGTCGACCCGTACGCCGTCAGGAAGCGGTCGCGGAACAGGTCCATCTTCCAGACCGGGGCGTCCTTCGCCGGCCTGAGGCCGTCGGTCCAGTTCCAGGAGGCGACCTTGTCGAGGACCTCCGGGTCCTTGGCGACGATCGAGACCGGCACGTCCCGGCTGGCGTTGTCGCCGCTGACGCGGGCGATGGGCTGGTGGTCGCCGAGGAAGACCAGGACGGTGTCCTCGGTGCCGTAGCGCTCCAGCCACTGGGTGAGGGCGGTCACCGAGTACTCGATCGACTCGCCGTACGCCTTGCGGGACCTGGCCGCGTCGGAGATGACGTCGGAGGCGTTCTCGCCGGCCTTCTGGATGCTGTCGAAGACCGAGCCGTCGCCCACCTCGTCCCAGCCGACCATCTTCGGGAGCGGGGCCCACGGCTGGTGGCTGGAGGTCAGGATGATCTCCGACATCAGCGGCTTGTCGCGGTCCTTGCCGTGCTCCAGCCGCTGGAACGCCTCCAGCGCGTACTGGTCGGGCATCGTCGACCAGCTGAACTTCGGCCCCTGGTAGTCCATCTGGAAGGCGTTGTACACCTTGTCGAGGCCGTAGTGCTTCTGCTCGGGCCACGCCTTCTGGATGCCGGGCATCACGCCGACCGTGTCCCAGGCCCCGGTCTTCTTGAAGATCTTGGGGAGGCTGAGGCGGTCGCTGTTCATGACCGTGCGATAGCGCTGCTGGTTGTCGATCCACACCCCGGACAGCGTGGTGGAGTGGCCGAGCCAGCTGCTGCCGCCGAAGGTCGCCGAGGTCAGCCAGCCGCTCTTCGCGTGGTAACCGGCCTTCGTCAGCGCGTCGGTGCTCGCGGTGAGCGTCCTGTTGACGCCGGGGGCCATGACCGGGTCCTCGATCGCGCTGCGGCCGTAGCTCTCGATGAAGGTGAAGATCACGTCCTTGCCGCGCAGGTCGGGCACGAGCTGCGCGGGCGGGGTGTTGCCGAAGGCGTCCGCGCGGTTCTCCTTGGCGAACGCGGCCTCGTCCAGGAGGGTCTGCCGTACGGCCTTGGCCTTGACGGTGGCGGCGGTCACCGCGCGGTGGAAGGCGAGCGGCAGCCCTGCGTACTGGATCGAGAGCACCGAGCAGGTGATCCACACCGTGCCGGCGATCAGCGTGCCGCGGGTCGACGCGGAGACGTCGCGCACCAGCAGGTTGCTCAGCCGGACCGCCGCCAGCGCCATGACGGCGAACAGCGCGACGATCAGCAGGAGGAGGCCGGCCGTGGCGCCGAGGGCCGTGGTCTCGCCCATCGAGTCCGCGACGTAGGACTGCGCGTCGTCCAGCAGGCCCCAGTCCAGGACCAGGTTGAAGCCGCGGCCCAGATACTCGGCGTACATCATGTCCAGCACGTTGACCACGGTCAGGGCCGCGAGGCCGGCCCCGAGCGCCGCCGCGGCCACCAGCCGGGGGCGGCGGGGCAGCGACAGCAGCAGGGCCGCCGCGATGATCGCCTCGCCGGGCAGCCGGACGAACTGGTCGGCCCGTAGGAGGTGCAGCTGGTTCGGCATCACCATGGCCCCCAGCACGAGCGCGAGGGAGAGCGCGGTCGCCGTCCACCACACCACGCGCGCCGCCCGCGGACAGCGGCTCCGCCAGGCCCGCCAGTGCGCGACACGGGACCTGAGGGTGCGGGGCGGCGCCGTCCCGCCCTCCGGCGCCCCGCTCTCCGCCGCCTCGGGCCCCGGGACCGTCTCGGCGTCGTCGGCGCTCGCGGGCGTGCCGTCGTCGCTGGAGTCGGGCAGATCACGAGACCGTGTGAAGACAGGCACCCGAGGGGTCCTTCCGTACGAAGCCGGGTGGATCGGCGGATCCGGTGGTGGGACCGGATCCGCCACCGTTTCGTACGGCGTGCCCCCGTCCGGTGTTCAACCGTCCCGCCCCGCGGTCGGCAAACACCGGGCAAACGCTCGGCCAAGCGTGTCGTTACGCCCCGCCCACCGCCGTGAGCAGCGCCAACGGGGCCGCCGCCGAGCGGGATTCCCGTACGCAGGCGTGAGGGTACGGCACCGGTTCCGCGTGGGTGTCGCGGCCGTAGCCCGCGAGCACCTCGGGCAGGCGGTGGCCGGTCGCGGTGGCCGCGTCGACCAGGCCGTGCGCGACCGTGCGGGCCTCGTCGTGCAGGCCGTAGCGGGCCAGGCCCAGGGTGATCAGCGCGTTGTCGTGCGGCCACACCGAACCGCGGTGGTACGAGAGCGGGTGGTACGCCGGCTGCCCGGCCGCGAGCGTGCGGACGCCCCAGCCGGAGAAGAAGTCCGGCTCCAGCAGCCGCCGGCCGACCAGCTCGCCGTACTCCTTGTCCAGCAGCCCCGACCACAGCAGATGACCGGCGTCGGAGGCGAGCGCGTCGACCTGGCGGCCCTCGCCGTCCAGCGCGAGCGCCGGGAAGGAACGCTCCCGCATCCAGAAGTCCCGCTGGAAACGATCGCGCAGATCGGCGGCGGCCTGCTCCAGCAGGGCCGCGTAGGTCTCGTCCTGCCACGCCGTGCGCGCCAGGAACGCGGTGCGGCGCAGCGCGTCGTACGCGTAGCCCTGGGCGCCCGCCGCCATCACCGGCCCGGAGGCGCGGGTGCCGTCGGCCGAACAGATGGCGCCGGGGGAGTCCTTCCAGTTCTGGTTGGCGAGGCCGCCCTGGTCGGCGCGGTAGACCAGGTAGCCGCGCGAGGTGAGGCCGCCGTGGTCGAGCATCCAGCCGATGGCGGCGCGGGCGTGCGGCTCCAGCCGGCGGGCGAGCGCCGCGTCGCCGGTCTGCTCGACGTAGGCGCCGAGCAGGACCAGGAAGAGCGGGGTGGCGTCCACCGAGCCGTAGTAGCGGCCGTAGGGGACCTGGTGGAAGTGGGCGAGTTCGCCGTGCCGCACCTCGTGCACGATCTTGCCGGGCTGGGACACCGACTCCGGGCCGGTCTCGGTGGCCTGGGCGGCGGCCAGCGCGAGGAGCGTGGCGGCGGCCGGTGCGGGCCGGTAGGGGAGCGCGAAGAGCGAGGTGAGCAGGGCGTCGCGGCCCAGCAGGGTGAGGAACCAGGGGGCACCGGCGGCCGGGACCCGGAGTTCCTCGCCGTCCGGACCGGTCGCGGGGACCTGGAGCGCGGCCAGGTCGGCGAGGCCCCGCGCGCAGGCGGCGGCCAGTTCGGGCCAGCCGGTCGGGAAGGCCACGCCTTCCACGAACTCGCCCTCCTGCGCCAGCAGCTTCTCGGTCAACGCGGCGGGGGAGCTGGGGACGCGCAGGGCACGCTTCTCGCCGTGCGGGCGGGCCATCACCCGCAGGGTCAGTTCGGCGGAGCCGTGCGGCTCCAGCTCCAGGGTCCAGGCGAGGCGGCGGGCGCCGGTGCCGGTCTCCTCGACGCCGTCCGGCGCGGGGTCGGCGGTCACCGTCGTGACGGACCGCCACTCGCCGCGGCGGTAGCTGAACTCCACGCCGTCGTCGAGGATCTGGCGGGCCCGGACGGCGCCGGTCTTGGCGTAGGTGCGGTGGTCGGAGCGGAGTTCGAACTGGTCGGTGAAGTCGGCGTCGACGGTGAGCGCCAGCCGGACCGTCAGTGGCGCCGGACGGTTGCTGACCACCCGCAGGGACTCCACGAACGAGCCGTCGCCCACCGCCTGTTCGCGGAAGAGCGTGCACGACGGCGGCTCGGTGCGGCCGCCGCGCGGCACGAGCACACAGCGCGCCGCGTCCCCGTCCGCGACCGGCGCGAGCACCTCGGGCACCGCCCCGTCGACGGTGAGCTGCCAGCGGCTGAGGTGGCGCGCGTCCCTGACGAACAACCCGTCGGGGGCTCCGGCGCCGCGTACGCCGCTGATGTCCCCGCGGTCACCGACGGCGGCGAACGTCCCGCCGTACACGAGCAGATGATGCCGGTCCGTCATCCCCGGTCCCCTCCCTTGAACGAGCTGTCGTCCCTGTCGATGTCCGTGCCGTGCCGCACATGGCGCGTGCCGTGCGCGTCGTGCAGCAGGTCGAGCGTGAGCGCGGCGGTCCAGCTGAAGCCGGTCGCCCCGCAGGCCTCGCCGGTGTACGGGTCGACGTACTCCGCGAAGTCCGAGGTGTCCGCGACGTCCAGCACGGCCTCGCGCAGCGCCTCCGCCTGCGCCCGCTCGCCGTGCAGCCTCAGGCCCCGCTCGACGAGCCAGCTCGTGTTGAACCAGGCCGGCCCCCGCCAGTAGCGGTGCGGGTCGAAGGCCTCGCCCAGCAGGTCGTAGCTGGGGGCGAGACGGGTGGTGGCGCCCACCCCGAAGTGCGGGCCGCGCAGGGTCCGTACGAGACCGGAGACGATCTCGCGGGACAGTCCGGGCAGCAGCAGCGGGACCAGGCCGGAGACCCCGCGCTCGCGGACCAGGCCGCCGCCGCGCAGGTCCCGGCAGAAGAACAGGCCCTCGGCCGGGTCCCACAGCCGGTCCACGAGAGCCGCCGTCAGCCGCTGCGCGCGGGCGTGCCGGGCGGTGCCGGTGGCCCCCAGTTCCTCCGCGATCCGGGCCAGCGCGTGCTCCGAGGCGATGAGCAGGGCGTTGAAGGCGGGGTCCTCGACGGCGAACTCGGCCCGCCCGTCCGCGTACCCCCCGTCCCGGTAGTCCGTCGCCAGCCGCACGTACCGCCCGTAGTCCAGGTCCGTCGGCCGGTCCTCCGGCGCCCCGTGGGCGAGGTCGGCGCGCCGGAAGGAGCGGGCCGGGGCCGGGGCGATCCTGGCGAGCGGTGCGTCCCAGGACGGCGCGTTGTCCATCCCCTGCTCCCACGGGTGGACGACCGACACCAGGCCGCCGCCGCCCAGGTCCCGCCGGTGCAGCAGATAGCGGTGCCAGGCGGCCAGCCGGGGGTAGACCCGGGCGAGGAAGCCGCGCGCCCGCGACAGACCGGGGTCGGCGCGGTGCACCAGCCAGGCCGCCAGCGCGTGCACCGGTGGCTGCACGATGCCGGAGGTCTGTACGGTGCGCGGGGCGCCCGCAGCGCGCCCCGCGGTCGAGGAGCGCCAGAAGTCGGGGCTCGGGAAGTACGCGTCGAGCGGCACGGAGGGGTTGAAGACGATGTGCGGGATCCGCCCGTCGCCCCACTGGGCGTCCAGCAGGGTCTCCAGCTCGGTCTGCGCCCGGCGCGGGGAGACGTGCCGCAGCCCGATCGCGATGAACGCCGAGTCCCAGGACCACTGGTGCGGGTACAGACCACGCGAGGGCACGGTCGAGGTGCCCGTCCAGTTGCCGTCCAGTACCCCTATGGCCCTGAGGTGCAGCGAACCGGCCGAAGTGGTCGGATCGTATACGGCGGTGTACTGCGCAGGGCGGGCGATGAGCTGGGCAGTGCGATCCACTCGGGGCTCCCCGAAGAACGACGACGACGAGGCCACAGTCGACCAGTTCGGCAGTGGCTACCGTAGGGTTACGTCTATTTAACACGCAGAACCCAATATGTAATGCAGAGTTGGGAAACACAAGGGGGTGCGCATGACCGGACAGCCCGGACGGACGGGCAGGGGCGGCGGTCAGGCCGGCGCCGGAGATCTGCTCGCGCTGGTACGGACCGGCCGGGCCACCACACGCGGTGCCCTCCAGCAGGCCACCGGACTCTCCCGGGCCACGGTCGGACAGCGCCTGGACCGTCTCTTCCGCGCGGGCTGGCTGCGCGAGGGCGCGGGCGGCCCCGTCGACTCCCCGCTGGGCGGCAGGCCCTCCATCACGCTCGAGTTCGACGACGCGCACGCCGTCGTCCTCACCGCCGACCTCGACACCCGGCACGCGCGCGCGGCCGTACTGTCCCTGACCGGCGAGATCCTCGCCGAACACGCGGGCCCGCTGGCCGTCGAGGACGGCCCGGACGCCGTGCTCGGCGAGCTGGGCGGCTGGTTCGCGGAACTGCTGGAGAAGGCCGGCCGCGGCGCGGACGAGGCGTGCGGCATAGGCCTCGCCGTCCCCGGCCCGGTCGACAGCGAGACCGGCCTGGTGGTCCAGCCGCCGATCATGCCCGGCTGGGACGGCTACGACATCCGCTCCCGCCTCTCCCGGGCCTTCACGCAGCGCACGGGCGCGGCACCCGTCCCGGTCCTCGTCGACAACGACGCCAACCTCATGGCGTACGGCGAACAGCGCACCGGATACCGCGACTGCTCGGCGTTCGTGCTGGTCAAGGTGTCCACCGGTATCGGCGCCGGGGTCGTGGTGGGCGGCCAGATCTTCCGGGGCGTCGACGGCGGCGCCGGTGACATCGGGCATATCCGGGTGGGCTCGGAGGCGCTGTGCCGCTGTGGCTCGCACGGCTGTCTCGCGGCCGTCGCCAGCGGTGGCGCGGTGGCCCGCAGGCTGGCCGAGACCGGGGTGCCCGCCGCCTCCGGCTCCGACGTGCGCGACCTGCTCGCCGCCGGGCATCCGGGTGCGGCGGCGCTGGCCCGCGAGGCCGGCCGCCAGGTCGGCGACGTGCTGGCGACGGTCGTGACGCTGCTCAACCCGGGCGTCCTGATGATCGCCGGGGACCTGGCCGGCACCTCCTTCCTCACGGGGGTGCGCGAACTGCTCTACCAGCGGGCGCTGCCCCGCTCCACGGCCCGGCTGGACGTGGTGACCTCACGGCTGGGGGACCGGGCGGGGCTGGTGGGCGCCGGCGCGATGGTCGTGGAGCACCTGTACGCGCCGGCGCGGGTGGAGGAACGGCTGCTGGCGCTGGGCGTGTGAGCGACGTACGGCGACCTGTGTGACGAGCGGGTTTCCGTTGTGAGGCGGGTCCGGGGGGCGTCCGGATGGTGAAATCCCGCGGCCTGTGGAAGCGTGATTCTCGCCACCCTTGATAGGGGTAGCGCTCATGTGAGCGGAGCGCGCTCGTTTGCACTTCCTCAAGGGGTGGCACTGAGTGCCACCCCTTGATCGTTCACCGATCGAAATCAAACGTAGCTGGAGCCGCTCAGCTGAGCGAAAAGAGGGCCGGTTGGGGGTGGTTGCGTTCAAGAAGTGAAAACATCGACTGTCCTGCGCTTGCCAAGCTTTGACTTTCGATCCGGTGGCGGACGACTGGTTACAGGCGCATGACGCACAAGTGGACGTACCCAGACGCCTTTGATCTGGGTATGTTCCTGCCCGTCAGGGCAGCCACCGCGTCCTCGAGGAGTCGAGACCCGTGTCGGAAAACAAAGATCTCCCGGTAGCCGAAACGGCCACGAGCGTTGAGGCCGTGAAGTTCGTTTACGACTTCACCGAGGGCAACAAGGACCTCAAGGACCTCCTGGGGGGCAAGGGCGCCAACCTCGCCGAGATGACCAACCTCGGCCTGCCGGTGCCGCCCGGGTTCACCATCACCACCGAGGCCTGCAAGGTCTACCTCGACAGCGGCAAGGAGCCGGCGGCACTGCGTGACGAGGTGAGTGCACACCTCGACGCCCTCGAAGAGAAGATGGGCAAGAAGCTCGGCCAGGCCGACGACCCCCTGCTCGTCTCCGTCCGCTCCGGCGCCAAGTTCTCGATGCCCGGCATGATGGACACCGTCCTCAACATCGGCCTCTCCGACAAGTCGGTCCAGGGCCTGGCCAAGCAGGCCGGCGACGACCGCTTCGCCTGGGACTCCTACCGGCGCCTCATCCAGATGTTCGGCAAGACCGTCCTCGGCGTCGACGGCGACCTCTTCGAAGAGGCGCTGGAGGCGGCCAAGGAGGCCAAGAAGGTCACCGTCGACACCGAATTGGAGGCCGCCGACCTCAAGAAGCTGGTCACCCGCTTCAAGAAGATCGTCAAGGCCGAGGCCGGCCGGGACTTCCCGCAGGACCCCCGCGAGCAGATGGACCTCGCCATCCACGCGGTCTTCGACTCCTGGAACACCGACCGCGCGAAGCTCTACCGCCGCCAGGAGCGCATCCCGCACGACCTGGGCACCGCGGTCAACGTCTGTTCCATGGTCTTCGGCAACCTCGGCCCCGACTCCGGCACCGGCGTCGCCTTCACCCGCGACCCCGCCTCCGGCCACCAGGGCGTCTACGGCGACTACCTCCAGAACGCCCAGGGCGAGGACGTCGTCGCCGGCATCCGCAACACGGTGCCGCTCGCCGAGCTGGAGACCATCGACAAGAAGTCCTACGACCAGCTGATGCAGATCATGGAGACGCTGGAGAACCACTACAAGGACCTCTGCGACATCGAGTTCACCATCGAGCGCGGTCAGCTGTGGATGCTCCAGACCCGCGTCGGCAAGCGCACCGCGGGCGCGGCCTTCCGTATCGCCACCCAGCTCGTCGACCAGGGCCTCATCGACGAGACCGAGGCCCTCCAGCGGGTCAACGGCGCCCAGCTCGCCCAGCTGATGTTCCCCCGCTTCGACGAGGACGCCAAGACCCAGCAGGTCGGCAGGGGCATCGCCGCCTCGCCGGGCGCCGCGGTCGGCAAGGCGGTCTTCGACTCGTACACGGCCGTGAAGTGGTCCCGCTCGGGCGAGAAGGTCATCCTGGTCCGCCGCGAGACCAACCCCGACGACCTCGACGGCATGATCGCGGCCGAGGGCATCCTCACCTCGCGGGGCGGCAAGACCTCCCACGCGGCGGTCGTCGCGCGCGGCATGGGCAAGACCTGCGTCTGCGGCGCGGAGGAGCTGGAGGTCGACACCAAGCGCCGCAGGATGACGGTGCCCGGCGGTCACGTCGTCGAGGAGGGCGACCTGATCTCGATCGACGGCTCCTCCGGCAAGGTCTACCTGGGCGAGGTACCGGTGGTCCCGTCCCCCGTCGTGGAGTACTTCGAGGGCCGCATGCACGCGGGCGCCAACGACGCGGACGAGCTGGTCGAGGCCGTGCACCGGATCATGGCGTTCGCCGACCGCAAGCGCCGCCTGCGGGTGCGCGCCAATGCCGACAACGCCGAGGACGCGCTGCGCGCCCGCCGTTTCGGCGCCCAGGGCATCGGCCTGTGCCGTACGGAGCACATGTTCCTCGGCGACCGTCGTGAGCTGGTCGAGCGTCTGATCCTGGCGGACACGGAGGCCGAGCGCGAGGAGTCGCTGGCCGCACTCCTGCCGCTCCAGAAGAAGGACTTCGTGGAGCTGTTCTCGGCGATGGACGGCCTCCCGGTGACGGTCCGGCTCCTCGACCCGCCGCTGCACGAGTTCCTCCCCGACATCACGGAACTGTCCGTGCGGGTCGCCCTCGCGGAGTCCCGCCAGGAGTCCCACGAGAACGACCTGCGCCTGCTCCAGGCGGTCCACCGTCTCCACGAGCAGAACCCCATGCTGGGCCTGCGGGGCGTACGGCTGGGCCTGGTCATCCCCGGTCTCTTCACCATGCAGGTCCGGGCCATCGCCGAGGCCGCGGCCGAACGCAAGGCCGCCAAGGGCGACCCGCGCGCCGAGATCATGATCCCGCTCGTCGGCACGGTCCAGGAGCTGGAGATCGTCCGCGAGGAGGCCGACCAGGTCATCGCCGAGGTCCAGGAGGCCACCGGCACCGACCTCAAGCTGGCCATCGGCACGATGATCGAACTGCCGCGGGCCGCGCTGACCGCCGGTCAGATCGCCGAGGCCGCGGAGTTCTTCTCCTTCGGCACGAACGACCTCACGCAGACCGTGTGGGGCTTCAGCCGCGACGACGTGGAGGCCTCCTTCTTCACGGCCTACCTGGAGAAGGGCATCTTCGGCGTCTCCCCCTTCGAGACCATCGACAAGGACGGCGTCGGCTCCCTGGTCAAGGCCGCCGTCGAAGCCGGCCGCGCGACCCGCCCCGACCTGAAGCTCGGCGTCTGCGGCGAGCACGGCGGCGACCCGGAGTCCGTCCACTTCTTCCACGAGGTCGGCCTCGACTACGTCTCCTGCTCCCCCTTCCGCATCCCGGTCGCCCGACTGGAGGCAGGCCGCGCGGCCACCCAGTCGGAGGGCAGCGACCACCGCTGAGCCGGGGGGTGGGGACGGTCCCCTGACGGTCCGTCCCCACCCCCCTCCGAACCCCGGAGCCGCTGCGGTCCCCGACCCTCAGCACCGATCGCAGCGGCACCGGCGCACCGAGAGAGGGCGGCACCCGTGCGGGGGTGCCGCCCTCTTGTGCCTCCTCCGTGTCTCCCTACTCGCAGCCCGTCCCGTCGCCGTCGCGGTCCAGGTGTCTGCCGTAGCCCGGGTCGCCCGCGTGGACCGGCGCCGCGCCCGCGGTTCGGGCCTCGGTGCAGTTGGCGTAGTAGGCGGTGTCGGAGCCGCCCGAGCCGCCCGAGCCGCCCGAGTCGTCGGAGCCGTCGGAGCCGCTGTCGTCGTTCGCCGCTGCCGTGACCGTCTTGGTCACCCTCACCGTCTCCGTCGCGGTCACCGTCTCAGCCGGCTCCGGCGCGGCCGTCTCCGTGGCCGTCGTCGTCACGGTGACGGTCGGGCGGGGTGTGGCGGACAGGGGCTTGGCGTCCGTGGGGGCGGGTTCGGTGTCGGTGCCGCCTATTCCCACGCCCACGAACAGGGCCAGGGCGAGGGCGGGCAGGACGTAGCGTTTGCGGGCCCACTTGGGGGTGGGTGTGGTGGTGTACGGGTTACTCATGGTCCCCCCAGAGCTGTGTGTGAGGGGGTGACCGTATGACCGGCAAACGGTGAATGGAGGGAGAGTGGTCTTTTCGTGATGGTTTTGTGTGTGCCGTCGGGCTCACCACCCCTCCGCGCTCTCCGCCAGGCGGCGGTGCCACCACGGTGTCGAGGGGTCCGCGCCGGGGTCGGGCAGGGTACGGAGGCGGTAGTGGTTGTCCAGGCTGCGTACCGTGCGGGCCAGTTCCGAGCGGGGGCGTGGGGGGAGGAGTGACAGTGTTTCCGCCAGGAGGTCGCGGGCTTCGCGGACGTCGTCCAAGCCGCAGCCTGGGCAGGCGGGGCATACCGCCGCGCGGGGGTAGAGGGGGCGGCGGTCGGCTGGGGAGAGGAAAGCCCGGTAGACCCTCAGGGCGCGTGCCGTGCCGCCGGGGAAGAGGTAGTAACCCGTTCCGTCGTGTTCCGCACGGTGGATCGCGAGGCTGGTCCGGGGGGACAGGCCGGGGATGCGGTCCGGCCGAGGGGTGGTCCGGGTGCGGGGGCCGGGCGGGATGAGGGCGCGCACGGCGCCGGGCCGACTACGCGGCATGAGCCTTTCGGCGGGTGAGGGGCATCAGCATGGGGGGCATCATGTCAGGAGGTGGCTCCCCCCCCCGTCCGGTCGAGTCCGTTTCACGGAAGCCCGGTTCTCGGAGGACCAGGGGAGCCGTCCTCCCACACCTCAGATACTCACCGCCACCCCCGTGAACGTCGTCTCCGGGGTCTGGGGGCTCGTGAAGCGGGCGTTGACCAGGTAGAGGCGGTTTCCGTAACGGGCTGCCGTGGTGGGGACGTCGAAGTGGGGCGACGTGATCGTGCGGGTGAGTGTGGCGGTGGTGGACGTGCGGTCGAGGGTCCAGACGCTGACGAGGTTCAGGCGGTTCTGGACGACGTACAGGGTGCGGCCGATGCGGTAGAGGCCGTCGCCGTTGACGACGGTCTCCTGTCCCACCAGGGTGATCTTCGTGGTGAGGCCCGTCCTGAGGTTGACCTTGTGCAGCTCGCCGGGGGTGCTCTTGACGACGATCAGGGCGCGGCCGTCCGGGGTGTCGACGACGCCGTTGGCGTTGTTGACGTCGGGGAGCTGGGTCCAGTCGCCGGTGAGGGGGAGGGCGCGGATCTCGCCGGTGCGGCCGCCGCGCGGGGCGCCGTACAGGACCGCGTCGCGGGAATCGGTGAACCAGGCGCGGTCGCCCAGCAGGGTCACGTCGTTGATGAAGTGACCGGTGGGGGCGCTGAGTTGGTGGGTGACGAGCAGCTCGCCGGTGCGGGAGTCGATGACGCGGGCCACTCCGGTGCTGCCCGCCACGTACAGCAGGCCGTCGTGGTCCAGCTTGAGGCCGACGGCGATCTGGCCGGTGCCCCCGGTGTGGAGGACGGTGCCCTCGCCGGTGCGCAGGTCGGTGCGGTAGATGCCGCCGTTGGCGCGGGAGCCCAGGTAGGCGTACGGCTTGCTGCCGATGGCGATGCCCTCGGGGAGCCAGCCGTCGGGGAGGGGGAAGACGGTCGGCCAAGTCCCCGCGGAGGCAGCTGAGTTGGCGGGGGCTGCCGTGGCCGACAGGGTGAAGGCTGCGAGAGCGGTGCCGGCGAGGAAGGTGCGGCGGGACGGGGTGGGGGTCATGCTCGGTGCCTCCGGGGTGGGGTCGGGCGGCGGACGCGTCCTGCGGCGAGGCTCGTAGCACCGTGAGCTGTCTGTCGAACGCGACACACCGCTGCTGTGACACTTCGATGGCGAGTAACGAGCCGCCGTCCGACCGTGTTCCACTCCTTGGCTGTCAGGTTCCTTTCAATCCTGGGAGGGGTCCGGCGCCGGGCGGACGGTCACGCCCGGAACGGGCCCTTCACCTCGTACGTGATCCCGCCGGACGAGCTGCCCGACGTACCCCGCTGGCTGGAGAAGTACAGCCGGGTGCCGTCGGGGGAGAAGGCCGGGCCGGTGATCTCCGAGCCGGACTGGCCGTCGACGCGGAGGAACGGGGCGACCACGTCGCCCGGGGTGATGATGCAGATCTCCATGGTGCCGCCGTCCTCCGCGACGAACAGGTCACCGGAGGCGGAGCCGGTGATGTTGTCGACCCCGGTGAGGGGGGCCGTGCCGGAGGCGACCAGGGAGTCGTCGTAGGCCAGCTCGTAGGTGTTGTTGGTGAGGTCGAGCTGCCAGACCCGGTTGTCGCCCTTGGTCGTGAACCAGACCGTGTCGTTCGCGTAGTGGCAGCCCTCTCCGCCGTTGAAGGACCTGGAGCCGGAAACCTGGGTGCGGGTGGTGGTGGGGGAGCCGTCCGGGTCGGGGACGTTCGCCCAGGTGAAGGAGCCGGACGTGCCGCTGCCCGCGACCATCACCTGGAGCGTGCCGGAGGCCAGGCTGCCCCAGGTCGTCGGCACGAAGCGGTAGAAGCGGCCGTTCGTCTCGTCCTCGGTCAGGTAGATCACCTTGCGCACCGGGTCGGCGGCGGCGGCCTCGTGCTTGAAGCGGCCCATCGCCGGCCGCTGCACGGCCGCGTTCACGCCCCACGGGTCCGTCTCGTAGACGTAGCCCAGGGACACCTCCTCGCAGGACAGCCAGGTGTTCCACGGGGTCTTGCCGCCCGCGCAGTTCTGCCGGGTTCCGGACAGGATGCGGTACGCGCCGGTCACCGTGCCCGCCGACGAGAACCTCACCGCGCTCGCCCCGCCGGACGGGTTGATCTCCGAGTTGGAGACGTAGATCCAGCCGGTGCCGTCCACGTAGCAGGCGCCCCCGTCGGGGGCGTTGTGCCATGTGTACGACGTGCCGGGCACCGTCTGCCCGGAGCGGGCGATCACCCGGCTGGTGAAGCCGGCCGGAAGCCTGACGCCGTTCGCGTCCGGCGAGCCGAGCGCCCCGTACGGGCTCGTGCCGGGCTGTGCCGGCGCGGCGTACGCGGCGCCGCGCCACAGGGTTCCGCCGAGCACGGCGGAGGACCCGCCGAGGACGGCCGCACGCAGGAGGGTACGACGTTCCACGCTCACTCCCAAGGGGTGTCGTGATCCCCGCGGCCGGTCGGCCGCGGGGTCGTGCGGTCAGGGACGCTACGAGCGCCGGGTGACCGTGTCGTGGACACGCCGTGACGGGGAAATGCCTAGGCTGGGGACAGCGGCGGAGGGAGTACGGCCATGTCCGGCTGGAGCACGCGCGACATCCCCGATCAGGGCGGCCGCACCGCCGTCGTCACCGGCGCCAACGGAGGGCTGGGCTACGTCACCGCCCGGGAGCTGGCCCGGAAAGGGGCCCGGGTCGTCCTCGCCTGCCGGAGCGAGACCCGGGGGCGGGAAGCCGTCACCCGGATCACCGGTGAAGTGCCGGGCGCGGACGTCGAGGTGCGGCGCCTGGACCTCGGCGGCCTCGCCTCCGTGCGCGAGTTCGCCCAGCCCTACGACCGGCTCGACCTGCTCGTCAACAACGCGGGTGTGATGGCGATGCCGTACGGCACGACCGCCGACGGGTTCGAGACGCAGTTCGGGGTGAACCACCTGGGGCACTTCGCCCTCACCGGACTGCTCATCCCGGCGCTGCTCGCCGCACCGCGGGCCCGCGTGGTGACCGTCTCCAGCATGGCCCACCTGCTCGGCACCATCGACCCGGGCGACCTCAACAGTGAGCGCCGCTACCGGCGTTGGACCGCCTACGGCCGCTCCAAGACCGCCAACCTGCTGTTCACGCACGAGCTGGCACGCCGGCTGGAGGCGTCCGGCGCCGAGGTGATCGCGGCGGCCGCGCACCCCGGATACGCGGCGACCGGCCTCCAGACGGCCGGACCGCGCGCGGAGGGCCGCGGGACCGCCGAGCGGCTCATGGCGGCCGGCAACCGCGTCTTCGCCCAGTCCGCCGAAGCGGGCGCCCTGCCGGCCCTGTACGCCGCGACCGCGCCGGACGTACGCCCCGACTCCTTCACCGGACCGTCCCTCGCGATGTGGCGCGGGGTGCCCGCCCCCTCGTGGCGGGCACCCTGGACCCTCGACGACCGGGCGGGCCGCCGCCTGTGGACGGAGTCGGAACGGCTGACCGGGGTCTCGTACGGCGGCCTCAAGAACTGAAGCCGCCGCCGACACAGGGGATTCAGCCCGTCGCCCGCACCTCGTACGTCGTGATGCGGACCGTGTCGTCGTCCAGGCACTGTCCGCTGCGCAGGTCGAAACGCTGCTTGAGCAGGGGCGAGGCGACGAACGGCCGGCCCTGGACGGACCCGGTCAGGCCGCGGGAGAGGACCGCCGCGCCGCTGAACGGGTCGCGGTTGTCGACGGCGTACAGCTCGCCCGCCCGGTCCCGGAACAGGGCGACCTGACGGCCGTCCGGCAGGAGTGCCGCCACACCGCGGCCGGGGACCAGCAGGCTCAGGTCACAGACCGTGAACCAGTCCTCGCCGAGCTGGAGTTGCACCTTCAGGTCGGTCGTCTCGAGTGCCAGGGTCATCGCTGGGCGCTCCCTTCCAGGGGACGGTGGCCGATGGTGAGCAGCGGCAGATCGGGCTTGATCTGGTCGCGCTCGGGGACGAAGCCGACGACCGGGTCGGGGGTGTCCGGCGCGTTGACGAAGGACACGAACCGGGCCAGCTTCTCGGGGTCGTTGATGGTGGTCGCCCACTCGTCGGCGTAGTTCGCCACGTGCGCGGTCATCAGGGATTCCAGCTCCTCGCAGATGCCGAGGGAGTCCTCCACCACCACGTCCCGCACGTGGTCCAGGCCGCCCGGGATCCGCTCCAGCCAGGTCGAGGTGCGCTCCAGCCGGTCGGCGGTGCGGATGTAGAACATCAGGAACCGGTCGATCAGGCGGATCAGCTCGGCGTCCGAGAGGTCCTGGGCGAGCAGGTCGGCGTGGCGCGGAGTGGCGCCGCCGTTGCCGCCGACGTACAGGTTCCAGCCGTTGGAGGTGGCGATGATGCCGAAGTCCTTGGACTGGGCCTCGGCGCACTCGCGGGCGCAGCCGGAGACGGCCGACTTGAGCTTGTGCGGGGAGCGCAGGCCCCGGTAGCGCAGCTCCAGGTCGATCGCCATGCGGACGGAGTCCTGGACGCCGTAGCGGCACCAGGTCTGGCCGACGCAGGACTTCACCGTGCGCAGGGACTTGCCGTAGGCGTGGCCGGACTCGAAGCCGGCGTCGACCAGGCGGGCCCAGATCAGCGGGAGTTGTTCCACGCGGGCGCCGAACATGTCGATCCGCTGCCCGCCGGTGATCTTCGTGTAGAGGCCGAAGTCGCGGGCGATCTCGCCGATGACGATCAGGCCCTCGGGGGTGATCTCACCGCCGGGGATCCGCGGTACGACCGAGTAGGAGCCGTTCTTCTGGAGGTTGGCGAGGAAGTGGTCGTTGGTCTCCTGCAGTGCCGCCTGCTCGCCGTCCAGGACGTAACCGCTGGCGCCGATGGTGGGGGCGAGGGAGGCGATGATCGAGGCGACCGCGGGCTTGCAGACGTCGCAGCCGTCACCGCCCCGCGCGCCGTCGCGGCCGTAGCGGTCGAGCATGTCCTGGTAGGTGTTGATGCGCAGGGCGAGGACGATCTCGTACAGCTCCTCGCGGGTCTGCGAGAAGCAGCCGCACAGGCCCTTGTCGACCTCGACGCCGCTCGCCTCCAGCTCGGCGGTGACGAGCTGACCGAGGATCTTGACGCAACTGCCGCAGCCCGTACCGGCCTTGGTGCACTTCTTCACCTCGGGCACGGTGGTGCAGGAGTGCTCGGTGACCGCGCCGCGGATGGTGCCCTTGGTGACGTTGTGGCAGGAGCAGATGACCGCCTCGTCGGGCAGGGCGGACGGGCCGAGCTGGGCGCCGCCGCCGGCCCCGGCGGGCAGCACCAGCGACTCGGGCGAGATCGGCGGGACCGAGCCGGTCAGGGCTCGCAGGGTGCCGTAGGCGTCCGCGTCGCCGATCAGGATGCCGCCGAGCAGCGTGCCGTCGCGCCCGATGACCAGCTTCTTGTACAGGCCCGAGCGGGAGTCGGAGTAGACGACGTCGAGGCAGTCCTCGGCGGTGCCGTGCGCGTCACCGAAGGAGGCCACGTCCACGCCGAGCAGCTTCAGCTTGGTGGAGAGGTCGGCGCCGGTGAAGGAGGCCTCGTCGGCGGCGATCGTCGCGGCGGCCGTCTCGGCCTGCTCGTAGCCGGGGGCGACCAGGCCGTACACCCGGCCGTCGGCGGCCAGCGCGCACTCGCCGATCGCGAAGACGTGCGGGTCGGTGACCGTACGGCACTGCTCGTCGACCGCGATGCCGCCGCGCTCGCCGACCGTCAGTCCCGACTCGCGGGCCAGCTGGTCGCGGGGGCGGACACCGGCGCTGAACACCACCAGGTCGGTGGCGAGTTCGGAGCCGTCCGACAGCTTCATGCCGGTGACGGCACCGGAGGCGTCCGTCACGATCTCCTGGGTACCGACGCCCGTGTGGACGCTCAGGCCCATCTCCTCGATGGTGCGCAGCAGGGCTGCGCCACCGCCCTCGTCGACCTGCACCGGCATCAGGCGCGGCGCGAACTCCACGATGTGGGAGGTGAGTCCGAGGCCCTTGAGCGCGCCCGCGGCCTCCAGGCCCAGCAGACCGCCGCCGACCACCGCGCCCGTCGTGGCCCGCGACCTGGCGTACGCCTCGATGGCGAGGAGGTCCTCGATCGTCCGGTAGACGAAGCAGCCCTCGGCGTCCTTGTTGGGGACCGGCGGCACGAACGGGTAGGAGCCGGTGGCCAGCACCAGTACGTCGTAGTCGACGACCAGACCCGAGCGGGCGGTCACCTTGCGGGCGTCACGGTCGATCGTCTCCGCCGGGTCGCCGACGTACAGCTCGATGCCGTGGTCCTTGATGAACTCCATGTCGGTCATGGAGAGTTCCTCGGGCGTCTTCCCCGAGAAGTACGAGGTGAGCTGGACCCGGTCGTACGCGGGACGCGGCTCCTCGCAGAGCACGACCACGCGGTGCGTGGCGGTCAGGCCGCGCTCGGCGAGCGCCTCGAGGAAGCGCTGGCCGACCATGCCGTGGCCGACGAGGACGATCGTGGGGGTGGCCCCCGGGGTGGCGGTCATTCAGGAGCCTCCGTCGTTGGTGAGCAGGTGGAGCAGGGGGCCGTGGTCGGGGAGCGGCTCTGCTCCCTCCCAGGCGCGGGCGAGCGCGCCGACGGTGCCGAGTTCGCCGACGAGCACACCGCCGACCAGGCGGTCGTCGCGGACGACGACCTTGCGGTAGGTGCCGCGGGTGGCGTCGGTGAGCTGGACGACGTCGTCGCCGGGGAGCGCCTCGGTCTCGCCGAACGCGGCGAGGTCCAGCGAGCCGTCCCCGGCCAGCGTGAGGCGGGTGAGGGAACGCGTCCCCGAGTACCGCGCGGTGGCCTTGCCGGCGAGCAACTCGGCCAGTACGTCCGCCTGTTCGAGGGCGGGCGCGGCGAGCCCGTACACCTCGCCGTCGTGCTGGACGCAGTCCCCGATCGCGCGGATGTGCGGGTCGGAGGTGCGCAGTTCGTCGTCGACGAGGACGCCCTTGCGGACGGCGAGTCCGGCCTCCTTGGCGAGGCCGGTGCGCGGGTGGACCCCGCAGGCCAGCACCACCAGGTCGGCGTCGAGGGCGTATCCGTCGGCCATCTCCACCGAGCGGACCGCGCCGTTCACGCAGCGCACGTCGCGGACCCGGCACTCGGTGTGCACCTCGACGCCGAGGTCCCGCAGGTGCCGCAGCACCAGCCCCGAGGCGTTCGGGTCGAGCTGACGCTCCATGAGCCGCTCGGACTGCTGGGCGAGGACCACCTGCGCGCCCCGTACGGCGAGCGCGCGGGCGGCGGAGACCCCGAGGAGCCCGCCGCCGATGACGACGGCCCGCACGCCCGGCCGGACCGCCTTCGACAGCCCCAGGCAGTCGTCCATCGTGCGGAAGGCGTGGACGCCCTCGGGCAGTTCGTGGTCCGGCGTGAACAGTCCGCGCAGCGGCGGCAGCACCGGGTTGGAGCCGGTGGCCAGCACCAGCGTGTCGTATGCGATCTCCGAGCCGTCCGCGCAGGCCAGGCTGCGCCGCGCGCGGTCGATCCCGGTCACCCGGGCCCGGACGAGTTCGGCGGGCGCGGGCAGCGCGATCACCTCGGGGGCGTACCGGCCGGCCAGCACCTCCGCGAGCAGGACCCGGTTGTACGGCCGGTGCTCCTCCTCGCCGATCAGCAGCGCGGGCGTGCCCAGCTCACCGAGCCGCCGGGCGAGGCGTACGCCCGCCAGGCCGGCTCCGATCACCACCACACGCTTATTCGAGGTCATGTCATCGAGCGTGCGGTGCGGAGGTTACCCGGCCGCATCACCGTTGTTTCCCGCGAGGAACGCTGCCCTCAGCGGGGGCCCGGCCGGGATGTGAGGGTTCCCGGGGTGCGCGAGGGACGCCGTGTGAGATTCCGCCTGCCCGGTGCGGGGGCCGCTGGGTGCCCGTGCGTGCGCGGGAGGGTCCCTGACCGGCGCGAGGCCCAGAAGTGCCTCGTTCGATGGACGAACCATGTATCCGTCCCCAGGGTCGCGATCATGCCCCCTGGCGATGTCCGCCCGCGCTGCCGATGGCCGCCCTCCACCTCGCGGGCCGCGTGCTCGGCGCCGGCACGGCCATGAGGAAGGGCGGCCGCTTCCTGCGGATCGTGCCGCTGGCGGTCGTGTTCGCGCTGGTGGGGAACCTGGCGTACGAGCAGGGGCCGGCGTAGGGCGGCGAGCCGGCCCCGGACGGCTCCCCGGCGCGGTGAGGACCCGTCGACAGCGGGTACCCGGTCGGTGACGAACCGCTGACCGAGGCGACCGAAGGCGGCTGAGCATGACGGTGACGCGGAGGCCCGAAGGGCTCGACAGCACGGCCACGACGGCCACCACAGCCACGAGGACGGAAACGGCGGAAAGGGCGGAAACGGCGACGACGGCCGCCCGGGGGGACGCACCCCTCGTGTCGCCCGTCAACTCGCACAACGAGTGGGACCCGCTGGAGGAGATCATCGTCGGGCGGCTCGACGGCGCGACGATCCCGTCCGACCATCCGGTCGTCAGGTGCAACATCCCGCCGTGGGCGGCACGGTTGCAGGGGCTGGCCGCGGGCTTCAGGTATCCGCGCCCGCTGATCGAGAGGGCGCGGCACGAGCTGGACGAGTTCGTCGCCCTGCTGGAATCCCTCGGCGTCACGGTCAGGCGCCCGGACCCGGTCGACCACCGGCGCCGCTACGGCACCCCCGACTGGTCGTCACGCGGTTTCTGCAACACCTGCCCGCGCGACAGCATGCTCGTGATCGGCGACGAGATCATCGAGACGCCGATGGCGTGGCCGTGCCGCTACTTCGAGACCCACTCCTACCGCGCTGTCCTCAAGGACTACTTCCGGCGCGGCGCCCGCTGGACGGCGGCCCCGAAGCCACAGCTCACCGACGAACTGTTCGAACCCGGCTTCCGGCCGTCCGGGGACGGCGAGCCCCCGCGCCGCATCCTCACCGAGTTCGAGCCGGTCTTCGACGCGGCGGACTTCGTGCGGGCCGGACGCGACCTGTTCGTGACGCCCAGCAACGTCACCAACCGGATGGGCATCGAGTGGCTGCGCCGCCACCTCGGGCCCGGCTACCGCGTCCACGAGGTCGAGAGCCGCTGCCGTGCGCCCATGCACATCGACACGACGCTCGTCCCGCTCGCCCCCGGCAAGGTCCTGGTCAATCCCGAGTACGTCGACGTCGACCGCCTCCCCGAGCCCCTCAGGTCCTGGGACGTCCTGATCGCGCCCGAGCCCGACCCGATCGACGACCGCCTGCTGAAGATCACCTCGATGTGCGGCAGGTGGCTCAGCATGAACGTGCTCATGATCGACGAGAAACGGGTGATCGCCGAGCGCCACCACACCGGGATGCTGCGCGCGCTGGAACGCTGGGGCTTCGAGCCGATCCCGTGCGACCTGCTGCACTACGCGCCGTTCGGCGGCTCGTTCCACTGCGCGACCCTGGACGTCCGGCGCCGCGGCACGCTCGCCTCGTACGCCGACTGACGGTTCGCGCGCCGACCGATGGCCGCAGGGAGGATCAGCGCTCCCGCGGGATGAGCCCTCCCGCGGGATCAACGCTCCCGCGGTGCCAGCAGCTCCACCACCCCCGTCGTGTCCTCCTCCCCGTGCCCGTCCGCCAGGCGCCGTTCCATCAGCGCCATGTACGGCGTGAGCAGCTCGGGGCCGACGCCCTGCTCCTCGGCCGTGCGCAGCAGTGTGGCGTTGCCGGCGACCTGCATGGCCAGGTTGGACACCACGCCCTCGGTGAAGTCGCCGCTCTCCAGTTGCGCGGCCGTCTGGTGGGCCATGGGAGCCATCGCGCCGAGCCAGGACACGAGCAGCGGGGCGAGGTCCGTGGGGGCGATGTCCTCCCGGCGGATCAGCGCGAAGGCGTGCAGGACACCCGCGAACATGCCGCTCATAGCGCTCAGCAGCGCCACGTCGTGCAGGGCGGCGAAGCCGGGGTCCGCGCCCACGTACACGGTCCCGGCGGGCACGGCGAGGGTGGCGCGGTGCTCCTCGAACAACTCGGAGGAACCGCTGTAGAAAACGTATCCTCCGCTCTCCGTGGCCCCGATCATCGGCGGTACGGCCATGATGCCGCCGTCCAGGAAGCGGGCGCCGCGCTCCGCCGCCCAGGCGGCCCGGGTCCGGCCCTCGGCCGGGGTGCCGGTGGTGAGGTTCACCAGGTCGCGGCCGGTGAGATCGGCCCCGTCGAGGGCCTCGCCGACGGACGCGTCGTCGAGCAGGCACAGGACCACCAGCCGGCCGCCGGCCACCGCCTCCGCCGGGGTCGCGGCGGCGACGGCACCCTCGGCGGCCAGCCGCTCGGCCCGGACGGGGGTGCGGTTCCAGACGGTCACGGGGTGCCCGGCGGCCAGCCAGGCGCGGGCCAGCGCGGTCCCCATGGCGCCGGCGCCGAGAAGGGTGACGGGGGTGGGGCGGCCGGGGGCGGCGGCGGGAAGGGGTGCGGTGGTCGGGGAGGGGGTGTTGTCGTTCATGGGGACTAGGCTCGTCGGTGGGAACCGGCCTGCTCAAGTACGTACTCGGGAGTGGGTGGTTACCGCGGGGAAAGCATCCGGGCAGGGTCCGTGGAGGCACGGTCCGTGGAGTCTTCGGTGGGGGAGCGGGTATGGCGATCGGCCGGCGGCCGGGGGCGTACGTCTGCGGGATCGACGCGGCGATGGACGTCATCGGCGGGAAGTGGAAGGTGCTGATCCTCTGGGCGCTGCACGAGCGGCCGTACCGTTTCGGGGAGCTGCGGCGCGCACTGCCGGGCGTGACGGAGAAGGTGCTCGCGGCACAGTTGCGGGAGCTGGAGGCCGACGGCATCGTGCACCGCGAGGAGTACGACGAGGTGCCGCCCAGGGTCGAGTACTCCCTCACCGCCCGCGGCGAGACCCTGAACGAGGCACTGGGTCCGCTGGGGGCCTGGGGCCGGGAGAACCTCCTCGACCAGGCGACCGCGTCCCACGGGGTGGCGGGCTAGATCGGCCGGGAAGCGGTCGGGCCCGCGGCAGCCATGTGCGCCACGGCTGCTCTGGCCGGTTCTTGCCGAAACCGCGTACGGCACGCATTGCGGGCCCTCACCGGCTCCCCGTGAGATGCGCGAACACCACCACGTTCCCCCGGTAACCGGTTGCCCGCGAGTATCCGCCGCCGCAGGTGATCACCCGCAACTCGGGCCGGGCCGCGGCCCCGTACACCCTCTCGTCGGGGAAGTCGCGGGCGTCGTACACCTCGACCGCGTCGACGGTGAACACCGCGACCCCGCCGTCGCGCCGGTCCACCTCGATCGTGGCGCCCCTGCGCACGGCGCCGAGGTCGTAGAAGACGGCCGGACCGTCGGCGTTGTCGACGTGCCCGGCGACGATCGCGGTGCCCACCTCACCGGGGGTGGTGCCGGACTCGTACCAGCCGGCGAGGTTCTTCTTCGCGGCCGGCGGCACGTCGAGGCTGCCGGACGTCGTCAGGCCGAGGCCGATGAGTGGGGCGTCGACCCGGATCGACGGGATGCGGACCCGGTCGGGCGGGGACGGCGGCAGCGCGGGCGCGGACCGGGGGTCGGCGCCGCCCGGACGGGCCTCGGCGGCCGACGGCTGCGGCGGGGCGTGCGTCCCGGCGCCGCCGTGCAGCAGCCACGCGCCCGAGCAGAGGGCGACCGCGGTGACGGCCGCTATGACGGTGTCGCCGACGACTCTGCGCATGCGTGAGCACCCCTCTCCCTGACGGAACCCCGTGCCCCCCTCCGGGCCGCGAGGGGCGTCGGACCCGAAGGGGGAGGGGACATGCGGTACCGGCGGACGGACAGCGGAGGGTGTCCGTCAGATCCCGTCGCCTCTCGCCCGGCGATGCAGGAGCCAGGTACCGCCCGCGGCGGCGACGGCGAGAGCCGTCACACCGGCCGCGGTCTGCACGGGGTCGGGGCCCAGAGCACCGCCGACCCCCGTCTTCACACTTCCGCGCGGATACACCTGCTCCCGCGTGGAACTCAGGACGACCACCAGGTCCCCGGCGACCCTCCGCCCGTCCGCGGCACACTGCGCGACGATCTCGTACGTCCCCGGCTGCGCGCTCGGCGGCACCCGGAACTGTCCGATCGCCTCACCGTCGTGGCTGCTCGGCGCGAGCGTGAAAGGGCCGGCGCCGACCGCGCTCGCGTCGCCCGCCGCCGCCCCGGGGTCGCCGCACGCCGCCGTGTTGACGGTGACCTGGCCGCCCGGCACGGCGGTCGAGGGGTACACGTCCAGGCTGCCGCCGCTCGCGGAGACGGCGGCCTGGGCGGGCGCGGCGGACCCGGCCGCGGTGACCACGGCGAGCGCGGTACCGGTCAGCAGTCGGGCGGCGGTACGTCGCATCGGTGCTCCTCCGAGCTATCGCGAGGGCGGCCCGCGACATCCCCATGTGCCGCTACGTCGGTCGCGCCCCTGCTCCTCCGAGGTAAGTGGCAGCGGCGCGAACCCGCTTCCTGAGGCATCGTCAGGAATGTGCTGAACGGGTGTCAGACCGCTGGGCCGCGAGAGTGCATCCCCGACGGTTTCGGCAGGTCACCGCAGTGCGGAGCCCACCCCGCGGAAAAGAGCCCGAAGGGTGCGGGAGGGGGGTGTGAACGGGTGACCTGGGGTGGCACCCGCGTCCGGAGGGCGTGGCTCGGTACGCAGGAGGGCGCCGGGCGCACGGAAACGGTTCTCGTCCCTCACCGCACCCGCACCGCTCCCGCACGCGTGCGCTATGGACATGACATGTCATGGCCCCTTAAATCTCAGGACGACCTCAGCGCCCCCCACCCCACGCCCATCCCACGACCTCAGCGCCCCCCACCCCACGCCCATCCCACGACCTCAACGCCTCCCGCCCCACGCCCATCCCGTGCCCCCCCACGCGCCCCCACGGCGCCCTTCCCGAGGATCCCGAGGAGACCGATGAGTCGGATACGGCAGCACGCCCCAGGTTCCCGTCTCGCCACCGCCGGCATCGCCGTCACCACGGCCACTCTCCTGGCCGCCGTACTCACCCCGGCAGCCGACGCGGCCGACCGGCCGAACCGGGCCACCGCACTGGACAACGCCGCGGCCGTGCTGGCCGAGCGGGCCGCGAGCCTGGGTCTGACCGCCGCCCAGACCACCGCCGTCCGGGACGTCATCGTCGACAAGGACGGCACCCAGCACGTCCGTTACGACCGCACCTTCCGTCAACTCCCGGTCCTGGGAGGTGACTTCGTGGTCCACCTGGCGCCCGACGGCAGCTACCGGGGCGCCGACCGCGCGACCAGGGCCGTGATTTCCCTTCCCACCGTCGTGCCCGCCCTGTCCGCGCCGAAGGCCGCCGACACCGCGGCGAACGCCCTGCGCGCCGCGCACCTCGGCGAGGCGCTGAAGCAGCTCACCGCCAAGCCGCGGCTGGTCGTCGACGCCCTGCACGGCACCCCCAAGCTGGCCTGGCAGACGAACGTCGCCGCGCTGGACGCGCAGGGCAACCCCGTCGCCCGCGCCGTCCTGACCGACGCCCGCACCGGCGCCCAGATCGACGCCTGGGACACCCTGGAGTCGGCGACCGGCGACGGCAAGTCCCTGTACGGCGGCACGGTCCCGCTGGAGACGACCCTCTCCGGGGCCGCGTACCAGCTCAAGGACCCCACCCGCGGAAACACGTACACCGGCGACGCGGCCAACAAGACCGATCTGTGCATCTTCGGCATCTGCATCAGCCGCGCCCCCTCGACCGTCTTCACGGACGCCGACAACCGCTGGGGGACCGGCGCCACCGCCGATCGGGCCACGGTCGCGGTGGACGCGCAGTACGGCACGGACGTGACCTGGGACTACTACAAGAACGTCCACGGCCGTAACGGCATCGGGAACGACGGAAAGGGTTCCTACAACCGCGTCCACTACGGCAACGGTTACAACAACGCTTTCTGGGACGACAGCTGCTTCTGCATGACCTACGGCGACGGTGACGGCACCCAGCTCGGCCCGCTGGTCTCGCTGGACGTGGCCGGGCACGAGATGAGCCACGGCGTGACCTCGAAGACCGCCAAGCTGACCTACTCGGGCGAGTCCGGCGGCCTGAACGAGGCGACCTCCGACATCTTCGGCACCCTCGTGGAGTTCCACGCGGGCAACTCCTCCGACGTCGGCGACTACCTCATCGGCGAGAAGATCGTCCGCCCCGGCTTCGGCCGCGATGCCCTGCGCTACATGGACAAGCCGTCCAAGGACGGCAACTCCGCGGACTACTGGAGCAGTTCGGTCGGCGGCCTCGACGTCCACTACTCCTCCGGCGTCGCCAACCACTTCGCCTTCCTCCTCGCGGAGGGCAGCGGCCCCCGGACCGTCAACGGCGTCGCCTACGACTCCCCGACCTCCAACGGCTCGACCCTGACGGGCATCGGCCGGGAGAAGCTCGGCAGGATCTGGTACCGCGCGCTGACCGTGTACATGACCTCCTCCACGAACTACGCGGGCGCCCGCACGGCCACCCTCAACGCGGCCCGCGACCTCTACGGCGCCGGCAGCGCGGAGCAGAACGCGGTGGCGGCGGCCTGGAGCGCGGTCAACGTCAACTGACCGTGCCGCCTCGGGGAGGGACGTCCGCCCAGCTCCCGGCGATCTCCACCCGCACCGCGCACACCTTGAACTCCGGCATCCGTGAGGTCGGGTCCAGGGCCGGGTTGGTCAGGGTGTTGGCGCGGCCCTCGCCCGGCCAGTGGAACGGCATGAAAACGGTGTCGGGGCGGATGCCGGTGGTGATCCGGGCCGGTGCCACCGCCCGGCCCCGCCGGGACACGACGGCCAGCGGATCGCCCTCGGCCGCGCCGAGCCGCGCCGCGAGGCGGGGATGCAGCTCCACGAACGGGCCCGGCGCGGCGGCGTTCAGCTCGTCCACGCGCCGGGTCTGGGCGCCGGACTGGTACTGGGCCACGACCCGCCCGGTGGTGAGGAAGACCGGGTACTCCTCGTCCGGCTCCTCGGCGGCGGGCCGGTGCGAGACCGGCACGAACCGCGCCCGGCCGTCGTCCGTGGCGAACCGGTCGAGGAAGAGACGGGGAGTGCCGGGGTGGACGGTGCCGGGGTGGACGGTGCCGGCGTCGTCGCGCGCGGGGTCCTCCGGAAGCACGTCGAAACCGGTGTCCTCCCCGTCGTCGTCCACGGCCGCTCCCCCCGCTCCCGCCGCTCCCGCAGGCCCCCCTCCGACCGCCCCCTCCGGCGCCGGGCACGGCCAGAACACCCCGTTCTCCTCCACCAGGCGCCGGTAGGTGATCCCGGAGTAGTCCGCGGGCCCACCCGCGCTCGCCCGTCGCAGCTCCTCGAAGACCTCTTCCGGATCGGTGGGGAAACCCTTCTCCACCCCGAGCCGCGCGGCCAGTTCGTGCAGCACCTCCAGGTCGCTGCGGACCCCCTCGGGCGGAGTGATCGCCCGCTGCCGCAGCAGCACCCGCCCCTCCAGGCTGGTCATGGTCCCGGTCTCCTCCGCCCACTGCGTGACGGGCAGGACGACGTCGGCGAGAGCGGCCGTCTCCGACAGCACCACGTCACAGACGGCGAGGAAATCAAGGGACTTGAGGCGCTCCTCGATGTGCGCGGCACGCGGCGCGGACACCACCGGGTTGGACGCCATCAGCAGCAGTGAGCGGATGTCGGTGCCCAACGCGTCCAGCAGCTCGTAGGCGCTGCGCCCCGGACCGGGCAGGCTGTCGGGGTCCACGCCCCACACCTCGGCCACGTGCCGGCGCGCCGCCGGGTCGTCCAGCTTGCGGTAGCCGGGCAACTGGTCGGCCTTCTGGCCGTGTTCGCGCCCGCCCTGCCCGTTGCCCTGCCCGGTGAGGCAGCCGTACCCGGAGAGCGGGCGCCCCGCCCGGCCGGTCGCCAGGCACAGGTTGATCCACGCGCCGACCGTGTCGGTGCCCTTGGACTGCTGCTCGGGCCCCCGCGCGGTGAGCACCATCGCGGCCTCCGGCTCGCAGAACATGCGCACGGCCTCCCGGAGTTGTGGAACGGACACCCCCGTGATCCGCTCCACATGCTCCGGCCAGTGGGCCATCGCCGCCGCCCGCGCCTCCTCCCAGCCGGACGTCCGCTCCCGTACGTACTCCTCGTCGACCCGCCCCTCGGCGACGACCAGGTGCAACAGCCCCAGCGCCAGGGCGAGATCGGTGCCGGGCCGGGGCATCAGGTGCAGGTCGGCCTGCTCGGCGGTCCTGGTGCGCCGCGGGTCGACGACGATCAGCGTGCCGCCGTTCTCCCGCAGTTCGCTGAAGAAGCGCAGTGCGGGCGGCATGGTCTCCGCGAGGTTGGACCCGACGAGGATCACGCACCCGGTCTTCGGGATGTCCTCCAGCGGGAACGGCAGCCCCCGGTCGAGACCGAAGGCCTTGATGCCGCCGGCCGCCGCGGACGACATGCAGAAGCGGCCGTTGTAGTCGATCTGCGAGGTGCCGAGGACCACCCGCGCGAACTTGCCGAGCGTGTAGGCCTTCTCGTTGGTCAGCCCGCCCCCGCCGAACACCCCGAGCGCGTCGGGCCCGTGCTCGGCCCGGATCGCGCCCAGCTCGCCGGCGATCCGGTCGAGTGCCTCGTCCCAGGTCGCGGGCACCAGCGTGCCGCCGGAGCGCACCAACGGGGAGGTCAGCCGCACCCGGGACGAGAGCACCGCCGGCGCCGTCCGGCCCTTGCCGCACAACGCGCCCCGGTTCACCGGGAAGTCCACGCGCTCGGTCACCTCGACGCCCCCCTCCGGCGTGGGTGACAGATTCATCCCGCACTGCAGGGCGCAGTACGGGCAGTGGGTGGGCGTCGAGGTGGTCTCCATACGTTTCAGCGTGCTTCGGCCGTGTTACACGCCGTGCGGCGTCCTGTTACGGCGGTGTGGTGGTGCCCTCCCCGCGGACGCCCACCCGGAGTGAGGCGCGGCTGCGGCGCCCGCCCCACGTCGCCCCGCTCGCCCGATCGCCCTACTCGCCCGACGCCAGCGCCCGCGTCACCCCGGGCTCCTTCGGCCCGAGGAACCGGGGGTCCGGCTCGAACACCGCGTCCAGCGCCGCCTTGCCGGCCGCGAAGATCTCCCGCGTGCCGCCGTAGTACCAGGTCGCGTCGTGTTCGGCGTCGACACCGACGCCGTACGAGTCGACGCCCGCCGCCTCGCACAGGGCGACCGCCCGCCGGATGTGGAAGCCCTGGCTGATGAGGACCGCCCGGTCGACCCCGAAGATCTTCTTGGCGCGCACGCAGGAGTCCCAGGTGTCGAAGCCCGCGTAGTCGCTGACGATCCGCGTGTCGGGAACGCCGTGTCTCGTCAGGTAGGCGCGCATGGCGTCGGGCTCGTCGTAGTCCTCACGGCTGTTGTCGCCGGTGACGAGCACGACCTTGACGCGCCCCTCCCGGTACAGCGTCGCCGCCGCGTCCAGCCGGTGCGCGAGGTACGGTGACGGCTCCCCGGCCCACAGTCCGGCACCGAACACCACCGCGACCCCGGTGCGCGGCGCGTCGGCCGTCGTGCCCAGCCGGTCCTCGGTCGACACGCGCAGCCAGGTGGCCGGAAGCAGCCCCAGCACACAGGCGGCCATCACGCACTGCACCAGCCGCCGCCACCCCGTACGGGTGCGCGGCAGCCGCGGCCGACGGATCTTCATACGGTGCCCCCTGCTGCCCGTCCGAAATACCCTTCCGGACCGCCCTTCCGGCTTCGACCCGGGAAGACGCAACGAACGGTGATCCGGTTCGGCCATCCACACGTCACTTCGATCACACCGGCCCCATCCTCACGCCGCTCTCGCACCGCACCTCACAGCGCGGCCACGCGCGCGGTGAACGCCCGGAAAACACTCGTGACGGTCGCGCAACGGCGGTGCAACCTCGCCCCGCCACCATCGGTTCATGACGGCGTCGCCCTCCGTGTACGACGAGTCCCACCACCGCCCCGGCAGCCCGCTGCCCGCCGGCGTCCACCTCGACAGTACGGCGCACATCATGACCCGGATCAGCTCCCAGCTCGCCAGCCAGCTCAGCCTCGTCTCGCTCGACGGCCGCCGGCGCCCCGGCCCGCCCGCCCTGGTGGTCGTCGCCCACGGCAGCCGCGATCCGCGCGCCCTGAGCACCGTCAGCGCGCTCCTGGACCGCGTCCGCGACCTGCGGCCCGGCCTGGCCGTGCGCCTCGGGCACATCGAACTCAACGAGCCGCTGCTGTCCGACACCCTCGCCGACCTCGACGCGGCGGACACGGCGGACGCCGTCCTCGTCCCGCTGCTCCTCAGCCGCGGCTACCACGTGCGCCGGGACATCCCCGAGATGGCCGCCGCGGTACGGGTACGCACGCGCGTGGCCGCACCGCTCGGCCCGCACCCCCTTCTCGTGGAGGCGCTGTACACACGTCTCGTCGAGGCCGGCTGGCGCACCCGTACGACCGACGCCGAGCGCCGCGCGAGCGCGGTGGTCCTCGCGGCGGCGGGCTCCCGCGACCCGGACTCCGCGGTCGACACCCGCCGCACGGCCCAGCTCCTGGCGGACCGCCTCGGCGTCCCCGTCGTCCCGGCGTACGCCTCGACGGCCGCTCCCACCGTCCCCGCGGCCGTCCGCGCCCTCGCCGCGAGAGGCCGCCACCGGGTGGCCGTCGCCTCCTACTTCACGGCCCCCGGCCGCTTCGCCACCGAGTCCGCGCAGGCCGCCCCCTGGATCGCCGCGGCCCCCCTGGGCACCCACGAGGCGATGGCCCGGCTGGTCCTGCACCGTTACGACCAGGCACGCGCGGCGAGCGTCGGCAGCAACGCCGCCTGAGGGGGCGCGGGGCGGCGGTGCCGCGCACCCCCACCGAACCCGGCAGCCGAGTGGCGCCCCGATTGTCACTGCCGCCGCTTACTGTCGAGACATGCCCTACGACGTGCCGTCAACAGAACGCTGGGCGGTGGAGCCCGACAAGCGCCCCGGCCGCACCGCCTTCCAGCGCGACCGTGCCCGCGTCCTGCACTCCTCGGCGCTCAGGAGGCTCGCGGGCAAGACCCAGGTGGTGACCCCCGGCACCCGCACCGACGCCTGGGACGCCACCCCCCGCACCCGCCTCACCCACTCCCTGGAGTGCGCCCAGGTCGGCCGGGAGCTGGGCGCGGCCCTCGGCTGCGACCCCGACCTCGTCGAGGCGTCCTGCCTCTCCCACGACCTCGGCCACCCCCCGTTCGGGCACAACGGCGAACAGGCGCTGAACGACTTCGCCCGCGACTGCGGAGGCTTCGAGGGCAACGCGCAGTCGCTGCGCCTCCTCACCCGCATCGAACCCAAGCGGTTCACCCCCGAGGGCTCCGTCGGCCTCAACCTCACCCGCGCCACCCTCGACGCCGCCACCAAGTACCCCTGGCCGCGCGGCGGACATCCCACCGACCCGGCGTCCCCCAAGTTCGGCGTCTACGACGACGACCGCCCCGTCTTCGACTGGGTCCGCAAGGAGGCCCCCGGCACGCGCACGTGCTTCGAGGCGCAGGTCATGGACTGGTCCGACGACGTGGCCTACTCGGTGCACGACGTGGAGGACGGCCTGCACGCCGGCCACATCGACCCCAACTGCCTGCACGCCGAACCGGAGCGCGCGGAGGTCTTCCGCGTCGCCGTCGGCCGCTACGTCCCAGCGGACACCGACCCCGCCGAACTCGCCGCCGCCCTCGACCGGCTCCAGGACCAGGAGTGGTGGCCGCACGGCTACGACGGCACGGCCGTCGCCCAGGCCCGCCTCAAGGACGCGACCAGCCAGCTCATCGGCCGCTTCTGCCTGGCCGCCGAGGCGGCCACGCGCGCCAGGTACGGTTCCGGGCGGCTCACCCGCTACGGCGCCGAACTCGTCGTACCCCACGAGACACGCCTGGAGTGCGCGGTCCTCAAGGCCGTCGCCGACCGGTACGTCATGCAGCGCGCGGAGCAGGAGCTGCTCCGCGCGGACCAGCGCGTCGTCATCAGCGAGCTGGCCGAGGCGCTCACCGCCCGCGCACCCGACGGCCTCGACCCCCAGTTCCGCGCCCTGTTCGACGTGGCCGCCGACGACCGCGCCCGCAAGCGGGTGATCGTCGACCAGATCGCCTCCCTCACCGACCCCTCGGCCCGTTCCCTGCACGCCCGCCTGACCAGAAGGCGCTGAACGGGGCGGGCCCGATGCACCCGAACGGGCCCGAACGTGACACTCCGTGGCCTGATCGGGTCACCACCCCTTCCCCCCTCATCCCGCGTGCGGGACGCTCGGGTGGCGGCAGTCTTACGAGGAGGCATCACGTGGTCGACGCGGATCAGACATTCGTCATCGTCGGAGGAGGCCTGGCCGGCGCCAAGGCGGCCGAGACACTCAGGACCGAGGGCTTCACCGGCCGCGTGATACTGATCTGCGACGAGCGCGATCACCCCTACGAGCGCCCGCCGCTCTCCAAGGGCTTCCTGCTCGGCAAGGAGAGCCGCGAGAGCGTCTTCGTGCACGAGCCCGCCTGGTACGCGCGCAACGACATCGAGCTGCACCTGGGCCAGACCGTAGACGCCATCGACCGTACGGCGAAGACGGTCCGCTTCGGCGACGACGGCACCCTCGTCCACTACGACAAGCTGCTGCTGGCCACCGGCTCCGAACCCCGCCGCCTCGACATCCCCGGCACCGGCCTCGCGGGCGTCCACCACCTGCGCCGCCTCGCGCACGCCGAGCGCCTCAAGGGCGTCCTCACCGCGCTCGGCCGCGACAACGGCCACATCGTGATCGCCGGCGCCGGCTGGATCGGCCTGGAGATCGCGGCGGCGGCCCGCGGGTACGGCGCCGAGGTCACCGTCGTCGAACCGGAGCCGACCCCGCTGCACGGCGTCCTCGGCCCCGAGCTGGGCAATGTCTTCGCCGAGCTGCACCGCGAGCACGGCGTCCGCTTCCACTTCGGCGTCCGGCTCACCGAGATCGTCGGCCAGGACGGCATGGTCCTCGCCGCCCGCACGGACGACGGCGAGGAACACCCGGCGCACGACGTGCTCGCCGCGATCGGGGCCGCCCCGCGGACCGCCCTCGCCGAGGCGGCCGGACTGCAGCTGGCCGACCGCGTCCACGGCGGCGGCGTCGCGGTGGACACCCGGCTGCGCACCTCCGACCCCGACATCCACGCCGCCGGCGACGTGGCGTCCTTCCCGCTCGGCCTGTTCGGCACGACCCTGAGGGTCGAGCACTGGGCCAACGCCCTGAACGGCGGACCGGCCGCCGCCCGCGCCATGCTCGGCCGGGACGTCACCTACGACCGGGTGCCCTACTTCTTCTCCGACCAGTACGACCTGGGGATGGAGTACAGCGGGTGGGCGCCGCCGGGGACGTACGACGAGGTGGTGATCCGGGGCGACGCGGGCAAGCGGGAGTTTGTCGCGTTCTGGGTGAAGGAGGGGCGGGTCCTGGCAGGGATGAACGTGAACGTGTGGGACGTCACAGAGCAGATCCAGAAGCTGGTGCGGACGGGCGTCCCGGTCGACACCGAGGCGCTGGCAGACCCTCATGTGCCCCTCGAGAGGCTGATCGCGTAGGCGTCCGCGAGGTTCCGCGGTCCCGGGGTTGTCGGTCCACCCCCGTAGAATCACCACGTGGCAGGACGGATCAACGACGAGGACGTGAAGGCGGTTCGGGACGCGGTTCCGATCGACGCCGTGGTGTCCGAGTACCTCCAGCTGCGCAACGCGGGCGGTGGCAACCTCAAGGGCCTGTGCCCCTTCCACGACGAGAAGTCACCGTCCTTCCAGGTCAGCCCCAGCAAGGGCCTCTTCCACTGCTTCGGCTGCCAGGAGGGCGGCGACACCATCACGTTCGTGATGAAGGTCGACCACCTCACCTTCTCCGAGGCCGTCGAGCGCCTCGCCGCCCAGGCCGGCATCACCCTGCGCTACGAGGAGGGCGGCTACAACCCCTCCCATCAGCGCGGCGAACGCATCCGTCTGGTCGAGGCCCACAAGATCGCCGCCGAGTGGTACGCCGAACAGCTCGCCGTCAGCCCCGAGGCCGACGCCGGCCGGATCTTCCTCGCCGAGCGCGGCTTCGACCAGGCCGCCGCCGTCCACTTCGGCGTCGGCTACAGCCCCCAGGGCTGGGACCACCTCACCCGCTATCTGCGCGGCAAGGGCTTCAGCGACAAGGAACTGACCCTCTCCGGACTCGCCCAGGAGGGCCGCCGCGGCCCCATCGACCGCTTCCGCGGCCGGCTGATGTGGCCCATCCGCGACATCGGCGGCGAGGTCGTCGGCTTCGGCGCCCGCAAGCTCTACGAGGCCGACAACGGCCCCAAGTACCTCAACACGCCCGACACGCCGATCTACCGCAAGTCGCAGGTCCTCTACGGCATCGACCTCGCCAAGAAGGACATTGCCAAGGTGTCCCGCGCGGTCGTCGTCGAGGGGTACACCGACGTCATGGCCTGCCACCTGGCCGGCGTCACCACCGCCATCGCCACCTGCGGCACGGCCTTCGGCACCGACCACATCAAGATCCTCCGCCGCCTGCTGATGGACAACGGCTCCGCGCGCGTGATCTTCACCTTCGACGGCGACGCGGCCGGCCAGAAGGCGGCCCTGCGCGCCTTCGAGGACGACCAGAAGTTCGCCGCCGAGACGTACATCGCGATCGCGCCGGACAACATGGACCCCTGCGACCTGCGGCTGGCCAAGGGCGACGAGGCCGTCGCCGACCTCGTCGAACCCCGCACCCCGCTGTTCGAGTTCGCCCTCCGCCAGATCGTCGCGCGCTACGACCTGGAGACCCCGGGCGGCCGGGCCGCCGCCCTCGACGAGGCCGCCCCGGTCGTCGCCCGCATCAAGAACAGCGGCGCCCAGCACGAGGTCGCCGTCCAGCTGGCCGGCATGCTCGGCATCCTCGACACCCAGTTCGTCGTCAAGCGTGTGGCACAGCTGGCCCGTTGGGCCCGCGACCGCGGCGGCCGGGGCCCGGCACCCGCCCGCGGCGGCGCCGGACAGCCCTACGAGGCCGCCCCGCGCCCCGCGGCCGCCGGCCCCGCCCTCACCCTGCGCAACCCCGTCTACGCCACCGAGCGCGAACTGCTCAAGCTCGCCCTCCAGCGCCCCGAACTGGTCTCCCCGGCCTTCGACGCGTACGGCGTCGACGAGTTCACCGCCGCCCCCTACGCCGCCGTACGCGAGGCGATCCAGGACGCGGGCGGTGCCGAGTCCGGCGTACAGGACGGGCAGGAGTACCTGATGCGGGTGCGGGACGCCGCGCCCGACGACACCGTGCGCGCCATGGTCACCGAGCTGGCCGTGGAGCCGATCATGCGGCGCGCGGTCGACGACGTGTACGCGGGCACGGTCCTCGTCCAGGTCCGCCGGCGCGCGGTGGAGCGCCGGGTCCGCGACGTCCAGTCCCAGCTGGCCCGGCTGTCCGCCGGCGGCGACCCGGCCCAGCTGGCCGCCGTACAGAACGAGCTGTGGGTCCTCCAACAGTACGACCAGGCGCTGCGCGGGCAGGGAGCCGCGGCTCTCTGAGCAGGTTGTGACCGGCACGGTCAGCACGCGGTCACGGACCGGACGCAAAAAGTCATCGCACGCCCCTCGTGGCGGCGATGTGTCGTACTCCACACTGGGTGGCGGTGCCTGAGTCCTCGGAGCGCGGTCGATCCGTCCCCAGCGGGTCCCACACCCCCGCGGTTCCGCTCATCGCGGACGGGACGGACAGCGGTGAGGCCGCCTCCGCCCTCGAAGCAGCGCTGCCGTATCTCCCGGCAGCGATCACCCTGGAGGTCGCCCCCGTGCAGACCCAGACCCTCACCCAGACCGACACGTGTACCGACGGCACGGAACCGGACGGCGAGACGGGCGTCCTGGTCACGGTCCCGCCGCAGAGCCGTGCCGTGCGTCATCCGGAGACGGCCATGGAACCGGAGTCCGAGCCGGCGGACCCGGCACCCGAGGACCCGCCCGCCGAGGCGCTCGACGAGGCCCCCGAGCCCGTCGACACGCCCGCCCCGCGCTTCGTCGACACCTCCGCCCCCTCCTCGGACCTGTTCCGCCAGTACCTGCGCGAGATCGGCCGGATCCCGCTGCTCACCGCCGCCGAGGAGGTCGAGCTGGCCCGCCGCGTGGAGGCCGGCCTGTTCGCCGAGGCGAAGCTGAGCAGCACCCCCGACGTGGACAGCGACCTCGCCCTGGACCTGGACAAGCTGGTCGTGATGGGCCGGATGGCCAAGCGCCGTCTCATCGAGTCGAACCTGCGCCTGGTCGTGTCGGTCGCCAAGCGCTATGTCGGCCGCGGCCTGACCATGCTCGACCTCGTCCAGGAGGGCAACCTGGGCCTGATCAGGGCGGTCGAGAAGTTCGACTACGCCCGCGGCTACAAGTTCTCCACGTACGCCACCTGGTGGATCCGCCAGGCCATGTCCCGCGCGCTCGCCGACCAGGCCCGCACGATCCGCGTCCCCGTGCACGTGGTGGAGCTGATCAACCGCGTGGTCCGCGTCCAGCGCCGGCTGCTCCAGGAGCGCGGCTACGAGCCCACCGCCGACGAGGTGGCCGCCCAGCTCGATCTGGCCCCCGAGCGCGTCGGAGAGGTGCTGCGGCTGGCCCAGGAGCCCGTCTCCCTGCACGCCCCGGTGGGCGAGGAGGACGATGTGGCCCTCGGTGACCTCATCGAGGACGGCGACGCCGCCAGCCCTGTCGAGTCGGCGGCGTTCCTGCTGCTGCGGGAACACCTGGAGGCGGTCCTGTCGACGCTCGGCGAGCGTGAGCGCAAGGTCGTCCAGCTCCGCTACGGCCTGGCCGACGGCCGCCCCCGCACCCTGGAGGAGATAGGCCGCATCTTCGGCGTGACCCGGGAGCGCATACGGCAGATCGAGTCCAAGACCCTCAACAAGCTCCGCGACCACGCCTTCGCGGACCAGCTCAGGGGCTACCTGGACTGACAGGGGGGCCGCCGACCGGGCGGCCCCCGCCCCGCCGTTCGTCCCGCTAGTCGACCTCGGCGACCGCCTGGACGAACTGCGCCTTGTACAGCCGCGCGTACGCCCCGTCGGCCGTCAGCAGGTCCGTGTGCGTGCCCTGCTCGACGATCGCCCCGTTCTCCATCACCAGGATCGTGTCCGCGTCCCGGATCGTCGACAGCCGGTGCGCGATGACGAACGACGTCCGCCCGTGCGCCAGCTTCGCCATCGCCTTCTGGATCAGCACCTCGGTACGGGTGTCGACGGAACTCGTCGCCTCGTCGAGCACCAGGATCACCGGGTCGGACAGGAACGCCCGCGCGATGGTGATCAGCTGCTTCTCACCGGCGCTGACCCCGCTGCCCTCACCGTCGATCACCGTGTCGTAGCCGTCGGGAAGGGTCCGGATGAACCGGTCGGCGTGGGCCGCCCGCGCCGCCTCCTCGATCTCCCCACGGGTGACCTCGCGCGCGGCGCCGTACGCGATGTTCTCCGCGATGGTGCCGCCGAACAGCCAGGTGTCCTGGAGCACCATGCCGATCCCGGCGCGCAGTTCGTCGCGGGACATCCGCGCGATGTCGACGCCGTCGAGGGTGATGCGCCCGCCGGTGACGTCGTAGAACCGCATCAGAAGGTTGACCAGGGTGGTCTTGCCGGCGCCGGTCGGGCCGACGATGGCGACCGTGTGGCCGGGTTCGACGACCAGCGAGAGGTCCTCGATCAGCGGCCGGTCGGGGTCGTAGCGGAAGGACACGTGCTCCAGCGCCACCCGCCCCCGCAGCTCCTCCGGCCGCACGCCCGGCACCGGATCCGCCTGCTGCTCCTCCGCGTCCAGCAGTTCGAAGATCCGCTCGGCCGAGGCGACGCCCGACTGCACCAGGTTCGCCATCGACGCGACCTGCGTCAGCGGCATCGAGAACTGGCGCGAGTACTGGATGAACGCCTGCACGTCACCGATCGACAGCGAGCCGGTGGCGACCCGCAGCCCGCCGACCACGGCGACCATCACATAGTTGAGGTTCGACACGAAGAACATCAGCGGCTGCATGACGCCGCTGTTGAACTGCGCCTTGAACCCGGCCTCGTACAGCGCGTCGTTCTGCTCGGCGAACTGCTGCGCCGACTCGTCCTGCCGGCCGAACACCTTCACCAGCGTGTGGCCGGTGTACATCTCCTCGATGTGCGCGTTCAGCTTGCCGGTGGTGCGCCACTGCTGCACGAAGTGCGGCTGCGACCGCTTGCCCACGCGCGCGGCGACGACCGCCGACAGCGGCACGGTGACCAGCGCGACCAGGGCGAGGATCCACGACACCCAGAACATCATCGCCAGTACGCCGACGATGCTGAGCAGCGAGTTCACGAGCTGGCCCAGCGACTGCTGGAGCGTCTGCCCGATGTTGTCGATGTCGTTGGTCGCCCGCGACAGCACCTCGCCGCGCTGGCGCTTGTCGAAGTACGACAGCGGCAGCCGGGACAGCTTCGTCTGCACGTCCTCGCGCATCCGGTACATCGTGCGGTTGACGGCCCGGTTGACCAGCCGCGTCGCCACCGCCATCAGCAGGCCCGCGACCGTGAACACCGCGAGCGCGAACAGCAGGACCCGGCCGACGGAGTCGAAGTCGATCCCCTGGCCGGGGGTGAAGTCGGTGCCGCGCAGCATGTCGGCGACATCGTCGTCACCGCGCTCGCGCATCGAGTCGAGGACCTGGTCCTTGGAGGACCCGGCCGGCATCTCCCGCCCGATGATGCCGGCGAAGACCAGGTCGGTGGCCCGGCCGAGGATCTTCGGTCCGATCACGTTGAGGCCCACGCTCAGGACGACGCAGAACAGCATCGCGTAGAGGGTGAGCCGCTCCGCCCTGAAGTGGCCGAGCAGCCGCCGGCCGGACACCTTGAAGTCCAGCGTGCGGCTCTCCGGTCCGGTCCCGGCCATCATGCGCCCCATGGGCCCGGCCATCAGGCAGCCTCCGCTTCCGTGAGCTGGGAGAGAACGATCTCCCGGTAGGTCTCGTTGTCCGCCATCAGTTCCTGATGGGTGCCCTCGCCCACGACCCGGCCCTCGTCGAGGACGATGATCCGGTCCGCCTCGCGGATGGTGGCCACCCGCTGGGCGACGATGACGACGGTCGCCTCGGCGGTCTCCCGGCCGAGGGCCGCCCTGAGCGCCGCGTCGGTTGCGTAGTCGAGGGCGGAGAAGGAGTCGTCGAAGAGGTAGATCTCCGGGCGCTGCACGAGCGTACGGGCGATGGCGAGCCGCTGCCGCTGACCGCCGGACACATTGGTGCCGCCCTGTGCGACGGGGGCGTTCAGCCCGCCCTCCAGCTTCCGCACGAACTCCGCGGCCTGCGCCACCTCCAGCGCGTGCCACAGCTCCTCGTCCGTCGCGTCCGGATTTCCGTACCGGAGGTTGGTGGCGACCGTGCCGGCGAACAGGTACGGCCTCTGCGGCACGAGCCCGACCGTCCTGGCGAGCAGCGCGGCGTCGAGGTGCGCCACCTCGACACCGTCGACGAGGACCTGCCCGTCGGTGGCGTCGAACAGCCGGGGGACCAGCCCGAGCAGCGTGGACTTGCCGCTGCCGGTCGAGCCGATGACGGCGGTGGTCTCACCGGGCCGCGCCACCAGGTCGACGCCCTTGAGCACGGGCTCCTCGGCGCCCGGGTAGCCGAAGCCGGCGCCCCGGATCTCCAGGTGACCGTGGCGCCGCAGCTCGCGCACCGGCGCCTTCGGCAGGACGACGCTGGACTCGGTGTCCAGGACCTCCTGGACGCGCTCGGCGCACACCTCGGCGCGCGGCACCATCATGAACATGAAGGTGGCCATCATCACGGACATGACGATCTGCATGAGGTAGGCGAGGAAGGCGGTCAGATCGCCGATCTGCATCCCGCCGCTGTCGATGCGGTGGGCACCGAACCACACCACGGCGATCGACGACAGGTTCACCGTGGTCATGACCACCGGGAACATCAGCGCGAGCAGGTTTCCGGCCTTCAGCGAGATGTCGGTGAGGTCGGCGTTGGCCTTGCGGAAACGCTCCTCCTCGTAGTCGTCCCGGACGAAGGCGCGGATGACGCGGTTGCCGGTGATCTGCTCGCGCAGCACCCGGTTCACCGTGTCCAGCCGCGTCTGCATGGACCGGAACAGCGGCCGCAGCCCCCGCACGATCAGCGTCACGCAGATGCCCAGCACCGGCACCACGGCGACCAGGATCCCGGACAGCGGCACATCCAGGCCGAGGGCCATGACGATGCCGCCCACGCACATGATCGGCGCGGACACCATCAGCGTGAACGTCATCAGGGCCAGCATCTGGATCTGCTGGACGTCGTTCGTGGTCCTGGTGATCAGGGAGGCCGCGCCGAACTGGCCGACCTCGCGGGCTGAGAAGGACTGCACCCGGTCGAAGACGGCCGCCCGCATGTCCCGCCCGAGCGCCGACGCCGTCCTGGCGCCGTAGTACACGGCACCGATGTTGCAGACGACCTGCACCAGCGAGATGCCGATCATCACGGCGCCGTAGGAAAGGATGTAACCGGTGTCACCGTTGACCACGCCGTCGTCGATGATGTCGGCGTTCAGCGTGGGCAGGTAGAGCGTGGCGCAGGTCTGGAGAAACTGGAGCAGCACCAGCAGGGCGATGGGTTTCTTGTAGGGCCTGAGATAGGTCCGCAGAAGTCGTATGAGCACGCTACGTCTCTCGGAGTCGGCGGGGTGAGGGGCATTGGTTGCCCCTGGCCCCTATCGTCCGGCACTCCACCCGTGTTACCTCAACCGATTAAGCCGACAGCGTTGTGCTATGCGGCCCCGGCCCGGCCCTACGAGCGGAACGCCGTGGGATGCGTCTGCTCCCGCACCGACACGTACTGCTGCCGCACGGCCTGCCCCACGGCCAGCTCCTCGCCCGGGTCCAGCACCTGCGCCGCCGGACCCGGCCAGGCCGGCGGATGGCGCGGATCGAGTGTGCCCTGCGACACCCCGAGCGCCCAGGCGGCCTGCCGCGCCGCCCCGATCGCCGCGTAGTCCGCGGGCTGCGGTACGACGACCTGCGCCCCGAACAGCGCGGGCGCCGCCGCCTGCACGGCCGGCAGCTCGGCCGCCGCACCCAGCAGGAAGATCCGCCGTACCTCCACGCCCCGGCCGCGCAGCACGTCCAGCGCGTCCGCGAGCCCGCACAGCATGCCCTCGAACGCCGCCCGCGCGAAGTGCTCCGGCTTCATCGACTCGCGCCGCAGACCCGTCAGGGTGCCCGCGGTGTGCGGCAGATTCGGCGTCCGCTCACCCTCCAGATAGGGCAGCAGCACCAGCCCGTGCGACCCCGGGGTCGACTTAACCGCCAGATCGGACAGCGCCTCCAGATCGGCCACCCCGAGCAGGTCGGTGGCCCCGCGCAGGGTCCGTACGGCGTTCAGGGTGGTGACGACCGGCAGATGCATGCCGGTCGCGTCCGCCAGAGAGGTGATCATCCCGCTCTGGTCGACGAGGGCCTCGCGGTGCACGGCCATCACGGACCCGGAGGCACCCAGCGACACGACCGCGTCCCCGAGGCCGATGCCCAGCCCGAACGCGGCGGCCATGGTCTCGCCGGTGCCGGCCGAGATCAGCAGGCCCTCCGGTGTCGTACCGGCCGCGTCGGAGGGGCCGATCACCTCGGGCAGCATGACCTGGTGACCGAGCGCCAGCTCCACCAGCTCGGGCCGGTAGCCGCCGGTGGCCGCCGACCAGTAACCGGTTCCGGAGGCGCCGCCCCGGTCGGTGGTGCGGCGCACCGGCCGCCCGAGCAACTGCCACACGAGCCAGTCGTGGGCCTGGAGCAGCACGGCGGTGCGCAGGGCGGCATCGGGCTCGTTCTTCGCCATCCAGCGCAGCTTGGTCACCGGCTGAGCGGCCTGCGGCACACTGCCGACCGCCTGTGCCCACGCCTCGCGCCCCCCGAGCGCGTCGACGAGATCGGCCGCCGCGACCTGGGCGCGTTTGTCGCCGCCGACCATCGCCGGGCGCACGGTGTTGCCCTGCGCGTCGAGTGGCACGATGGCGTTCTGCTGCGCCGACACGCCGATGGCCTGCACGCCTTCCAGCAGTCCGCCGCCGGCCGCCTCCCCGAGGGAGAGCAGCCAGGCCTGCGGATCGACATCGGAAGGACGGCCGGCACCGTCGGAACCCTCCACCGGATGCGGCGCATAGCCCTGCCTGAGCACGGCCCCTGTGTCCGCGTCGCAGACGACGATGCGAGTGAATTCGGGCGAACTGTCCAACCCGGCGACTATCCCCATGGCCAAAATTCTGCCGCACCGCGAGGGGTGACCGCGTCGGCTCGGCGCGCCTTACGTATGACTGGTGCCCCAGTCGTCCGATCCGTCGCTCTGCGCCGACCGCTCCCGCAGGGACCGGACCCGGCCCGCGACCGACTCGGGCATCCGGTCACCGACCTTGTCACTGACCACGTGGTACGCCTTGCCCGCGAACTGGCGGCCCTGCTGCGCCGCCGATTCCGCCGTGTTGCGCACGGCGGGGTTCTGCGCGACCTGCCGCGCGGACTTCTTCAACTGTTCGTAGCGCTCCCGCCCGGCCTTCGTGCCGAGCACGTAGCCCAGGGCGAGTCCGACGACGAATGTGAGCCGGTAGCGCATGACGGCCACCCTTCCCTCGTGTAGGTCTGCGGTGCGGCATCGGTGCCTGAGGGGAACCGATTGGCGGAGCACCCCCCTGCTTGCGCTAATGTATGTGTCGCAGCGAGCGTCCGCCCCCTGGCGAATACCCAGGTAGGGGCGTTCGATGCAAACGAGGCATTCCTCCGTAGCTCAATTGGCAGAGCAGCCGGCTGTTAACCGGCAGGTTACTGGTTCGAGTCCAGTCGGGGGAGCTCGGTCCTCCGTAGCTCAATTGGCAGAGCAGCCGGCTGTTAACCGGCAGGTTACTGGTTCGAGTCCAGTCGGGGGAGCATCGTGATCGAGGACCCTTAGGGGTCCTTTTTCATGTCGCCGGGAACCGCGCAGGTCGCAGCGCGGTCCTCATGGTCAGCGGCGTCGGACCAGGCGGCGCGTGAGATCGTATGAGCGGCTATGCTGCGGCAGACGGCGCGCACACGTGTACGCGACACGCCGCTTTGGGGCGGTAGCTCAGCCGGTTAGAGCAGCGGACTCATAATCCGCCGGCCGTGGGTTCGAGTCCCACCCGCCCCACCTTGAACGTCACCGTCTGCGGAAACGTCTCATCAGGTGTTCGGGACTTCGGCTGAGCGGACTGAATCCATGACCCCGGAGCGTTCGGTGACGCGCCCGGCCGGGCGACCGTACTCGCGGTCTCCCCAGAGGTGCAGCACCGCTTTCCCTCTGACTACGCACCCTGCCGCGCCTGGGCCGGGCCAACGCCGTGGCCGGCGTACCGGCGAGCAGCTCGCCGGACATCTCCCTGACCCACCGGAAGATCCATCCCTTGATCGAGGACTTCTCCGGCCGGCCGGCGCTGCTCGTCTCGCTCCTGTTCGGCGTCCGGTACGCCGGGTCGGGCTGAGGTCTCCCGGGCCTCGGCAGGTGTCACCGGTCGGTGGCGTCGGTGCCTGGCCGTCCCGCAGTCCCACGGGATCGCGGTGACATATAGGGGCTGCGGTACGGAACTCACACCGCTGCCAACGCCAGTTGGATGCCGTGACGAGGACCAGCGGGACCCGGGGGTCGGGAGCGCCGCCGACATCCCTACCGGCCGTCTCGCCGGGCCGGTGCCGCCGGCCGTCGCCGTGTGCCCCGTGACCCGGGCCATCCGATCGACCTCGTCGTGCGGTGAGCGTGCCCGTGCCACGACCGATGGGCTGAGGCGGCCGGGGTTGGGGCACGGGTCTACGCCGCTGTCGCCCGGCAGCAGGCCACTGGTCGCACTGTCGGTTGTCGGCGTCCCCTCGGCACCGGACTCCTCACCGGCGAGAGGCCACGACCCGTTCGGGCGGGATCGACGTCCGCGCCTGATCGAGGGCCGGTGGTGTCCGCGTGTGGAGGGGCGAGGTCGGCATGTCGAGCTTCGGGGCTCTCTGCCGCGTCGGCGTGAGGACCGGCAACGGCCAGGTGTCACGGTGTCAGTTCCCGCCGCGCAGGGCCGTCCACGTGTCGTGGCCGACGATGCCGTCGACGGTCAGTCCCCTGTCGCCCTGGAAACCGCGTACGGCGGTTTCCGTGCCGGAGCCGAAGATGCCGTCGGCGCCGCTGTCACCGACGCCGTAGCCGCGCTTCGTCAGCATGCACTGCACCTGGAGCACGCGTTTGCCGGTGTCGCCCTGGCGGGTGCGGCCGTTGCCGAAGTAGTGGGTGCAGTCGGTGTTCCAGGGCGCGGTCGCGGGCTCCGCGGAGGGGCTGCTCGGGGCCGGGGTGGGGGTGGTGGAGGAGCCGGGCCCGGCCGGTGGGCTGGCGGGGGTGGCCGTAGGGGCGGCGGAGGGCGACGGGGAGGCGGTGGCGAGGGGGTCGGAGGTGTCGCCGGTGGAGCCGTCGGGGCTGGCCGCGCTGCCGGGGCCGCTCTCGGTGGACGTACCGCCGCCGGCGCCGCGCGAGGGGGAGGAGGCGGTGCCGCCGGACCCGGAACCGGCGGGGCCGGTCGCGGCCGATCCGGGTGAGTGGGCGGCGGCGGGGGTGTCCTGACGGGTGAGGGCGTAGACGCCCGAAGCGATCAGGCAGACGGCGACGGCCGTGGCGCCGGCCAGCAGCGGCTTGCGGCGGGACCGGAGGGAGGCGACAGGCGGGTGCGGTACGGCGGGGGAGGGGCTCGGCTCGTCGGCGGGAGGGGGCGGTGCCGCGGCCGGGCGGCCTAAGCGGGCCCTGCGCTCTGCCGGGAGGCGGAACAGCACCTCGTACGCCCGCTGCCGGGCCAGCACCCTGCTGCCCAGTGGGTCGGGCCAGCCGGGCGGGCCGGCGTGGCGCACCGCCGTTTCGAGGAGTTCGGGCGGGGTGGGGCGCTGCTCGGGCTCCTTGGCCAGGCAGGCCGACAGCAGCGCGCCGAGCGCCGGGTCCGCCGAGGAGATCTCGGCGAGCAGTTCCTGGTTGGGCTCCTCGAAGGCCACCCGGTGCATGACGTCGACACCGGTGCCGTCGCCGAACGGGGCACGCCCGGACGCCGCGAAGACCAGCGTCCCCGCCAGCGAGAACACGTCGGACGCCGTGTCGGAGTGGCCCGTCCTGAGGTGCTCCGGGGACATGTAGGCGGGCGTTCCCACCCGGTTGCCCGTGCCGGTGATCGAACTCGCGTCCACCGCCTTGGAGATGCCGAAGTCGATGACGTGCGCGCCGCGGACGGTGAGCAGCACGTTGGACGGTTTGAGGTCGCGGTGGACGATGCCGGCGGCGGCCAGTTCGCACAGGGCCCGCGCGAGTTGATCCGCCACCTGCCAGACCGTGGCGGTGGCGAGGGCGCCGTCCTCCCGTACGGACTCCGCGAGGTCGGGTCCGGGGAGGTACTCGGTGGCCATCCACAGCAGTTCGTCCCGGAAACCGGTTCCACACAGTTTCGGCGCGTGCGGCGTGCGCAGCCTGGCGTGCACGGCCGCCTCTCGTTCGAACCGGCGCCGGAACCGGGGGTCCTCCGCGTACTCCGGCCGGATCACCTTCACGGCGACCAGGCCGGGGCTGTCGTCGACCGGACGAGCCAGGTAGACGCGCCCCATGCCGCCGCTGCCCAGCAGGGCCAACGGCACGTAGGGGCCGACCTGTCCGGGGTCGCCCGGACGCAGGGGTGAGGCCCCGGCCTGCCGCAGCGCGGTGGCCTCGCTCGTCGCCGGATCCGATGGCGACGGCCGCTGATCTGACACGGAGTTTCCCCGAAGTGGTTTTCGACGTACGTCAGTTCGCCTCAAGAGAAGAAGAGGCTAGCCCAGCCCCGGCGGACGGTCAGGGTTTCCCTCACTTCCGCCCTTCGGAGTCGTTCGGAGGTTGGTACACGTGCGGAGGCGTTCGAGGTGCGTGAGCGCGCCCGGGGAAGGATGCGGGTCCCTTCCCCGGGCGCGCTCACGCGTGTGAGCGGCGAGACGCGGCGCGGGTCAGGGGCGGACGGCCTTGCCGCGGCCCCACGCCCAGGCGAGGCGGTCCGCGCCGGACTGGTTGGTGGTCGCCAGCCAGGGGCGGGCCGGGTCGCCGGTCAGGGTCTGGAGGGAGTACGTGTCACCGGTGCGCAGTCCCGGCCAGTAGACCGACCCCATCTTCAGCTCGCGGAAGGTGTCGGTGACGGCCTGCATGTAGTTCACGAAGTTGTTGTCCGGCGCCGGCTTGTTGTAGTCGAAGCCGGTCGTCATGTGGGCGCCGAACTCGTCGGCGACGGTCCGGTTCGCACAGTCGCCGATGCGCACCTTGAGGTCGGCCACCCACTGGTCGTAGGTGGCGTACTCCTTCCAGAACCCGTAGTGGTGCAGGGAGAGGTAGGTGCCCTTCAGGCGCGGGTCGGCGCAGACGGTGGTGACGTGGTCGTTGTAGCCGGCGCCGCTGACGAAGACCCGGTTGCGGGGGACCGAGGAGTAGGTGTCGAGCCACTTCGCGGCGAGGTCGGCCCACTCGGTGTCGGTGTAGCCGTGCGGCTCGTTCATCGGTTCGAAGTACACGTTCCGGTCGTTCTTGTAAGCCTTTACGACCGTGTTCCACATGGGCCAGTAGGTGGCCTGGTCGTCGATGAAGCCGTCCTTGCGGGGGCCGGTGCCCTCCCAGTACGACAGGATGACCTTGAAGCCCTTGGCCGAGGCCGCGTCGATGACCGCTCGGTACGACTTCCAGTAGGTGCCGTTCACCGTGTACGGGTTGATCGGCAGCCGCACGGTGTTGGCACCGAGGTTGGCGCGGAACGCCGATATCACCCGGCTCGACTTGGTGTAGGTCTGGGCGTAGCTGTCGGAGAGCGACAGGCCCGACAGGACGACCGGGTCGTCGGCGAAGTTGTCCCGTGGGTCGGCCCAGTTGACGCCCTTGAACTGGCTGGTGTCCATGCGCGGGGCGGCCTGGGCGGGGGCGCCGGAGAGGCTGGTGCCCGCCCCCGCGATCAGCAGGGCGAGGAGGGCGGCTCGCAGGCGGGGGGTCCGGCGGGTGCCGGCGGGGATGGTGCGCATCGGCCTGGCCTTTCGGGTCGGGGAGGCGGCTCTGTTCGACGGCGTGGGGGGCTCGGTCTCTGGCGGCCTCGGGATGTTTACGCAAACATCAGCCACTGTGGCGATCCGATGTTTACGTAAACATGGCGGCGCCGGAATCGTGGCACCCACCACAGTGATCGTCAAGGTTTCCCACAGGTAACATCCGCGGTCCGCGGCCCGGGGGTGGTGGCGCTGAGAGCCGGTGCTCGTCGCGGGCACGCGTCGGCGGGACTTGCTCACCACCCCTCCGCCGAACCGGGACTGCCGGTGGACGACGCGGGCAGACGGAAAACGGCCCGTCCACCCGGCCACGGCCGGCCGAACGCGCGGCGGGTGTGGCAGGCCTGGGCGCGGACCGGTCCGGTCGCGCTCCCGCCTTCACCGGCCTTCCGATGCCCCTCATGGCACCCCGTGCCGGATTGTTCCCGGCGGCCTCCGACGGCGGGCCCGTCGGCCCGCCGGGGGTGGTTCGCGGGTGGCGTCCGGGCCGTAGGTAATGCGCCATGAATTCCTGCCGGGCCGCCGCTCCCGGTATCCCTCCGCGGGTGACCTCCCGAGGCCTCCCGGCCGTGAAGCGGATTTTCCATCCTGGCGGAAAATGGAGGCCGCTTCCTTCCGGTTGTGTAAGCGACTACCGTCGGTACCGTGCCGTGGAATTGTTCGGAACGATCACGGAGCCTCTTGATCGAATATGTCGAGGACCCGCCGACGGAGGGAATCAACAGTGCCTTTCAAGCGGTTACGCCCCGTCGTCGCCGTCTCCACGGTGTCCTTCCTGCTTTTCGGGGCGGCCGGTGTCCATGCCGAAGAGACTGTTCAGGCAGGGTCGGCACCCGACATCGCCGTCGCCAAGGTGATGCGGCACCTCGACGCGCTCCAGAAGATCTCCGGCGCGAACAACGGCAACCGGGCGCATGGCGCGACCGGTTATCAGGCATCCGTCGACTATGTCAGGGAGAAGCTCGACGCAGCCGGATTCACCACCGCGCTCCAGGAATTCCGGTTCGCCGGAGAGAAAAGCTGGAACCTGATTGCCGACTGGCCCCGCGGCGGCCGTTCCGGACAGGTCCTGATGGTTGGGGCGCACCTCGACTCGGTGGACACGAGCCCCGGAATCAACGACAACGGTTCCAGTGTGGCGGCCATCCTCGAGACCGCGCTCACGGTGTCCGCGAAGAAGGTCACTCCCTCCCAGCGCCTCCGCTTCGCCTTCTGGGGCACGGAGGAGGAGACGTACATCGGGTCCACGCACTACGTGGACACCCTGCCGGCGGCCGAACTGTCGAAGATCACCGCCTATCTGAACTTCGACATGATCGGCTCACCGAACCACGGGTACTTCGTCTACGACCACAGCCCCGAGATCGCCCGGCACTTCCACCGGTACTTCACCGCCAAGGGCATCCCCACCGAGCCCACCACCGCGCTCGACGGACGCAGCGACCACGAGCCGTTCCTGGCCGAGGGCGTCGCGGTCGGCGGCATCTTCACCGGCTCCGCGGAGATCAAGACCCCGGAGCAGGCCGCGAAGTGGGGCGGCACCGCGGGAGAGGCCATGGACAAGTGCTATCACCTGGCCTGTGACACCCCCGCCAACATCGACCGGGAGGCCTTGGACGTCAACACCGACGCCGTCGCGGGGATGGTGTGGAAGCTGGGCGTGCGCCCCTAGGGCCGGTCGTCACATTCCCGTCGTCCGGATCAGGGCGGGCTCGCGGGGTCTGGCACGTACTTCTCCGGAGGGGGCGTACCGGTTCGGGCTCCGGAGCGCACCCGCTCCGCCCGGCGCGGGGGCGGCGGGGAGCGACGGGGAGCGGCGGGAGAAGCGGCGGCAGTAGGGGCAGCGGCAGGGGTGGCGGGCCGTCAGGCGGTGGCGATCGGCTGGAGCGTGATCGGCGCGATCCGCCCCTCCAGCATCGCGCCCAGGCCCTGGGCGGCGCAGATGTCGGGTCGTTCGGCGATGTGCACCGGCATGCCGGTGGCCTCGCGGAGCATCTGGTCGAAACCGGGCAGCAGGGCGGAGCCGCCGACCATCATGATCCCGCGGTCGACCAGGTCGGCGACCAGGTCGGGCGGGCAGTCCCGCAGCACCCGTCCGATGCCGTCCAGGACGGCCGTCAACGGGGTCTCGATGGCGTCCCGTACGGCCGCGGTGTCGACCTGGACGGACCGGGCCAGGCCGGTGGCGACGTCCCGGCCGTGGATCTCCGTGGAGGCCGGGCCCTGCGGGGTGAGGCCGTTGCCGGACAGGGCCAGTTGCAGCGGCCGTACGGACTGGCTCGGGAGCATCAACTCGTGTTCGTGGCGCAGGTGCTGGACGATCGCGTGGTCCACGGCCTCGCCGCCGACCGGGATGCGTTCGGCTGTCACGATGGAGCCGAGGGAGAGGACGGCGACCTGGGTGGCGGCCGCCCCGCACACCATGATCATGGTGGCTTCGGGCCGTTCCACGGGCAGCCCGCAGCCGACGGCGGCGGCGATGAGGGTGTCGACGAGTTCGACGCGCCGGGCGCCGAGCCCGACGAGCGTCTCGATGGCCGCGCGCTGGGCCAGCGGGTCGGCGTCGTGCGGGGTGCAGGCGGCGGCCCGCAGAAACGGCTTTCGACGCAACTGGCGGCGGATCTTGTCGCCGATCAGGTGCCGCAGCATGCGCTGGGCCATCTCGATGTCGACGACCGTGCCACCGGAGACCGGGCGGACGACGCGAATGTAGTGCGGGGTGCGGCCGGTCATCTTCTCGGCGAACTCGCCGACGGCGATCAGCGCCCCGGTGCGGGTGTTCACGGCGGCGGCGGACGGCTGGTCGACGACGAGGCCGGCCCCCTTGACGTACACCCGCGTCCGCGCCGCGCCGAGGTCGACGGCGAAGTGGCAGCGGCGCAGCTGCTCCAGACTGGCGGTCATGGCAGGTCCTCCCGAGAGCGCAGACCGTGGCGGCCGCCGGGTGGCGACCTCCTTCGCATCGTGCGGGGGCGGGCGGACGGACGCCCGCTGGAGGGGGCCGGGCGGGGCGCCGCCGAATGGGGGTTCGGCCGGAGTCCGGCGTCCGCCGGCGGACGTCTACAGGGCCCGCGCCGCCTCCAGCACCTCCGTCAGCGACCGCACGGTCACCTCGCACCCCGCCGCCCGCAGGTCCTGCTCCACGGTCGGATTGCGCGCGAGGCCGACGAAGCGCAGGCCCGCCTGCTGGGCGGCGGTCAGCTCCGCCACCGTGGACCCGATCAGCACACCGGCGTCCGCCCCGACGCCCAGGGACCGCAGAGCCCGCAGCAGACACTCGGGGTCGGGCATGAGCGGCGCCGGATGCGGGCCGCGCCCGTGGACCCCGTCCAACGGCAGCCGGTACGGCTCCACATAGCGGTGTACGGCCTCCTCGCACACGTCCGTCACCACGGCCACCCGCCGCCCCGACTCGTGCAGCGCGCGTACCAGGGCGACGGCGTTGTGGGTGGTCGGCGCGTGCGGGACGGCCGCCAGTTCCAGTGCGTCCAGGCGGGCTCGGAGCAGCGGTCCGAACCGGTCGCGGGCGTAGACGCGCAGCACGTCCAGCGGATGCGTGAGCGCCTCCCGCGCCGCCGGAACCTCTGACGTGTCCCGTGTGTCCCGTGTGTCCCGCGTGTCCCGCGTGTCCCGCGGGTCGCGCTGAGCGGCGGCGACCGCCAGCAGATCCAGTGCGGCCTTGCGTGCCGCCGACGCCGTGAACAGCCGGGTCACCGGACCGTCGAAGCCGAGCAGCACGGCGCCGGCGCCGGCGAGGAGCCCGGTCGGCGAGGACGCCGTCGCCGGGCCGGCCGACGGCGGCTCGGGCGGGGGCGCCCACTCCGGGGCCAGCCGCACCGTGCAGCGCACCGCGAGACCCGGCACCGGCCACCTGCCCAACTGCGTGTCGAGCGCGCGCTGCGCCCCGGCCGCGCGGCGCGGCGAGTGATGGCGGGTGATACGCGGCGCCGCCTCCAGCAGGCGGGCGAGGAGCCGGTCCGCGACCCGCGTGATCTCCGCCCGCACGAAGGCCACCGGGTCCTCTACCCACCAGGTCAGTTCGGCGGTCCCCACGAACTCGCCCTTGCCCGAACTGGGCAGCGACACCGGGCGGGTGGCGTGCTGCGGGGTGAGGTCGACCTCGTAGTACGTCATCGGCCGCGTCGGCCGTCCGAGGTGCGGGCCGGCCGGGTCGAGGAGGGTGAGCGGGCCTCCGGACCACAGGTGCACGACGGCGGACCGGCCCGGCACGGGTGTGCCCGGCCGCTCCGGGGCCCTGGCGATGAAGGGCCCGCGCACCAGATCCCGCTCCTCCTCGGCACGCGGAGCGGGCAGCGGGCAGTACCAGGCCCGTGGCGGGGCGTCGGGGGCGGCGCCGTACAGCGGGCGGAAGCGGTGCGGCCCGGCGGCGGCGGAACTGTCGGCGAAGGCCTCGTAGAGGGTGGGCGGGACGAGGACCAGCACCGGGGCGGACGCCTGCGGGGACGGGGAAGGGGGCGCGGCTTCCTGCCCGTCCCGGGAACCGTCCTGGAACGTCACCCGCAGCCGCGGTGCCTCCGCCCGGTCGGTGAGGGGGCCGGGCAGCCAGCGCAGGGCCGCCGCCAGGACCGGCAGCAGGAAGACGTCGGGGTCGACGCGGACGCGGTAGCCGTCGGGCCGTACCAGCACCTCGTACTGCTGCGGCGTCAGACCGCCGCGGGACAGAACCTGGTGGACGGCGTACTCGAGGCTGATCCGCGCCTCTGGCCGGGAGCCGAGATCGGTGTCGGTCTCGAAGAGGAGGGTGGGCCGGGCCGTGGTGTCCCGGCCGCCGCTCACCGACTCCGGGCCGGTCCGCTGCTGCGCCCGCTCGTGTTCCTGTTCCTGCCGTACGGCGTCCTCGGCGCCCGTGCCCAGCCGCCGTACCGTCTCCTCGCTGACCGTCGCGAACGCCGTCCCTCCGCTCCCGGTGCCGGTCCGCGCGCGGAACTCGCCCGTGGCGAGGCCTGCCCGTTCGTCGATGAGGCGGCCCATCCGTTCCAGCAGGTCACGGATGCGGCCGCGCGCGGTGCGGGGGAGGGTGCGCTGGAGCAGTTCGCCGACTCCGGGGCGGAAGGCGTACGAGCCGGGCGGGCCCGGGACCGCGGTGAGCATGCCGCTGAGGATCACCTCGGCGAGATGCTGCGGGCGCGGGTCGCGCTCGACCGCGCGCTGCACCAGACGCATCACCGGAACGGAAGGGTCGGCCAGGGCCAGGTGCCCGGCGAGGCGGAAGGCCTCGGGGGTGGCGGTGGCGCGGAACCGCAGGACCAGGTCCTGGGCGGGCAGTCGCGCCGGATCGGCGGCCCGGTCCTGCTCGGGCGGCGCCGGGGACAGCCAGGCCGCCGCGCCCGGGGTGCGCGCGCCGCCGGGGCCGGCCACCAGCGCCGCCCAGTGGGCGAGCCAGGGGGCGCCCGGTTCCAGGACCGGCAGGGGGAACGCGGTGGGGTGCGGCCGGGTGGCGTCGGGGTCGTAGGGGGCGAAGGTGAGGGCGGCGGGCGGGGCCGCCGCGCCGGGGGAGGACAGGACGCCGGGCTCGGCGGGGAGCGCCGTGGTGGGCCACAGGTGTTCCGGCAGCGGCTGTACGACGGCCAGTGGCATCCGGGACGCCCAGTGCCGCAGGGTGGCGTACCAGCGGGTGCCCGCCGGGCCGGGGCGCCATTGCGGGCCCATGCAGTCGCTGACGACCAGGGTGAGGGTGCGTCCGTCGGCCGGGTCGGGCACGTGTCCGGCGCGGCCGTCGGGACCGGCGGGGTGGAGCGTGACCGTGCGGAAGATGCCCGACTGGGCCAGCACGGTGTGCAGTTCGCGCACGAGGGGGCGCCAGACCGGCATGGTCGGGCCGGTGTCGTGCACGAGGGCGAGGCGCAGCCAGCGCTCGCGCGCCGGGCGCAGCACGGGCAGCCAGACGTCCGGGTGCGCGCCGAGCCGGGCGATGCGGTCGGCCGTCGCCCGCTCGTCCAGGAGCCGGGCGCGGGCTGCCGGCACCGTGCGCTTCAGCGGGCGTAAGGCGCGTTGGAGGGCGAGGGGGCGGGGGAGCATCGGGGGAGCGGGGGCGAGCAGGGGAGTGCCGTCGGCGCCCTGTTCGCCTCGGGGCGGCGGGGTCGCGGACGGCAGGTGCAGGGGGACGCGGCCGGTCGGGGCCGGGGGAGGGGCCGGGAGGCGTGGGGGCGGCGGTTCGGCCGGGGAAGGGGCGGGGGCGGTGACCTCGCCCTGCCCTGGCGGCGGCGCGGGGGCGGGCGGAGTGAGTCTCCGGCTCTCCGGCCCAGCGCCCTCAGACCGGTCTCCCTCCGGCTGGCCTGCCAGCCACAGCAGTTCCGCCAGCTCGCGCGGGGTCGGGGCGGTCCCCGCGGCAGCTGTCAGGAGCGCGGCGAGCCGCCCGACGGCCGTACCGTCGCGCTCCTGCGGGGTCCTCTCAGGAACCGGCTTCTCCTCGGATACCGGTGGGCCGTCAGAAGCCATCGCCGTCCGCCGTCGCGCTCAGATAGGGCATCAGCTCGTCCGCCAGCGCGTCGCGGGAGTCCGCGTCCAGGCCTGCGACGCCCGTGAGGTAGAGGGCGTTCAGCAGCTGGTCGGTGGCGAGTTCGCCGGCGGCGGCGCGGGTCAGAAAGCGGTTGATGAGATGTTCCGCGTCGCCCGCCGGGGTGTCGAGGTGGGCGCGGACGATCTCGGTGAGCTGCTCACGGTCCGGGCGGCGCAGCCGCAGGCGGACGCAGCGGCGCAGGAAGGCGGGCGGGAACTCGCGCTCGCCGTTGCTGGTCAGCACCACGAACGGGAAGGCGCGGCAGCGCACCCGGCCGCGGCTGACCGTGACCGGCGCGTCCGTGTCGTCGGCGAGGACCTCGGCGGTGGCGCCCTCGGTGATGTGGCGGGCGGCACGCATCAGTTCGGGGATCTCGTACTGGCCCTCCTCCAGCACGTTCAGCAGGTCGTTGGGCAGGTCGAGGTCGCTCTTGTCGATCTCGTCGACCAGGAGGACGCGGGGACGGCCGTAGGGCAGCAGGGCCGTGCCGAGGGGGCCGAGACGCAGGTGTTCCTCGACGTCGGCGTTCGCCGGCGGGCCGCCCCCGGGTCCGCCGGTCCCCGGCGCCGCACCCTCGGGCCTCGCGTCTCCCGCCCGCCACGCCGCCCGCCGGGCCGCGTACAGCCGGGACAGCGGGTCGTACTGGTAGAGCCCGTCGGAGAGGGTGGAGCGGCTGGTGATGTTCCAGCGCAGGACCGGGCCGAGCCGCAGTTCGCGCGCCACCGCGTAGGCCAGGGAGGACTTTCCGGTGCCGGGCGGGCCGGTGACCAGCAGCGGGCGGCGCAGGACGAGTGCGGCGTTGACGAGCTGGACGGTCTCGGGGGCGGCCACGTAGGTGCGGGCGCGGTGCGCGCGGTCGGGGGAGACGGCGGCCCGGTCGTCGGTGTCCCGGGGCTGGGGCAGGACGGGCTCGCCGTCGAACGCCCGCCAGGGCGGCGGCGCGGGCAGGTCGTCGATGCCGTCGTGCGGCTCGCTGTTCCCGGTGTAGACGGACCAGTGGGGCATGCGGGATCTCTCCGTGCGGTGAACTCGGCTGCGGGTGCGAGGGTGCGAGGGTGCGCGGGCGTGAGGGTGCGCGGGCGTGCGGGTCTGGGAGTCCGGCCGCGGGCGGTCAGGCCACGGGCGATCGGACGTGCGCCGCCCCCGTCTCGCCGTGCGGGTCGGTGAAGACGCGCGGGTCGTCCCACAGCAGTTGGATGTCACGCGCCCAGTGCTCGTCCTCGGCGTCCGCCTCCTCGCGCAACTCCAGGATTCTGCGCGGGAGTTCGGCGGGCGGGACACCGGACACGCAGGTGTCGAGCTGGTCCAGGAAACTCTTGCCCGTGCAGTCGGCGCCGCCCGCGCAGGGCTCCTCGGGGCCGCTGTCGCAGCCGCCCCGGGACCAGACGACGACCGGGGCGGGTGCGGTGAGCGTGGTGTCGAAGTGGGGGCGGGTGCGGGGCGCGGCCGGTGCGGTGCCGAAACCGGCGAGACAGGCGTCGGACTGCCGCAGCCGTACCCGCAGCCGGCGCGGCTCCTCGGGTGTGCCGCACTCCACCCGGTGCAGTTGGGCGCCGGGCGCGGAGTCGAGCCGGTTCCAGGAGCGGGTCAGCTGATGCCGGGCGCCCGCTCGCCGCCGCGCCTGGTCGGTGACCACCAGGGGATACACGCAGCCGAGCGGGGTGTCGTCGTCGGGCGCGCTCGCCCAGCGGTCCACGGGCAGGTCGATCCAGTCGCGGGGCAGCGCGAACGCGATCAACTCGTCGGAACCCGGCGTCAGATACCCGAAGGCCGCCTCGATCCGCTCCTGCACATAGGCGTGCAGCCGGGACTGCGGGACGGTGTCGGACCCGACCGGATGCCGACGGCCCCCGCTGTACGCCGACACCTCGACGCGGACCTGGCCGTCGCCCGCGCCGCTGTGCCGGAGGTCGACGAGGATGGGCGACCACTCGGGCGCGGCGGGCGTCTCCACGGGGGCCCGGAACAGCGCCTCCACGTGTTCGGTGAAGCGGGAGACGGTGCCTGCCGCGTCCTCGCCGTCGATCTCGCACAGCACGAACAGCGCGGCCGAGCGCAGCGAGTCGAAGCCCTCCGGCGGCGGTTCGGGGTCCAGCGGCCCGGCGGCGGCCCGGTAGAGCCGTACGGGGTCGCAGTCCAGGCCGGCGCGGACCGCCCGCTCGACCAGTTCCCGGAGCCGGGCGCGGTCGGCGGTGCGGTGGTCGGAGGTGGGGACGAGCCCGGCGAGATCGGGCCAGTGGCGGGCCAGCACCTCGGTGGGCATCATCCGCCCGTTGCGCACGCCCCGCGTCCCGGCCGCGGCCGTGACCATGCCGACCACCTCTCCCGTTTCGACGAGGGTGACGGCGGCACCGCTGAACCCCGGTTCGAGCGGCTGCCCGTCCGGCTGCCAGGCCTCCAGCTGCATCCACTCCTGGTTGATCAACTGCGGCGCGGTGACCCGGTATTCGGCGAGCGTGCCCTCGTCGAAGCCGAGCGGGAAGCCGTACACGACGAGCTTGCGCGGCTGCCGGCCGTACGCGGTGTCGACGGGCGCGAGCGCCGCCGGGGCGATGTCCACCTCGTGGGCGAGTTCCAGTACGGCGAGGTCGCCGAGGTCGGTGGCGCCGCCGGCCCAGCCGCCCTCGGCCACGACCCGGGCCGGGACGGGCGCCGAGCCGGGCCGCTCCGTGAAGGTCACCGCCAGCGCCTCCGCCGGCCCCTCGTGCACGACATGGGCGCAGGTCAGGACCTTGCGCGGGGTGACCAGGAAGCCGGCCCCGACGACCTGTCCGGCGCACTCGATCCGGGCCTGCCACTCGGCGCTTCTCATGAGGCGCCGGAAGGCTCCGGGCGAGGGGAGCGCGAAGCGGCATCCGGCCGAGGGGAAGGGGTCTGGGGTGGAGGGGAGGAGGACTCCGGCTGCGGGGCCGGTGCGGTGTCCTGCGGCCGGTCCGCCGGCGGGGACCAGGTGAGCCTGACGATCAGGTGGCCCTCCGCGGTGCCCTTGGCGATGATCGCGCCCGTCTCGGCCGCCAGCTTCACCCCGAACTCGATCTCCACGCCGTCGGGCCGCAGCGCGCCGTCGCGGAAGACCCGCAACGCCGACTCCGCGGCCGAGCGCACGCCCTCCAGGGCGCCCTCGAAGGTACGGGCCGCCTGCACGGTGCCGTCGCCCCGGGCCACCAGCCGGGAACCGGGCCGCTGTTCCTCGACGGCCTCGACGGCGACCACGGCGCCGTCGTCCGTCTTGAACTCCACCACTGCTGCCATGACGCCCCCGTCGTACTCCTCGAACCGCGGCTCTGTGCGCCGCCATTGTTACGGACGGTACGTGAGATTGTCCTGTCCCCGCTTCCACCGCCCGCCGGCGTTGTCGGAAACCGGCCACGACGTCCATGCACCGCCTCCCGGGGCGTCGGCACGCCTCACGGCAGGTCCGTGCGCACGACCCCCAGCTCCGCCAGGTCCTGCGGCCGGATGCGGAGTTGCCCGGCCGTCGCCTCGACCTCCTCGGGCGGCCGCTTCAGGATCGCGGCGGCCGACTCCGGGGCGATCACCGAGAAATAGCTGTCCGGGGTGGCCCAGGTGCGGCCGGGCGCGGCCAGCGCCAGCGCGCCCCCGGAACCGCCCTCGCCGATCACCAGCGTGGTGACGGGCGTCCGCGCGGTGGCCACCGCGCCGAACAGTCCGGCGATCGCCGCGCCCGCGCCCTGCCGCTCCGCCTCGGCGTCGTTGGCCGCGCCCGGTGTGTCCACCAGGGTCAGCACCGGGATGCCGAGCCGGTCCGCGAGCCGGATCAGCCGGGTGGCGGTGCGGTAGCCGGCGGGCCGGGTCGCGGCCCCCGTCTGGGCGGCGTACGCGACGCTGCGACCCTGATGCTCGCCGAAGCCGCACCGCATGCCGTCCGGATCGGTGCCGCCGCAGCGGTCGCCGCCGATCGCGGCGCGCACGGTGAAGTAGGCGTCCAAGTAGGCGTCGGCGCGCGGGCGTCGCGGCGACCGGGCACGCCGGACGGCGTCCCAGCCGGTGGCCGGCAGATCCTCCGCACCGAGGGCACGGGGAACCGGCGCGGGTTCCTCCGACGGGCGGCTCAGCAGCCGCAGCCACCGCCCCAGCGCCTCCCGAAGCTCCCCCGGCTCCACGACGGCGTCCGCCGACCCCGCCGCGACCTGCGCCTCGGCGGTGTACGCGGCCGGGTCCGCGTCGGGCGGCCGTACCCGCGACCCGGCGAAGCCGACCTGCGCGCCCGGCAGCGCGAGCACCACGTCGGCGCCCGCGCCCAGGGTCGCCCAGCCGCCGCCCGTCGTCGGGTCGCGCAACACGGCGACCTGTGCCAGCCCGGCCTGCCGGGTCAGCGCCGACTGCCGCGCGACGCGCTGGAGTTGGGTGAGGGCCAGCATGCCCTCCTGCATCCGGGAGCCGCCCGTGGCGACCAACGGGACGACGGGCAGCCGGTGTTCACGGGCATAGGTGTACGCCGCCTCCAGCCGGTCGCCGGTGCGTTCGCCCAGCGAGCCGCCCAGGAAACCGAACTCGAACGCGATCAGCACGGCCCGGGTGCCCTCGACATCGCCGGTGCCGCAGACCACGGACTCCGTCTCCCCGGTCCGTTCGCCCGCACGGGCGCGGGAGGCGCCGTAGCCGGGCCAGGAGAGGGGCCCGTCCGGTGCCGACGCTCCGTCCGGACAGGGGAGTTCGTCGAAGGAGTCGCAGACGAGGGCGAGGATCTCGCGCGCGGAGAGCCGAAGGGGGCCGCTCATGAGGGCAGCGCCCGCTTCATGATCTTCCCCATGTCGTTGCGGGGCAGCACGTCGAGATACCGCACCACGCGGGGCCGCTTGTGCGGAGCGAGCCGCATGGCCACATGGTCGGCCAACTCGCCCTTGGACGGCGGCGATTGCCGGTCCTGCGGCACGATCCACGCCACGATCCGCTCCCCGAGGTCGGCGTCCGGCTCGCCGGTGACGGCGGCCTCCCGCACCCCCGGATGCTCCAGCAGCGCGTTCTCGATCTCACCGGCGCCGATCTTGTAGCCGCCGCTCTTGATCAGGTCGGTGGCCTTGCGCCCCACGATCCGGACGTAACCGTCACCGTCGCGGACCGCCATGTCCCCGGTCCGGAACCACCCGTCGGCCGTGAACGCCCCGGCCGTGGCGTCCGGCCGGTTGAGGTACCCGGTGAACAGGTTCGGCCCGCGCACCTGGATCTCCCCCACGCTCTCCCCGTCGTACGCCGTCAGGGGCGTCCCGTCCTCCTCCACGAGCCGCAGCTCCACGCCCGGCAGCGGCAGCCCGACCGTGCCCGCGCGGGGTTCCCCGTCGGCGCGCACGGAGGTGTTCATCAGCGTCTCCGTCATGCCGTACCGCTCGATCACCCGCTGCCCGGTCGCCGCGGTGATCCGTTCGTGGTCGTGCACGGGCAGCGCGGCGGAGCCGGAGACGAGCAGCCGGGCCCGGCCGAGAGCCTTGGCGAGGCCGGGGTCGTCGGGGAGGGTCTCGGCGAGCCGGTGGTACATGGTCGGCACCCCGAACAGCATGGTCGCGCCGCTGTTCAGCTCCCGGGCCACCCCCTCGGCGGAGAACCGCCCCAGATGCCGCACGGATCCTCCGCGCCGCAGCGGCCCCAGGACGCCCAGCACCAGCCCGTGCACATGGAACAGCGGCAGCCCGTGGACGAGCACGTCCTCGCCGGTCCACCCCCAGGCGTCGGCGAGCGCGTCGAGCGTCGCCGCGACCGCCCGCCGGGGGATGACCGCGCCCTTCGGCGGGCCGGTGGTGCCGGAGGTGTAGACGACGAGGGCGGGGTCCTCGTCGCCCACGGGGGCTCGGTCGGGGAGCCGTCCGCCGGTGGCCCGCACGTCCACGTCGACGCGCGGCAGGTCACGTACGGCGGAGGGGAGTTCGTCCCCGGGCGCGGCCAGGATGAGCGCGGGCGCGCTGTCGGACAGGATGTGCCCGAGTTCCTTCTCCCCGGACCTCGGGTTGAGCGGCACCACCGGAACCCCGGCCTCCAGCGCCGCCACGACGGCCACGGCCGTCTCCAGCGCGGGCGTCGCCCATACGGCGACCCGCCCGCCGCCGCCCGGCAGCCGGCCCATCAGGGAGCCCGCCGCACCGGCGAGTTCCGCGTACGTCAGGAACCGGTCACCGAACCGCATCGCCACACGGTCGGACGGCGGATCGGACCGGGGGCCCGACGGCGGGTCCGTCAGGGCCGGGAAGAGAGAGGACACCGGAACACTCCTCGGGCAGGGGACGACACGTCGTTCCTACCCCATGACCGGCCCGACCCGCCGGTTCCGGAGGTTGACGCCCGTCACTTCGACACACGTCGGCCACGACACAGCTCACGTTGTCCGGGCCGCCCGCGCCGTTCGCCTCGGCGACCAGGGCGAGGACCGTGTCGGCGGGGGACGGGGTCTCGGTGAGGAGGGCGCGGAGACGGGGTTCGGGGACGACCGTCGACAGGCCGTCGGAGCACAGGAGGTAACGGTCGCCGGGGTGGGCGTCGTGCAGGCGCAGCTCCGCGTTCGGGGGCGTGGGGCCGGGCAGGGCCCTGAGGAGGAGGGCGCGCTGCGGGTGGGCGCCGGCCTCCCCGGCGGTCAGCCGGCCCTCGTCGATCATCGACTGGACGACGGTGTGGTCGTGGGTGATGAGGAAGAGGGCGCCGTCGCGCAGGAGATACGCGCGGGAGTCCCCGATATGGACCAGGGCGAGGCGGGAGCCCGTCCACACCAGCGCCGTCAGGGTCGTACCGGCGTCGCCCGCGCCGTCCGCGGCGTCCCGCACCGCGTCGTTCGCGCCGCGCACGGCGTCCTCCAGGAGGTTGAGGACGTCTCCCGCCGGCGCCTCCTCGGTGTCCAGGAAGCGCAGGGCCTCCACGGCCGCGCCGCTGGCGGGGGCGCCCGCCGGTCCGAAGCCGTCGGCGACCGCGAGCAGCCTGCCGCCGGCGTACGCCGTGTCCTGGTTCTCCGGGCGGACCCGGCCCCGGTCCGAATGGGCGGAGTGACGAAGTTCCAGCATGGTGGTGTCCTTCCTGGACATCTCGGGTGTCTGCGACAACTGGTCCACGAGGAAGGCCGCGAGATCACGCCGTACGGCCGTCTCCGCCTCGACCCGCGCCCAGTAGGCGCGGATCTCGGCGGCGGCGGCCGCGGGGGCGAGCGCGCACACCTCGCGGATCCGTGCCAGGGGCATCCCGAGCCGCCGCAGCCACGCCACCAGCCGCGCCTGCTCCAGCTGGCCGGTCGTGTAATAGCGGTAACCGGTGTCCGGGTCGACCCTCGCGGGCCGCAGCAGCTCCAGCTCGTCGTAGAGCCGCAGTGCCTTCGGCGACAGCCGGGAGGCCTTCGCGAAGGCGCCGATCGTCAGCATGTGCATGCGCGCTCCGGTTCTCGTGTCCGTTCCGCCGTTCCGCCACCGATGCTGGGGCTTCCCCGAAGGGGAAGGTCAAACGGGTTGCCGCGGTTGCGGGGGCGACGGTTAGCCTGCGGGTTCGTGCGCGCCACGAGACGTCATGTCACGAGCTGTCACCGGACGTCGTCCACGAGAATGGAGCCCCGCCGTGCCCCGAGTCGCCCTTGTCACCTATGACCCCCGCCCGGAGCCCAGCAAGGACCGTGACCTGCCGGTTCTGGTGCGGGCCCTGGAGGAGGCCGGGGCCGGGGCGGAGGCCGTGTGCTGGGACGACGCCGACGTCGACTGGGCCTCCTACGACCTCGCCCTGATCCGCTCGACCTGGGACTACAGCTGGCGCGCGGCCGAGTTCACCGCGTGGGCGGGGCGCTGCGCCAAGGCGACCCGCCTGGCGAACCCGGCCGCCGTCGTGCGCTGGAACACGGACAAGCGCTATCTCGGTGAGCTGGCCGCGGCAGGCGTACCCGTCGTCCCCACCCGCTACCTCGCCCCCGGTGACCCGGCCGACCTCCCCGACGGCCACGAGTACGTCGTCAAGCCCACCTCCGGCGCGGGCGCCCGCTACGCCGCGCGCTACACCCCCGACCAGCACGACACCGCCGTACGCCATCTCGCGCGCATGCACGAGGAAGGGCTGACGGCGATGGTCCAGCCGTATGTGCGGAGCATCGACACCGGAGGGGAGCGGGCCCTCCAGTTCTTCGGGGGGAGTCTGCTGCACGCCAGTCGCAAGCGGGCCGTGCTTGCTCCCGGAACCGCTTTCGACGCGACCAAGGTCGCTCATCCGGGGCTGGAGCCCTGGACCCCCACGGCTGCCGAACTCGACGTGGCGGAGCGGGCGTTGGCCGCCGTACCGGACGCGCCCGAGCTGCTGTACGCGCGGGTGGACCTGGTGGACGGCGACGATGGCCGACCGCGGGTGATGGAGCTGGAACTTGTGGAACCGAACCTCTTCCTGTTTCTGCACCCGGAGTCGGTGCCGCGGGTGGCTGAGGCGATCATCGCGGCGGCTTCTCTGTAGCCGGTTTCCCAGTTTCCGGGGCTTCGCGGACGGCGGCGCCTACCCCCGCACCGCCGTCCGCTGCAACAACCCCCAGGTGAACTCGGCGACCACCTCCCGCCGCACCCCCGCCCCGTCCGGAGCGGCGAAGGCCAGGCCCCAGCGGGTGGGCGCCGAGCCCTCCAGGGGCCGGGCGGGGGCGAAGGCGCGGGCGGCCTCGTCGACCGTGCAGGACCAGGGGGTGAGGTCGTCGAGGGTGCGGAGAGCGGGGGCCGGGGCACCCGGCGCGCGGACGAGCCATTCGTTCCAGACGGCGCCGTTCGGGGCGAGGAGCACCTCGAAGCGGAGGCCGGGCCAGAGGGGGAGCGGCCACAGCCGGGCCTCGCAGTCCAGGTCGCCGATGCGGCGCGCCGACTGCGACTCGGGGGCGCCGAGGACGGAGCGGTACCGGGCGGCGGCGCCCCGGCCGCGCGGCGAGCGGACCATCGCCTGCCAACGCTTGTTGGCCTCGCGCATGTCGGCGAGCGAGGCGCCCAGCTCACGGCGGGCGTCCTCCACCAGGTCCGGATTGTGGTCGGCCATGCGGCGCAGCAGCACCAGCTGGAAGTCGACGGGCGTGAAGGGGCGGCCGGCGGGGCGCGTGTCGGACGGCATGCGGACCATGGTCGCCCACCGGGAGGCGGCCGCACGGAGAACCGGGCTATGAGCCGTCGATGAGCCGTCGAGGCGGCCATCGAGGGGGCCGTCGATGAGCCGTCGAGAGGGCCGTCGAGGGGCCGTCGATCCGTTCGCCGTGAGGTTGTCGGTCAGCGGTCAACCCGCGGCCGACCGGTGGCCGATCGGCGGCGCGCCCGCACGCATCCCCTCCGCGGCCATTGCCCGGCGCCTCGCTATGTGGCTAGCCTGTGTTCGTCATGCCGATCGTCTGTTGAAATTTCGAACGCAGGCCTGAAACGAACCAAGGGAGGGGGCCGGCCGTGGGACGACTCGTACCTGCCGTTACCCGGGCTCTCGACATTCTCGAGCTCTTCCTCGACGGGGACGGGACGCTCTCCGCCCCCGACATAGTGCGCCGGCTCCAGCTGCCGCGCACCACCGTGCACGAGCTGGTCACCACGCTCGCCGCCCGGTCGTACATCGTCACCGTCCCCGGACAGCCCGGACGCTACCGCCTCGGCGTACGGCCCTACCAGCTCGGCAGCCGGTACGCCGAGCAGCTCGACCTGGCCGCCGAGGGCCAGCAGGTCGCCCGTACCGTCGCCGAGACCTGCGACGAGACGGTCCACGTGGCCATCCTGGAGGGCACGGACGTCATCTACATCGCCAAGGTCGACTCCACGCACGCCGTCCGCATGGTGTCGGCGGCGGGCCGTCGCCTCCCCGCGCACTGCACCTCCGTGGGCAAGATGCTGCTCGCCTCCCTCCCCGACGCCGAGCTGACCGCGCGGGTCCCCGACGACGCGGACCTGGTCGCGATGACGCCCAACAGCATCACCGAGCCGGGCGCGCTGCGCGAGGCCCTGGCGGAGATCCGGGAGCGGGGCATCGCGGTGGAGAACCGCGAGTCGAACCCGGACGTCAGCTGTGTGGCGGCCCCGGTGCGCGACCGCACCGGCCGGGTCGTGGCCGCGCTGTCGATCTCCGTCCCCATGATCCGCTGGAGTGACGAGCGCCGCATCGAGCTGGAGCAGCTCGCCGCCAAGGGCGCGGCCGAACTGTCCGAACAACTGGGCTACCGGAGCGTGGCATGACGAACGTGTTCGACGTCGCCGTCCGCGCGGAGGCCGCCCTCGGCGAGGGCCCCACCTGGGACCCGGCCACCGGCCGCCTCCTCTGGCTCGACATCCTCGGCTCGCGCCTGCACACCTACGACCCCTCCACGGGCCGCCGCACGGTCCGGGTCACCGACCAGCACGTGGGCGCGGCCAAGCCCCGAGCGGGCGGCGGCCTGGTCCTCAACCTCCGGGACGGCGTGGGCCTCCTGGACGAGGACGGGAGCTTCCGCTGGCTCCACCACGAGCCGGTCCCCGGCCGCCGCGCCAACGACGCGGCGGTCGCGCCCGACGGCTCGCTCTGGGCCGGCACGATGCGGTACGACGAGGCGCCGGGCGGGGGCTCCCTGTCCCGTGTCACCGGGGACGGTTCGGTCTCCGTGATCCTCGATGACGTCGCGGTGAGCAACGGGACGGGCTGGAGCCCTTCCGGCACGCTGATGTACTACATCGACTCCCCGACCCGCCGCGTCGACGTCTTCGACCACGCCGACGGACGGGTGACGAACCGTCGCCCCTTCGTCCAGATCGAGGACGGCGCGGGCTTCCCCGACGGGCTGACGGTCGACGCGGACGGGTGTGTCTGGGTGGCGCTGTGGGAGGGCGGAGCGGTACGCCGGTACACCCCTGCGGGGGCGCTGGACCGGGTGATCGAGCTGCCGACCCCGCTGGTGACGGCCTGCGCGTTCGGCGGCGCCGACCTGACGGATCTCTACGTCACCACCGCCCGGGTGGGCCTGGAGGGCCCCCACCCCCTGTCGGGCTCGCTCCTGGTCGTCCCCGACGCGGGGAAGGGCGTGGCCCAACCGGCGTTCACCGGCTGAGGGCGGTTGGCGCCGGGGGTGGGTCGCGCAGCCCGGCGCTGACGGGGTGCCTCCCCAGAGGGGGAACCCCAGCGCCCTGGGGGTCCCCCAGGCCCTTCAAGGCATTGGGGGAGGCGCGCACGCCGCAGACGGCGGCGGGGGGTGTGGCCCCCGCCCCCGCCCTTCTCAGTCGGGAAGGCCTCGTGCGAACTCCGCTACCAGCGCTGCCACCGCCGCGGGGGTTTCCATGTGCATGGGGTGGGCGGCGTCGATTCGGTTGACGGTGAGCGTCGGCCGGGTGCGGGTGAGTGCGGCCAGTTCGTCGGAGACGCCTTCTGCGAACCGGGTGCTGAATTCGGCGAACCACTCCATACCCGGTGCGGGCGGTGGCCGTCGGCCGGCCTGGACCACCAGCAGCGGGCGGTCGACCCCGTCCAGCCATCCGGTGACACCGAGCGCGCCGAGCGTGTGGAGTTCGTCGACGATCTCCAGCGCCGTCGCCCGCTCCGGCAGGGTCTGCCACGTGCCGTCGGGCAACGGGCGGGCGGCCGTGCGGGCGGAGGCCTCCGCGAGGTCGGCGGGAATGCCGAGCCGGGCGGAGTGGACGACCTGCTGCTGGATGTACTCGGGTGGCGCGATGGCCCCGGCCGAGGCCAGCAGCCCTTCACTCAGCCGTTCGGCGCCGGGGTACGCGCGCCCCCACCAGAAGCCGTCGAGATTCACGGCGGCGCGGGCCCGGGCACGGTCGGGGTCGGCGCGGGCGTACTCGACCGCGACCATGCCGCCGAGGGAGTGGCCCACCACAACGGCCTCCGGCACGCCGTGCGCGTCGAGGGTGTCCGCGATGTGCCCCACCACGGCGGGGAGGGTCCACGGGGAGATGTCGGGAGAGCGGCCGTGCCCGGGAAGGTCGACGGCGAGCACGCGGTGCCCGGCGGTGAGCAGGGCGGCCGCGGCGTTCCAGTCGGTCAGCGACCGTCCGTAACCGTGCAGGAGAACCAGTTGCGGGCCATCGCCCCCATAGTCATGAGCATGTAGGAGTGTCATCGGGCTTCACCCTAGGGAGCACACAGCCCAGCGGACACCGATTAAAGACCTCGCAGGACGCCCCGCTCCGCCTCGGTCAACGGCGGCCCCGCCGCGGCCGGCAGCGAGGGTCCGTTCAGGGTGGCCAGGAGGGCCGACGGACGCAGCAGCCGCTCCGGCCCCGCCGTGAGGCCGGTGACGTCCCACAGTGCCGACGCCGCGCCGTACGATCCGGTGGCCGTCCGGATCACCCGCCGGGTGAACCGGGTGACCAGCCGGTCGGCGACGGTCGGGGCGCCGCCCCGCGTCCCGGGGAACCAGACGTCCTGGCTGACCGCCATGGTCCAGGCCGCCTCGACCGACGACGCGGCCCCCCGCTGCACCCGCCGCGCGAGCCCGGCCGAGCCGACCCCGCCCTGCCGCAGTTCCCGGCTCAGCACCTGCGCGCCGAGCGCGGCCACCGACATGCCCTGCCCGTACGCCGGGTTGAAGGTGGCCAGCGCGTCACCGAGGGCGACGAACCCTTCGGGCCACTCCCGCACCTTCTCCAGGTACCGCCGCTGGTTGCTGGTGCTGCGGCTGACGTGGATGTCGGTGAGCGGCTCGGCGCCGGAGATCAGCTGCCCGACCAGGGGGTGCGGCAGATCGAGGGTGTACCGGAGGAACCCGTCCGGGTCGGACGGCGGTTCGCCCCCGCCCCGCGTCCCGGCGAGGCTGACCATCCACCGGTCGCCCTCGATGGGCAGCACCATGCCGCTGCGTCCGGGCAGCCCCTGATAGGGGTTGGCCTGGATGATGGTGAGCGGGAACCGGCCGGCCCCTTCGGGGGTGCGGTAGATCCGGGTGGCGTTGACGAGCCCCGCGTCGACCGTCTTCTCCCGGACACCGGAAATGCCCAGCCCGGACAGCCAGTTGACGACCCGCGACCCGCGCCCGCTCGCGTCGACCACGAACGCGGCGTCGATCACCTCGTCCCCGTCGGGAGTGGAGACCCGTACGCCCGTGACACGCCGCGCGTCACCGGTGAGGGCCAGCGCCTGACCCGTGCGGACCTGGGCCCCGGTGTTGGCCAGTACGGCGTCCCGGACCGCCCAGTCGAGCAGCGCCCGGCTACAGGTCATCATCCGGGGGCCCTCGTGGCGCCAGCGCCGGAACCAGCCTTCGGGAGTGAGGGCGATCATGCCGGAGCTGAGGGATATCTCGCGGGCCCCGGCGGCGAGCAGATGCTTGCGCATGCCGACGCCCGGCACGAGGTCCTCCATGGCGGCGAGCCCGCCGGCCATGAGGAGGTGGGCGTGCCGGCCCTGCGGCAGGCCCTTGCGGTGTTCCGGCCCGTCGGGCAGGTCGTCCCGTTCCAGCACGATCACCTCGTCCACGACGCTGGACAGGGCCGCCGCGGCCAGCATGCCCGCCAGGCCGGCACCGATGACGACAGCTCTACGGGACATGGGGCTCCTCGTACTCGGCCACGAAGGCAGACAGGCAGGCAGACAGGCAGACGGGCGGACAACAGGCAGGCGGACATCACGAAGGCCGACTTTCAGCCGCCGTGGACGGCATTCACCGTACCTTCACCGACCGTGTCCGGGGCGGGGGTTCGGGCCAGTGCCTGGGCCAGCTCGACCAGTCCGGCGGCACCGGACACCTCGGTGGCGTGCAGCCGGTGGGTGCTCGGTGTCTCGCACGGCGCCTCCCGCGCGGCGGCCCGCCGGGCGGCCTCGGCGAGCATGGCGGCCTCCGCGGCGACCCGCGCCTCGTGCGCGGTACGGCCCTCACCGAGGGCGGCGGCGAGCGCTCGCGACCGTACCCGGTCGTCGAAGTAGGGGGCGAGGGCGAGCAGCGCGTCGTGGATGGCGACCTCCCGCCAGTGCAGTCGTTCCGCGGGCAGCCGCCACCAGGACACGGGCGGCTTGGGCGCCACCGACACGAATCCCACGCGGGTCCACAGCGGTCGCAGCCGCCGGTGGTCCCGGAACCCGCACCCGTGCGCGACGGCCGCGGGCAGCAGCCGTGGCAGGACGTACCCGGCGGAGAAGAGGAGCGCGGCGAGGGCGGCCATCGGCGGGGCGACGTTCGTGGAGAGGAAGTCGAGGTCGTGCCCGGTCCAACGGGCGACGACGGCCGTGTACTTGGCCAGCTGGAAGCCGATCAGGTCGAGCAGCGCGCCGACGAGGATCAGCAGCAGCCCGGTCCGCAGCAGTCCGGTGACCTCGCGCGCCCATTTCAGGCAGACGACGGCCATCGCGACGATGGCGGCGGTGTGCCCGAGCAGGTACAGCACGATCATCTCGCGCATGTACGGCGTGTTCGCGTAGTACGTGTCGAGGTCGGTGAGCCGCTCGGTGGGCGCGTCGGCGAGGGTGAACAGCACGATCAAGGTCACGATCAGCGGCCCGTACACGGCGATGCGGCGCAGCACCTGCCGCCGTACCCGCTCGGGCGGCCCGCCCCGCCAGTAGGCGAGCAGGATCAGCAGCGAGCAGCTGTACGCCGAGAGCATGCCGTACGTCAGCGGGGCGCCGAAGTTGGGGATGCCGGTGAGGTCGTTGACGGCGGCCAGGGTGACCGGCGCGGAGCAGACGAAGACGAGCGCGCCGAGGGTGATGGCGACGCAGGTGGACGCGGCGAGGGGGTTGGGCGCGGCCGGCCGGGGCCGGCGGAACAGCACGGCGGCGGAGAGCAGGAGGACGGCGCCGGCGAGGTAGACGACGAGGCTCACGCGGTCGACCGCCCCTCGGCCGCGACCGACGCGGCTTCCGGCCCCTCTTCCGCCACGGTCTCCGGTACGGCGGCCCGGACGAGCGGTTCGCCGGCCAGCGCGTCGGCGATGCGCACCAGCGCGGCCGGATCCGTCGCCCGCTCCAGGAACCAGTCGGACTCCCCAGGGCCACCGGCACCGCCGCCGCTGACACCACCACCACTGTCCGGCCCGGCGTGTGCCTCCCGTCGGACGGCCGCCGCGATGACGGTCGCCCAGGCCGTCGCGGCGGCCCGCTCCGCATCACCGGTACGGCGCACGGCGGCCCGCAGCGTCACGTCGTACAACGCGCGGTCGACGTAGGCGTCCAGGTGGGTCAGCGCGTTGTGGATGCTGGTCCGGCGCCACACCAGCCGGGTGGCCGGCCGGGCCCAGCGGGGCGGGGGCAGCCGCAGGGCGTGGCGGGTGAGGACACCGTCCAGTTCGCGTTCCAGGGGTTCGAGGCGGGCGTAGGTGCGCAGGGTCCGCCGCCACTCCGTCAGCCGGGGGCCGGCGAGCGGGACGAGGACGCCGACGACCGTCAGGAGCGCGCCGAGTCCGGCCGCCGCCGGGGAGGCATCGGTGACCAGGGTGGACCAGTCGTGGCCGGTCCAGCGGGCGGCCACGGCGGCGAGCCTGGCCAGGCTGTACACGATCCCGCACAGCGCGCCGAGGCCGAGCGTGACGAGGCCCGTCCGCAGCCGGCCGCGCACCTCACGGGCCCAGCGCAGGGCGGAGACGGTGGTGACGCCGGCGGCACCGAGATGCCCGAGCAGGTAGAGCAGGATCATCTCGCGGAGGTAGGGCGTGTTGGCGTAGTAGGTGTCGAGGTCGGTGCGCCGCTCCTCGGGCGCGTCGCCGAGGACGAACATCGCGGCGATGCCGAGGACGACGAGCGTGTACGCCAGGATCCAGCGCCGGGCGGTCCGGCGCACGCGCGGTCCGCCCCGCCAGTGCACGATCAGCACCTGGGAGGCGGCGCTGTACCCGGTGATCGCGGCGTACGTCAGCGGCGCGGCCAGGTTGGGCACCCCGCTGAGCCGGTTGACGGTGCCGACCGTGGGCGGTGCCCCGAGGAAGAAGCAGAGCCCGGCCAGGCCCAGCACCGCGCAGATGGACCGCAGGTAGGGGTCGTGCCGGTGGCGCAGCAGATCGGGGGCCCGCGCCAGCAGGCCGAGCCAGAGGGCGGCGGCGCTGAGGTAGTGGGGCAGGCCGTTCATCTTCGGGTCCCTCGGTAGTTGAGGGCCGCGCCGATGCGTCCGGCGATGTCCTGGGTGTCGTCGCCGCGGTCGGCGTACACGGAGTCGGCGGAGGCCTCCAGCCAGGTGCGCAGTCGACGGCCCATCAGCATGCCGAAGCGGTCGGCCTCCTGCTCGTCGGAGAGGGTGAAGTCGGTGCGGGCGGCGGCGGCCGGGGCGGCGCCGGGGTCGGCGTCGGCCTGGCGGCGGTGCATGTGCCACACCTCGTGGCAGAAGATGACGATCTGGTGCCAGACGGCGGCCCGTTCGTCGACGACGACGTCGTCGTGGTTCTCGCCCTCCAGCCAGAGCCCGCTGGCGGTGTGCGGCGGGAACACCGCCCGGTGCACGACGATCTCGCGGCCCCGCCAGCGCGCGGCCGCCTCAACGACCGCGTCGAACAGGACATCGGGCTCGGCCGGGACCGGCACCCGGATGGGAGCGATGAGCGTGTCGGCGAGGCGACGCATCTCCCTGTTCGTACGCACGGTTCTCCCCGTGGCTGCGCGGGTGTTTCGGTGCGTGCAATATGCCAAGACCTGTGCCGGTTCAGCTACCTCGGCCCTCGCGGACGGGAGAATTCGGCGCGAACTCGGCGGGGAGGAAGCGGCTGTAACGGGTGAACGGGGTGAGGCGTCGCGACACCCGTGGCCGAAAATCCCCGCTCTCCGGCGCCCGGCCCCCGTCCCCCGTCCGGAACGGCCCGCGTCCCGCCCACGAGTTCCGGCCTTTGTCGGCGGGTGTGCGGGGTCGGTGAACACCGGGTGGAGGAGGCGCGCGCACGCCGTCCGCGAGTGCCGACGACGGGCCGCCCCCGCTAGCGCTCGGTGCCCCCTTGGCCCACGGGGGCACCCGCCCGGCCCCCGTCCGCCGCGGCCGCAGCCCGCTCCCGCACCGCCCGCACCACGTCCGGCTGCCGCAGGGCACGCGACACGGCCCCGATGTCCCGCAGCAGATCGGTCGTGTCGGCCTCGCCGGAGCCGGAGGTGTCGCGTTCCCGCCCGTGGCTCCTGGCGTCCGCCGCGTCCAGCACGGTCACCGCGGCGGCCAGCGCCTTCGCCCGGTCCGGCGGGTGGCCGAGGGCGAGGGCGGCGTCGTACGAGCGTCCGCGCAGGTCCTCGTCGACGAACCGGGACAGGGACAGCAGCCCGTCGCGGATGAACGTCTCCCGGCGGATCAGGCGCAGCTCGGGCGTGGCGCGCAGGACGCGGGGGACTCCGCCGCCGCTGCCCGCCTTCATCAGCTGGTACAGCGGCCGGAGTTCGCGTACGGCGTTCCGGACCTGCCGGCGGTCGTGGAGGTACTGGCCGGTGTGCGGAAGGATGAAACCGACGGCGATCAGGATGGCGGACAGGCAGGCCAGCGGCGGCGCCACGGCCGTGCTCAGCCAGTCCAGGTTCCGCCCCGCCCAACGGCCGCCCACGGCACTCAGTTTGGCCGCGTCGAAGACCAACTGGAGGGCGTAGCCCACGCCGAGGAACTTCAGTCCCCAGCGGAGCAGGGAGTCCAGTCCGTCGGCGCGTACCCAGTTCCAGATCAGCGCGTTGGTGATGAGCGTGGCCACGGTGTGCGCGAGCAGATAGAGCACGATCATCTCGCGGGCGTACGGCGTGTTCGCGTAGTAGGTGTCGAGGTCCCGCAGTCGTTCCTCGGGCATGTCGGCGAGGGCGAACAGCACCCACAGGGCGACGATGACGGTGGCGTAGGTGCCGAGGACCCAGCGCATGGCGGAGCGGGTGCGGGGCGAGCGGTCGGACAGACCGTTGCGCCAGGTGATGATCAGCAGCAGACACGAGCCGCAGAACGCGGTGAGCAGGGAGTACACCCAGGGCCCGGAGATGTTGGGCACGCCCGTGATCCGGTTGACCCAGGCGATCGTCGACGGCGCGACGAACACGAACACCGACAGGGCGAGCACCAGCAGGCCGCCGACCGCGCGCAGCAGCGGGTCGGTCCAGAGCCGGATGATGCTGGGCAGCTTGATGGCGAGGGCGGCCGCCAGGATGCCGGCCGGGATCCACCAGAAGGAGGGGTAGAACTCGTTGACGAAGCCGCCCGGTGTGAAGGCCTGCGGTTCGGTCAGCCGGGCCGCCGCGGGGGCCAGGTCGCTCATCGCCGGTCCGCACCTCCGCGTCCCCGGTAGCCGAGGGACCGTTGGACGGGTTCGAGGGGGGCGGCGGCGGTGTGGCCGCCGCCGTACAGCAGGGGCCGTAGCGTGGCCGCGAGCCGGTGGCCGAAGTCGTCGGCCTGGCCCTCGTCCTGTGCGCGGGAGCCGTTGCGGGCGGCGACGGCGAGGGCGACGTCGCGCCAGGCCGGCCGTACGGCGAGTGCGCGGGCGGCGGCCGTGCCGGTGGTGTGACGGTGGTCGTGTCCTGCGTGCAGGTGCCACAACTCATGGCCGAGGATGACGAGTTGCTGTACCTCCTCGGCCCGTTCCTCGACGATGACCAGGTCGAAGTCCTCGAACTCGACGCACAGCCCGGTCACTTCGATCTCGTCGGGGAATCGCTCGAAGCGCAGTTCGACGGGCCGCCCGCCACGCAGCGCGGCCATCTCCTCGCACAGCGCCTGGGACACCTCCCGCACCCCGGCCGGGGTCCGGGGCCGGGCCCGCAGCGCGGCGGACAGTTCGCCGGCCAGGTGGCGCATGGCGGGTCCGGTCCTCGCGCGCCGCAGCGCCGAGGCGATCCGGGCAGCCGTCCCGCGCACGCCCGCGATGTCCATCCGGTCCCCTTTCCCACCGCCCCGCGGCGGCCGATCCGAGGCTACGCGGCCGGACGTGTCCCCGTCACGTGATGCGGGCCCGGCGCGCCACCTTCACAGGAAGCGGCGCGCCTTCACAGAAAGCGCTATCAGACTCACTGTCGAAGGTTGCCGCGAGTCCTGTCAGAACCATTGACGCGAGGACACATCGAATTTACGGTCCCGTTCGAAGTTACGGGCAAGATTCGAGATACCGAACAGTAAGGGCAGGGCATGGGACGACCTGACCTGAGTCGCAGGCATCTTCTGGCCGCCGCCGGCGGCCTGACCGTCGCGGGCAGCTTCGGCTTCGCGGCACTCGGAACCGGGGCCGACGCGCTCGCCTCCGGAGCGGACACCCGGGTGCGCTACTGGAACCTCTTCAGCGGCGGCGACGGATACAACATGATCGCGATGCTGGACGCCTTCCGTAAGGACAACCCCGGCATCGACGTCAAGGACTCCACCCTCCAGTGGGGCAGCCCCTTCTACACCAAGCTCGCCATGGCCGCCGCGGGAAACCGCGCACCGGACCTCGGCGTCATGCACATGGGCCGGGTCACCGGCTTCTCGCCCGGCCGCCTCCTGGACCCCTGGGACGTACGGCTGCTCGCCAAGTACGGCGTGCGCGAGGCCGACTTCAACCCCGCCCTGTGGAAGCGGGGCGTCATCGACGGCAAGCTCTACGCCCTCCCGCTCGACATCCACGTCCAGCTCTGCTTCTACCGCAAGGACGTGCTGAAGAAGGCGGGCCTGCTGGGCGCCGACGGGCGGATGGTGCCCGTGACGTCCACCGACGAGTGGTTCGCCGTGCTGAAGGAGGCCAAGGGCGCCACCGAGAAGGGGCTTCAGACCCTCGGCATGTGGCACAACGACCAGAACTTCCAGTGGTGGTTCTTCGTCGCCTTCTACACCCAGCTCGGTGGCACCTGGTTCAACGCCGCCAACACCGAGGTCACCTTCGACACCGACAAGGCGACCCAGGTTTTGGAGTTCCTGCGCCGGCACCTGACCGACGGATACACCAACCCCGCGTTCGGCGGCGGAGCGGGCGCCGAACAGGTCGTCAACGGCGCCCCGTTCGCCTGGGAGGGCAACTGGTCGGTGCCGGTCTTCGACGCCGCGAAGCTCGACTACGGCGCGACCCCGCTGCCGCCCGTCTTCGGCAAGCAGGCCACCCACGCCGAGTCGCACGCCTTCGTCCTGCCGCACCAGTCCGGCCGCGGCGGCGCCGCCGACGAGGCCGCGCACCAACTCGCCGCCTACGTCGTCACGCACGCCCGGCAGTGGGCGGCCGGCGGACACATCCCGGCGTACACACCGACCCTGTCCACGCCGGCGTACCGGAAGATGAACCCGCAGAGCGAGTACGTCACGGCGATGGACCACCAGGCCACCGAGCCGAAGGTCTGGTTCGCGGGCTCCACCGGCATCCTGGCCCAGCGGGTCGGCCCGATCGTCGTCTCCTCGACGGTGGGCTCCGCCAAGCCGGACGCCGCCGCCCGCCGCATGAAGGGCACGCTCGCCGAGCTGCTCGCCTCGAAGAACCCCATGGACGGCAGAACCGCCGCGCAGGGAGGTGCGGTCGCATGACGACGACCGGCGCAGAGACCGTCATCCGCCCGGCGCGCGCGAGGACCGTCGCGCTGAGCGCCACCGTCCGCCGCAGGCAGGGGTTCCAGCACGGCGGCTGGTTCGTCGCCCCGTTCCTGGCGCTGTTCGCGCTCTTCGTGATCTGGCCGCTGCTGCGCGGCGTGTACCTCAGCTTCACGGACGCCAACATCTCCGGCGACGGCACGAGCTTCGTCGGCCTCGACAACTACCGCGAGGCCGTCAACGACCCCCTGGTGTGGGACGCGCTCGGCCACAGCGGCTACTTCACGCTGCTCGTCGTGCCGTGCATCACCGTGCTCGCCTTCCTCCTCGCGATGCTGGCCCACCACATCGAGCGCGCCAAGTGGCTGTGGCGGCTCTGCTTCTTCGCCCCGTTCCTGCTGCCGTCCACGGTCGCCGCCAACCTCTGGCAGTGGCTGTTCAACCCCGGCACGGGAATGATCAACTACGTCTTCGGCATCGAGACGCCGTGGCTGACCGACAAGTCGTACGCCATGCTCGCCGTCGTCATCTGCACCCTGTGGTGGACGGTCGGCTTCAGCTTCCTGCTCTACCTCGCCGCGCTCCAGGGCATCCCCGCGCACCTCTACGAGGCCGCCAAACTGGACGGCGCGAACGCCTGGCACCGCATGGTCCACATCACGCTGCCGATGCTGCGCAACATCACCGGGCTCGTCATCGCGCTCCAGATCCTCGCCTCGCTCCAGGTCTTCGACCAGGCGGTCGTGATGATGGACTTCGGCACCGGTCCCGAGGAATCGACCCGCACGTTCGTGCAGTACACCCTCGAAGAGGGCTTCACCAGCTACCGCGTGGGCTACGCCTCCGCGATCTCCATCATCTTCTTCGTGCTCATCGCGGCCGTCGCCCTCGCGCGGATGTGGCTGCTGCGCAACCGTGAGGAGGGCGGCCGATGACCACCGCCGCACAGACCGCCACGCAGCCCGCCGCACGGGCCGACGCCCCGGTACGGGCCACGACCCGCAGGACCTGGTCGCCCAGCCAGATCGTGCTCACCCTGCTCGGCGCGGCCGTCTCCATGGTGTTCCTCTCGCCGCTGGTCTGGGCGGTGTTCACCTCCCTGAAGGCGGAGACCGAGGCCGTCGAGGTGCCGCCGCACTGGCTGCCCAAGGACTGGACCGGCCAGGCGTGGTCGGCCATGTTCGAGTCCGGCAACATCACCAACTGGTTCGTGAACTCCCTCGTCGTCTCGGTGTGCGTGACGGCAGTGGTGCTCCTGGTGGCCGCGCTCGCCGGCTACGGCTTCGCCCGCACGGAGTTCCGCGGCAAGGGTTTCCTCATGGGCGTGGTGATGGCGGGCCTGATGGTCTCCCCGGCCGTGCTCGGCGTGCCGCTGTTCACCACCGTCCAGCAGATGGGCATGGTCGACACCTACTGGGGCATGATCCTTCCGCAGTGCGCGCCCGCCGCGATGGTCTACATCCTCTACAAGTTCTTCCAGGGCATCCCGCGCGAACTGGAGGAGGCGGCGTTCATCGACGGCGCCGGTCGCTGGCGGGTGTTCTTCACCATCGTGGTCCCGCTCTCCCGCCCCTCACTGGCGGCGGTCGGCATCTTCACCTTCATCGCCTCGTGGAACAACTTCCTGTGGCCGTACATGGTGACCAACAACCCCGACCTGATGACCATGCCGAACGGCATCGCGACCGTCATGAACTCCTACGGCATCCAGTGGGCCCAGCTCATGGCCGGCGGTCTCATGGCGGGCCTGCCGCTGATCATCGTCTTCGTCTTCTTCCAGCGCCAGATCGTGGCAGGTGTCGCACACACCGGCCTCGCGGGCCAGTGACGGCAGGCAACGGCAGGTAACGGCAAAAAACGGCCAGTAACTCCCCCGAAGGAGCTACGCAGTTGAAGCGCCTCAGCATCGCGGCGGTACTCGCCGCGGCCCTCCTCACCCTCCTGACCCCCCTCCCCGCGACCGCACAGGCCGCCGCCCCTCCCGACCCGCGGCCCATCACCGGCCAGCAGATCATCCACGACCCCACGGTCATCCGGCTGCGCGCCGGCGGCTACGTCGCCTACTCGACGGGCGGCGTCATCGGCGCCCGCCTGTCCAAGGACGGCAAGCACTGGGACGACGCGGGCAACGCCTTCGCCGAGCCGCCGAGCTGGTGGTACGAGTACAACGACACCGGCGATCCCTGGGCGCCCGACCTCTCCTACCGCGCCGGCCGCTACTGGCTCTACTACGCCGTCTCCTCCTGGGGCACCAACCACTCCGCGATCGGCGTCGCCACGTCCCGCACCGGCCTGCCCGGTACCTGGACCGACCACGGCAAGGTCCTCTCCTCCGAGACGACCGACTCCTGGAACGCCATCGACCCGGCGCTCGTCGAGGCCGACGGCAGGCTGTGGATGTCCTTCGGCTCGTACTGGACGGGCATCCGGATGGTCGAGCTGAACCCGGCCACCGGGAAGGCCGTACCCGGCCCGACCGTCCACCACCTGGCGACCCGCCCGGACGCCCCGTACGCGGTCGAGGGCCCGTACATCGTCCGGCACGGCCGCTACTACTACCTCTTCGCCTCGTACGACGCGTGCTGCGCGGGCGTGAACTCCACCTACAAGATCAAGGTCGGCAGGGCTACGACGATCACCGGCCCGTACGTCGACAGCTCCGGCACGCCGATGCTGGAGGGCGGCGGCGACCTGCTCCTGGAGGGCCACGGCAGGTACGTCGGCACGGGCGGCCAGTCGGTCTTCCGCGACCGGGGCCAGGACTGGCTGGCGTACCACTACTACGACGCCCGCGACGAAGGCACACCCAAGCTGGGGCTCAACCGGCTGGTCTGGACGAAGAACGGCTGGCCCAAGGTCTCCTGAGAACGCGGAGCCCGGACGACCGGACCGCGGCTCCCCGGCCCCTCGCAGACGAACCGCACCCCCTCGGAAGGAAAAGATGCGCACCGCCCGCTTCACCCTCGACCCCGCCTTCACCGTCGGCCAGGTCAACCCCCGTCTCTTCGGCTCCTTCGTGGAGCACCTCGGACGCTGTGTCTACACCGGTATCCACGAGCCGGGCCATGCCACCGCCGACGAGGCGGGCCTGCGGCAGGACGTCCTGGACCTGGTCCGTGAACTCGGCGTCACGGCGATCCGCTACCCCGGCGGCAACTTCGTCTCGGGCTACAAGTGGGAGGACTCCGTCGGCCCGGCGGAGAGCCGCCCCCGCCGTCTGGACCTGGCCTGGCACTCGACGGAGACGAACCGTTTCGGTCTCTCCGAGTACATCGCCTTCCTGAAGAAGGTCGGCCCGCAGGCCGAGCCGATGATGGCGGTCAACCTCGGCACGCGCGGCGTGGCCGAGGCCCTGGAACTCCAGGAGTACGCCAACCACCCGTCCGGCACGGCGCTCTCGGACCTGCGCGCCTCCCACGGCGACAAGGACCCCTTCGGCATCCGGCTGTGGTGCCTCGGCAACGAGATGGACGGCCCCTGGCAGACCGGCCACAAGACGGCGGAGGAGTACGGCCGGATCGCCGCCGAGACCGCCCGCGCGATGCGCCAGCAGGACCCCGGGGTCGAACTCGTCGCCTGCGGCAGCTCGGGCCAGTCGATGCCGACGTTCGCGGAGTGGGAGGCGACGGTCCTGGCGGAGACGTACGACCTGGTCGACCACATCTCCCTGCACGCCTACTACGAGCCCCTCGACGGCGACGTGGACTCCTTCCTCGCCTCCGCCGTCGACATGGAGTCCTTCATCGAGAACGTGGTCGCCACCTGCGATCACGTGGGCGCCCGCCTGAAGTCGAAGAAGAAGATCAACCTCTCCTTCGACGAGTGGAACGTCTGGTACATGTCCCGCTGGCAGGAGCAGGCGACGACGTTCGCGCAGGACGACTGGCCCGAGGCGCCCCGCCTGCTGGAGGACAACTACAGCGTCATGGACGCGGTCGTCTTCGGCTCGCTCCTCATCGCCCTGCTGCGGCACGCCGACCGTGTCGCCGTCGCCTGCCTGGCCCAGCTGGTCAACGTCATCGCGCCGATCATGACCGAGCCGGGCGGCGCGGCGTGGCGCCAGACGACGTTCTTCCCGTTCGCGCAGGCGTCGCGGTACGGGCGGGGCGAGGTGCTCGACGTCCGGGTGGACTCACCGACGTACCAGACGCGGAAGTACGGCGAGGCGGATCTGCTGCACGCGACCGCCGTCCGCGCGGAGGACGGCTCGGTGACGGTCTTCGCGGTCAACCGGAGCCGCACGGAGGCGCTGCCGCTGGAGGTGGCCGTGGCCGGTCTGGGGGTCTCGCGGCTGGTCGAGCACAGCGCGCTCGCCGACGCCGACCCGGACGCCCGCAACACGCTCGACGACCCCGAGCGGGTCGCCCCGCACGCGGTGGACGGTACGGCGGTCACGGACGGGACGCTGACGGCGACGCTGGAACCGCTCTCCTGGAACGTGATCCGGCTGGCCTGAACCGGACGGTGCCGCCTGCCCCCACAATGTCGGTATGAGGATCTCGGCACGGGCGGACTACGCGGTGCGGGCGGTACTGGAACTGGCCGTACGGCAGGGCGGCGGCGACCCGGTGAAGGCGGAGACGATCTCCGCCGAACAGGGCATCCCGCACAAGTTCCTGGAGGGGATCCTCGGAGACCTCCGGCGCGGCGGCATCGTCGAGAGCCGTCGCGGCGGAGGCGGCGGCTACCGGCTCGCCCGCGACCCCGCGCGGATCACGGTCGCTGACGTGATCCGCGCGGTCGACGGCCCGATCGTCTCCGTCCGCGGCGAACGCCCGACCGGCCTGACGTACACGGGCACCGCCCAGCCCCTGCTGCCCCTGTGGATCGCCCTGCGCGCCAACGTCCGCAGGATCCTGGAGGGCGTCACGGTGGCCGACATCGCCGCCGACGCCCTCCCGGCTCCGGTCCGTGACCTGGCGGCGGAACCGGCGGCCTGGGAGAACCCGTAGGACCAGTGGCGGTGACCGCTACTTCAGTTCTTCGGCGGTGTAGTAGCCGGCGAGGACATAGCTGTAGTTGCTCTTGTCGACGCTCGCCGGCTGGAGCAGGTAGGCGGGCACGTCCTTCACGCCGTTCTTGTAGCCCCTTCTGTTGTTGATCCTCGGTGTCCTGCCCTTGAGGATGTCGTCGGCCATGTTCGCGGCGACCGTGGCGAGTTCGCGGAGGTCCTTGTAGACGGTCTGCGACTGCTCGCCCGCGATGATCGACTTCACCGAGGCCAGCTCGGCGTCCTGACCGGTGATGATCGGGAGGGGCTTGCCGTCGGAGCCGTAACCGTACGACTTGAGCGCGGACAGGACGCCCAGGGAGATGCCGTCGTACGGCGACAGGACCGCGTCGACCGTCTTGCCGTTGTACGACTTGGACAGGATGCGGTTCATACGCTTCTGCGCGGTCGGCCCGTCCCAGCGCAGTGTGGTGATCTTGTCCAGCGAGGTCTCGTCGGACCGGACGACCAGCTGCTTGCTGTCCAGGTACGGCTGGAGGAGGTGCATCGAGCCGTCGTAGAAGTACTTGGTGTTGTTGTCGTCGGGAGACCCGGCGAACAGCTCGATGTTGAACGGGCCCTTGCCGTCCTCCAGGCCGAGTTGCTCGATGATGAAGCGGGCCTGCTGCCGGCCGACCTGCTCGTTGTCGAAGGAGACGTAGTAGTCGACGTTCGCGGAGCCGAGGATGAGCCGGTCGTAGGAGATCACCGGGATGTCCGCGTCGGCGGCCTGCTGGAGCACGCCGTTCAGCGACTTGTTGTCGATGGCCGCGATGATCAGCGCGTCGACGCCCTGCTTGACCAGCTCCGCGACCTGCGCGACCTGGGCCTTGGGGTCGTCGTCGCCGTACACCAGCTTGGTCTGGTACCCCTTGGCCTCGAGGTCCTTGACGACGCTCTTGCCGTCGGTGAGCCAGCGCTCGGAGGCCCGGGTCGGCATGGCGATCCCGATGGTGCCGTCCCCGGAGCCGGAGCTGCTCTCGCCGGTCTCGCCGCAGGCGGACAGGGTGAGGGCGAGGGAGACGGCTCCGGCGATGGTGCCGAGGGCGGCTCTTCGAGTGCGCATGGTGATCGTTCCTTGTTCTTCTCGTCGTTGAGGGGGGTCCCGGCGCGCCGGTGTCGTACCAGGGGGATCCCGGGCGCGCTGGACAGAACGAACTGGGGACACGTGCGGCGGTGCGGCCTGGCATCCGGGTCTCGTCGACTCTCGTGATGCCCCTGCCGGCGTGCACCTGTAGGTACGTCGGGCCGCGCCACGGCATTCCGGCCACGTGAGCGCTGATTCCGGTGCTCCGGAGAGCGCTTGCCTTCCGTTGTTCGAAATCTCGTCACATGGTCGGAATGCTGGCGTGACCTTAGGAGGGAGTGTGAAGGGTGTCAACGGGTCGAACAGGAATGATTACAGAGGGGAGTTGGGGCGAGGGTGAAAAGGGTTGACCCGGGGATGCCGGAGCGCCGGTGTGAACGGGTCGAGGTGAATGGCCGGAGTTCGGCCTGGCCGGGTCCCGGGGGCCTCCCTACGATGCGAACGCCCCGGGGCTTCACATCAACTCCCTTGATTCCTCACAGAGTTGACGTGCCGACCCCCCGGGCGCAGCCACCCCCCGACCCAGGGAGAGACCATGACAGGTGGGCTCCTTCTGAGCGGTGCTGTCGCCGCTCTCATCACCTCCGCGATACCCGCCCACAACCCGTCCTCCGGGTTCGTCGACCCGCCCCCGGACAAGATCGTCATCAACATCGCCACGGTGAACGGCTCCGGCTGCCCGGCGGGCACCGCCGCCATCGCCGTCTCCGAGGACAACACCGCCTTCACCGTCACCTACAGCGACTACCTCGCTCAGGCCGGCGGCAACTCCGACCCCACGGCGTTCCGCAAGAACTGCCAGCTCAACCTGATCGTCCACGTCCCGCAGGGCTTCACGTACGCCATCGCCAGCGCGGACTACCGGGGCTTCGCCCTGCTCCAGCCGGGTGCCAGCGCGATACAGCGGGCCTCGTACTACTTCCAGGGCTCGTCGAGCACGGTGTACAAGAACCATCCCATCAGCGGCGCCTACAACGACAACTGGCAGGCGACCGACACCACCGACTGGGCACAGCTCGTGTGGGCTCCCTGCGGCGTCCAGCGCAATTTCAACATCAACACCGAGCTGCGCGTCAACGCGGGCAGCTCCGCACCGGGCAAGGTCAGCTTCATGACCATGGACTCGACCGACGGCGACATCAGCACGGTCTACCACATGGCCTGGAAGGAGTGTCCGGGCAAGTGAGACGGAGGGGCCGCCCGCGGAGGTCGCGGGCGGCCCTGTGGTCACTGCCCCGCGTGAGCGACGAACTCGGCCCAGGCGGCGGGGGGAGAGGGCGAGTTGGGGGCCGTCCTTGTCCTTGGAGTCACGGACGTGGATGTCGTGGGGGAGGGTGGCGACTTCTACGCAGTCGCCGGAACCGCCGCTGCTGTAGCTGGACTTACGCCAGGAGAGGGCGACCTCGATGCAGTCGTCCCCGGAGGCGCTGCTGCAGCTGCTCTTGAACCAGGCCAGTTCGAAGGTGCTGGGAGGTGCTGGACCGTGACCCGCCGCCGGGCAGGACGGTGCGCGCGGAGGTGGACGTACCCGGCCGGCTCGGCGTCGCACGGAGAGCAGGTGCCTGACCGGGACCGGTGCCGCGTTCGGTCAGCGCGGCTCCCGGATGCTGTCGATGATGCGGGTCCAGTTGTCCTGGCCGTGTCCGTTCTCGATCACGCGCCGATAGTGAGCCTGCACGGCCAGGGGGAGTGCGAGGTCGAGGCCGATCGAGGTGCTGGTCTCGACGATGTGGTCGGATGTCGCACCCATCATGGCGGCCGTGCTGAGGTCTCCGGGGTGCTCTCCGGCGTCCAGCGCGGCGCCGGGGGCCTCTTCGCCGGCCCTCAGGAAGGCGCCGATCGAGTCGGCGGAGGAGAGCAGCTCCGGCAGTGCTTCCGCGGCCTTCATGCCTGTGCTGCCGAGCATGGCGGTGGCGTGCATCAAGGCGGACAGGGTGGTGAGGAACACCGCGAGATGGGCCTGGTACATCATCTGGGCGAGGCCCGGATCCCGGCCCAGATGCCTTGGCGTGCCGAGCCGTGCCAGCGCCGACCGGTGCTTCTCCATCACCTCGTCGGGGCCGCTGTAGTAGACCTGGGCCGCCTCCGTGCCGACCATCGGGGCGGGGGCCATGACACCACCGGTGAGGAAGGCGGCGTCGTGGCCCGCCGCCCAGGTCGCCGCCTCGCGTGTGCGTTCGGGGGTGTCCGAGCTGAGGTTGACCAGCGTCCGGCCGGCGAGTGATGCGGTGGCGCTGTCGAGGATGTCGTACATCGCCTGGTAGTCGGTGAGGCTGAGGATCACGAGGTCACTCGCTTCGACCGCCTCGCCGGGTGTCGCCGCGAGCGTCGCTCCGTCGGCGACGACGCCGTCGGCCCGGCCGGCGGTGCGGTTCCAGACGGTGACCGGATGGCCGGCGGTGAGGAGGGTGCGGGCCATCGCCTGGCCCATCGGGCCGAGCCCGATCACGGTGACAGGGCTGTTCTGCCTGGTGGTGCGGTTCTGTTGTTCGTTCACCCGTCCATGCTCGGACAGCGCCGCTAACCTCGGAAGTACCTACTATTTTCTGCGGTACTTACCTTTTCGTAAGGGGGATCGGTGATGGCGAAGTCGCCGAGATGCGGGCCTTACATCTGCGGCATCGACGCTGGGCTCGATGTGGTGAGCGGCAAGTGGAAGGGGCTGATCCTGTGGGAACTCGACGCCCATCCCGTACGCCGTTTCGCGGAGTTGCGCCGCGCTCTGTCCGGAGTGAGCGAGAAGATGCTGACCCAGCACCTGCGTGAGATGGAGGCGGACGGACTCGTGCACCGGAAGGTCTATGCGGAGGTGCCACCACGGGTGGAGTACTCCCTGACCGAGCACGGGCACACGCTCAACCAAGCGCTCGGGCCGCTCGGTGCCTGGGGGAGTGAGCGCTTGCGTCGCGAAGGCTTGGAAGTGGCGCCGGCCGAGATCCGGCAGGGCTAGGTCTCCTCTCCCGGTCATGAACCCCGTTCCCGGTCCGCGGGCGCGTGCGGGGGCGAGGACATCGCCCCGTTCGACGAGTTCGGCTCGGAGACAGACCTGGCTCACGGACCTGTCTCTCAGGCCGACCGGGGCCACCGGGGGCTCCGGCGGCGCCCGGCGCGGTGGTCAGCGTTCGACGCCCAGGGTGAGCGTCCCGGCGTAGCCCGCGGAGGTCGTGGTGCCCAGGGCGGTGAGGGTGAGGAGGCCCGAGGCGGCGCCGCCCTCGTCGTAGATGGAGTCCTGGGCGAGGGTGGTGCGGGTGACCGTGTTCGTCGAGTACGGGGAGACGCGTGCGACCGCGTTCGTGATCGCCTCGCTGAAGAACAGCTGGCCGGTGTGGATCTCCTGGCCGCCGGTGAAGTGGCCGTCCGAGGTCAGGGTGACGTTCGTGTGGACCTTGACGTGGATGTGGACGCAGCGGCCCCGGTACCAGCCCGGATAGATGCTCGTGATCGCCGCGACGCCGCGGGAGTCGGTGAGTACGGCGCCGCGCAGGAAGGTGCCGCTGTCGGGCCCCTCGTGGCCGTTGTTGCCGACGAAGCCGGAGTACTCGCCGAGCGCGTCGGAGTGCCACAGCTCGACCAGGGCGTCGGCGAGCGGCGCGCAGGTGTCGTCGTCGACGACGGTGAGGGTCAGCTTCAGCGGGATGCCCGCCTTGCCTTCGGTGATGTCGGCGCGGACGTACTGTCCGTCGAGGTGGTAGGGCCCTTCGGTCATCTCCTTCGTGAGGGTGCACACGGCCGCCGCGGCCACGGGGGCGGGGTCCTGCGTGGGCGGCGCCTCGGGGGCGGCGGTGGTCGCGCCCACGGCCAGCGTGGCGGCGGTGGCGCCGGTGGCGATCAGCACGGCCCGGCGCCCGACGGGGCGGTGGGGTACTTCCGGGGTGACTTCCGGGGTGACTCCTGAGATGTCTGTCATGAGCACGGCACCGTAGGGGGCGTTCCTGTCGGCAGGCTGTCAGTTGGGCAAAGTGACGGCCCGTCAAGTCACCTGCCGGACAAGGGGATCGGCGAGACCAGGGTTGCGCAAGCGCTCTCGCAATAGTTTCGGTTCTGCGCGGACCATTGACGCGTGAGGGGTTCGATCCTACGGTCCCGTCCGACGACGCGACTGCTGTTCGAAACTTCGGACAGTGAACCCCACTGAAGGAGCGTCCGCATGAGCCGCACCTCACGTACCCGCCGTACCCCCCGCACTCCCCGTACCTCCCGGCGAGCCGCACTGTTCTCCCTCCCCGCCGCGGTCCTGCTCGCCCTCGTCCCCTCGGCCGCCTCCGCCTACCCCAACCCCGGTACCGTCACCGGGTCCACGGTCGTGCACGACCCGACGATGATCCGCACCTCCGGCGGCCGTTACCTCCTCTACGCCACCGGCGGCGGCCTCTCCTACCGCACCTCCACCGACCGCATCGCGTTCAGCGCGGGCGGCGACGCCTTCTCCACGAAGCCGAGCTGGTGGTCCTCGTACGGGACGACCGAGGCCTGGGCGCCCGACATCTCGTACCAGGGTGGCAAGTACCTCATGTACTACGCCGTCTCCACCTTCGGCTCCAGCAAGTCCGCCATCGGCCTGGCCTCTTCGACCACCGGACTGCCCGGCTCCTGGACCGACCAGGGCACCGTCTACACCTCCACCACCTCCAGTGACTACAACGCCATCGACCCCAACCTCTTCGTCGACGACAACGGCAAGTGGTGGCTGTCCTTCGGCAGTTGGTGGACGGGCCTCAAGATGATCCAGATCGATCCCGGCACCGGGAAACAGCTGTCGAGCAACACCACCCGCTACTCCCTCGCCTCCCGCCCGACCGGGACCAAGGCAGTCGAAGCGCCGTACATCGTCAAGCGAAACGGTTACTACTACCTCTTCGCCTCCTACGACACCTGCTGCGCCGGCACCAGCTCCACCTACAAGGTCAAGGTCGGCCGCGCCACCAGTGTCACCGGGCCGTACTACGACAAGAACGGCGTCGCCCTCATGAACAACGGCGGCACACCGGTCCTGGAGTCGCACGGGCGGTACATCGGCCCCGGCGGTCAGTCGATCATGAAGGACACCGACGGCGACCTGATCGTCTACCACTACTACGACGGCAACGACAACGGCACCCCCAAACTCGGCATCAACCTTCTGAACTGGAGCAGCGGATGGCCCGTCGCCTACTGACCCTGCTGGCCGCGCTGCTGCTCGCCCTGTCCGTCGGGCAGCCCACCGCCAGCGCGGCCTCCTTCGCCAACCCCGTCAAGACGCAGAAGGGAGCCGACCCCTGGATCACCTACCACGACGGCAACTACTACATGGTGGCGACGAGTTGGACGAGCGTCATCACCGTCCGGAAGTCCGCCACCCTCGCCGGACTCGCCACCGCGCCCAGCATCGAGGTCTGGCAGGGTGACGCGGCGAGCCGCTGCTGCAACATCTGGGCACCGGAGCTGCACTTCCTCAACGGCCGCTGGTACCTGTACTACGTCGCCGGGCAGAACGTCACCGACTACAACCCCACCCAGCGCACCCACGTCCTGGAGAGCGCGGGCTCCGACCCCCTCGGGCCCTACACCTACCGCAACCAGCTCAACTCCGCCTGGATGCTGGATCCGACGGTCGCGACGATCAACGGCCAGCTCTACCTGTTCGGCAGCGCGAGCGGCGGGACACAGAACCTCGTCGCGGCCCGGATGTCCAACCCGTACACCCTGGCGACCGGCTTCTCCACGATCTCGACACCGACGAACTCCTGGGAGACCAGCGGCGGTTCGGTCAACGAGGGGCCCGAGATCCTCCAGCGGGGCGGGCGGACCTTCCTCATCTACTCCGCGAGCGGCTGCTGGACCCCCGACTACAAACTCGGCCAGCTGACCCTCACCGGCAGCGACCCCCTGTCGGCGTCCGCCTGGACGAAGAAGTCCACCCCCGTCTTCCAGCGCAACGACGCCAACAGTGTCTACGGCCCCGGCCACAACGGCTTCTTCACCTCACCCGACGGCACCGAGAGCTGGATCGTCTACCACGCCAACGACGCGGCGTCGGAAGGCTGCGACAACGGGCGTACGGCCCGTGCGCAGAAGTTCACCTGGAACTCCGACGGTACGCCGAACCTCGGTACGCCGGTCCGTCTGGGCGCCAGTCAGACCGGGCCCTCGGGTGAGCCGTCGGCTGCCTCGACGACGTACACCGTGCGGAACCGGAACAGCGGGAAGTGCCTTGAGGTGGCTGGGAGTTCGACCGCCGACGGGGCCAACGTGCAGCAGTACGCCTGCAACGGAGGCGCGAACCAGCGGTGGCGCCTGGAGGACCAGGGCGACGACACGAGCCGGCTCGTGAACGTGGCGACCGGCAAGGTCATGGACACGGCCGACTGCTCCACCGCCGACGGGGCCGACCTCCGTCAGTGGTCGTGGCTCAACAACACGTGCCAGCGGTTCCGGTTCCTGGCGACGGACAGTGACTACGTCCGTATCGTGAACCAGGCCAGCGGAAAGGTCGCCGACGTGGCGAACTGCTCTACGGCAGACGCGGCGGACGTCCGCCAGTGGACGTGGCTGAACAACACCTGCCAGCAGTGGCGCCTGACCCCGTCCTGACTCCCCGGAGTTCCTCCCCCGTCCAGGGGGGGGGCTCCGCCCCCTGGACCCCCGGCCCCATGCCCACCCCACCACCCGTCTCGGCAGGCCGAGAGGTGACCCTCGCGGAAGTGCCGTGACCGTCACCTTCTATCCCACCGGGTCGGGTGGTGGGTGGGCAAAGGCCGTGGTCTGGGGGCGGAGCCCCCAGGGGTGTGCCTCAGCCGGGTCAGCCTGCCTGGCCCATTCCCGCCGGGTTGGGCCAGTTCTGGGCGTTCGGCCAGCCTGTCGTCGCCGCCGGGGAGAGGCCGTTCGTGCCCCGCACCTGCGCGGCCGTGAGGCCACCGCGGGCGGGCACCCCCGGCGGGGTCTGCCCGCCGGGCCCACCCATCGGCCCGGCCGCCGGTGCGGCCATCGCCGGTGCCATCGGGGGCGCCATCGCCGCCGCCGGAGCCGCGGGCATGGGCGCGGCCATCGGCGTCGGCATGGGCATCTGCATCGGCGGCGGCACCGGTGACATCGAAGCCGCAGCCGCCGGCATGGGCGCAGGCGTCGGCGCCGGAACCGATTGCGGAAACACCTGCGCCGCAGCCGGCATCGGCATCTGAGGCGCAGGCGCAGGCGCCGGCATCGGCATTCCGCCCCCCATCGACTGAGCCTGCGCCGCAAGCCCCTGCAGCCCCGCCCCGTTCGTCGCCCCGACCAGCCGGTCCACCGCCGCCGTGCCCGAACTGTAGTTGTTCCCGTGGTTCAGCTCGGGCACGGCGGCTCCCCTCCTGGTCCCGTAGAGCACCTGTTCCAGGCCGGACACCAGGCGACGCACGTCCACCTGGGGGCGCACCACGAGCCGCAGGAAGCGGCTGGAGGAGCCGATCTTGTTGCCGCACTCGCGGACCAGGATCCGGTGCTCGGTGAGCATCCGGTCGCGGACCACGGTTCCCTCGGCGCCCACGGGGAGGCGTACGAAGAGGAAGTTCCCCTGGGAGGGGTAGACGGTGAGGCCGGGGAGGGAGGAGAGCTGGCTGGACATGTCGAGGCGGTCGCGGCGTACCTGCATCAGGCTCTGCGCGTACTCGGGGCCGTGCTCCTTCAGCATGAACACCACGTGCTCGGCGAAGGAGTTGAGGTTCCACTTGGGCAGCATGGAGCGGACGCGGCCGGCCAGGGCCGGGTTGGCGACGAGGTAGCCGAAGCGGATGCCGTGCAGGCCGAAGTTCTTGCCGAGGCTGCGCAGGACGATGACGTTGGGGCGCAGCATCGCCTCCTGGACCACCGAGGGCTCGACCTCGGCATCGGCGAACTCGAGGAACGACTCGTCGATGATGACCAGGTCGAGGTCGGCCATCGCGTCCATGAACTGCACGATGGCGTGCTTGTGCAGGAACCCGCCGTCGGGGTTGTTGGGGTTGCAGATGACGGCGACGCGGGTGCCGCGTGCGCGGATGAACTCGGCGTACTGCGCGAGGTCCAGGGCGAAGCCGCTGGACTCCTGGAGCGGGAACATGTCGACCCGCTTGCCGGTCTCCATGGGCTGGTCGGTCCAGCGGCCGAAGGTGGGGACGGGGACGGCGAGGGACTCGCGCACCAGCAGGTGGTCGATCCAGGTGATCAGCTCGGTGGAGCCGTTGCCCATCGCGACGGCCTGCGGCGGGAGCTGGAGCAGGCTGCACAGTTCGGCGGTGATGGTGTCGGCGCTGCTCGGGTAGTACGTGATGATGTCCCGCAGCCGCGCCGACATGTCGTCGAACATCTGCGGGGTGGGGAAGTAGGGGTTGCAGGGGATGCAGAAGTCCACCGGGCCGGCCTCGTCGCCGCCCTCCCGCGTGAGCGCCGCCATCGACGGGCTGTGCGCGGCGGTGCTGCGGAACAACGAGGTGACGTTGTCGGCCATGGAACCTCCGTATGGGGCGGACCCGGCGGGGACGACCGGGCCCGTCGTCATGTGGGTGGCCCGCGCGGGGGAGCGCGGGCCGTCCTTACATACGGAGACTCGGGCGGCGCTGTTCAACCGCCGGAGAACCGGCGGGCAACCGCGGCGAGCCGACGGGGAACACGGAACGGGCCCCGCCTTCCGGCGGGGCCCGTTCAGCCGCTCAGGGAGTTCCGGTGGCTCAGGAACCGGACTTGCGCTTGTTCCAGACGTCGAACCCGACCGCGATCAGCAGGGCGAGGCCCTTGATGACCTGCTGCCAGTCGGTGCCGACGCTGAGGAGGTTCATGCCGTTGTTCAGCACACCGAGGACGAGACCGCCGATGATGGCACCGAGGATGGTGCCGACACCGCCGCTCATGGACGCGCCACCGATGAACGCCGAGGCGATCGCCTCCAGTTCGAAGCTGAGGCCGGCCTTCGGCGACGCCGCGTTCAGACGGGCGGCGACCACCAGACCCGCCACGGCCGCGAGCACGCCCATGTTCAGGAAGACGAGGAAGGTGACCTTCTTGTCCTTCACGCCGGACAGCTTCGCCGCCGGCAGGTTGCCGCCGATGGCGTAGATGTGACGGCCGAAGACGGCGTTGCGCATCACGTAGCCGTAGCCGACCACCAGGATGCCGAGGATGAGCAGGATGATCGGCGCGCCCTTGTAGCTGGCGAGCAGCATCGTGACCGTGAGGATCGCGGCGGAGATGGCGACGAGCTTGAGCAGGAAGAGGTTCCTGGGCACGACTTCGAGCGCGAACTCCTGCTGACGCTTGCGGTCCCGGACCTCCTGGAGAACCGCGAAGGTCAGCAGGGCGAAGCCCAGCAGCAGCGTGATGTTGTGGTAGTTGGTGTCCGGGCCGACCTCCGGCAGGAAGCCGTTACCCATCTTCTGCAGGCCGTCGGGGAACGGGCCGAGGGTCTGCCCCTTCAGGAGCATCTCCGTCAGGCCGCGGAACATCAGCATGCCCGCGAGGGTGACGATGAAGGAGGGTATGCCGAGGTAGGCGATCAGGAAGCCCTGCGCCGCGCCGGCCGCCGCGCCGACGGCCAGGCACAGCACCAGTGCGAGGGGCCACGCCAGATCGTGCTGCACGGTCAGTACGGCCGCGAAGGCGCCGGTGAAGGCCGTGAGCGAGCCGACCGACAGGTCGATGTGACCCGCGATGATCACCAGCATCATTCCGATCGCGAGGATCAGGATGTAGCTGTTCTGGAGGACCAGGTTGGAGACGTTGCGCGGCAGCAGCAGGTCGCCGTCGGTCCACACCTGGAAGAGGACCACGAGCAGGCCGAGCGCGATCAGCATGCCGTACTGGCGCATGTTGCGGCGCAGGCCGTCCACCACCAGCTGGAGCATCCCGCCGCCGGTGGCTGAGCCCCCGCCCTTCCCGGGCGGCGCGGCCGCCGGGCTCTTGTCCGTCACGTCCGTGCTCATCGCGTTACCTCTTTGTCCTTCGTCATCTGGCGCATCAGCACTTCCTGCGTGGCCTCGGCCCGCGGGAACTCGCCCGTGAGCCGTCCGGCGGCCATCGTGTAGATGCGGTCGCACATACCGAGCAGTTCCGGCAGCTCGGAGGAGATGAAGACGACCGCCTTGCCCTCGGCGGCCAGCTTGTCGATCACCGTGTAGATCTCGAACTTGGCTCCGACGTCGATACCGCGCGTCGGCTCGTCCAGGATCAGCACATCGGGACCGGCGAAGATCCACTTGCTGAGGACGACCTTCTGCTGGTTGCCGCCGGACAGCTTGCCCACCGGCTCGAAGACGGTGGGCGCCTTGATGTTCATGGACTTGCGGAAGCCCTCGGAGACCTGCCGCTCCTCCTGCTCGTCGACGACGCCGCGCCTGGCCACCTTGCTCAGGGCGGTCAGGGAGATGTTGCGGTTGATCGTGTCGATGAGGTTGAGGCCGTAGTGCTTGCGGTCCTCCGTGACGTAGGCGATCCCGTGGTCGACCGCCTCCGCGACGGTCTTCGTACGGATCTCCTTGCCGTCCTTGAGGACCGTGCCGCCCGCGTACCGGCCGTAGGAGCGTCCGAAGACGCTCATGGCCAGCTCGGTGCGTCCGGCGCCCATCAGGCCGGCGATTCCGACGATCTCCCCGCGCCGCACCTGGATGGACACGTCGTCGACGACCTTGCGCTGCTGGTCGATCGGGTGGTGCACGGTCCAGTCGCGGATCTCCAGGGCAGGGGCCGCGTCCTTCTCCGCCTCGTGCGGGGTGCGCTCGGGGAAGCGGTGGTCGAGGTCGCGGCCGACCATGCCGCTGATGATCCGGTCCTCGGTCGTCTCGGGCGACTTCACGTCGAGCGTCTCGATGGAGTGCCCGTCGCGGATGATCGTCACCGAGTCGGCGACCTTGCGGATCTCGTTGAGCTTGTGGGAGATGATGATCGAGGTGATGCCCTGGTTCTTCAACTCCAGGATGAGGTCGAGGAGTTTGTCACTGTCCTCGTCGTTCAGCGCCGCCGTCGGCTCGTCGAGGATGAGGAGCTTGACCTTCTTCGACAGCGCCTTCGCGATCTCCACGAGCTGCTGCTTGCCCACGCCGATGTCGGTGACGCGGGTTTCCGGGTGGTCGGTCAGACCGACCCGGCGCAGCAGCTCGGTGGCGTGCCGCAGGGTCTCCCGCCAGTTGACGAACCCGCCCTTGGCGTGCTCGTTGCCGAGGAAGATGTTCTCCGCCAGGGAGAGATACGGCGACAGCGCCAGCTCCTGGTGGATGATCACAATGCCGTGCTGCTCGCTCGCCCGGATGTCCTTGAACCGGACGGTCTCTCCCTCGAAGAGGATCTCGCCCTCGTAACTGCCGTGGGGGTGGACGCCGGAGAGCACCTTCATCAAGGTGGACTTCCCGGCGCCGTTCTCACCGCAGATGGCGTGGACCTCGCCCTGGCGGACGGTCAGTGTGACGTCCGACAGCGCTTTGACGCCGGGAAAGGTCTTGACGATCGAGCGCATTTCCAGGACGGGTCCCGCCATGGTCGTGCCTTCCAATCCTTAAGGGCCGACGCTTACTTGAGCTGGTCCGCCGTGTAGTAGCCGCCCTGGACGAGTTCCTTCTCGTAGTTGCTCTTGTCGACGCTCACCGGCTGCAGCAGGAAGGCGGGGACGACCTTGGTGCCGTTGTCGTACGACTTGGTGTCGTTGATCTCGGGCTTCTTGCCGTTGAGGGAGGCGTCGACCATGTCCGTGGCGACCTGGGCGAGCTTGCGCAGGTCCTTGTAGACGGTCATCGACTGCTCACCGGCGATGATCGACTTCACCGAGGCCAGCTCGGCGTCCTGGCCGGAGATGACGGGCAGCGGCTTGTTCTTGGCGCCGTAGCCGTCCGACTTCAGCGCGGCGAGGATGCCGATGGAGATGCCGTCGTAGGGCGAGAGGACCGCGTCGACCCGGCCGCTCGTGTACGTCGAGGTGAGGATGTCCTCCATGCGCTTCTGGGCGGTGGCGCCGTCCCAGCGCAGCGTGGTGACCTTGGTGAGCGCGGTCTGGCCGGACTTGACCACCAGCTTCTTGCTGTCGATGTACGGCTGGAGCACCTTCATCGCGCCGTTGAAGAAGTACTTGGTGTTGTTGTCGTCGTTGGAGCCGGCGAACAGCTCGATGTTGAAGGGGCCCTTGCCGCCGGCCACGCCCAGCTTGTCGACGAGGTAGGTGGCCTGGAGCTGGCCGACCTTCTCGTTGTCGAAGGACGCGTAGTAGTCGACGTTCTTCGTGCCGAGGATCAGGCGGTCGTAGGAGATGACCGGGATCTTGGCGTCGGCGGCCTGCTGGAGCACGTTGTTCAGCGACTTGTTGTCGATGGCCGCGACGATCAGCGCCTTGACGCCCTGCGTGATCAGGTTCTCGATCTGCGAGACCTGCTGGTCGGGGTCGTCCTCGCCGAAGACCAGCTTGGTCTTGTAACCCTTGGCCTTGAGGTCCTTCTCGACGTTGGCGCCGTCGGTGATCCAGCGCTCGGAGGACTTGGTCGGCATCGCGATGCCGATGGTGCCGCCCTTCGCGCCGTCCGAGGACGCTTCGCTGCCGCCCTCACCGGACTGCCCGCAGGCGGTCAGCGTCAGGGCGAGGGAGGCGGCTCCGGCTATGGCGGCGAGGGAGGCTCTGCGGTTACGCATGATCATCATCCTTGATGTGTGTGCAGGGGGTCGGTCTCGCGCTGCGGAGGACGCCCCGGGAACGGGGCCGGGGAAAGACCGAGAAGCGGTGTGTGGGATTCTGCGCGCCTGTGTCGTCTTCTGTGAAGCGGGGTTTCCGTAACGTTATGACTGGATGTCGAACCTGCTGAGTTCGCCGGGCAGCCGGGAGCCGAGCGGAGCCATGTCCGCGTCCGCCCCGTGCCGCGCCAGCAGGTCGAGGGCCAGCCGGCCGCGCCGCACCCGCTCACGGGCCGTGGACAGGGCCAGATCGCGCAGGTGGTGGCCGTACGGGTAGATCCCCGGGGCCTTGGACAGGCCGAACTTCAGGTACAGCGGTGCACCGCGCCGGATCAGCTCGGCGACCTCGTACATCCGGATGTAGCCGCCGAGGTCGTCGGGGGCCTCGATGTACATGTCCATGGGGGCGCCGGAGACCCGGCGGATCTCCGTGAGGTGATCCAGCGTCAGATCACTGGGCACGTTGAGCGAGTCGGCGCCGAGCCGCTCGTACACCGCGTACGCAGCCGGGTTGACGGGGCCGATGAGCGCCGACACCTTCAGCGTGGTGTCGGCCGGGATGAGGCCGGCCTGGCGGGCCCGGTGCAGCGTCCACAGCACGCCCTCGTCGGCCACGAGGAGGCACTTGACGCCCAGCTCCGTGGCCCGCACGGCGTCCTCGACGCATCCGGCCACGGCGTCGTGCCCGCGGGCCCTCAGGCCCCCGCCGCGCGAGTCGGTCCGGGTGGAGCCGCCGATGTCCCAGGTGCCACGCGGCCCGGTGAACAGGCAGAGCTCGATGTCACGCTCGGCGGTGGCCTCGACCATCTCGGTGATCTCGGCGTCGCTCAGCATCCACACGCCGCTGCCCTGGCTGATCCGGTGGATCGGCACGTCGAGGCGCGAGGCTTCCTTGAGGATGACGGCCAGCGCTTCGGGACCCTCGCACGAAGGGACCTCGGTGCGCCAGCGGCCGCCGCCGGGGAAGGTGTGGACGGAGGCGTCGGCGGGATCGAGCGCGGGCGCGCCCAGGCCGAGCGTGGTGAGCGCCTGCTCACCGGGTCGACGGGGGGCCGTGGCGGAGGCGTCGGTCGTCACAAGCTGTCCTTCGTGTTCGGTGTATCGGACGAGGTTCGCGGCTCAAGTCGTGCGGGACTTGGGTGTACGCCGGTAGGGAGGCCGTCAGGTCGCCTCCGTACCGGCGTACGACTAGGGGTGGAGCAGGACCTTGCCCACCTTCGGATCGCCGGACCCCACCAGATCGATGGCCTGCGAGAACTCGGCGAGCGGCAGCTCGTGGGTGACCAGCGGTGCCGGGTCCAGCAGACCGGCGGCGAAGACCCGCACGGTGTGCGCCCAGGCGTCCGGCGGCGCACCGAAGACGGTGTGCACCTCCAGCTGCCGGACGACCAGGTCGGTGGGGTCGAGACCGTCCGCGCCCGGCGCCGGGATGCCCGTCAGGACCAGCCGGCCACCGCGTCTGAGGAGCGCCGCGGAGGTGCGCGCGGCGGACGCGGACCCGGCGGTCTCGATCACCACGTCGAAGTCGCCGGGAAGTTCCTGGTCGCGGGTACGGAAGTCGGTGGCCCCGAACTGCCGTGACAGGGCCTCCCGGTCCCTCCGGGTGCCGACGACGAGCAGTTCGGCCGGGGACCCCGCCTTCAGGAACTGGACGGCGAACATGCCCAGCGTCCCGGTGCCGACCACCGCGACCCGCTCGCCGGGCCGGGCGTTCGCCTTGATCGCGGCGGCCGCGATACAGGCGGCGGGCTCCAGCAGCGCGGCGGCGGTGAGATCGGCGTCGTCCGGGAGGGCGTGGAGCAGCCGGGCCGGCAGGGTGAGGGTGGCGGCCATCGCCCCCGGCTGGGTGAAGCCGGTCTCCTCGTACCCGTCCGTGCACAGCGTCGTCTCGCCCGCGTGACAGCGGTCGCAGACCTGGCAGTTGCGGAAGCCCTCACCGACGACCTTGCGGCCGGTCAGCGAGTCCGGCACCCCGGCGCCGACCGCCTCGACCGTCCCGGACCACTCGTGTCCCGGGGTCAGCGGGTAACGGACGTAACCCTCGGGCCGGTTGCCCTGGTAGACCTCGCGGTCGCTGCCGCAGATGCCCACGGCGTGCACGCGGACCAGGGCCTCACCCGCGCCCGGCTGCCGGGGCTCGTGCGAGGTGAGCCGGTGCTCGCCCGGCCCCTCGATGACGACAGCGCTGCTCACTTGCCGCCCTTCGGCTTGCGCTGCTCCCAGCCCTCGGCCCAGAGGTCGAAGCGGGCCTGCTGCTGCGGGAACTCGGCGGCCGCGTCGACGTCCAGCTCGACGCCGAGGCCGGGGGCGTCGGAGAGGTGGAAGTAGCCGTCGATCACCTCGGGCGCTCCCTTGACGACCTTCTTGATCTCCGAGTCCGCGAAGTCGTTGAAGTGCTCGAGGATCTTGAAGTTCGGGGAGCTGAACCCGACCTGGAGGGAGGCGGCGGTCAGCACCGGCCCGCCGACGTTGTGCGGGGCGACCAGCATGTAGTGCGTCTCGGCGGTCGCGGCCAGCTTGCGCGTCTCCCAGATTCCGCCGATGTGGCCGACGTCGGGCTGGATGATGTCGACGGCCTGGCTCTCGAAGAGCTCGCGGAACTCGATGCGGTCGTGGATGCGCTCACCGGTGGCCAGGGGGATGTCGACCTTCGCGGCGACCTTCTCCAGGGCCTTCAGGTTCTCCGGCGGGCAGGGCTCCTCCAGCCAGGCGGGCTTGAAGGGCGCCAGCTCGTGAGCGAGGCGTACGGCCGTGGCGGGGGAGAAGCGGCCGTGCATCTCCAGCATCAGCTCGGCGTCCGGGCCGATGGCGTCGCGCACCGCCTCGATCAGGGAGACGGCGTACAGGCTCTGCTGGTGGTCCAGCTCGAACTGTCCGGTGCCGAAGGGGTCGATCTTGAGCGCCTTGTACCCGCGCTCCATGACCCCCTGGGCGGCCTTGTGGTAGGCCTCCGGAGTCCGCTCGGTGGTGTACCAGCCGTTGGCGTAGGCCTTGACCTTGTCGGTGACCTTGCCGCCGAGGAGCTGCCAGACGGGCACGCCCAGGGCCTTGCCCTTGATGTCCCAGCAGGCCATCTCGACGACGGCGATACCGGACATCACGATCTCGCCGGCGCGCCCGTAGTCGCCGTACTTCATCCGGCGCGTCAGGTCCTCGACAGCGAACGGGTCGGAGCCGAGAATATGGTTGACCTCGGCCTCCTTCAGATAGCCGAGCAACGCGTCGGTGTGGCCCAGCATCCGGGTCTCTCCGACACCGGTGATGCCCTCGTCGGTGTGCACCAGGACGTAGGTCAGGTTGCGCCATGGCGTACCGACCACGTGCGTGCTGATTCCAGTGATGCGCACGGAAATCACCCTTCGCTGTTCGAGATTTCGTCACATGTTCGAAATGCTGGGCAGACAGTAAGGATGGCGTGAGCGGGGTGTCAATGGGTCGAACGGGTAACGATTCGACAGTTTCGGCGCTCCTTCCGGAAGCCGGGAACCGGCGGTGTGTCACAGGTCACTCGGGTTGGCGTGCCGGTTTGGCGGTTTCCCACACAACTTTCACAGCCGAGCCCGGGAACGTGACGCTCCGGGAACCTAGTCTTCCCGCGTCATGGACTACTGCCACCCGTGCCGAAGGCACCTCAATGGCGCCCTCGCCTGCCCGGGGTGCGGCGCACCTGCCGAACAGCTACGCGCGTATCAGCCCGACCCGTACGAGCCGGAGACCCCGTACGGGCAGCAGCAGCCGTACGGGCAGGAGCCGTACGAGCCGTCGTACGCGACGGAGGCGTACCCGCAGGGCGCGCCGGAGCGAGAGGCGCCCGGCGACGACCCGGACGCTCCAGGTCGTCGAGGCGATCATGACGATCACGGGGCCGAAGCCGAGGTCGAAGCCGACGAGGCTCAGGGGCGCGCCGCGCGCCGCCGTGAGCAGGGCCGGGGTGGTCGGAGGGGTCCCGAAGGCGCGGCTGCCGCACCCGACGCGAGTCGTCGTGACCGCAAGGCCTCGGCCCACCGCCGGCGCCGCAGGCGCGTGGTGCTGGTCGGCGTCGGCTTCGTCCTGGCGGCGGGCGGCCTGAGCCTGGCCGAACTCGGCGTGGACGCACCGGGGTTCTCGTCCCCCAGCAACCCCGCGGCGGCCGGGGGAGAGTCGTCCGAGGTCGACGGGTCGACGGCGGAGCCGAGCCCGTCCGAGCGACCGCTGGACGACAGGACGGACGCGGGCGGGGCCGGGGCGTCCTCCTCCCCGAGCCCCTCCGCCTCCCCGTCGGCGTCGGAATCCTCGAAGGACGACAAGGCCACGCCGACCCCGGACGGGGAAGCGCAGTCGGCCACCCCCGGCCCCTCCGGGCCGACCGCCGGATCGACGACCCCGTCGGACCCGGACCCGGACTCGGATCCGGACTCCGCTCCGCCCGACCGTCCGACCTCGTCCCCGAAACCGTCGCCGTCGCCGTCGCCGTCGGAAACGTGCGAGCGCGTCCTGTGGTGGTGCTCGTAGGGCTCCGGCCGGGCGGCTGAGCGGGCGGTGGCGCCGCTGGACGGCCGTCCAGGGCGGCGCGGCCGGCGTCCCGGTGGCGCGCACATCGCCCGGCGCGGGTGCGGGGCCGGCTCGTTCCCGCCGTAGCGGCCGTCGTCGAGTCTCGCTCGGCGCAGGCGCCCTCTCCTGCCTCCAGGCCTGTGACCAGGGCATATGTGTCATGGCCATCAGGCGCGTTATGGAACCGTGACGACCATCCGCTGCAACCCTCTTGACCGCCATGAATTGTTAGCGCTCACAATGACCTCCGCTTCACCAGTCGGTTTCCGTCGAGAAACACGGGAGTTACGAGCGTTGTGCCCCTAGTGCCCCAACTCGCCTTCCGTTCCCCCGCCGTCGGAGCCACCGGAATCCCGGCGTGAAGCCGGCGGCGCGGGATCAACCATCCACCCCACAGGACTTATCGGCGGACGAGCGCCAAGGAGGTGCGGCCGTGACCCATACGCAGCTTCGGCCGCCCACCATGGCCGACGTGGCGCGCCTGGCCGGCGTGTCCCACCAGACCGTGTCCCGCGTGCTGGGGGATCACCCCAACGTGCGGGAGCAGACACGGGACCGCGTGCTGCGGGCGATCGAGGAGATGGGCTATCGCCGCAACTCCTCCGCACGGGCCCTGGTGACCCGGCGCACCCGGACGCTGGGTGTGGTCGCCTCCGACACCACCCTCTACGGGCCGGCCAGTACCCTGTTCGCGCTCGAAGAGGCGGCACGCGCCGAGGGCTATCTCGTCTCGACGGTCAGCCTGCGCAGACTGACCGTGGAGGAGCTGTCCGAGGCCCTGGACCACCTCAGCGAGGGCGGGGTGGAAGGAGTGGTCGCCATCGCCCCGCAGCGGTCGGCGGTGGAGGCTCTGGCCGAACTCCGCCACCCGTTCCCGGTGGTGGTCGTGGGCAGCGGGCCGGGCGTGGACATCCCCAGCGTCAGCGTGGACCAGCAGCTCGGGGCGCGGCTGGCCACCGCCCATCTGCTGGCCGCCGGCCACCGCACGGTCTGGCACCTCGCCGGGCCCGAGGACTGGCAGGAGGCGGCCGACCGGGCCGCCGGCTGGCGGTCGACCCTCGAAGCGGAGGGCATCGAGCCGCCCATGCTGCTGCGCGGGGACTGGAGTCCGCTGTCGGGCTATCGTGCGGGCCAGGAACTGGCCGGCTGGGTGGGCCGGGGGCTGACCGCCGTCTTCGTCGCCAACGACCAGATGGCACTGGGGGTGCTGCGGGCCCTGCGCGAGGCGGGGGTCCGGACTCCCCAGGACGTCGCGGTGGTCGGCTTCGACGACATCCCGGAGTCGGAGTTCTTCGCTCCTCCGCTCACCACCGTCCGGCAGGACTTCGAGGCGGTGGGCAAGCAAGGCATCGCACTGCTCCTCGATCTGATCGAGGGCCGGCCACCAGCCGCCTCCCGGATCGCGATCGAACCCCAACTCGTCGTGCGCGCCAGTACGTTCCCGTACACCGCCCAGTCGGAGCGCGCACCCCTCTGACCCTCTGACCGACCGGTCGGACGCACCTGCCCAGCGGTGTGGCCGACATATCGAACGATGATCGACAGGCTGGACGCAGCGTGGCCGGTCCCATCGAGTACCAGCAGGTCCGTCCCCGGACCGGCTCTTCAAAGGAGAAGAACATGCTCAGCAGACGAAACTTCCTCACCGCGGCGGTCGGCGTGGCAGCCGCGGGCGGCCTGGCTGCCTGCGCCAAGGAGGACGACAGCTCCACCGGCTCCTCCTCCACGGGCGGCGCCAAGACGATCACCCTCGGCTTCTCCCAGGTCGGCTCGGAGAGCGGCTGGCGCAGCGCCAACACCACCTCGGTGAAGGACGCCGCCAAGGAGGCGGGCTACAACCTCAAGTTCTCCGACGCCCAGCAGAAGCAGGAGAACCAGATCTCCGCGATCCGCAGCTACATCACCCAGGGGGTCGACGTCATAGCCTTCTCGCCGGTGGTCGTCACCGGCTGGGACGCGGTGCTGAAGGAGGCCAAGGCCAAGAAGATCCCGGTGGTCCTCACCGACCGCTCCGTGGAGACCTCCGACGACTCCCTGTACGTCACGCTGGTCGGCTCCGACTTCACCGACGAGGGCCGCCGCGCCGCCAAGATCCTCGAGAAGGTCCTGACGAAGGCCGGCCACAAGGGCGCGGTGAAGATCGCCCAGCTGGAGGGCACCACCGGCGCCGCCCCGGCGATCGAGCGCGCCAAGGGCTTCAAGGAGATCATGGACGCCGAGCACAAGGCCGACTGGAAGATCGTCGTCAGCCAGACCGGTGACTTCACCCGCGCCGGCGGCAAGCAGGTCATGGCGGCCTTCCTGCAGTCCAACCCGGACGTCAACGTGCTCTTCGCGCACAACGACGACATGGCCATCGGCGCCATCCAGGCCATCGAGGCGGCCGGCAAGAAGCCCGGCACGGACATCCTGATCGTCTCCATCGACGGCGTGAAGGACGGCTTCGTCGCGATGTCCGAGGGCAAGATCAACGCCATCGTCGAGTGCAACCCGCTGCTCGGCCCCCAGCTGATGGACGTCGTGAAGAAGGTCAAGGACGGCGAGAAGGTCGAGCGCTGGATCAAGACCGAGGAGAGCGACTTCATGCAGGACCAGGCCAAGGCCGCGCTCCCGACCCGCAAGTACTGACCGACCGCGCCCAGCGGCAGGGAGCCTCCGGCCGACCGGACCCTCGGTCGGCCGGCCCTGCGGACCATCGCGGACCGGCCCCTTTCGGGGCGGACCGAAGGCGACACCCAGGGCGCGACGGGCAGAGCGCGAGACGCAGAACGCACCACACACCAGACACGTGAATTCCCCCACCGGACAAAGCCGGTGGTCCCTCGCTAGGAGACGTATGGCAGAGCCTCGGCCCGTCCTGGAAATGGCGGGCATAGTCAAAGAGTTTCCGGGGGTACGGGCTCTGTCGGACGTCGACTTCCGGCTCTTCCCCGGTGAGATCCACGCCCTGATGGGAGAGAACGGGGCGGGCAAGTCCACCCTCATCAAGGTGCTCACGGGCGTCCACCCCCTGGACGGCGGCACGATCACGCTGGACGGCCGGTCCGTACGGATCACCAGCCCGCTCCAGGCGCAGCAGGCCGGCATCAGCACGGTCTACCAGGAGGTCAACCTCTGCCCGAACCTGTCGGTGGCGGAGAACATCTTCATCGGACGCGAACCGACCCGCATGGGCCGCATCCAGTGGAAGCAGCTGCGCCGACAGGCGGCCGGGCTGGTGGAGCGGCTCGGACTCGACATCGACGTCAGCGCCCCGCTGTCCTCGTACCCGCTGGCCGTGCAGCAACTGGTCGCCATCGTCAGGTCGCTGGGCACCGGCGACGGAGAGGGGCCGGGCACCAAGGTGCTCATCCTCGACGAGCCGACCTCCAGCCTCGACCGGGACGAGGTCCTCCAACTGTTCGCCCTGATGCGGCGGTTGAAGGACGAGGGCGTCGCGATCCTGTTCGTCTCGCACTTCCTCGACCAGATCTACGAGGTCTGCGACCGGATGACCGTCCTGCGCAACGGCACCCTGGTCGGTGAGCACATGGTGCGCGACCTCGACCAGGTCGGGCTCGTCCAGCTCATGCTCGGCAAGGCCATGGGCCAGCTGGACGAACTCCACGACCAGCAGCTGCACTCCCACGCGGGAGAGACCCTGGTCCGGGCGGAGGGCCTCGGCCGGACCGGCGGCATCGCCCCCTTCGACCTGGAGATCAGGAAGGGCGAGGTGATCGGGCTCGCCGGCCTGCTCGGATCGGGCCGGACCGAACTCGCCCGGCTGCTCTTCGGCGCCGACCAGCCGGACAGCGGCAAGGTGTCCATCGAGGGCAGGCAGGTCTCGATGAGCGCCCCCAACGACGCGATAGGCGCCGGAGTCGCGTTCTGCTCCGAGAACCGCAAGAGCGAGGGCCTGGTGCCCGACCTCACGGTGCGGGAGAACATCATCCTGGCCCTGCAGGCCTCGCGCGGCTGGACCCGGCCCATCCCGGTCGCCCAGCGCGACGAACTCGTCGCCAAGTACATCAAGGCGCTCGACATCCGCCCGGCCAACCCCGAGGCCAGGGTGGGCCAGCTCAGCGGCGGCAACCAGCAGAAGGTGCTCCTGGCCCGCTGGCTGATCACCCAGCCGAAGCTGCTGATCCTCGACGAGCCGACGCGGGGCATCGACATCGGCGCGAAGGCGGAGATCCAGAAGCTCGTCGTCTCCCTCTCCGAGGACGGCATGTCCGTCCTGTACATCGCGGCCGAACTGGAGGAGGTCCTCCGGCTCAGTCACACCATCGGAGTGCTGCGCGACCGCCGGCTGGTGGCGCAGATCGCCAACGGGCCCGAGATCACCACGAGCCGGATCCTGGAGACCATCGCGAGCGGAGAGCACCAGTGACCACCTCTTCCCGATGGCGAGCGCTGACCCGCCACCACCTGTTCTGGCCGGTGGCGGTACTTGTCCTCCTGCTGCTCGTCAACGTCCCCTTCACGCCCGACTTCTTCTCCATCCGCATGGCGGACGGCCACCTCTACGGCAGCCTCGTCTCGATCGTGCTGTTCGGATCGCCCCTCATCCTGGTGGCGGTCGGCATGACCCTCGTCATCGCCACCGGCGGCATCGACCTGTCCGTCGGCGCCGTGGTCGCCATCACCGGAGCACTGGCCTGCTCGTACATCAGCGACCAGTCCGACCAGAGCGCCCTGTCCGGAGTACTGCTCGCCATGGGCCTCGGTCTGCTGGCCGCGGTCGTCTGCGGCCTGTGGAACGGCTTCCTGGTGGCCAGGATGGGCATCCAGCCGATCATCGCCACCCTGATCATCATGGTCGCCGGTCGTGGTGTCGCCCAGCTGATCACCGACGGCCAGATCATCACCATCAACAGCGAGCCGTACAAGCTGATCGGCGGCGGCTACTGGCTGACGCTGCCGTTCTCGATCTTCGTGGTGGCCGCGGTCGTCGTCGTCACCGTCGGGCTGACCCGCCGCACCGCTCTGGGACTGCTGGTCGAGGCGGTCGGCGGCAACGCCGAGGCCAGCCGCCTGGTCGGCATCCGGTCCCGGCGCATCAAGATCATGGTGTACATGTTCTGCGCGCTGTGCGCGGGCATCGCGGGCCTGATGATCAGTTCCAACACCTCGGCCGCCGACGGCAACAACGCCGGCCTGTGGATCGAGCTCGACGCGATCCTCGCCGTGGTGATCGGCGGCACCTCGCTTCTGGGCGGCCGGTTCTCCGTCGGCGGCACGGTGGTCGGCGCCCTCGTCATCCAGACCCTGACCACCACGATCTACACGATCGGCGTGCCCACCCAGACCAACCTGGTCTTCAAGGCCGCCGTCGTCATCGCCGTATGCCTGATGCAGTCCCCGAAGTTCCGCGCCAAGGTGTTCGGTGCCAGGTTCGGCTCCAAGGGAAGCGCCACGCCGGCCGCGGCCCCGGCGGACTCCGCCGCGGCGACCGAGGCCGCTCCCAAGATGGAGGTGTCGTGATGAGCGCGACCACCCAGAGCCCCAAGGCCTCCGACAGCCGTACGCCGTCCAAGGCCGCGCGTCTGCTCGGCGACCGACGCCTCCCCGTCGCCGTGACGGCCCTGCTGTTCCTGGTCATGTACCTCGGGGGCCTGGCCCGGTACCAGAACTTCGGGTTCACCGAACCGCAGGTCTTCCTCAACCTGTTCATCGACAACGGCTATCTGCTGGTCGCCGCGGTCGGTGTCACCTTCGTCATCCTGTCCGGCGGCATCGACCTGTCCGTCGGCTCGGTGATCGGCTTCACGACGATGTTCACGGCCTGGCTGGTGGAGCGCCAGGGACTACCGCTGCTGGTCGTGATCCCCATGGCGCTGGCCGTGGGAGCCTTCGGCGGCTTCCTGATGGGCTATGTGATCCACAACTTCGAGATCCAGCCCTTCATCGTGACCCTCGCCGGCCTCTTCCTCTTCCGCGGCCTGTGCCTGGTCATCAGCAAGGAGTCGATCTCGATCAGCGACTCCTCGGTGAGCAGCATGGCCGAGACGCAGGTGTCGTTGGGGATGGGATTCCTGTCGCTCGGCGCGATCATCTCGCTGGTCGTCCTCGCGGTGGCGTTCTACGTCCTGCACTACACCCGCTTCGGACGCCGGGTGTACGCCGTCGGCGGCAACGAGCAGTCGGCCCTGCTGATGGGACTCCCGCAGGGCGGCACGAAGATCGCCGTGTACACCGTGAGCGGGTTCTGCTCGGCGCTGGCCGGACTCCTCTTCACCCTGTACATCCAGTCCGGCGACCCGTTGCACGCCACCGGCATGGAACTCGACGCGATCGCCGCGGTCGTCATCGGCGGCACACTGCTGACGGGTGGCTCCGGATATGTGCTGGGAACCCTGTTCGGCGTACTGGTGCTGGGCCTGATCAAGAGCCTCATCCAGTTCGAGGGCACGCTCAGCTCCTGGTGGACGAAGATCGCCACCGGTGTGCTGCTGTGCGCGTTCATCCTGATCCAGCGCTTCATGACGACCCGCAAGAAGACCTGATCCTGATCCTGATCCTGACCTGAGCCGGCGTGCCCGGTCCGCGGCCCGGTGGCCGCGGACCGGGCACGGTCGTCTGCCCGGCGCGGCCTAGGCCGCCAGCATCCGCTGGAGCATTCCCCGCAGCAGGATCCGTTCCTCCTCGTCCAGCCCCGACAGCGGCTCGCGGGCGAACCGCAGGGACTCCCGCAGGTCCTTGGCGATCCGGCGTCCCTCGTCCGTCGCCGCCGCCAGCTTCACGCGGCGGTCGGCCGGGTCGGGCCGGCGTTCCACCAGGCCGCGGGCCTCCAGGCGGTCGACGATGCCGGTCACGTTGGACGGCTCGCACTTCAGCTTCACCGCGAGCTTCCGCATGGGCAGGGGCTCCAGGGAGAGCAGGCTGAGCAGCCGGGCCTGCGCGCCGGTGAGGGAGTGCCCGGCGGCGGCCTCCTCGTAGTCCTGGTAGAACCGCGCCACGACCTCGCCGATCAGCTCGACGACCTCCAGGGTGAGGGCGTCGGGCCGGCGGGTCGTCTGGGGTGTGGACATGCCTTCCAGGGTACCCGCTTACTTGACATCATGAAATATCCAGGCGCATGGTTGTTTCAGGTACTGAAGTATTTGGGCCGCGCGCATGTCACCGCACAGGCGCCACACAGCACACAAGGAAGGGCACCATGTCCGACACCCCCACGCTCCCGTCCGTCAGCCGCGAATGGCGTCTGCTCAGCCGTCCCGTCGGCTGGCCCAAGGCCGAGGACTTCGAGCTGGCCGAGGCGGAGATCCGGCAGCCCGGCGCCGGTGAGGTGCTCGTCCGCAACGCGTACCTCTCGGTGGACCCGTACATGCGCGGCCGGATGAGCGCCGCCAAGTCCTACACGGCCCCCTTCGAGCTGGGCAAGGCCATGCAGGGCGGCGCGGTCGGCGAGGTCGTCGCCTCCAACGCCGAGGGCATCGCCGTGGGCGACCATGTGCTTCACTTCGGCGGCTGGCGCGAGTACGCCACCTTCGACGCCGCGCAGGCCGTGAAGGTCGACCCCGAGGCCGCCCCCCTCTCCACCTACCTGGGCGTCCTCGGCATGACCGGCCTCACCGCCTACGCCGGCCTGCTGCGCACCGCCGCCCTGAAGGAGGGCGACGTCGTCTTCGTCTCCGGCGCGGCCGGCGCGGTCGGCAGCCAGGTCGGCCAGATCGCCAGGCTCAAGGGCGCCTCGCGGGTGATCGGCTCGGCCGGCTCCGACGAGAAGGTCAAGCTCCTGGTGGAGGAGTACGGCTTCGACGCGGCGTTCAACTACAAGAACGGCTCCGTGAGCGAGCAACTCCGCGAGGCCGCCCCGGACGGCATCGACGTCTACTTCGACAACGTCGGCGGCGACCACCTCGAGGCCGCGATCGGCTCCCTCAACGAGGGCGGCCGCATCGCCATCTGCGGCATGATCTCGGTCTACAACAACACCGAGCCGGCCCCCGGCCCCAGGAACCTCGCCCGCCTCATCCAGACCCGCGGCCGCGTCGAGGGCTTCCTGGTCGGCGACCACTACGACCTCCAGCCCCAGTTCGTCCAGGAGGTCGGCCCCTGGGTCGCCTCGGGCGCCCTCAAGTACCGCGAGACCATCGTCGAGGGCATCGAGAACAACCTGGAGGCGTTCCTCGGCGTGCTCCGGGGCGACAACACGGGAAAGATGATCGTGAAGCTGTAAGACGGGCCGGGGTGCGCCCACCCTTCTCCCCACCGAGTCGGGCGGTGGGTGGGCAGAGGCCGGGAGGTCTGGGGGCGGAGCCCCCAGGTTCGGGACGGGAAGGGGCGGCGGGGGCGACCGAACCCCCACCCCCCCCAGCGCCCCCCTCACCCCAAAGCCGGCGCAGCACCCTGCACCGCGGCGACAAACCTCTCGTTCTCCACCCCCGCCCCACCCGGAAACGCGAACCGCCGCCGCGTGTACCCGTACGCCACCCCGCTCCGCGGATCCGCGAACCCCTGACTCCCCGCCGCCCCACTGTGCCCGAAGGCCCCGACACCCAGCGCCGGGTACCAGGTGTCGGCGGTGGCCTGGAACCCCAGCCCGTACGACTTGTGCGCCCGCGCCACCAGGTCGTACCCCACGGAGTGGAACTGCCCGAACTCGGCCGCCGTGTCGTCCTTCAACAGCGGCACCTTCCCCCCGACCTCGCTGATGGCCGCCGCGTACATCCCGGCCAGCCCCCGCGCGGAGGCGACGCCACCGACCGACGCCGGCCCCTTCGCCCGGACGAGCGGATCGTTGGGCAGCGTTTCGAGATCGGTCGGCTCGGCGGCATGCCGGTTGAAGGCGACGGCGGCAAGCGTGTGCGGCCCGCTCGGCAGCGCGTCGAGCAGCGCCCGTTGCTCATCCGTCGGCGCCATCGCCTGCGTCGACCGGAACCGCGGCTCGTGCGCCCCCGGCAGCCCCAGGAAGAAGTCGAGCCCGTACGGCGCCCGCACCCGCTCCTCGTACACCTCCTGGAGCGTGCGGCCGGTGGCCCGCCGTACGACCTCGCCGCTGAGCGCGCCGATGACCAGCGCGTGGTAGCCGAACGCGGTGCCAGGGCGCCAGAACGGCCGCTGGTCGGCGAGGCGTTCGGCGATCTGCCGGTCGTCCGCCAGTTCCTGACGGGAGAATCCGGAGTCGGTGCCGACCACACCGGCCCGGTGCGCGAGCAGGTCGCGCAGGGTCAACGCGCCCTTGCCCTCGGAGGCGAACTCGGGCCAGTAGTAGGTGACTTTGCGGTCCAGCTCCAGCGTCCCCTCCTGGACGAGGAGCGCGGCAACCAGGTGCGCGGCACCCTTGGTGGACGAGAACACGCCGTAGAGGGAGTCGCCGTCCGCGCCGTCCCCGGCCCACAGGTCGACGACCCGCCGGCCGTGCACGTACACGCACAACTGACCCTCGTAATCGTCCCGTTCGGTCGCCACGAACGCGGCGAACTCGTCCCGCACCGCCTCGAAGCCCGCCGCGACGGTGCCATGGATCTCCTGGGTCATCCGCTCTCCTCAACAAGACCGCTGCTTGCGTGTGCCATGGTCGACCATGCCTGTGGGGAGAAGGTGTCGAGGGCGGTGATCGGCAACGGTCCGGCAGGGGTGGCTTTCGTGGTGCGCACGCGTACCTCCTCTGTACTTGCCGTGATCGTGAGTGCTTCCGTGGATCGGTACGGCGAGGTCTACCCGTTCGACTCAACTGCAACGAGACGGTGTTGGTGTCATCGATAGCCCGGATGGCCTACGGGTGTCGCCGGGACAGGAGTTCGGGCACCGAACCGCCCGTCTCTCCGCACCGGTCCCGCGCCCGGTGCGCAGCGGCGCGGATGGCATGCCCGCGCCCCGATAGGATCCGGCCATGCATGATCTCGGGGCGGGTTTCGGATATCTCCTGCAGGGCCAGCGCTGGGTGGCCCGGCACGGGAAGCAGTACGGGTTCGGGCTCGTGCCCGGCCTGATCACGCTGGTCCTCTACCTGGGCGCGCTCGTGGCGCTCGCCGTGTGGGGCGCGGACTTCGTGGGCTGGGCGACACCGTTCGCCGACGACTGGTCGAGTCCCTGGGGCGGACTGTTCCGCGGGTTCCTCACCGCCGTGCTGTTCGCCCTGGCCCTCCTGCTCGCCGTGGTGACCTTCACCGCGGCCACGCTGCTCATCGGCCAGCCGTTCTACGAGACCCTCTCCGAGACGGTCGACCGTGATGTCTCCCCCGACGGTTCGGCCCCGGTGTCCGGGCTGCCGCTCTGGCGCGAGCTGTGGATCTCGGCCCGCGACAGCCTGCGGGTCGTGCTGCGCGCGCTGGTGTGGGGCGTGCTGCTTTTCGCACTCGGTTTCATCCCGTTTCTCGGCCAGACGGTCGTGCCGGTGATCGGCCTTTTCGTCACCGGTTTCTTCCTGACCGAGGAACTGACGTCCGTCGCCCTCCAGCGCCGTACCGTCGACGCACGGTCCCGGCTCGCCCTGCTGCGCTCCCGCCGGACCCTCGTCTGGGGCTTCGGCACACCCCTCGCGGTCGCCTTCCTGGTCCCCTTCGTCGCGGTGTTCCTGATGCCGGGCGCGGTCGCGGGAGCGACGCTCATGGCACGGGACCTGCTGGGCGAGGAGACCAGGGACGAGAACGACCGCGAGGAGCCGGACGCTATCCCGCGGTCCCACTGACCGCCACGGCCACGATCGCCCGCACCTGAGCGATGATGTCCAGCCGGTTGCGCACGAACTCCGGGTCCGTCACCGTCCCCGTGGCCGGATCGGTGTTCCCGGCGCCGAACTGGAGGACGGGCGTGTGGACATGGCCGCCCGGCAGCGCCTCGCGCAGCCCGAGCCGGTCGCGCAGCAGGGTCGCCCGGTAGGCGATCTCGTTGGAGAGGTAGTCGCCGCCGCCCCCGGCCCGCGCGCTCGACCCGGCGGTGGGCCCGTCCGGCCGTACGACGGGACCGGTGCCGCCCACCGGGATCTCGGTCACGCTCGTGTTGTCGTAGACGGGGAACCGGCCGGTGTCCGCCGCCACGATCTCCCGGTACGGCAGGGTCGTGGTCGTCCACTGGGGCTGTGAGGCCGGATCGGCGACCGGGACGGTCCCGGTCCGGCTCACGTTCTCGTTGTCCGGGAAACCGCCCCGCCAGGCCCCGTTGGTCCGCTCGACGTCGAACCGGCCCACGCGCCCCTGGCTGACGGTCGTGAACAGGTCCACCTGCCGCAGATACGGCCGCAGTGCCCGCTCCACCGTGCCCTCCGCGAAGTCCCGCCAGCGCACCGGGAACACGGCCGTCTCCACCCGGGCCGGACCCCGGGCGGTCTCGATCACCGTGCCGTCCAGCGCCAGCGCGCTCGCCCCGGACGGGTTGGAGATCCGCACGTCACGGTCCAGCGTGAAAGGGTCGAAACCGGTGACGAGAACCCGCTTCAGCCCCGTGGCGCCCCGTGGATGGCGAATGTCGGTCTGCCCGCGCGAGGCGCGCTCCAAGTCGCCGATCAGCGCCGCCCGTCGCCCTTCGCTCAGCCCGAACCCGGGCTCCCACTCCCGCACCTCGCGCGACATTCCCAACCGCGCCCAGTACAGCGGCCGGTCGTCGTCCCGGCTCAGCTCCCCGCCGGCCGGCCCCCGCCCCTGCGCCCGGTCCACCGCCCGCCGCCACAGGGCCGCACCCTCGCGTACGACGACACGGCGGGCCTGCGCATAGGAGCGCGCGGCGCCGAGCAGCCGCGCGAACTCGGGGGTCACGGTGTCGAATCCGGACGCCGCGAGAATCTCCCGCGGCGCCGCCCGGTCGAGCCGCAGCTCCTCGACGGTGGGGGCCGCGACCGAGGACGCATCGGCCGCGGCGGCGGGCGAGGTGGCCGCGGTGGCCGAGGTCGGCACCGAGAGGCAGGCCGCCAGGGCCAGGCCGAGGAGTCCTGCACGAACTCGTGGGGAACGCGGGGCCATTGAGGTCCTTCCGTCGCGGTGGGGCGCGTGGCGCGGGACGCCGGAAGTATCGCGTGACAGGTGTGGTTCACGCCATGGGGCACCCGTCCGCACCGCGCGAAGGCCGCGTGCGTGTTCCGGGTGTCCGGGGTCTGGCCGCCTGGTTGTCCGGGCGTCTCATCGGCACCGGCTCGGCCCCCAACGGGCAGATCCAGTGGAGGGCACGGACCTCCCCGACGGCGTCACCCACGACACCCTCCACACCGTCGAGCTCTAGGCCCACCTCGCGCCCACCGAGCCCGACGCCGGCCGCCCGGCACGCCGGCCGCCCGGCTTCGCCGCCGTCGAGGCGGGCCCGGGGGAGCGCGCCGAGGCCGTCGTCACCCTCCCGCGCCGCGCGTTCGAGATCTGGGAGGAGGCGGCCCACCGGTGGTTCTTTGTGAAGGGTTCGTACGAAATCCAGGTGGGTAGGTCTCTCGCGGACCGCAGGAGCACCGCGACGATTAACGTCTGACGTGGGACCTGCGCCCCAAGAGCAGCCCCGGTCCGGGACCTGACCCCTGGACCGGGGCTATTTACGTTCCCCGGGCCCGAGAGCCACCCGGAAGCGGTCCCCGGCCACCGTGCGGAGAAGCCCCGGCTACCGTGCCGAGAACCCGTAAACCGTCTCCGACCGGTACACCCCGCCCGGCCGCAGCTCGGTGCTCGGGAACTCGGGGCGGTTCGGCGAGTCGGGGAAGTGCTGGGTCTCCAGCGCGATGCCCTCGCCGGGCCCGAAGGGCTCGCCCAGGTGGTCCGCGGTGTACAGCTGGATCCCCGGCTCGGTCGTGGCCACCGTCAGCACCCGCCCGGACGCCGGGTCGTACAGCTCCGCCACCTCGACCGGCTCCGCCGTGACGCCCTTGTCGAGCACGAAGTTGTGGTCGAAGCCGCCCCCGACCTTGCGGGCCGTGAGGAAGTCGAAGCGGGTGTCCGCCACCTCGGCCAGCTCGCCCGTCGGGATGAGGCCGTCGTCGACCGGCGTGTACCGGGAGGCGGCCAGCCGCAGCTCGTGCCCGCCGGCGTGGCCCGAGCCGCTCAGGTTGAAGTAGCTGTGGTTGGTCAGGTTCACCACCGTCGGCTCGTCCGTGACCGCCTCGTACACGAACCGCAGCGCTCCCGACGCGTCCAGCGTGTACGTCGCCGTGACCTCGAGGCGGCCCGGGAAGCCCTCCTCGCCGTGCGGGCTGACCCGGCTCAGCCGCAGCCCGTGCTCGACCGGCCGCACCTCCCACACCCGCTTGTCGAAACCGCGCTGACCGCCGTGCAGCGAGTTCGGGCCGTTGTTCGGCGCGAGGGAGTACGTCACCTCGTCCAGCGGGAAGCGGGCCCGGCCGATCCGGTTCGCGTACCGCCCGACCAGCGCGCCGAGATAGGGCTCCGGATGCGTGACATAGCCGTCCAGGTCCGCGAACCCGAGCACCACGTCCGCCATGTGCCCGTCCCGGTCCGGGACCTCCACCGACTGCACGATCCCGCCGTACGACAGGACCCGCACCCGGACGCCCGCCCGCTCCAGGGTCCAGCGGTGCACCGGGGTGCCGTCGGAAAGTGTTCCGAAGTGTTCGCTCATGGGTGAAACCCTAAGTCACGCGCCGCGGGCGGTGACCTTGCGGTAGGCGATCTCGGCCAGCCTGGCCTGACCGTCCTTGCTCGGGTGGAACCAGTCCCAGTGGCTCAACTGGTCGGTCCCGAAGCGGAACTCGTACACCGCGCCGCCGTCGAACCGGCACCGCAGGTCCTTCGCGCAGACCTCCTTCAGCACGGTGTTGTAGTCCTCCACCCGCTGCTGCACGGTCTCCCGGCGCAGATTCGCCGCCGAGTCCAGCGCGTCCGCGTCGCCCAGCATCGACGGGCAGACGCCCAGCTTCCACACCTGCTTGCCCAGCACGTTCGTCCGCCCCTGCGACCACAGCCGCTTCAGGTTCGGCACGCTCGCCACGTACACCTGCGCGGCGGGCGCGGTCCGGCGCAGGGTGCGCAGCGACTCCTCGAACCCCCACCTGAAGTCGGCGACCGGCGTCATCGCCTCCACCGACGCCCGGCAGGCGTCGTTGGCCCCCGCCATCACCGTCACCAGCGCGGGCTTCTTCGCCGCCGCCCGCGCCATCTGCGCCGGCAGATCCGCCATCCGCGCCCCGGACGCCGCGTAGTTCCAACTGTGCGTGGCCGCCTTCGCCACCCCCAGCAGCCGTACGGCCAGACTGTTCACCTCGCCGCTGTCGCCGGTCGCCCAGGACACCTCGGGACAGTCCGACAGCACCGAGCACGCGTCGAAGCCGCGCGTGATGGAGTCGCCCACCGCGGCCAGCGAGGCGGGGCTGCTGTCCCACACCGGAGCCGGCGACGCCGAGGGCTTCCGCTGTTCCTGGGCGTCCGACTCGCCCGGCCCGTCCCCGCCCAGCACGTCGCAGCCCGCCGCGCCCAGCACGACCGCGGCCGTCACCGCGGCCACGGCCCGCGAGCGGTGGCTCAACTTCGGCATCCCCTGGTGTCCCCTCGGTCGTCCCGCTCGCCGGCCGGTCCCCGGCCGGACGATTCGCCGGCCCACCCAGGACAACGTCCGGGAGTTCCCGAACCCGACAGGAAGCAACGATCACGCCGGTACAGGCGTCCTGCCGGGTGAATGGGGGCCGTTCGGCGGCCCGGGACCGACGGTACGTCACACTCCTCGCGCCGCCGCACGGTAGCCTCGCCATCAGCGTGGCCGCCCGCCACAGCCGCCATGCCAGCCTGCAAGACTGTCCCGCTCTGCCCGGAGGTCCCGGTGACGACACGTGGAGTTCTGTACGTGCACTCCGCGCCGCGCGCGCTGTGCCCGCACGTCGAGTGGGCCGTCGCCGGGGTGCTCGGCACACGCGTCAGCCTCGACTGGATCCGGCAGCCCGCCGCGCCCGGCACCTGGCGCTCGGAGTTCTCCTGGCGGGGCGAGGCCGGCACCGCCTCCAAGCTCGCCTCGGCGCTGCGCGGCTGGCACCTGATGCGTTTCGAGGTCACCGCCGAGCCCTGCGCCACCGCCGAGGGCGAGCGCTACAGCTGCACCCCCGACCTGGGCATCTTCCACGCCGTCACCGGCATCCACGGCGACATCCTCATCCCCGAGGACCGGCTGCGCGCCGCCCTGACCCGGTCCCAGCGCGGTGAGACGGACCTGGAGGCGGAGATCGCCAAGCTCCTGGGCAAGCCCTGGGACGACGAACTGGAGCCGTTCCGCTACGCCGGTGAGGGCGCCCCCGTGAGGTGGCTGCACCAGGTGGTGTGACATGCGGGACCGGACGCCGCGAGACCGAACGCGAAGGGGCCCCACCTCCGGGTGGGGCCCCTTCACACACGTACAAGCGGTTCTCAGACCGTCCGGAACGCCAGCACCACGTTGTGCCCGCCGAACCCGAACGAGTCGTTCAGCGCGGCGATACGGCCCTCGACGGGCAGCTTGCGCGCCTCGCCGCGGACGATGTCCGCGTTCGCCTCGGCCTCGGGGTCGAGGTTCTCGACGTTGATGGTCGGCGGAGCCACCCGGTGGTAAAGCGCGAGGACCGTCGCCACCGACTCCACACCGCCCGCGCCGCCGAGCAGGTGACCGGTCATCGACTTCGTCGCCGAGACCGCCATGTGGTCGGTGTCGTCCCCGAACACCTTGCGCAGCGCCTTCAGTTCGGCCACGTCACCGGCCGGCGTCGACGTCGCGTGCGCGTTGACGTGCACGATCTCCGCCGGGTCCAGGTCGGTGCGGTCCAGCAGGTTCTGCAGGGCGTGCGCGATGCCGCGGCCCTCCGGCTCCGGCTGCACGATGTCGTGGGCGTCGGCGGAGATGCCCTGGCCGACCGCCTCGGCGTACACCCGCGCCCCGCGCTTGGCGGCGTGCTCGGCGGACTCCAGGACGATCACACCGGCACCCTCGCCGAGCACGAAGCCGTCGCGCCCGGTGTCGTAGGGACGCGAGGCGCCCTGCGGGTCGTCGTTGTTCTTGGACATCGCCATCATGTTGCCGAACGCGGCGATGGGCAGCGGGTGGATCGCCGCCTCCGTACCCCCGGCGACGACGACGTCCGCGCGGCCCGTACGGATCATCTCGATGGCGTAGCCGATGGCCTCGGCACCCGACGCGCACGCCGAGACCGGCGTGTGCACGCCCGCGCGGGCGCCCACGAGCAGACCCACGTTGGCGGACGGGCTGTTCGGCATCAGCATGGGCACGGTGTGCGGGGAGACGCGGCGGACGCCCTTCTCCTTCAGCACGTCGTACTGGTCCAGCAGGGTCGTCACACCGCCGATGCCGGAGGCGATGACCGCGCCGAGGCGGTCCGGGTCGACGGACGCGCCCGACGCGGCAGCGTCCGATGTCTCGGCGCCGGCCCTGGCCTCGAACCCGGCGTCCTTCCAGGCCTCCTGAGCCGCGATCAGCGCGAACTGCGCCGAGCGGTCCAGCTTGCGGGCCTGCGGCCGCGGGATGACCTCGGTGGGCTCCACGGCGATCTGCGCCGCGATACGGACGGCCTGCTCGGCCGCCCAGTCCTGCTCAAGGGGCTTGACGCCGGACTTGCCGGCGATCAGGCCCTCCCAGGTAGAGGCTGCGTCGCCACCCAGCGGTGTGGTTGCGCCGATACCGGTGACGACCACGGTGCGATTGGTCGGGCTCACGGGAATTCTTTCTCCAACGATCGGGATTCAGCGGCGCCACCGCCGGGTGGCGGGGCAGGCCGGATCATCCGGCCCCAGCAGTGGCTCAGTCCTGGTTCTTGAGGATGTAGTTCGTCGCGTCGCCGACGGTCTTGAGGTCCTTGACGTCGTCGTCGGGGATCTTGACGTCGAAGCGCTCTTCGGCGGCGACGACGACCTCGACCATGGACAGCGAGTCGACGTCCAGGTCGTCGGTGAAGGACTTGTCCAGCTGGACGTCCTCGACCGGGATGCCGGCGATCTCGTTCACGATCTCCGCGAGACCGGCGACGATCTCTTCCTGAGTGGCGGCCATGTCGGCGCTCCTTCGTTGTGTTCCAGAGGGTGTGGCATTGGGTGTCTTCCGTTCCGGACCGCATGATCCGGCACGGAGTGCCTAGGGGAGGGTAACGACCGTCGCGGCGTACACGAGACCCGCCCCGAATCCGATGAGGAGCGCGGTGTCGCCGCTCTTCGCCTCGCCGGTCGCCAGAAGCCGCTCCATCGCGAGCGGGATCGAGGCGGCCGAGGTGTTTCCGGTGGTCCGTACGTCACGCGCGACCGTGACGGATTCGGGCAGCTTGAGGGTCTTCACCATCGAGTCGATGATCCGCTCGTTGGCCTGGTGCGGGATGAAGACGTCCAGTTCGGCGGAGGTGATGCCGGCGGCGTCCAGCGCCTCCTTGGCGACCTTCGCCATCTCGAACACGGCCCAGCGGAACACCGCCTGGCCTTCCTGGGTGATCGCCGGGAACTTCGCGACCTCGCCGTCGCGGTAGTCCGTCCACGGCACGGTCTGCTTGATGGTCTCCGACTTGTCGCCCTCGGAACCCCAGACCGTCGGGCCGATCGCCGGTTCCCGCGAGGGGCCGACCACGACCGCGCCCGCGCCGTCGCCGAACAGGAACGCGGTGGCCCGGTCCTCCAGGTCGGTCAGGTCGGACAGCCGCTCCACGCCGATGACCAGGACGTACTCGGCGGAACCCTCGACGATCATGCCCTTGGCGAGGGTCAGGCCGTAGCCGAAGCCCGCGCAGCCGGCCGAGATGTCGAAGGCGGCGGCCTTGTTCGTACCGAGCTTGTCGGCGATCTCGGTGGCCACGGCCGGGGTCTGCTTGAAGTGCGACACGGTCGAGACGACCACGGCGCCGATCTGCTGGGCGGTGATCCCGGCGTCGGCGATCGCCTTGCCGGACGCCTCGACCGACATGGCGGCGACGGTCTCCTCGTCGTTCGCCCAGTGCCGCGTCTCGATGCCGGAGCGCGAGCGGATCCACTCGTCGGAGGAGTCGATCGTCTCGAGGATCACCTCGTTGGGCACCACCCGGGTGGGGCGGTAGCCGCCCACGCCGAGGATGCGCGCGTACGGGGCGCCCTTGCTGGGCTTGATCTTCGACATGCTCGTCGGCTCCTTGTCAGGCACTGTGCTCGGCGATGACCTCGCGGGCCGCGTCGAGATCGTCGGGGGTCTTCAGCGCCAGCGTCTTCACGCCGGGCAGGGCGCGCTTGGCGAGACCGGTGAGCGTACCGCCGGGGCACACCTCGATCAGCGCCGTCACGCCGAGCTGCCGGAAGGTCTCCATGCACAGGTCCCAGCGGACCGGGTTGGCGACCTGGCCGACCAGCCGGTCCAGGACCTCGGCGCCGGTCGCCACGGCCTGCCCGTCCTTGTTGGAGACGTAGGCGATCTTCGGGTCGGCGGGGGACAGCTCCTTGGCGGCGGCGGCCAGCGTCTCGACCGCGGGGGCCATGTGGAGCGTGTGGAACGCGCCGGCGACCTTCAGCGGAACGACCTTGCGCACGCCCTCCGGCTTGTCCTCGTTCAGCACGGCGAGCTGCTCCAGCGTGCCCGCGGCGACGATCTGGCCGGCGCCGTTGACGTTCGCCGGGGTCAGGCCCAGCTTCTCCAGGTGCGCCACGGAGACCTCGGGGTCGCCCCCGAGCAGCGCCGACATGCCGGTCTCGGTGATCGCGGCGGCCTCGGCCATGGCCCGGCCCCGCTTGCGGACGAGGGTCAGCGCGGCGGTGTCGTCGAGGACACCCGCGAACGTGGCGGCGGTGATCTCGCCGACGCTGTGACCGGCGACCGCGCCGGGCGCGATGTCCGCGAGGTCGCCCAGTGCCGCGGCCGACAGGATTCCGGCCGCGACCAGCAGCGGCTGTGCCACGGCGGTGTCGCGGATCTGGTCCGCGTCGGCCTGGGTGCCGTAGTGGGCGAGGTCCAGTCCGATGGCGTCCGACCACCCGGCGACACGGGCGGCGGCGCCGGGCAGTTCGAGCCAGGGGGTCAGGAAGCCGGGCGTCTGTGCGCCCTGGCCGGGAGCGACGAGTACGAGCACTCTCACACTCTCTCTTGGGTACGGGCACGGCCGCCCGTGGGGACAGGGACGAAGAACGGCAGGGGGTTTTGTGGGCCTCCGACAAAACGCTAGCTCTGGGGGTCCCCGTCGACGAGACGCCCCAGGATCAGCGCGATGCGCAAGGTGAACGCAGAGCGTACATCCGACGGCGACCAACCGGTGACGTCAGTCACACGTCGAAGCCGGTAGCGCACGGTGTTGGGATGGACGAACAGCATCCTCGCGGCACCCTCCAGACTGGACGCCTGCTCGAGATAGACGGCGAGGGTCTCCAGCAGCGCGGAGCCCGCCTCCTCCAGCGGTCTGTAGATCTCCTCCACCAACTGCTCGCGCGCGCCGGGATCACCGGCGATCGCGCGCTCCGGCAGCAGATCGTCCGCCAGCACCGGCCGCGGCGCGTCCTGCCAGGCGGAGCACGCCTTGAGTCCGGCGGCGGCGGCCTGCGCGGAGCGGGTCGCGGCGAGCAGGTCGGGCACCACAGGGCCCGCGACGACCGGCCCCGCCGCGAACGGCCCGATCAGGGACTTGGCCACGGCCATCGGATTGTCGCTGCCGCCCGCGATGACGACGAGCCGCGAGCCGAGCACCCCGGTGAGCACCTGGAGCTTGGCGTGCCGCGAGGCCCGCCGGATCGCCTCCACCGTCAGCTCGGAGTCCCCGTCCGGCGCGGTCCCGAGGACCACGCACACATGCTCGGGCGCGCTCCACCCGAGGGCGGCGGCCCGGCTGACGGCGCCCTCGTCGGCCTCCCCGCTGAGCACGGCGTTCACGACGAGCGACTCCAGCCGCGCGTCCCAGGCACCGCGTGCCTCGGCGGCCTGGGCATACACCTGGGCGGTGGCGAAGGCGATCTCGCGGGCGTACACCAGGAGCGCCTCGCGCAGCACGTTCTCGTCGCCGGGGGCCGCGACCTCGTCGATCGCGCTCTCCATCACCTCGATCGTGGTGCGCACCATCTCGACGGTCTGCCGCAGGGTGATGGCCCGGGTCAGCTCGCGCGGCGCCGTCCCGAACACATCGGTGGAGATGGCCTGCGGGGCGTCGGGACGGCGGAACCACTCCGTGAACGCGGCGATGCCCGCCTGGGCCACCAGACCGATCCAGGAACGGTTCTCCGGGGGCATGGCCCGGTACCACGGCAGCGTCTCGTCCATGCGCGTGATGGCCTGGGCGGCGAGACTCCCGGAGGACTTCTCCAGCCGCTTCAGGGTCGCGGTGTGGGCGTGGGCGGCGTGTGCTGCGGCTCGGGTGTTGCGGACTTCGGGTTCGGGCACGTGGACAAGACTGCCTTATCGGGACGCGACCATGCGTGGGCGGGTCGCGGGCGAGGGCACGGCCCGTCCGCCGGCGGGTCTACGGTGGTCCCGTGATGGACGTACGCCGCGCCGACGAGCGCTACCCGGGCGGGGACCCGGCGGCCGGCATCGAGACCCGGCACGCCTTCTCCTTCGGCCCCCACTACGACCCCGGCAACCTCCGCTTCGGCGCCCTGATCGCCTGCAACGAGGAGCGCCTGGCCCCCGGCGCCGGCTTCGGCGAACACCCCCACAGCCACACGGAGATCGTCACCTGGGTCGTCGAGGGCGAGCTGACCCACCGCGACTCCCGCGGCCACGAGACGTCGGTGCGCCCCGGCGACGTGCAGCGGCTCAGCTCGGCGGCCGGGGTGCGGCACGTCGAGCGCAACGACGGCACGGGACCGCTGACCTTCGTGCAGATGTGGCTGGCCCCGCTGGAGCCGGGCGGCGAGCCCGCCTACGACCTCGTCCGCGGCATCGCCGACTCCACGCCGTACGCCGTCCCGGAGGCCGGCGCGATGCTGCACGTACGGCGGCTGTCGGCGGGGGAGCGGACGGCCGTGCCCGACGCGCCGCGGGTCTACGTCCATGTCGTCGGCGGCACCGTCCGGCTCGGCCCGCACGAGCTGGGGCCGGGGGACGCGGTGCGCGCCGCCGACGAGAAGGATCTGCAACTGGTGGCCGGGGCGAGCCCGGCCGAGGTGCTGGTCTGGGAGATGTCGGCCTGAGCCGGCCTACCCCTCCGAGCTGGGGTCCTCCGCGTTGCGCCACACCGTGACGTCCACCGTGACGTAGTCGCTGGGGTCGTTCTCCGGGGCGCTGCCCTTGAAGGTGACCAGGGCGATGTGGCCGAAGGAACTGTGCACGCACATCTGCGACCCCTTGGAGACCTGGGAGAGCGCGATCTCCTTGGTGTACCGGGTCTCCGCGCGGCAGGTGGCCAGCGAGCCCTTCTGGGCGTTGTTCAGCAGGACGACCTTCTCGCCGCTGCTGCCCAGCACAGGGTCGCTGCTCGAGCCGCCCGCGTCGTAGTAGTAGAGGTCGCTGTCCGACTCGTAGCGGGGGCTGCTGCCGTCGGGGGCCTCGATGGGCTTCGGTGGGGAGTCCGCGAACCGGACGGAGTAGCTCTCGGGAATGTTGATGCCCCGGTAGATGACCGGGGTGGGATCGGGCTGCGGCCGCGTGCTCTGCGAGTCGGTGCTGCCGCTGGTTCCGCCGCTGGTGCCGCCACTCGTCGCCGAGGCGTCCGACGAGTCGCCGAGGCCCTTGATGAAGGACGCGCAGCCGCCGAGCCAGGACAGGCCCACCACGGCCGCGATGCCGATCCCGATCCACTTTCCGGTCTGGCTCCTCTTCGGCGGCAGCGGCAGCGGACGCCAGGCGGGCTGTGGATGGGCGTGCTGCTGATGAGGGAAGGGCGGCTGCGGCCCGGTCGGCGGGCTGTACGACGGCTGGTACGGGGCCTGTGGGTGGGGCGGCGGGACGACCGGCCCGAACGAGGGCGTCGGCGGCACATGCGTGGCCGCGGCGGTGGGCGCCGCGTGCACCGGGGCCTGCGCGGGGGTCTGCGGGGGCTGCGGGGGCGGGCTCAGGTCGGGCTGGGTGACCGGCGCCGTCGGTGCGGGGGGCGCCGCCAGCGCGGCCGAGGCCGACACCCGCTGGGTGATCTGCGCGGCGATGGCCTCCGGCAGCCACGACCCGGACTGGCGCAGCGGCGTCGGCGACGCCTCCTGGCACAGGGTGATGATCTCGGCGGGGGAGGGCCGCTCGGCCGGGTCCTTGGCCAGGCAGCGGGCGATGAAGCCGAGTTGCTCCGCGAGCCCGCTCAGATCGGGCTCCTCGTGCACGATCCGGTACAGCACCGCGTGGGAGGGCCCGTCCCCGTACGCCCCGGTGCCGCGCGCCGCGAACGCGGCCACCTGACCGAGCGCGAACACGTCCGACGCGGGCGTGACCTTTTTCCCGGCGGCCTGCTCGGGCGACATGAACGCGGGCGTGCCGATGGAGACGCCGGTACCGGTCAGCGCGGTGGCGTCGGCGGCGCGGGCGATCCCGAAGTCGATGACCCGCGGACCGTCGGAGGCGAGCAGCACGTTGGACGGCTTGAGGTCGCGGTGGACGATGCCCGCCCCGTGGATGACCGACAGCGCCTCGGCCATGCCCGCGAGCAGCAGCAGGACCGACGGCACCGGCAGCGGCCCGTGCTCGCCGACGGCCGCGGCCAGCGAGGGCCCGGCCACATAGGCGGTGGCCAGCCAGGGCTGGGCGTGCTCGGTGTCGTAGTCGATGACCGGCGCGGTGTAGAAGCCCTGCACACGCTGGGCGGCCTGCACCTCCTGGCGGAACCGGCGGCGGAACTCCGGGTCCTCGCTCAGTTCCGGACGGATCGTCTTGAGGGCGATCGGATGCCCGCCGGGCGTGTACGTCAGGTAGACCGTGCCCATGCCGCCCGCGCCGAGCCGCGCGGCCAGCCGGTAGCTCGCGACCGAGGTCGGGTCACCGCTCTCCAACGGACGGAAATGGCCGCCCTGTTGAACGCCTGTCATCGTTCTCCCCCGAGATCCACGCATTGGGTGCTGTGCAGAGGGAGGTTAGCGGAGGAGATCAGCGGGCGGCACCGGCGCCCCGCACCTCGCCGAGCACCGCGTCCGTGAACACGGGCCATGCCTCGGCCGCCCACGGTCCGAACGCGCGGTCCGTCAACGCCACGGCGGCGGCCCCTGCTTCGTGGTCGATCCACAGGAACGTACCGGACTGCCCGAAGTGTCCGAAGGTCCGCGGCGAGGAGGAACCGCCGGTCCAGTGCGGCGACTTGGAGTCCCGGATCTCGAAGCCGAGCCCCCAGTCGTTGGGGTTCTGGTGGCCGTATCCCGGCAGCACACCCTTGGTGCCGGGGTACTGGACGGTCATCGCCGCCGCCACCGTCCGCGGGTCCAGCAGCCGCGGCGCCTGCACCTCGGCGGCGAACCGCAGCAGATCCTCGACGGTCGACACGCCGTCCTTGGCGGGCGAGCCCTCCAGCGAGGTCGCCGCCATCCCCAGCGGCTCCAGCACCGCCTGCCGCAGATACTCCGCGAACGGGATGTCCGTCGCCTTCGCGATGTGGTCCCCGAGCTGCTCGAAACCGGCGTTGGAGTACAGCCGGCGGTCGCCGGGCGGCGCCGTCACGCGGTGCTCGTCGAAGGCCAGACCGGAGGTGTGCGCGAGCAGATGGCGGACGGTCGCTCCGGGCGGCCCGGCCGGCTCGTCCAGCTCGACCGCGCCCTCCTCGTAGGCGACGAGGGCGGCGTACGCGGTCAGCGGTTTGGTCACCGAGGCCAGCGGGAAACGCCGGCCGACCGGGCCGTGCGTGCCCAGGACCGTACCGTCGGCCCGTACGACACCCGCCGCGGCGGAGGGGACCGGCCAGTTCTCGATCAGCGCGAGGCTCGTGAGCGACATGGCCATGAGCCTACCTTCGGACTTCTTACCGTAATCGCTTGCTTGGAGTGCGCTCGAAGGTCATAGCGTGGAGGGCATGACGGTGTTGCAGACCACACCCGTGACCACCGAAGAAGACCACCCCGCAGACGTCTGCTCCGCCCCGCCACCGGGGCATCCCCGCCCCGACGGGCAGGACAGCTACACGATCAGCGAGGTGGCCGCCTTCACCGGCCTGACGGCGCACACCCTGCGCTGGTACGAGCGGATCGGGCTGATGGCCCACGTCGACCGTTCGCACACCGGCCAGCGCCGCTACAGCAACCGCGACCTCGACTGGCTCGACCTCGTCGGAAAGCTGCGGCTGACCGGTATGCCGGTCGCCGACACGGTCCGGTACGCGGAGCTGGTGCGCGAGGGCGAGGACACGTTCGGCGAGCGCCGCGAGCTGCTCGAACAGACCCGCCGGGACGTCCGGGCGCGGATCGCCGAACTCCAGGACACCCTCGCCGTACTCGACCGGAAGATCACGTTCTACTCGGACGCCACACGGGCGTACGAATCGGAGAGGACCCGATGACCGACAGCAGGATCCCCATGGCACGACTCGGCGACGCGGGCCCGGAGGTGGGCGTGCAGGGCCTGGGCTGCATGGGCATGAGCTTCGCCTACGGCCCCTCGGACGCGAAGGAGTCACGGGCCGCCCTGGACCGCGCCCTGGACCTGGGCGTCACCCTGTACGACACGGCGGACGCGTACGGCGCCGGCGCCAACGAGGAGTTCCTCGCCCCGTTCTTCAAGGCGCACCGCGACGAGGTCGTCATCGCCACCAAGTTCGCCCTGTCGATCCCCGCGGACGATCCCTCCCGCCGGGTCATCCGCAACGACGCGCCCTACATCCGCCAGGCCGTCGAGGCCAGCCTGAAGCGCCTGGACGTCGACGTCATCGACCTCTACTACATGCACCGGCGCGATCCCGCCGTGCCGATCGAGGACACCGTCGGCGTGATGGCCGAGCTGGTGCGCGAGGGCAAGGTCAAGCACCTGGGCCTGAGCGAGGTCACGGCCGCCGAGCTGCGGGCCGCGCAGGGCGTGCACCCGATCGCCGCCGTGCAGTCGGAGTGGTCGCTGTTCAGCCGGGACATCGAGGACCGGGTGGTGCCCGCCGCCCGTGAGCTGGGTGTCGCGCTCGTGCCGTACTCCCCGCTCGGGCGAGGCTTCCTCACCGGTTCCTTCGCCGACGCCGACAAGGACCTCACCGCCGACGACTTCCGCCGTCAGCAGCCCCGCTTCACCGGCGAGAACGCGGCGGCCAACGCCGCCCTCCTGGAGCCGGTCCGCGCGGTCGCACGGGCCCACGACGCCACCCCGGCCCAGATAGCCCTGGCCTGGGTCCAGCAGCAGGCCGGCGTCCACGGCCTGCCGGTGATCCCGATCCCGGGGACCCGCAAGGCGGGCCGGGTGGAGGAGAACGTACGCGCGACGGCCATCGAGCTGAGCGCTGACGAGCTGGCGCTCCTGGAGCCGATCGCGGACAAGGTCGCGGGCGACCGGTACGCGGACATGACCTTCACCTCGGCCGGCCGGGAAGCCCTCTCCTAGGGACTAGAGCTCCGCTAGGGACTAGAGCTCCGCGAGCAGCTCCGCCTTCTTCGCGGAGAACTCCTCGTCGGTGACCAGTCCGGCCGTGTGGAGTTCGCCGAGATGACGGATCCGCTCGGCCACGTCCGCCGGATCGCGGCGTGGGCTCGAGGCCGCCACCGCGGCCATGGGCCCACCGCCGCGACGTACCGCGGACAGCACGGCCGCCGCGAACGGCAGCGACTCGTGCACGGCCCCGTACCCCAGCCCGAACACCACGGTCGCCGGGTCCTGGTCGGCCTGCGCGGGCAGGTCGTCCCCGCGCAGCAGCCGCAGATACCCCTCGAAGACCTCGGGCGAGCGCCACTCCACCCCGCTCAGCTCCGACACCGCGAAGCTCTGGTCGCCGGCCTTCCACTTCGCGGACGAGGCCCCCGTCCAGAACCAGCGGAACCGTACGGTCCGCCCGTCGAAGGACGCCTTCGCGTCGTACGCCTTGAACGACAGCGGCACCTCCGGAGCGGCCACCAGGAACCGCTCGGCGGGACCGGACTCCGTCAGCCCCGCCCGCAGCTCGTCGGCGTAGTACTCCGCGAGCGCGTCCCGTTCGCCCGGCAGCACCAGCCGGTACGGATCGCAGTTGTCCTTCAGCTGTCCTGCCGCCGCCTCGGTCAGCGGATCGGCGCCGGGCCGCGGCGCGATGCGCAGCACCACCGTCCCGCGCCTGCCCGGTTCGAGCGTGACCGCCTCGATCGCGGCCAGCGGGATCCGTCGCTCGCCCAGCGCGGAGAACAGCTTGGGTGTGCGGATGCCCCGTTCGTAGCGGATGAGGACGGAGTCGGACTCGAACTCCCAGGCGGCATGAAATCCGGCCAGTACGTCACCCATGCGGCTCATCGTATGTGGCACTCGCTCCCTCGTCCCCTCCCCGCGCGCACCGCAATTCCTGCGTCTCTACGCGCGTCCGGCCGTGGTCGTGCCGGGCAGATCCGCCCGGCACGCGTCATCGTCGTCGGCGCACCGCACCGAGCCGTACTCGCCGGTGCCGATGTCCGCGAAGTTGCGCAGGCTGTCCGTGCCGGGCTCGAAGTAGCCTCCGTGGCCCCTGGCCTCGCGGGCCGACAGCACCCGCGCGCCGAACCCGGACGCCACCGGGTCCGCGCCGTGCCCGAGACCGCCCAGCTCCAGATACGGCACGTCCTGCACCCAGTCGTCGGAGTCCCGCATCGCCCACACCCGGGCCCCGGTGTGCAGTTGCGCGGCGTTCTCCACCCGCATCCCGGGGCTGCCGGCGACCGCGATGTCGGACACCCGGTCCGGCAGCGTGTGCGCGGCGACCCCGCACACCACGGAGCCGTAGCTGTGGCAGAACAGGGATACGGGGGAGGTGCCGGGCAGGCCGCGCACCAGCGCGTTCAGCCGTACGGCGCCTCGCTCGGCGCGCATCGCGGTGGCCGAGTCGATGCCGAGCCCGGCCGGCGAGGTGTAGTCGGCCCAGGCGATCACGGCCGTACGCGTCGAGGGGCGCACCTCGCGCTCGGCCGCGTACAGCGCCTGGGCCATGCCGACCGGCGCCGAGTACTCGCGGTTGGTGCGCTGGAAGGTGAGCAGGGCCGTGTCCACGCCGGGGACGACGACGGATATCCGCTCGGCGCGGTCGAGGTCGCCGAACACCTCGGCGACCCGGCCGGTGCCCTCCGGGTCGAAGGCGAGGATCTGGCGGTCGACGCCGGCCATCGACTCGAGGCGGTGCATGCGCCGCCCGGCCTCGTGCTGTCCGGCGGGCGAGAGCCGCTTGTCCCGGGTCCGGGCCCGCTCCACCCCGATCTGCTCCTGGAGCGCGATCCGGTTGGCGCGGTAGCGGAGCGTGGCGGGGGCGCCGTTCATGTTGCCGACGGCGAGGGGATAGCGCTCGGCGAGTCTGCCGCGCTGGGCCGCGGTGAGGGAGGCGAAGAACCGCGCGAGCCGGGCCGGGGCCGCCTGCGGGTCGGGCAGTTGCCGCCCGGCGACCCGGCCGCGCTCCCAGGCGCTGAGCGAGGACTTGAGCGCGGTGGTCCCCTCGTGCCGGTGCATGGCGGTCCAACCGGTGGTCGCCAGCATCACGAACACCACGGCCAGCGCGAGCAGTGTGCGCCATGCCGTCAGTTGCGGGGAGGTGTCGAAGGAAGTCACTGGGAGGACACACTAGGAGAACGAGAAGGTCTCGGGTGACAGGAGTGACGGGGATCACGTTTCATCGGGCGTGTCGGTGGTCATAGCACCCTTCGGACCCCACACCCGTCCAGGCGGACGCGATCACGTCGTACGTCACGTGTCGGCGCGCCAGCCGCCCAGCAGGGCCGGTCCCACCTGATCGAGGTAGCGGGACGTCAGCTCGCGCATCCCCTCCAGGCTGTAGTCCTCGCCGGTGATCCACTGCCGTTCCGTCACCCGCATCACCGCGCCGAACACGGCCACCGCCAGCCGCGGCCGGGGGTCGGCGTCCACGTCGAGCCCCTCCCGTTCCGCGAGCACCCGCGCGATCGCCTCCTCGGTCTCCGCCGAGCGCCGCAGATGGGCGGCGAGCAGGACGGGCGTCGACTCGATCACGCGGTACATGCGCAGATACAGCTCGACGGACGCGATCGACTCGATGGCCTCGCTGAGGGAGCTCCAGCCCTCCAGGACCGCCTGTCGCAGGGCCTCCATCGGCGCCTCGTGGGCCGGGCGGGCGCGCACCCCCGCGACGAAATGCCCGACGGTGATGCCCTCCAGGGCGAGGGCGGCCTCCTCCTTGCCGGCGAAGTAGCGGAAGAAGGTGCGCTGCGAGACGTCCACGGCCTCCGCGATCTCGTCGACGGTCGTCCGCTCGTACCCCTGCGAGGTGAACAGACGGACGGCCGCCCGCAGCAGCTCGTCGTGGGTGCGGCGTTTCTTCATCTCCCGCAGCCCTGGCCGTGGCGGCGTGGTGGTCTCCATGGCGGCCCTCTCCTTCTGCCGTCCACCCCGCTGGGGCAAGGGCAAGTGACGTGTCAGTTACCGACTTGTGAATCGGTTTGTCAACTGTCAGTGGCTGTCATTAGCCTCGGACGCATGACTAGTCAGACCACCATCGACACGACGGGGCCGGCGGACAAGTCGCCCTCCACCCCGTCGGACCAGCCACCGGCCAAGGGGCTGCGCGGCCACCCGTGGTTCACGCTCATCACCGTCGCCGTCGGGGTCATGATGGTGGCCCTGGACGGCACGATCGTGGCCATCGCCAACCCGGCCATCGCCAAGGACCTGGGCGCCACCTTCGCCGAGGTGCAGTGGATAACCAACGCCTACTTCCTCGCCCTCGCCGTCTCCCTGATCACCGCGGGCAAGCTCGGTGACCGCTTCGGCCACCGCCAGACCTTCCTGATAGGCGTCGTCGGCTTCGCCGCCGCCTCCGGCGCGATCGGCCTGTCCGACAGCATCGCGTTCGTCGTCACCTTCCGCGTTCTCCAGGGCGTCTTCGGCGCGCTGCTCATGCCGGCCGCGCTAGGCCTGCTGCGGGCGACCTTCCCGGCCGAGAAGCTCAACATGGCCATCGGCATCTGGGGCATGGTCATCGGCGCGTCCACCGCCGGCGGCCCGATCCTCGGCGGCGTCCTCGTCGAGCGCGTCAACTGGCAGTCCGTCTTCTTCATCAACGTGCCGGTCGGCATCCTCGCCGTCGCCCTGGGCGTGGTGATGCTGCTCGACCACCGCGCCGAGAAGGCCCCGCGCTCCTTCGACATCCTCGGCATCGTGCTGCTCTCCGGCGCGATGTTCTGCCTCGTCTGGGCCCTCATCAAGGCCCCCGAGTGGGGCTGGGGGGACGGCAGGACCTGGGCGTTCGTCGGCGGCTCGGTGCTGCTGTTCGCGGGTTTCGCCCTCTGGGAGAACTTCGTCGGGGAACCGCTCGTCCCCCTGGGCCTGTTCCGCTCGGTGCCGCTGTCCGCCGGTGTCGTGCTGATGGTCCTGATGGCCATCGCCTTCATGGGCGGCCTCTTCTTCGTGACGTTCTACCTCCAGAACGTGCACGGTATGGGCCCGATCGACGCCGGCCTGCACCTGCTCCCGCTCACCGGCATGATGATCGTCGGCTCCCCGCTCGCGGGCGCGATGATCACCAAGGTCGGCCCGCGCATCCCGCTGGCCGGCGGCATGGTGTGCGTGGCGGTCGCCATGTTCGGCATGTCCACCCTGGGGACGGACACCGGCAGCCTCGCGATGTCCGTCTGGTTCGCCCTGCTCGGCCTCGGCCTCGCCCCCGTCATGGTCGGCGCCACCGAGGTCATCGTCGGCAACGCCCCCATGGAGCTGTCCGGAGTCGCCGGCGGTCTCCAGCAGGCCGCCATGCAGATCGGCGGCAGCCTCGGTACGGCCGTCCTCGGTGGCGTGATGGCCTCCAAGGTCGACAGCGACCTGCCCGGCAACTGGACGGGCGCGGGCCTGCCCGAACTCACCCCGGCCCAGCTCGACCAGACCTCCGAGGCCGTCCAGGTCGGGGTGGCGCCGGTGGCGCCGGGCACGCCCGCGGAGGTCGCCGCGAAGATCACCGACGTCGCCCACGACACCTTCATCTCCGGGATGAGCCTCGCGTCGCTCGTCGCGGCCGGGGTCGCGGTGGTGGCCGTGTTCGTCGCGCTGCTCACCAAGCGCGGGGTGAACGCGGAGGCGGGCGCCGGGGTCGGTCACATCTGACCTCGGCCCTGACGCGGCTTCGGTTCTGCCGGGACCTACGCCTGACGGGACTTCGGTGCTGCCGGATCTCCGATCCTGACGGAACTTCAGCGGAATTCCCCTATCAGGGTGACAACGCTAAAGGTTTCTCGCCTCCGGTACGCGCCGCAGGTCACAGTGGGTCAAGCCCTCCGGATGGGAGGGCGGCCAGGGCTGCGGCGCGCTGCCGGAGGGGGACAGCGCGCCGCCGGCCCTCGCCCGTTGCTGCATAACCGGCGTGAGGCGGGTACCCGAACCATCGAAGCAGCCCCAGGTTCAAGGGAGTTGACGATGGCGGGCTTCGGACACGGAACGCGCAGGAACCCCCGCTCACGAGGCCGGACGTGGTCACGGACCGGGCCGGACAGCGCGACGCTCGGCATTGTCGGCCTGGTCTGCGCGGTCGCCGGATTCTTCGCGCTGGGGATCGTTCTCGGCCCCGCGGCGATCGTCTGCGGCTGGTTGGCCATGGGCCGCAGCTGGGCGGGACCCCGCCCGGTGCCGGCCCTGGTCGCCGTGGTCCTCGGAGCGATCGACACGCTGCTGGCGCTGGTCTGGCTCTCGGGGGCGGCGGGGAACGGGTTGCTGTGAGGCGGGGGGCTCCGGCGGGGGTGTCCTCGCCCTCGCCGCCCCTTCCCGTCCCGAACCTTGGGGCCGCGCCCCCAGACCCGTCCTTCGCCCCCGCTTTCTATCCCGCCGAGTCGGGTGGCGAGTGGACATAGGTCGGGGATCCGGGGGCGGAGGCCCCCGTGGAGGCCGGGGCACGCAGGGCCGTCACCTCCGCACGGAGGGCGCGGACCTCGTCCGTGAGGGTCCGGATCGCCTCCGTCTGCTCGCGTTCCTCCACGTCGTCCTTCTCGAACCGCTCGATGAACCACGCGGCGATGTTCGCGGTCACGACACCCAGCAGCGCGATCCCGGACAGCATCAGCCCGACCGCGATGAGCCGCCCGAGCCCCGTGGTCGGCGCGTGGTCGCCGTACCCCACGGTCGTCATCGTCGTGAAGGACCACCACAGCGCGTCATCCAGCGACCGGATGTTCCCCTCCGGTGACTCCCGCTCGACCGACAGCACCGCGAGCGAGCCGAAGATCAGCAGCCCCACGACCGAGCCCGCGACGTACGTCGTCAGCTGGACCTGCGAGGCCATCCGGGCCCGTTGCCCCACCAGCAGCAGGGTCGACACGAGCCGCAGCAGCCTGAGCGGCTGGATCAGCGGCAGCAGCACCGCGCACAGGTCCAGCCAGTGCGTACGGACGAACGCCCGCCGCTGCTCGGCCAGCACCAGCCGGACCACGTAGTCCACGGCGAAGGCCGCCCACACCCCCCATTCGATCCAGGCGCACGCGGACTTCAGCGAGGGTCCGGCCGAGCTGTGCACGATGGGTACGGCGTAGGCGACGGCGAACACCACGGCCAGCGCCAGCAGCGGCCGCTGCGTCCGCCGCTCCCAGCGTTCCTGCGCCGATTGTTGCTCCATGCCCGCATGGTAAAGAACGCGTAAGGGCGGCGGAGCCATCGGGCTCCGCCGCCCCTCGGCCGCCCCGTCGGGGGATGCCGCTACGCGTCGCCGCCCGCCGCCCCCGGGTCGGCCGAGGCCACGTCCAGCAACTGGTACCGGTCGATGGCCTGCTTCAGCGCCGACCGGTCGACCCTGCCCTGCTTGGCCAGCTCGGTCAGCACCGCCAGGACCACCGACTGGGCGTCGATGTGGAAGAAGCGGCGCGCGGCCCCACGGGTGTCCGCGAAGCCGAAGCCGTCCGCGCCCAGCGACTGGTACGGCCCGGGCACCCAGCGCGCGATCTGGTCCGGCACCGACCGCATCCAGTCGGAGACGGCCACGAACGGCCCCTGGGCCCCGCTGAGCTTGCGCGTCACGTACGGCACGCGCTGCTCCTCCTCCGGGTGCAGCAGGTTGTGCCGCTCGACCTCGACCGCCTCGCGCCGCAGCTCGTTCCAGGAGGTCGCCGACCAGACGTCCGCACGGACGTCCCACTCCTCGGCGAGGATCCGCTGGGCCTCCACGGCCCAGGGGACGGCCACGCCCGAGGCGAGGATCTGCGCCGGGATCGACCCCGAGGTGCCCTCGCTGAAGCGGTGGACGCCCTTGAGGATGCCCTCGACGTCCACGTTCTCCGGCTCGGCCGGGTGCTGGATCGGCTCGTTGTAGACGGTGAGGTAGTAGAAGACGTCCTCGCTGTCCGGGCCGTACATCCGGCGCAGACCGTCCTTGACGATGTGCGCGATCTCGAAGCCGAACGCCGGGTCGTACGCCACACAGCCAGGGTTCGTCGAGGCGAGCAGCTGGGAGTGCCCGTCGGCGTGCTGGAGGCCCTCGCCGGTCAGTGTCGTACGGCCGGCGGTCGCTCCCAGCACGAAACCGCGCGCCAGCTGGTCCGCCATCTGCCAGAACTGGTCGCCGGTGCGCTGGAAGCCGAACATCGAGTAGAAGACGTACACCGGGATGAGCGGCTCGCCGTGCGTGGCGTACGCCGAACCGGCCGCGATCAGCGAGGCCGTGCAGCCTGCCTCGGAGATGCCGTCGTGCAGCATCTGCCCGGTCGGGGACTCCTTGTACGCGAGCAGCAGCTCACGGTCGACCGACTCGTACTGCTGGCCCAGCGGGTTGTAGATCTTCGCGCTCGGGAAGAACGAGTCCATGCCGAACGTGCGGTACTCGTCCGGCGCGATCAGCACGAACCGCTTGCCGATCTCCTTGTCCCGCATGAGGTCCTTCAGGAGCCGCACAAAGGCCATGGTCGTGGCGATGGACTGCTGACCGGACCCCTTCTTCACACTCGCGTACGTCTTGTCGTCGGGCAGCGGCAGCGGCTGGGCGCGCACGACACGGGTCGGGACGTACCCGCCGAGCCCCTTGCGCCGGTCGTGCATGTACTGGATCTCCTCGGAGTCGCGCCCCGGGTGGTAGTACGGCGGCGCGCCGCTCTCCAGCTCCTTGTCGGAGATGGGGAGGTGGAGCCGGTCGCGGAAGCGCTTGAGGTCGTCGACCGTCAGCTTCTTCATCTGGTGCGTGGCGTTGCGGCCCTCGAAGTTGGGGCCCAGGGTCCAGCCCTTGACCGTCTTCGCCAGGATGACCGTCGGCTGGCCGGTGTGCTCCACGGCCGCCTTGAACGCCGCGTAGATCTTCCGGTGGTCGTGTCCGCCGCGGCCCAGGTGCAGGATCTGGTCGTCGGTCATGCCCTCGACCATGGCGCGCAGCCGCTGGTCGTCGCCGAAGAAGTGGTCGCGGATGTACGCGCCGGACTCGGTGGCGTAGGTCTGGAACTGCCCGTCCGGGGTCGTGTTCATCTTGTTGACGAGGGTGCCGTCGCGGTCCTGCGCGAGCAGCGGGTCCCAGGTGCGGTCCCAGATCAGCTTGATCACGTTCCAGCCGGCGCCCCGGAAGACCGACTCCAGCTCCTGGATCACCTTGCCGTTGCCGCGCACCGGGCCGTCCAGGCGCTGGAGGTTGCAGTTGACGACGAAGGTCAGGTTGTCCAGGCCCTCGCGCGCGGCGATGGTCAGCTGGCCGAGCGACTCCGGCTCGTCCATCTCGCCGTCGCCGAGGAAGGCCCACACGTGGGACTTCGACGTGTCGGCGATCCCGCGCGCGTGCATGTAGCGGTTCATCCGCGCCTGGTAGATCGCGCCGATGGGCCCGAGGCCCATGGACACGGTCGGGAACTCCCAGAAGTCCGGCATCAGCCGCGGGTGCGGGTACGAGGACAGGCCGTACGGTGCCTTCGACTTCTCCTGGCGGAACGCGTCGAGGTTCTGCTCGCTCAGCCGGTCGAGCATGAACGCGCGCGCGTAGATGCCGGGGGAGGCGTGGCCCTGGAAGAAGACCTGGTCGCCGCCGTCGCCCTCGTCCTTGCCGCGGAAGAAGTGGTTGAAGCCCACGTCGTACAGCGACGCCGAGGAGGCGAAGGTGGCGATGTGGCCGCCGACGCCGATCCCCGGCCGCTGCGCGCGCGAGACCATCACGGCCGCGTTCCAGCGGGTCGCGTTGAGGATCCTCCGCTCGATCTCCTCGTTGCCCGGGAAGAACGGCTCGGCTCGTGTGGGGATGGTGTTGACGTAGTCCGTGCTGCGCATCTCGGGCACGGCCACGCGCTTCTCGCGGGCCCGCTCGATCAGGCGCAGCATGAGATAGCGGGCCCGCTCCCGGCCGCGCTCGTCGACGGCGGCGTCGAGGGAGTCGAGCCACTCCTGGGTTTCCTCGGGATCGAAGTCAGGAACCTGACTCGGAAGGCCGCCAATGATGATCGGATTGCGATCGGATCCGGAAGCCACGCTGTTCCTTACCTGTCAGAGGGGCTGTGTGGGGCTGTGGGGCTGTGCGTGGGGCTGTCTGCGGGGCTGGACGTCCCGTACGTTCTCCAGTACCTGCACCGCCCCCATCGTGTACCTAGGGGCCGCAAACGTCATCTCTACCCCGAGGTAACCGGCACCCGTTCGAGTCTCGTACCCTTGGGTGGTTCTCAAATACGCAAACGGGGCAGATAGGTGTGGTGCACGTCACCTTCCGTCCGCCTCGCGTGCCGGGAGTTGCGTCGACACCGCCAGGATCGTCACCGTTTCGGCGGTCCGAACCGCCGGGTACTTGCGCGATCCGTCCGGCCCGTGTGGACTACGGCCAATGCTTCGCGCACGCGCGTGGCTGAGTTATTCCCGAAACATGATCAGGAGGCAACCCGTGAGCGCGACCGCGGACCACGCGGAGGAGCGGACGAGCCCTGCCGTCAGGCTGGGGTTCCAGCCCGAGCAGGTGGTCCAGGAGATCGGCTACGACGACGACGTCGATCAGGAGCTCCGCGAGTCCATCGAGGAAGTCATCGGCAGCGACCTGGTGGATGAGGACTACGACGACGTCGCAGACGCCGTGGTGCTCTGGTTCCGCGACGAGGACGGCGACCTGACGGATGCGCTGGTGGACGCCACCACGTACATCGAAGAAGGCGGTTCGATCCTCCTCCTGACGCCGAAGACCGGCCGGACGGGGTACGTGGAACCGAGTGACATCTCTGAAGCCGCGACGACGGCGGGTCTGTCGGCCAGCAAGAGCGTCAGCGTGGGCAAGGACTGGAGTGGCAGCCGGCTGGTGACGCCCAAGGCCGCCAAGTCCAAGAAGTGACCACGTCCAGGAAATGACCTCGTCGAGGTAGCGGAAAACCGCAACAAACCCCTCTCAAGCACCTGTGGACGGGCCGATCCCGCATCGGCCCGTCCACAGGTGCGTCGTGGCCGCTGCGTAGGGTGGTTCACGGCGTTCCGGGGGTGTTCTCACCCGAATGCCGTAACCGGTTCCGGCGAAGCCCCAGAAAGGGTTCCACGACGATGGCGATCCAGGTCGGCGACAAGGCCCCCGACTTCGAGCTCAAGGACAACCACGGCCGGTCCGTGAAGCTGTCCGACTTCCGCGGCAGCAAGAACGTCGTCCTGCTGTTCTACCCCTTCGCCTTCACCGGTGTGTGCACCGGCGAACTGTGCGAGGTGCGCGACAACCTGCCGAAGTTCTCCGACCGCGACACCCAGGTGCTCGCCGTATCCAACGACTCCATCCACACCCTGCGCGTCTTCGCCGAGCAGGAGGGCCTGGACTACCCGCTGCTGAGCGACTTCTGGCCGCACGGCGAGGTGTCCCGCGCCTACGAGGTCTTCGCCGAGGACAAGGGCTGCGCGGTGCGCGGCACCTTCGTCATCGACAAGGAGGGCGTCGTGCGCTGGACCGTCGTCAACGCGCTGCCGGACGCCCGCGACCTCGGTGCGTACGTCTCGGCACTCGACGCGCTCTGATCCCGGCCGTCACCGGCGTTCCCGGCCGGCTCCGCAGTCCGGTGCCATCTCGTGGCCGTCGCGGCCGACACCCCGTGATTCTTCGGCTCCAGGGCCTGCGGGGTGCGGGAACCCCTCACTAGGATCGAATCGTTGATCCGATATCCGACGCACTACGGGGCTCCCCGCCCCTGGACACCAATGGAGGACTCGTGGGAGTCAGCCTCAGCAAGGGCGGCAACGTTTCGCTGACCAAGGAGGCCCCGGGCCTGACCGCGGTCATCGTCGGTCTGGGGTGGGACGTCCGCACCACGACCGGTACCGACTTCGACCTGGACGCCAGCGCGCTGCTGCTGAACAGCTCGGGGAAGGTCGCCAGCGACGCCAACTTCGTCTTCTTCAACAACCTCAAGAGCGCCGACGGCTCCGTCGAGCACACCGGCGACAACATCACCGGTGAGGGCGAGGGCGACGACGAGCAGATCAAGGTCAACCTCGCCGCCGTGCCCACGGAGGTCGAGAAGATCGTCTTCCCGGTCTCGATCTACGACGCCGAGAACCGCCAGCAGTCCTTCGGCCAGGTGCGCAACGCGTTCATCCGCGTCGTGAACCAGGCCGGCGAGGCGGAGATCGCCCGGTACGACCTCAGTGAGGACGCCTCGACGGAGACCGCCATGGTCTTCGGCGAGCTGTACCGGCACGGCGCGGAGTGGAAGTTCCGCGCCATCGGCCAGGGGTACGCCTCGGGCCTGCGCGGCATCGCGCAGGACTTCGGCGTCAACGTCTGAGCCGATTCCTGAGAGACGCCGTCGTCCATGACGTGACGGCTTCGTCCGGCGCCGCACCGTTTACGGGCGGCGCCGGACGTGCAGACAACCGAAGAAGCACGACCTAGGGGAGGACCAGCACATGGGCGTCACGCTCGCCAAGGGAGGCAACGTCTCCCTGTCCAAGGTCGCGCCGAACCTCACTCAGGTGATGGTCGGCCTCGGCTGGGACGCGCGCTCCACCACCGGAGCCCCCTTCGACCTGGATGCCAGCGCGCTGCTGTGCACCGGCGGACGGGTCATGGGTGACGAGTGGTTCGTCTTCTACAACCAGCTCAGGAGTCCCGACGGCTCGGTGGAGCACACCGGCGACAACCTCACCGGTGAGGGCGACGGCGACGACGAGTCGCTCATCGTCGACCTCGCCACGGTGCCCGCCCAGTGCGACAAGATCGTCTTCCCCGTGTCCATCCACCTGGCCGACGAGCGCGGCCAGACGTTCGGCCAGGTCAGCAACGCGTTCATCCGGGTCGTGAACCAGGCCGACGGCCAGGAACTCGCCCGGTACGACCTCAGCGAGGACGCTTCGACCGAGACGGCCATGATCTTCGGCGAGCTCTACCGCTACCAGGGGGAATGGAAGTTCCGTGCGGTGGGCCAGGGGTACGCGTCGGGACTGCGGGGCATCGCTCTAGACTTCGGAGTCAACGTTTCGTAAAGCCGCGTACGGCGCGGGGGAAACCCTCCCCCAGGCTTCGCTTGGGGGGACCGGGACCCAGAGACAGGATTGGGTAGCCAGTGGTTCTGAAAACCTTCGGGTGGTCGTTCGCGGTCACCGCGCTCGGCCTCGTCGCAGCGGTGTTCTACGGGGGGTGGACCGCTTTCGGTGTCGTGGCGATCCTGTCCATCCTCGAGATCTCGCTCTCCTTCGACAACGCAGTAGTCAACGCCGGAATCCTGAAGAAGATGAATGCCTTCTGGCAGAAGATCTTCCTCACCATCGGCATCCTGATCGCCGTCTTCGGCATGCGGCTGGTCTTCCCGGTCGTGATCGTCGCGATCAGCGCGCAGCTCGGGCCGATCGAGGCCGTCGACCTCGCCCTGACCGACAAGGACCGCTACCAGGAACTGGTCACCGACGCGCACCCCGCGATCGCTGCCTTCGGTGGCATGTTCCTGTTGATGATCTTCCTCGACTTCATCTTCGAGGACCGGGACATCAAGTGGCTCGGCTGGCTGGAGCGCCCGCTGGCCAAGCTGGGCAAGGTCGACATGCTGTCGGTCTGCATCGCCCTGATCGTCCTGCTGGTCACCTCGATGACCTTCGCCACCCACGCCCACCTGCACGCCGGGCCCGCGGACAAGGCCGAGACCGTCCTGCTCTCCGGCATCGGCGGCCTGATCACGTACATGGTGGTCGGTGGCCTCTCCGGCTACTTCGAGGGCAAGCTCGAGGAAGAGGAGGAGCGCGAGCACGAGGCGGAGGAAGAGGCCGAGCGGACCGGCCGGAAGAAGCCCGCGATCGTCCTGGCCGGCCAGGCCGCCTTCTTCATGTTCCTCTACCTCGAGGTCCTGGACGCGTCGTTCTCCTTCGACGGTGTGATCGGCGCCTTCGCCATCACCAACGACATCGTGCTGATGGCGCTCGGCCTCGGTATCGGCGCCATGTACGTCCGGTCGCTCACGGTCTACCTGGTCCGCCAGGGCACCCTCGACGACTACGTCTACCTGGAGCACGGCGCGCACTACGCGATCGGCGCCCTCGCGGTGATCCTGCTCGTCACCATCCAGTACGAGATCCACGAGTTCATCACCGGCATGGTCGGTGTGGTCCTGATCGCCTGGTCCTTCTGGTCCTCCGTGCGCCGTAACCGGGCACTGGCGGCGGCAGAGGGGAACTCTGGCTCGGACGACAAGACTGAGGTCTCGTCCGGAGTGTGATCAGCTTCCCGGTGAGGAACGCTCTGAGCGGGGCGGCCGTCGAGGACGAGTCCTCGACGGCCGCCCCGCCGGTCGTTTCCGGGGGACTGTGCGGACAGGCGTTTTTCGGGCGTGGAACTTGGGGGCGGTAATGGGCTTCTTCGACGGACTCCGGCCCGGTCGGGCCGGAGACTTCGACTCGGGCAGTGCGGCGAGCAATGCGATAGAGCTGACCAAACGGCACAGCCAGGTCTCGCTCACCAAGCAGGACGCCGCCACCGGGCACCTGCGCATCAACCTGGCGTGGCGGATGCGCACCTCCGACTTCGGCGGCAACCCGCGGGAGAGCCTGCTGCGTCACCCCTTGAAGGCGCTGCGCCCGCCGGAGGTCATCGGACACAGCCAGAGCATGGTCAACGTCGACCTCGACCTGGGCTGCCTGTACGAGCTGGCGGACGGGACGAAGGGCGTCGTCCAGCCGCTGGGCGGCCTGCTCGGCGAGATCAACGCGGCGCCGTTCGTGAAGCTGAGCGGTGACGACCGGTTCGGTTCGGCGTCCGGCGAGACGATCTACGTCAACCTGGACCACCGGGACTCCATCAAGCGGCTGCTGGTCTTCGTCTACATCTACGACCAGACGCCGGCCTTCGACCGTACGCACGCGATCGTCACGCTCTACCCGAGCAACGGGCCGCGCATCGAGATAGGCCTCGATGAGCGGCACCCCCAGGCCCGCTCGTGCGCGGTGGTGATGATCGAGAACGTGAAGGGCGAGATGATGGTCAGGCGCGAGGTGCGGTTCGTGTACGGCTTCCAGGCCGAGCTGGACCGGTTGTACGGGTGGGGGTTGCAGTGGGGGCGCGGCTACAAGACCAAGGCCGAGCGCTAGCTTCCCGCCGCCCCGGTCGTCCGCACCGGACTCACCGGCCGATGAACTGCGGTCCCTGCGGCGGCATGCGGAACTCCGCGGCGGGGGCCGACCCGGCCGGCGCCGCCTCCGGATAGCCGTAGCCGTACGTCGGCAGGGACGCGGGGAAGCCGTAGGCCGCGGGCTGCTGGGGGACGCCCGTCGTGGGCTGCTCCGGCGGCAGCGGCTGGGAGAGGCTGGGGGTGGAGCCGGCGTCGATGTCGGCGTTGGCCGCGGCTCCCTCCGACTCGTCGACGGAGATGCCGAAGTCCGTGGCGAGGCCCTTGAGGCCGTTGGAGTAGCCCTCGCCGAGCGCGCGGAACTTCCAGCCCTCCCCGCGGCGGTACAGCTCGCCGCAGATCAGCGCCGTCTCCTCGCCGGTCTCCGGACGGATGTCGAAGGTGGCCAGCGGCTCACCCTCGGCGGCCGCCGCGTCGTACAGCAGGATGCTGAGGGCGCGTACGCGGTCGAAGGTGGCGCCGTCCGCCGAAGCGACCAGCAGAATCTGGCTGACGTCGGACTCGACACCGGCCAGATCTGTCTGGATCGTGTCGGTGAGGCCCTCGGCGCCACGCTTCTTGCCGAGTCGCCAGACCTTCCCGGAGGGGTGCCGGGGCTGGTTGTAGAAGACGAAGTCCTCGTCGGATCGCACACGACCCTCGGGGCCGAGGAGCAGCGCGGAGGCGTCGACGTCCGGGACCCCCTGCCCGGGTGTCCAGCGCAGCACGGCCCGCACCGTGGTGGCCTTCAGCGGGACGTTCGACCCCTTCAGCATCGCGTGCGTCATGCGCTCATCCTGCCCTCTCGGTTCTGCTCACGACAATGCGGGTAGACGGCAACCGGCACGCCCGTATCGGACGATGCCGGGTCCTGCCGGGTTGTGTCGTTCTGTGCTACCTGGAGTTACCTGAAATTCATGGCCGGTGGGAACCCAGGACATGGGTCTCTACGTACTATTACCGGCCACCTCTTGCCGAATCCACACGCTCGACTTGCACCACGGGGGAGATATATGCGTCATTTCGGGCACCTCGCCCCTGAGGTGCGGCAGCGCCTGTTCCACCGGGAGCCGTGTGCGTTCGACACGGACTCTCCGGCCCGGGTGCTGTCCGCCGCCCTCGGGGCCACGCTCTACAGTCCGGCCACCCGGCCCCGGCTGGCCGAGGACATCCTGAAGCAGGCCGGGCGTGGCGTGGTGTCCATGGTGCTGTGCCTGGAGGACTCCATCGGCGACGAGGACGTGGAGGCGGGCGAGGAGAACCTCGTCCGCCAGTTCACGGACCTGGCCGCCCGCCCCGGCCTGGATCCGCCGCTGCTGTTCATCCGTGTCCGCACCCCCGAGCAGATCCCGGACCTGGTCCGGCGCCTCGGCCCGGCCGTGCGGCTGCTCAGCGGGTTCGTGTTCCCCAAGTTCACCGAGGAGCGCGGCATCCCCTTCCTGGAGGCCCTGGCCGGCGCCGAGCTGGCCAGCGGCCGGCGGCTGTTCGGCATGCCCGTCCTGGAGACGCCCGAGCTGATGTACCGCGAGTCGCGGGTGGACGCCCTGGAGGGCATCGCCCGCGCCGTCGAGAAGTACCGCAGCCGCGTCCTCGCGCTGCGCCTCGGCGTCACCGACTTCTGCTCGTCGTACGGCCTGCGCCGGGCGCCCGACATGACCGCCTACGACGTCCAGATCGTCGCCTCCGTGATCGCCGACGTGGTGAACATGCTGGGGCGGGCCGACGGCACCGGGTTCACGGTGACCGGGCCCGTCTGGGAGTACTTCCGGGTCCCCGAGCGCATGTTCAAGCCGATGCTCCGGCACAGCCCCTTCCTGGAAGGACAGGCCGTCGAGCTGCGTGAGAAACTGATCGAACACGCGATGGACGGACTGCTGCGCGAGATCTCCCTCGACCACGCCAACGGCCTGCTGGGCAAGACCTGCATCCACCCCTCGCACGTACCGGCCGTGCACGCGCTGTCCGTGGTAAGCCACGAGGAGTACGGCGACGCGGCGGACATCCTGCGGCCGGAGCGCGGCGGCGGGGGCGTGCTGAGGTCGGCGTACACGAACAAGATGAACGAGGTGAAGCCGCACCGGGCCTGGGCCGAGCGGACCATGCTGCGCGCCGAGGTCTTCGGCGTCGCACACGAGGACGTCAGCTTCGTCGACCTGCTCGCCGCGGGCATCCCCGGCTGAACCTCCGCACCTCCACAGCACCACCAGCACCACCCTCCTCACGACATAGGGACGCATGAACAACGCAGTGAACAACGGGGTCTGGCCCGGGAGCTGGGTCGCCGAGCGGCTCGGGGTCCGGCTCGTGGGCGACGACAAGCTGACGGACCTGCTCGGGCTGGCCCTGCGCCGCAACCCCAAGCGGGCCCACCTGCTCGTCTCGAACGTGCTGGGCAAGCACGTGCCCCAGTCGCCGTCCGTGGTGTACGGCTACGGCTTCGCCCTGGGCCGCCGGGTGAGCGAGCTGCTCGGCGCGGAGGCCGCCGAGGCCGTCGTCCTCGGGTACGCGGAGACGGCCACCGGCCTCGGCCACTCCGTCGCCGACGGCATCGGCCCGGCGCCCTACCTGCACTCCACCCGGCGCCCCGTCCCCGGCGTCGTCCCGGCGGGCGGTTTCGAGGAGTCCCACTCGCACGCCACCTCCCACCTGCTGCTGCCGGAGGACCCGGCGCTGCTCGTCGGGGACGGCCCGCTGGTACTCGTCGACGACGAGTTCTCCACCGGCAACACCGTCCTGAACACCATCCGCGACCTGCACGAGCGCTACCCGCGCCGCCGGTACGTCGTCGTCGCCCTGGTCGACATGCGCTCCCCGGCCGACGCGGGCCGCCTGGAGGCCTTCGCCCGCGAGATCGACGCCCGCGTCGACCTCGTGACGGCGGCCTCCGGCACGGTCCGGCTCCCGGAGGGGGTGCTGGAGAAGGGCCAGGAGCTCGTCGTACGGCACGAGCCGGCCATGACGGACCCCACGGAGCCCGCCGCCACCGGCCACGTCACACGGGTCGACCTCCGCTGGCCCCGCGGCCTCCCCGACGGTGGCCGGCACGGCTTCACCCCGCAGCACCGCATCCGGCTGGAGAGTGCTCTGCCCGCGATGGCGGCGCGGCTCGCCGAGGCGCTGCCCGAGGGCGCACGCCGTGTGCACGTCCTCGGCTTCGAGGAACTGATGTACGCCCCGCTGCGGCTGGCCCGTGAGCTGGAGCAGGTCACGGCCGCCGAGGTGCGCTTCTCCACCACCACCAGGTCACCCGTCCTCGCGGTCGACGACCCGGGCTACGCGATACGCAGCCGGATCGTCTTCCCCGCCCACGACGATCCGGCCGACGGCCCCGGCGAGCGCTACGCCTACAACGTCGCGGGCGCCGGCTTCGACGCCGTGGTGGCCGTCGTCGACTCCACCGCCGACACCCCGGCGCTGCACGCCCCCGGCGGCCTCCTGGACCGGCTCGCCGCGCACACCTCGCACGTCGTCCTCGCGGTCGTGCCCTCGTACGTTCCCGAGCCGCTGTACGTACCCGAAAGGCCCGCCATGCTGCCCGACCCCCTCCGTGGTCCCGCCTTCTCCTCGTACGCGCCCGAGGAGGTCGGCTGGCTGCTCCAGGACCTCTCGGACGTGACGCTGGAGGCGCCGACCGAGGAGCGCGAGGAGGCCATCCAGAGCGGCGGCGCGCACTACGCGGAGTCGCTGCCGGTGGAGTACCAGCCCAGCGAGCACTACCAGGAGCTGTTCCACGCGGCCCTGGAGACGTCCGCCGCCCGGCTGGCGCAGGCGGTCGGCGCCGTGACGGAACTGGTGATCGCCGAGCGGTCCCCGCGGCCGGTGCTCGTCTCGCTGGCCCGTGCCGGCACCCCGGTCGGCGTGCTGATGCGCCGCTGGGCCCAGCACCGGCACGGCCTGGAGCTGCCGCACTACGCGGTGTCGATCGTCCGCGGCCGGGGCATCGACGCCAACGCGCTGCGCTGGCTGGCCGAGCACCACGACCCGGCGGACGTCGTCTTCGTCGACGGCTGGACCGGCAAGGGTGCCATCACCCGGGAACTGGCGGCGGCGGTCGAGGAGTTCGAGGCGGCGGGCGGCGCGACCGGCTTCGACCCGGAGATCGCGGTGCTGGCCGACCCGGGCTCCTGCGTGCGGACGTACGGCACGCGCGAGGACTTCCTGATCCCGTCCGCCTGCCTCAACTCGACGGTGTCCGGCCTGATATCGCGGACCGTGCTGCGCGCCGACCTGGTCGGCCCGGACGACTTCCACGGCGCCAAGTTCTACCGCGAGCTGGCCGGAGCGGACCTGTCGGGCGCCTTCCTGGACGCCGTCTCGGCCCGCTTCCCCGAGGTCGCGGACGCCGTGGACGCCACGGTGAAGGAGCTGCTGGCCGCCGACCGGGAGCCGACCTGGGAGGGCTGGGCCGCGGTCGAGCGCATCAGCGAGGAGTACGGAATCCACGACGTGAACCTGGTCAAGCCGGGCGTCGGCGAGACCACCCGGGTGCTGCTGCGCCGGGTGCCGTGGAAGATCCTGGCGCGGGCCGGGGCGGGCGCCGACCTGGACCACGTCCGGCTGCTCGCCGGGCAGCGCGGGGTGCCGGTGGAGGAGGTCGGTGACCTGCCGTACACCTGCGTGGGGCTGATCCACCCGCAGTACACGCGCGGAGCGACCGGCGCCGACGGCAGGGCGGTGGCGGTCTGATGCCGGTGCTGGTGGCGAGTGACCTCGACCGTACGCTCATCTACTCCGCGGCGGCCCTCGCGCTGACCATGCCGGACGCGCGGGCGCCCAGGCTGCTGTGCGTGGAGGTGCACGAGAGCCGTCCCCTGTCGTACCTGACGGAGACGGCGGCGCAGCTGCTGACCGAGCTGGGGGACGCGGCGGTGTTCGTGCCGACGACCACCCGGACCCGCAAGCAGTACCAGCGCATCAACCTGCCGGGGCCGCCGCCGAAGTACGCGATCTGCGCCAACGGCGGGCATCTGCTGGTCGACGGGGTGTCCGACCCGGACTGGCAGGCCGTGGTGAGCGCGCGGCTGGCCGACGAGTGCGCCCCGCTGGCGGAGGTGCAGGCGCACCTGGCGGCCTTCGCCGATCCGCTGTGGCTGCGCAAGGAGCGCATCGCCGAGGAGCTGTTCGCCTACCTGGTGGTGGAGCGCGAGCTGCTGCCCGAGGAGTGGGTGAAGGAGCTGGCGGTCTGGGCGGAGAACCGCGGCTGGACCGTGTCGCTCCAGGGCCGCAAGATCTACGCCGTGCCGAAGCCGCTGACCAAGAGCGCGGCCGTGCGCGAGGTGGCCCGGCGCACCGGCGCCGAGCTGACGCTGGCGGCCGGTGACTCCCTGCTCGACGCCGATCTGCTGCTGGTGTCGGACCGGGGCTGGCGCCCCGGCCACGGCGAGCTGCACGAAGCGGCCTGGACGGCACCGCAGGTCACGGCGCTGCCCGAGCGTGGGGTGCTGGCGGGGGAGCGGATCCTGCGGGAGTTCCTGAAGGGCGTCCGCGAGAGGTAGGGCCTGACCGGCCTGACCCGGGCGAGAGGCCGGGTGTCAGCCGCAGCAGCCGCCGCCGCAGCAGCCGCCCCCTCCGCTCCCGCCGCCCGCCTTGGGCGCGGGGGCGGAGACCGTGCCGCCGACGGCTACGGTGGACAGGAGTTTGACCGTGTCGTCGTGGCCGGCGGGGCAGTCGGCGGGCGCGGCGGACTCCGCCATGGGACGGCTGAGTTCGAAGGTGTCGCCGCAGGTCCGGCAGCGGTACTCGTAGCGAGGCATGCCGCAAGATTAATCCCTCTCCGCGCGGACGCCGGTCCTCCTGTTTCGATGGTGTTCACATCTGTCGATTTCTTATGTGGAGAACTTGCGAAGGGCGCTGGTAATTTGAGGGCGCCGCGATGACCGCGAGGTTGGGGGATTCAGGGTTTGCTGCCGTTCCGACGGCAACCATGTCAGACCCTCGTACGTCTGTACGTCTGCCTACGCGAGCAATACCGAGTGCGGAGGGAGACATAGTGACCCAGGCGGGGCAGGGGGAGGAGCCCCATGAGCCGGCCGACGCCACCATGCAGTTGAAGGTTCCCGCCTCTTTCAGGGCGGACGAGACCATGCAACTGCGGGTGCCACCGGAGGGCATACCGGGTAGTGAGGATGATCCCGACATACCGGGCCAATCGTCCATACCTGGATCCTCCATATCCGGATCCTCCGTATCCGAAGACCGGCGGAAGGGCAGAAAAGCCCCCCGCCCGCCCGTGCGTTCCCGGCTCACGACCGCCTTCGGCTCCCGACTGGCACCCCTCGTCGCCGTCCTCGCCCCGTACGCCGCGCGCCTCACGGCCTTCCTCGCCCCGTACGCACGCCGGGTGCGCCCGCGGTACCCGCGGCCCGGCCGCACCGGCTGGCGGCGCTGGATACCCTCCTGGCGGCAGTCGCTCGGAGGCGTCCTCGCCACCCTGGGCATGAGCAGCCTCTTCCTGGTCGTCGCCTACGCCGCCACCGACGTCCCGGACAACCTCAACACCTACGCCACCCAGCAGGACAACGTGTACTTCTGGGCCGACGGGACGCCCATGGCCCGCACCGGCTGGGTGCAGCGGCAGGCGATGCCCCTCAAGGACATCCCCGAGGACGTCCGCTGGGCCGTCCTCGCCGCCGAGAACGAGAGCTTCTACAGCGATCCCGGCATCTCCTTCAAGGGCATCAGCCGCGCCCTGTTCCGCACCCTCGGCCAGGGCGACACCCAGGGCGGCTCCACGATCACCCAGCAGTACGTCAAGAACGTCTACCTGAACCAGAGCCAGACGGTCCGGCGCAAGTTCACCGAAGCGATGATCGCCCTCAAGCTCGACAACCAGATGAGCAAGGACGACATCCTGGAGGGCTACCTCAACACCAGCTGGTTCGGCCGCGGCACCTACGGCATCCAGCGCGCCGCCCAGGCCTACTACGGCAAGGACGTCAGCGAGCTGAACGCCAGCGAGGCGGCCTTCCTCGCCGCCCTCCTCAAGGGCGCCGGGCTCTACGACCCGACCCTGAGCAGCGCCAACCGCGCCCGTGCCGTCGAGCGCTGGACCTGGACCCTGGACCGGATGGTCGTCATCGGCAAACTCTCCAAGGCCGAGCGGGCCACGTACAGGAAATTCCCCGAGCCGCTCAAGAGCAATCCGATGTACGACACCGGTGAGCAGAGCGACTACCTCGTCGAACTCGCCTCCCAGTACGCCAAGAAGTCCGCGAAGATCGGCGACAAGGACTTCGACCTCGGCGGCTACCAGATCTACACGACCTTCGAGAAGGACCGTGAGACGCAGCTCACCGACGCCGTCACCAAGGCCCGCGACAAGGCCCTGAAGGACGACCCGAAGAACGCGAAGACCGCCCACTACGGCGCCGCCTCGGTGGCCGCGGACGGACGGATCCTCGCCGTCTACGGCGGCCCCGACCACCGTACGCAGGGCTACAACGAGTCCAACGCCACCACCGTCCCGGCCGGCTCCGCCTTCATGCCGTTCGTGTACGCGGCCGGGCTCGAGCACGGGGTGCACAAGACGCGGGACGGCGAGGCCACGCCGGTCACCGGGGAGTCCGTCTACGACGGCGACGACGACGTGCCGGTGACCACGCCGGAGGGGCCGTACTGGGACCGCAGCGGCAAGAAGGTCGCCGCCAGCAACGACGACGACAAGTCCTACGGGCAGATCTCCCTGCACCGGGCGCTGGCCCTGTCGGTGAACACGCCGTTCATGCAGCTCGGCATGGACACCGGCCTGGACAAGGTGCGCGCCACCGCCGAGGCGGCCGGACTGCTCTCCTCCAGCCTCGGGGCGCAGGTGCCCGCGATGACGCAGGGCAGCTCCACACCGAGTGCCATCCGCATGGCCAGCGGCTACTCCACCTTCGCCGCGGCCGGCAAGCACACCGAGCCGTACTCCGTGCGGCAGATCACCCACAACGGCACCAAGGTCCCGCTGAACCTCCCCAGACCGGCCCGCGCGGTCGGCGCCGACACGGCCGAGGAGGTCACCTCCGCGCTCACCGAGTCCTTCCGCACCGCCCACCCCGACGCGGCACCCGACGGCGTCCAGGTGGCGGGGAAGGCCGGCACCACCCAGGACGACAAGTCCGCCTGGTACGTCGGCACGCACGAGGCCGTCTCCACGGCTGTCGTCGTCTACCGCATCGACCTGGCGAAGAGTCTCGAACCGCTGCCGCTGAAGGGCATCGACGGCACAGCGGACGACAGCGTCCCCTACGGCATCTGGTCCAGAGCCATGAGCCCGCTCGACTGACGCCGGGCCGCACCGCAGTCCCCGAACCCCTCGAGAATGAGCCGCACATGACGCCACCGTCGGGCCGCCGCCGCAAGGCCCGGGCAACGAACCGCCCCGCCGCCGCCCATCCGGGTTTCCTGACCCTGGCGGCCTTCCTCGTCGTCGCCTCCCTGGTGGCGGGCTATCTGGTGCTGAGCCGCACGGACAACACCGCGCCGACCGCCTCCGCCGGCAAGGGCGGCAAGGCGACGGCGTCGGCGGGCGAGGAGCCGGAGTGGGACGGCAGGACGAAAGTGCTGGGGGACGGCTCCACCTCGTACACCGGCCCGCAGAAGGGCGGCCTGAAGCCCGTACCGCTCAAGCCGGGTGAGAAGCCGCCCCAGTTCGTCGTCTTCTCCTGGGACGGCGCCCTGGCCGGCGACGACGGCCTGTTCACCCACTACCGGGAGATGGCCAAGAGGTACAACGCCCACATGACCTTCTTCCTCACGGGCATCTACCTGCTGCCCAAGAGCAAGGCGGACCTCTACAACCCGCCGCAGCACCCCAAGGGATCGGCGGCGATCAGCTTCCCCACCGACGAGCACGTCCGCACCACGCTGGAGGACCTCGCCAAGGCCTGGGAGGAGGGCAACGAGATCGGTACCCACTTCAACGGCCACTTCTGCGGCGCCAAGGGCGGCGGCGACTGGAGCGTCGAGGAGTGGAAGAGCGAGATCGACCAGTTCTTCGACTTCGCCGAGAAGTGGAAGACGAACACCGGCTACACCGACATGGACCCGCTGCCCTTCGACTTCAGGAAGGCCGTCGTCGGCGGCCGTGCGCCCTGCCTGGAGGGACAGGCCAACCTGCTGAAGGCCGCCAAGAGCTACGGCTGGCGCTACGACGCCAGCTCGGCCGGCGACTTCCAGATCTGGCCCACGAAGAAGGACGGCATCTGGGACTTCCCGCTCCAGATGCTCCCGTACGAGGGCGGCAAGTACCAGGGCCTCTCCATGGACTTCAACTTCCTCTACAACCAGTCCGAGGGCGAGACCCAGGGCGACCCGGCCAAGTACCCGCAGTGGCAGCAGGAGACCGTCGACTCCTACATGGCCGGATTCAACCGCGTGTACTACGGCAGCCGGGCCCCGCTGTTCATCGGCAACCACTTCGAGGAGTGGAACGGCGGCATCTACATGAAGGCCGTCGACGAACTCATCAAGACCGTGTGCGTCAAGAAGGACGTCAAGTGCGTGTCCTTCAAGGAACTGGCCGACTGGATGGACGTGCAGACGCCCGCCACGCTGGAGCGGCTGCGCACCCTCGACCCGGCCCAGTCGCCGGACTGGTCGACCGTCGTCCAGTAACCGGGTTGACACGGGACGCGGTTGTGCAGTGACGGTCCTATAACTCCCTCGCCCACACGGCCGCCCCCCTCTTCACACGGGCCACACATGGCATGCAAAGATGCGCTACCCCGGCATCCAGCCGCCGGGGCAAGAGGGGAAACATTCGTGAAGTCAAGGAAATTGAGCCGTACGCGGCGCCGCGCCGCGATACTCGGGGCAGCCGCCACCTCCGTCGTCGCAGGCGTGGCCCTGCTGCCCAACTGGAGCGCCGGCGCGGCGGTCGTCGACGACCCCAAGGTGGACGCCAGGACCAAGGCCACCTTCCAGCGCCTCGCCGACGCGGTGTTCACCGACCGCACCGAAGCCCTGGTCGACGGCAAGCAGGACAACCGTGGGAAGCCGCTGACCGACGGCTTCTCCGGTGACGTCAAGCTGTCGTCGAAGCAGAACCGCACCGAGGACGCCACCCTGTCCTCGCTGGACCAGCGCAAGGAGCGGCTCGCCCAGCTCGGCGAGAAGTACAGCAAGGGCAGCACCTCCGTCACGCTGGACGCCACGAACGTGAAGGGCCGCAAGGCCAAGGTCGCGGTCACCGAGACCACGACCCTCACCTACGAGAAGGTCCGCGGCGACGAGCCGAAGGCGACCGGCTTCCAGGCCCACCACGAGCTGACGTTCACCGCCGACCGCCACGGCAACTGGCAGCTGACCGGCATCCGCGACACCGACGAGGGCCTCGCGGTGAACCAGACGGCCAGGCCGTCCGTCGCGCCCATGGTGGCGACCACCACCAGCACCACGCCGTCGGCCCCCAAAGCGTCGACCTCGTACCCCGGCCCGGCGAACGCGAAGGACTTCACCGCCGGCGGCCTGGACTACAAGGCGATGGCCACGTACGCCAAGCAGTACTGGTCGAACTACAACTCCGCCTACCCGGACTTCAACGGGCAGGGCGCGGGCGGCGACTGCACCAACTTCGTCAGCCAGGCCCTGAAGGCGGGCGGCTGGAAGCACGTGCCCGGCTATGTGTACGACTACACCAGGTGGTTCGGCAACGCCGACATCCAGTCGCACTCGTTCATCGGCGTCAACGAGTGGTCCTGGTTCGCCCAGAACTCCAAGCGGACTACCAGCCTCGCCAACGTCTACCAGATGGACGTCGGAGACGTCCTCCAGGTCGACTTCGACAAGGACGGCTCCAAGGACCACACCATGATCGTCACGTCCCGCAGCCGGGGCGTCCCGTACCTGACCTACCACTCCACCAACACCTACAGCAGGTCGGTGGCGAGCATCATCGCGTCGTACCCGACCGCCGCGTACTACGCCTACCGCACCTGACCGGTACGGTCCCCGATCAGGGCCTCGGCGGGCCCTGATCATCAGGCCGGGACGTCTCCCGGCGCTCCGCCGGGAACTGCTCCCGCCGCTCACGGTCGCGGTCCCGTTCCTCCGCCAGTTCGGGGTGACGGGCCCGCCAGTACGGGTTGTCGTGCGGCAGGGCCGAACCGACCCTGCCGTACATCCCGAAGACCAGCAGCAGGATGCCGATCACAAAGCTGAGCATGCAGTTCTGGATCTCGAACGCCAGGAAGTTGTAGTCCGTCTCCAGCAGGCCCATGTTCAGGAAGCCGCTGGCCACGAACAGCACGCCGAGCGTCATGTTCAGCGTGGACGCGAAGTTCCCGCCGATCACCATGCCGACGAGCAGCAGCAGGCCGACGGCGACCGACAGCCAGCTGAGCGCGCCGTTGGTGTTGAGGCTCCAGACGGTGTCCCCGCCGGTGTCGAAGAAGCCGATCCGGTCGATGATGCCGAAGATCCCGAAGACGAGCAGCCCGAGGCCCATCAGACCGGCGCCGATCCGGTAGACCGTGTTCAGACGGTGATCGACGGGCAGGTGGTCGTCCAGCCTGATCCGCCGCCGAGTCCCTGAGTGCATGAGCTGGGTGGCCATCTCCGCCTCCCTTGGAAGCGCTGCGTGAGCCGAGTCGTACGCCCCTCCAATATCCGCCCGGTGCGCGTCGGGGGCAACGCAGAGCCTGGGTGTGCGGTGGGCTCAGTGCCCGGCGCCGCGGTCCTCGCGGATACGGCTCACCACGTCGGACACCGCGTGCCGGACGGCCTCCGTCTCGGTCAGGAAGTGCCAGTAGTCCGGGTGGCGGTTCTCCAGGGTGGCGATCGCCCGCTCCAGCCGGGCCACCGCCTCGTCCAGCGGCCGCGCGTCCCGCGGGTCGGGCGTGTGGCGACCGGCCATCGCCAGCCGCTGCGCGTCCCGGATCGCGAAGCGGGTCCGCTCGATCTCCTGCCGCGGATCCTTCTGCACGGCGTTCAGCCTGGTCAGCCGGTCACCGGCGGCCGAGACGGCCTCGTCGGTGGAGTTCAGCAGGGCCCGCGCCGTCGACAGCAGCGCCGTCGCGTCCGGCCAGCGCTGGGCGTCCCGCGCCCTCTGCGCCTCGGCGAGCTTCGCCTCCGCCTGCCGTACGTGCTCCACAGACTGGTCGGGGACGTGCTGGAGGTCCTGCCAGCAAGCCGCGGTGAAACGCCGGCGCAGCTCGCTCAGGATCGGTTCGACCTGCCCGGACCGGGTCGTCAGCGCCTGCGCGCGCGTGCGCAGGGACACCAGCCGGTGGTCGATCTCGGCGGCCCTCTCCGGCAGCCGCTCGGCCTCCGCCCGGACCGCCTGCGCCTCGCGGGAGACCCGCTCGGCCCGCTCCAGGGTCCCCGGCACGCCGTGCTGCCCCGCGCCCTGGTTGAGCTTGGTCAGCTCGGGCGCCAACGCGGCCAGCCGGGCGGCGAGACCGTCCGCCTTCAGACCCGTCTCCCGGACCGCGTCCAGCGCGTTCGACGCGGCCAGCAGGCTCTGGCGGGCCCGCTCCACGGCGGGCGCCAGCCGGGCCAGCTGCGTCTCCGCCTTGCCGAGGAGCGGCCCGAGGCCGTCCGTGAACCGGTCCAGCTCGCCCTTGACGCGGACCAGTTCGGCCTTCGCGCGGGTCAGCTCGCCGCGCGCCTGCGTGGCGGCGGAGGCCTCCAGGTCGTCCCGGTCCAGGTCATGGGCGTCGACGGCCTGGATGTACTGGTGACTGGCCTCGTCGATGCGCCGGCCGATGGCCTCGAAGTCGGCGACCGCGCGCCGGGCGGCGGGCGAGGGGTCGACCGCGGTGATCGTCTCGATGGAGATCCGCAGATCCCGCTGGGCGGTGTCCAGTTCGTAGAAGGCGGCCGCGGCGGCGTCCTTCGCGGCCTGCGCCTCCGCCCGCTGGCTCTCGGCCCGCCCGCCGAACCAGCGCCGGGTGCCACCGCCGGCGAACGCGGCGGGGGGCAGCAGGACGACGGCGACGAGGGGAAGGGCGGCGAGTGCGAGGGTGTCCCCGAGCGCCCGCAGCCGGGCGCGCGGTGCCGACGGCGAGTACGGCCGCGCTGGTGTCGCCGTCACATCCCTCTCCCGTGCTGTGGTTCGCCCTGCCCGGAGTCATTCTCCCACCGGTTAATGACGAACACACGGGCACGTTAGTTCGCGTTCCGCACGGTGACTTTCCCGTCGCCGCTGCGCGCGGACACGACGTGCTCGCTGGAGTCGTCGCGGGGTACGGACACGTCGACCGAGCCGTCCCCGGTGCGGGTCGTCACCTTGTAGGTGGCCCGCGGCAGTTCGATCGTCACGGACCCGTCGTCGCTGCCGGACTCCACCTGGTCCGGTACGGCCTCCAGGCCGAGGCGGATCGAGCCGTCGCGCGTGTGGGCGCTGACCTGGCGCGAGGAGACCTGTGCTCGTACCGAACCGTCGTCCGAGCGCAGGTCCAGGGGCCCGCTGGAGTCGGTGACCCGGACCGAGCCGTCCGCGGTGCGGATGCTCAGGGCGTCCTGGAAGCCCCGCGCGCGGACACTGCCGTCGTCCTCCTCCACCTTGACGGCGACCCCGCGCGGCACCTCGATGCGGTGCTTGGCCGAGCAGTCGGCGACCACGCCCGAGCAGTGCGTCCGCAGCACCAGCCGGTCGTCCTTCATCGACCAGGTGACCTCCGGTCCGTCGCCCACCAGGACCGAGCCGTCGAACCAGCGGGTGACCTGGACCGTGCCCTTGCGGTGCTCGTCCGACGCGACGATCTCGAGCGCCGAGTCGTCGGAGTCCACGGTGAGGGTGGCACCCTCCAAAGCGAACGACCGGTGGTCGGGATGCTCGTCGTCCCCCGCAGAGGAACAGGCGGTCCCGGTGGCGGCGAGCGCGACGACGGCCCCCGCGGCGAGCACCGTACGGACCTTGACGGTGAAACGGGCCATGATGATCTCCCCCTGCGGCGGACCCCGCGGCCCGCGTGGATGCCTCTGTTCTCGACACCCACGACGGTAGGGAGACATGGTCGGCCGGACGATCCGGCCGACTCCCGGATCCGGGGTGGGGTTAACCCCCGGACCCCCGTGACGCCCGGCGCGGCCCGCTCCACGGATGCGGTTTGCCGGGCACGGCCTCGGGCAATGTAGGCTGTCGACTCGTCCTGGGTGCGTAGCTCAGGGGTAGAGCGCCTGCCTTACAAGCAGGATGTCGGCGGTTCGAAACCGTCCGCGCCCACCAGGTAGATAAGCCCTGCTCAGCAGGGTATTGGCGGCCCTCCGGAGTTGTCTCCGGGGGGCCGCTGGCATGCTCGCGGTCCTGACGTTCCGGTACAGGGCGTCCCAGGTCCGGCCGACCGGGACCAGCTCGCCGCCGGTCGGCACGGCAGCGACGAACGCGAGCCAGGCGTCCAGGACGGCCCCCGCTGGTGGGCGGAGGCCGTCGGTGCGCTCGGGGTCCGTGCGCGCCGGATGCAACTACGGCCGGGTCAGTAATTGGCGTTGGCGAGGATCTCGCCGTCCTTGTCGTACACGGTGACCAGGCCGTTGTCCGACTCATAGCACGACGTGAAGGCGGAGGCGACGAGCTTGCCGTCGCCCTGGTGGGGGCCCATGAGGCCGCCGGAGAAGTCGGTGAACACCTCGGCAGCGTCGAGGATGTCGTTGCGCTTGTCGGCGCCGGTGACCTTCGTGACGTGCTTGACGGCGGTCTTCTCGGTCGCGGTGCCGGTCTTGGCCACGCAGGCCTGGAACTGCTCGGCCTGCGTCTTGGTGGACTCGGCGGGCGCCTCCTCCTCGGCGGGCCCTTCCTCCGCGGGCTCGTCCTTGACGTCGTCGGTCGTCGGCTTGTCGGCGGCCGCCACGGACTTGTCCTTGTTGCTGTCGTCGGTGGAGTCACCGCCGCTCGTCGCGGCGCCGATGACGCCGATCACGACGAACAGGCCGATGATGCCGGCGCAGCCCAGGCCGATGATCTTTCCCGCGCTGGACTTCTTGGGCGGGAGCGGCCGGAACGGCGGGGTGGCGTATCCCGGAGGTGTCTGGGGGCCACCCCATCCGGGCTGCTGCTGGTTGGGCTCGTGCGGCTGCTGCGGGTGCTGCTGGCTCATGTGGTCCCCTGAGGTGAATATGACTTGCGGGTGTGTGACTGGTGAAGGGCTTGTGCGGTTGCCGCAGGTCGGTGGAATTCACCTGATCGGGGTGAAGTCCGACAGTGTGTACGCCTGTCTCGCCGGCAATCGCACGTGTGTGCGCACCGGATCGGCGTCGTCCGGCACCGTCTTGCAGGCGCCGACACCGCTGCCTGGGGGGATGCTGAGCTTCGGTGGGTGCCTGGGTGCCTGGGGGCCGGGGTGAGCGGAGCGGTGCCAGGCCCTGGCTGGTGATCGATCTCCCCGGGTTGGCCCCACCTGGCCTGCCGCCGCGTAGACAGTGCCTGCCAGGAGGGCGATGACCCTGTGCCCCGCCGGCTTCTCCACGTGGGGCACCGCCGCATCACCCGCCCTGCCGGCAGCCCCGCGGTGCAGCCGCGAAGCCCATCTCACCGTCCCCTTGGCCAGCCGCGCCGTCCCCGTGGGGCGACCGAGGGACCTGAACCGCGGCTGATCTCGAGAGGAGTTGCTCGACCTGATGGTCGACGCCGTCCACGCCGGGATCCGGCCGGTCGGGGACGGCTGGCGGGAGGTGCTGCGGTCTCTTGCCGAAACCGCCCGGCACGCCGCTCACGAGCATGAATGGCTCGCCGATCCACTGGGTGGCCGACCCCAGCTCGGGCCGCACGCGCTGGCCAACGGGGAGACCGCGGTGGCCGCACTGGGCGGCGTCGACGTGGACGCCGTCATGCCGGTGGTCACCGCGGTCAACGCGTACGTGATCGGGGCGGTGCGTCGGGAGATCGCCGAGCGGCGTGCCGAGCGGGCCACCGGGATGGACGAGAGGCGTTGGCAGGCCTCGCTCGGGCCCTATCTGGAGCGGACCTTCGCCCCGGCCGATTTCCTGCGCTGGCCACGGTGGTGCGCGATGCCGCCCACCTGGACGCCGACCGGACTTTCCGGATGGGCCTCGACTTCCTGCTCTACGGCATCGAAGCCCGCTTCCCGAGGTGACGCCCGCCAGGAGTGCGCGAGGGTCCCCGGGTTCTCCCGGGGGCCCTCTCGCATGTCGTGGGCGGCGCTAGGCTTCCTCACCGGATGGTGGCGTCTCGTGGGCGTGCTTGAGGCGCATGCGGGCCTCCACGCGGTCGGTGGTGCCCATCTCCGCCCAGAAGCGGTGACCGGACACGAACACGGCCAGTTCGTGCTCGCGCCGACGGAGCTTCTCCACCTCGGCCTGCTCGTCGGCCGTCCAGCCGGGGGAGGCAGGGCGCTCCACCTTGCGCCAGCCGCCGTCGTCGCTGAAGCCGTCCAACGGCTCGACCGACCAGGGCAGCCGCTTCAGCAGGGCCGACAGCTCGGCCCGGACCTGATGCAGCTCCTCCTGGCCGGCGCGCAGGTCGCTGGGAAAGTCATAGGTCGTAGCCACGCGGCAATGGTACGCGTGTTCGATTTCGAGTCGCGAGTTTCTGGGAGTGGTTCATCCGTTCGAATGAAGGAAGGGGTGATGTCAGACCCCTGTCCTACGGTGGCTGCATGGACGTCACTGGTGTGGAGACCGGCGTGGAGCAGGTGCGGTTGGTGCCCTGGGGGGAGGGCGACTTCTGGCTGCTGGAGCGGAACAACAGTCCGGAGATGACCGACCATCTGGGCGGGCCGGAGACCCCGGAGAAGCTCGCCGGCCGTCACCGGCGGTATCTGGAGCTGGACTCGGGGCGGATATACCGGGTCGTGCTGGGCGAGGGCGGGGAGACCGTCGGGTCGATCGGTTACTGGGAGCGGCCCTGGCAGGGCGAACCGGTCTGGGAGACGGGGTGGGCGGTGCTGCCCGAGTTCCAGGGCAGAGGGCTGGCGGTGCGGGCGGCCCGCGCGGTCACCGAGGCCGTCAGGAAGGACGTGCGGGAGACCGGCGGCCACCGGACCCTGCACGCCTTCCCGAGCGTGGATCACCCCGCGTCCAACGGGGTGTGCCGCAGAGCGGGCTTCACTCTGCTCGGCCAGTTCGACTTCGAGTACCCGAAGGGGCACTGGATCGCGTCGAACGACTGGTACGTCGACCTGAGTCAGTAGCCCGCTTCCCGCAACTCCCGCACCAGGCGCGTCGCCACCGGTACCGGCACTTCATGCCGGTCGGCCGCGCGGAGCAACGCCCCGCCGATCGCGTCCAGTTCCAACGGCCGACCGGCCTCGGCGTCGCGCTGCATGGACGACCTGGTGGCCGGCGGGAAGGCGTCGTAGCGGGCGAGTGCCGCCGCCGGGTCGGCGGGGGCGCCGCAGGCGCTGCTCACCGCGGCCGTCTCCGCGACCAGGGCGGTCAGATCCTCGCGGTGGCGTGTCCTCACCTCGCCGAGGGGCAGCGCGTGCCGGGTCGTGAGGAGGGCGAAGGGGGCGAGGAACGCCATCTTCGCCCACAGCGCGGCCGTCTCGTCCGGCAGGACACGGGTCGTCGGGCCGGCCTCCGTCAGCGCCCGCGCGAGGGCGTCGAGGCGGGGGCGGGAGACCTGGTCGCCGGTGAGGTCGACCTCCGCGAACGGGCTCGCGTGCTCGATCACGCCCGCGGCGGCCCGCGTCGACTCCACGCGGATGACGGCCGGGGCGACGGCCTCCGGGCCGTACCGGGCACGCAGGGCCGCCGGGTGCTCGACGCCGTTCAGGAACGGCACGAGGAGGGCGTCGCCGAGAGCGGCGGAGGGGATGCGGGTCAGGGCCGCGTCGAGGGAGGTGTGCTTGACGGTGATCAGGACGGCGTCGACGGGGACGCGGAGTTCGGTGTCGGCCGCCACGGGGACGGTGAAGTCGCCGAACCGCGCGCTGCGGACGCGCAGGCCGTGGGTGCGCAGGTGGGTGGCCGTGTCCTCGCCGGACAGACAGATCACGTGGTGTCCCGCGCGGGACAGGAGGCCGGCGAGGAGACCGCCGATGCCCCCCGGGCCGAGGATCGCCAGAGTGAGCTTGTTCGCCATGGTGCTGCTGTTCCTCTCGTCGGTCGGCCCCGGGTGTGGTGGCCGCCTCGGAGGTGATCATGGCAGGGGGCGGCGGATGAGGAAAGGGGCGACGGATCGGGGTCCGCGGGGTGAGACTGGGGGCATGTGCCGGAGTATCAAGACGCTTCGCCCGCCTGTGCTGGCCGAGGAGGCCACCGAGGACGAGATTCGGGCTGCCGCCCTCCAGTACGTGCGGAAGGTGTCCGGGTTCCGGGCGCCGGCCGCGCACAACCGGGAGGTGTTCGAGCGAGCGGTGGACGCGGTGGCGGAGGCCACGGCGGAGCTGCTGGCCGAGCTGGAGGTACGGGGGTCTGCGCGGTCGGCTGCGCGGTCGGCCGCGCCGGGCGGGGGGTGACGGTGCGGGTCGGCTGCGCCGGGCGGGAGTGACGGTGTGCGGGTCGGCTGCGCCGGGCGGCGGCTCATCGTGCGGGTCGGCTGTGGTGCGGGGTGGGTCGCGTGGCCCGGCGCTGCCGGGGTGCCGCCTGCGCCCACCCGTGCCGCCCCAGGCGGCACGCATGCCCGCAGACGGCGGCGGATGGCCGCTGACGGCGGGCGTGTGCCCGCAGGCGGTGGTGGGTGCCGCAGGCGGCGGGGGGTGGCCGCTGGCAGCGGGTGTGTGCCCGCAGGCGGTGGTGGGTGCCCGCAGGTGGCCGGGGGTTGCCGCTGACGGCGGTGGATGCCCGCTGGCGGCAACGGGTGCGCCCAGGCTGGGCGGGCGGGCGAGGCCGCGTGCCCGCAGACGCGGTGCGTGCCCGCAGGTGGCCGGTGGTGGTGGCCTTTGTGGTGCCGGGTGGGGCGATTCAGCCCGTCCGGCGATTGAGGACGAGGCCCGTTCAGGGCCGATCGGGGGTCTGGGGGCGGAGCCCCCAGGGGGTGCGAGGGCCGGCGCTGCGTGGAGTAGGCCGCTCCGGCGCCTGCCGAACCCCCAGCGGGTTACGCGGGCTGGCGGCGCATGATGTACGCCGCTCCGGCGCCTGCGGCGAAGAGGGCCAGGAAGGACACCCCCGTCGCCAGCCACGTCGCGCCGAGCCACGTCGCGCCGAAGTAGCCGAGGGCGACGCTGTATGCCGCCCAGGAGAGGCCGGCGAGGGCCGACCAGGGCAGGAAGTCGCGGACGCGCCGGTGCGCGGCGCCCGCGATGAGGGAGACGACCGACCGGCCGGCGGGTGCGAACCGGGCGAGGACGACCAGCGCGCCGCCACCCTCCGCGAGGGCCCCGCCGAGACGTTCCTGCGCGGTGGTCAGCCGCCGGGAACGGGAGATCGCGCGGTCCAGCCGCGCCCCGCCGCGCCGGGCGAGCCGGTAGGCCGCCAGATCTCCGAGGACGGAGGCGGTCGCCGCGGAGAGGATCAGCGCGAGGATGTCGGGCACCTCGTGCGGCAGCCGCCCGGTCGCCGCCCCCGATCCCGCGGCCGCGGCCGTCGCCGCCGTGATGACGAGGACGCCGCTGGGCAGCACCGGCAGGAACACGTCCAGGAGGACCGACAGGGCCACCAACGCGTAGATCCATGGGGCGCCGATCAACGCCCCCACACTCTCGAACACCGCGAAATCTCCCCGTCGTCTCCCCCGTGCGACCGAACCGTGCCGCTGTGTCGCGGGGGAGCGGCAGGTGCGGCCAATGACAGCCAGACAGCGTACGCCCGGGGTGTGACAGGAGGTTCACCGGGGGCTCGTGTGTTCAACACGGTGTGTTCACACGAGGACGCTCCGTCCACGCGCGAAGCGCCCTTCCCGCGGCTGCGGAAAGGGCGCGAGGGGGCGCGTGAGGTCAGGCCGCGACCGGGGACTGTTCCGCGGCCGGCTTCCGCTCCGAGGTCGTACGCCGGGCGAACAGCCGGTCCGCGCCGAGCGCGCCGGAGCCGGTGAAGATCAGCAGCAGGAAGGCCCAGGCGAACATCGCGGAGGCCTCGCCGCCGTTCTCGATCGGCCACAGGGCCATCGACTGGTGGACGTCGAAGTACGCGTAGGCCATGGAGCCCGAGGCGAGGAAGGCGGCGGCGCGGGTGCCCAGGCCGAGCAGCGTCAGGCTGCCGCAGACGAGCTGGATCACGGCGGCGTACCAGCCGGGCCAGGTGCCGGCGTCGATGGTGCCGCCGTCGCTGCCGGCCGCTCCGCCGAGGACGCCGAAGAGCGAGGCGGCGCCGTGGCAGGCGAAGAGCAGTCCGACGACGATCCGGAACAGGCCGATCGCGTAGGGCTGTGCGCTGTTAAGACGAGCGGACATGTGGGGGGGTACTCCTTCGGTGTCGGTCGTACGGCATGCCCTGGGGCGAGCAGGCCGCGTGGGGGCGGCGGTACCGAATGAGCGACCTACGTTAGGCGCGCCTAATCAATGCTTGCAAGTTCAACATTTGGCCACGGCCGGGATTCCGTTTGAGGTTCCGTTTCGGAGGCCATCGCACGTAGGGCGGCTCTGGCCACCGCGTCCGCGTCCGAAAGCGTGACCGAATCCACCCCTGGGCGGGCCCCCGTGGCCGTCACCCAGTGCACGCCCTCCGTGGGCACGCCGAAGGCGAACCGCCGTGCGTGACAACGTCCCTGACGGTCAATCAGATGGTAAGGGCGCTGTGTCACGTCCAGCCCTCCCGTCTCGTAACCGTCCACCGTGTGCGGCCGGCACTGCCCGGTCCTCAGCAGGTGGGCGAGGAGCGCGTCGCCGGTGCCCCGCAGATCCGGTTCCGGAAGCCGGGCCTCTATGAGGGTGGTCACACGGACGTCCGACCCGGGCACCTCCGGGGAGTGCGCGTGCCAGGCCCCCTCCTCCTCCCGCACCTCCAGCCGGGGGCCGAGCACCGTCAAGACCCCCGTCTCGACCAGCGCGGCCAGCTCCTCGATGCGGCGGCGGGGCGGCCCGATGGACAGGAAGGCGTTGAGCGGGGTGTACCAGCGGTCGAGGTGGTCCCGGCGGGAGGCGCCCGCCAGGCCGCCGTGGTCGACGACCAGCCGCACCTCGTTGCGCAGATCGCGCAGCACGTCCAGGGCCGCCTTCGACGGGCCCCGTACGTTGCCCAGCGCGGCCTCGGCGGCGTCCCGGCGCAGATACGCCGACAGCCACTCCCGCCACTGCCCCGGACCCGCGAACTCCCGTCCCGTAAACGGCCGGGAGATCCGGTCCCAGTTCCAGCGGTCGGCCTCCGGCACGCCGAACGCATCGAGCAGCGCGGCCTCTTGAGGGGACCCGTGCGGCACGGAGAGGAAGCGCCCGGCGAACTCCGGACGCCGTACCACAGGGACGAGGGCCGTGTAGTAAACCGTTTCTACCTCCTTCGCCACCAGGGGCCATATCTCCGTCAGGAAGTCGGGCGCCTCCCCGGAGTCGGCGCGCTTGCGGAAGGCCGAGATCACCTCGGGCGTGAGGACGAGCGGGGCGTGACGGCCGTAGGGGCCCTTGGCGTTGTCGCCGCGCGCCTGGTACGGCACGCCGCGCCGCGAGCCTGCGTACAGGCGTGGCTCGTGGCCGGAGGGTATGTACCGCAGGCCGCCCGCGGCGGGGAGGAAGCGGCCGCCGCGGCCGGTCGTCAGCAGGGCCATGTGGTCGAAGAAGTTCAGGCCCAGGCCGCGCAGCAGCACCGGCTCGCCGGGGCGGACGGAAGAGAGGTCGACGTCGGCCGGGTTGGCGGGCGGGACATGGCGCAGGCCGTGCCGTTCGGCGTGGGCGGCGTGACGCCGGTGGGCGGCGTCGGCGGCCACCGGGAGGTGGCCCTGGGCGAGGACCACGGCGGACAGGCCGGACAGCACCCGGCCGTCGTCCAGGGTGAGCACCTGGCGGCCGTCGGCCCCGTCGTCGAGCCGGACCGCGCGGGCCGCGTGCGTGTGCACCCGCACCGGGTCCGGCGCCGCCCGCACGGTCCGCGCGAACACCCACTCCAGATAACGGCCGTACTGCGGGCGGGTCGGATACTCGTCCGGGCCCAGCGCACCGCCCGACCACTCGTGCAGGCTCGGGCCGGGCCGGACGGGCCCCGCGCAGTCCACGCTGTCGTCGGTGAACAGGGTCACCTGCGAGGCCACCGTGTTCATCAGCAGCTCCGGCGACTGCGCCGTACGCCAGACCCGGCCGGGCCCCGGCGGTGCGGGGTCGACGACATGGACCGTCAGCCGTACGCCGGGCGGGAGCAGGTCGGGCGCGGAGGCGCAGAGGCGTTCCAGGACGCTGGTGCCGCGTGGTCCGGCACCGACGAGGGCGACGGCGACGGCGGCGGACGCCGACGCCGGGCGGAGGGGCGCCGGTTCCGTGTTCGCTGAGGACAAAGGGGGGACTCCCGGGCGGGTGGGGCGCAATGGAGCGGACCGCCCACGGGACGCACCGGACCCGTGCGGCTCACACGGCTCACTGGAAGCGGACGGTCCGCCTCATCATGCCCCCGCGTCCGGCGGAGGCCAACGCGGCCCCCACCGGCCCCGGTCGTCCCCCGCATTCCGCTAACGAGAGGTCAGTTCGGACTCCTCCACGAGGACGAGCCCGCGGTCCGCGCGGGCGTGTTCCAGCCGCAGCCGGGCCGAACGCCCGCGCAGGGTCAGCGTCATGAGCTGGTTGCCGAACCAGGGGCCGCCGGTCTTGCGCCAGTCCACGGGCGGCCGCGGCGAGCGCCCGTGCCGTCGGAAGCGGCGCCCCAGGGCGCGGGCGAGGGCACTCCACCCGAAGCGGAAACCCACGCGTATCGACAGCGGGATGGAGTTGTGGACCGGCGAGCAGGTGAGTTGCAGGACCCGCGCGTCGGGCGCGTCGCCGGGCCAGCGCGCCTCGGCGACGTAGGCGTGGTGCACGTCCCCCGACAGCACGAGCACGCTCGCCGGTGCCTGCGGCCCCGTCCCCGCCTCGGCCAGCAGCCGGGTCAGCGCGGCGAAGGAGTCCGGGAACGCCGCCCAGTGCTCCAGGTCCGCCGCCCGCCGCACCTTCTCCCCGATCCGCGCCCAGCGCGGCCCGCGTTCACCCCGGCACAGGGCCGCGTTCCACGCCTCGGCGTCGTGCACCAGGTGCGGCAGCAGCCAGGGCAGGGAGGTGCCGACGAGGAGATGGTCGTACGACCCCGGCGCGTCCAGGGCCTGTTCGCGTACCCAGCGCGCCTCCCCGGCGTCGAGCATCGAGCGCTCGTCCTCGGCGAGGACCCGCGCGGCCCGGCTGTCCACCATCAGCAGCCGGACCCGCCCGAAGTCGCGCCGGTAGCTCCAGCGCACGCTCGCCGGTTCGGTGTCGGCCCGGCAGGCGAAGTCGCGCACGAGGTCGGTGCCGTCGGGCGTGTCGAGGACGGCCGCGTAGAGCGGGTCGGCGGCCAGGGCGGCGGGGGAGACGTTCCCGAGGTGCTGGTACACCCAGTACGACATCAGGCCGCTCAGCACCCGCTCGCGCCACCAGTCGGTGGCCCGCATGTCGGCGACCCAGGCGGCGGAGGTGTTCCAGTCGTCTATGACGTCGTGGTCGTCGAAGATCATGCAGCTGGGCACGGTGGACAGCAGCCAGCGGACCTCGGGATCGAGCCAGGACTCGTAGTACAGCCAGGTGTACTCCTCGTAGTCGGCGACCTCGCTGCCCGGCGGTTCGGTGAGGTCGCGGCGGCCCGCGATGCGCCGCCTGGTCCCGTCCGAGGTCTCGTCCGCGTACACCTGGTCGCCGAGCAGCAGCAGGACGTCGGGCCGCTCGCCCTCCGGGTCGGCGGCGATCCGCGCGGCCAGGCTGTCCAGGGCGTCGGGGCCCACCGGGTCGTGCTCGCCGGCCGGGGGCGACGCCCACCGGCAGGACCCGAAGGCCACCCGTACGTCGTCGTCGCCGGCCGGGGTGCGGATGGCCGAGGGCGGGAAAGGGGAATCGGCGGGCGGCCACACGCGTGTGCCGTCGAGGAACACCTCGTACGGCGTGGCCGTGCCCGGGGTGAGTCCGGTGACCGGGATCAGGGCGTAGTGATGGCCCGCCACCTGGAAGGTGTGGGTCGTACCGCCGGAGCCGTCCGCGCAGCGCACCTCGGCGGCGCACGGACGGCTCGCCTCGATCCAGACCGTCGCGGACGCACCGTCGGCGTATCTCAGCAGGGGTCCCAGCCGCAGTCCGGCCACGTGATCGCCTCCTCCGTCGCCCCGTACGGTACGGAACGACGGAGGAGGATGGGGAGATTCCTCGACGGGATTTCGGATCAGCAGCTCGCGAGGTAGTTGGTGAGGGCGCTCTTCTCGGCGGAGTCCACGGAGAGGCCGTAGTAGTACTTCACCTGGACCCAGGCGCGGACGTACGTGCAGCGGTAGGCCGTGCGCGAGGGCATCCAGGTGGCGGGGTCCTGGTCGCCCTTGGCCTGGTTGACGTTGTCGGTGACCGCGATGAGCTGCGGGCGGGTCAGGTCGTTGGCGAAGGACTGGCGGCGGGCGGTGGTCCAGCTGTCGGCGCCGGAGTCCCAGGCCTCGGCGAGCGGCACGAGGTGGTCGATGTCGACGTCGGAGGCGGCGGTCCAGGTCGCGCCCTCGTAGACCGAGTACCAGCTGCCGCTGGTGGCGGCGCAGGCGGAGTCCTGGACGACGTTCGTGCCGTCGCGCTTCAGGACGACCTCGCGGGTGTTGCAGGTGCCGGACTGGGTGATCCAGTGCGGGAAGAGGTCGCGGTTGTAGCCGGTGCGGTCCTCGGTCGCCACGGTGAGCGAGGCGAGGTAGGTGCGGGCGGTGCTGGCGCTGACCGGGGTGGGGAGGGCCGCGGAGGCGCTCGGGGAGTTGAAGAGGGCGGCGGAGGCTATCAGTCCGGTGAGCGCCGCGAGTATGCTGACCCGTCGACGCGCGTAGAACTTCGACATGCGAACTCCCTTGGGGGGTGGGGGTGTTGCGGTGCGAGCGAGGGAATGCTCGCGGGGCCGCGTTGCGGGGAGGTGTGCGCGCGGTAAGAAGCTAGTGACGTGTGCATGACACAACAAGGGGTGTGACGGGACTTTCGGTCCCGCGGTCGCTCCGGTGGCGGGCCCAGGGTGCTCCCGCAGTCGGGCCCAGGGTGCTCCCGCGGCCGACCGCCGGGTCCGCTCCGCGGTCGGCCCCGGCGGTCGGTGCGAGGGTCACGTACTATGGACGGCGCAGAAGGGGAGTAGCTCTTCGCCGGACCGTCGACATACTGCTCAGCTCGTCTGAGCCGGCGCCCGGAGGCAGACCGTCACCCGGTCGGCCAGCGAGACCTTCGGCAAGCAGTGCACCTCCGTGCCGTACGGCACGGAGCAGACGTGTGCTGCCGTGCCGAGGCGTCCTGTGCGAAGGAAACAGCACTCTCGGTGGGGCAGCCCCGACCGATTGAGGACCCTTGATCAGCCTGACCGTGACGGCGCTCGTCTTCGGCGTCGTCTTCCTCGCCGAACTGCCGGACAAGACCGCCCTCGCCGGCCTCGTCCTGGGCACCCGCTACCGCGCCTCGTACGTCTTCGCCGGCGTCGCCGCCGCCTTCGCGCTGCACGTCACGCTCGCCGTCGCGGCCGGCAGCGTGCTGACCCTGCTGCCGCAGCAGATCGTGCACGCGCTCACCGGCGTGCTGTTCCTGGGCGGCGCGGCCGTGCTGCTGATGAAGAAGGACGAGGACGACGAGGAGATCCGCAAGCCCGAGAACCAGTCCTTCTGGAAGGTCTCCGGGGCGGGCTTCATGCTCATCCTCGTCGCCGAGTTCGGCGATCTGACGCAGATCATGACGGCCAATCTCGCCGCCCGTTACGACGACCCGCTCTCCGTTGGGCTCGGCGCGGTGCTGGCCCTGTGGTCGGTGGCCGGACTGGGCATCGTCGGCGGAAAAGCCCTGATGAAGCGGGTGCCGCTGAAGCTGATCACCCAGATCGCGGCGGTGCTGATGCTGGGCCTCGGAGTGTGGAGCCTGTGGGAGGCGATCACCGGCTGAGCCCGGCGCGAGAGCTGAACGGAAGGTGAACCTTCCCGGGGCGGGTGGCGTGCGGGCCCGACTGTTTTGTACCGTAGGGAAACAAAGTGGCTCCCGTCCGTTTTCCCTGACCGGCGGGCGGGGCCGCCTTGTTTCCCGCGTGCCCGCGCACGCGCCCGTCCGCGCTGGGAGTCGCCGATGCCGGCCGCCGTGTCCACCACCGTCCTGACCGCCCGTGCCCTCCTCCTCGACATGGACGGCACCCTCGTGAACTCCGACGCCGTCGTGGAACGCGTCTGGCGGCGCTGGGCCGACCGGCACGGCCTGGACGGCGACGAGGTGATGAAGGTCGTCCACGGCCGCCAGGGATACGCCTCGATGGCCGTCCTGCTGCCGCACCGCCCCATGGAGCAGAACCTCGCCGACAACGCGCGGATGCTCGCCGAGGAGACCGCCGACATGGACGGCGTCGTCCCGGTGCCCGGCGCCTCCGCGTTCCTCGCCTCCCTCCAGGACGTCCGGCACGCCCTGGTCACCTCGGCGGACGCCCCCCTCTCGACGGCCCGCATGGCCGCGGCGGGCCTGCCCCTCCCCGGGATCCGCGTCACCGCGGAATCGGTCGGCGCGAGCAAGCCGGACCCCGAGGGCTTCCTCAAGGGTGCGGCCGAGCTGGGCGTGGCCCCGGCCGAGTGCGTCGTCTTCGAGGACTCGGGGGCCGGAATCGCGGCGGGGCGCGCCGCGGGGATGCGGGTGGTGGGGGTCGGGGCGCGGGCGGTCGCGCACCGGCCGGACGTGGTGGTGGGGGATCTGACGGAGGTGCGGGTGGAGGTCGTGGGGGACGGGGTCCGGATCCGGATTCACATCGGCGACTGATCAGCCCGATGCCGGGTGCGCGCGGCCCAGCCCGACCGGGCCGCTACGGCTCCTTCGTCTCCGACTCCAGGCTCGTCCGGGTGGCCGCCCCGTACTCGCCCAGCTCGTCCCCCTGGATGCCCCGCGACCACTGGTAGTTGCGGAGGGCTTCCTCGACCCGGTTGCCGAACACCCCGTTCGCCTCGTCGTTGAAGAGGTACAACTGCCGCAGCCGTAGCTGGAGTTCGGTCACCTCGGGCCCCCGGTCCCCGCGGCGCAGGACGGTCACCTCGCCGCTGCCGCCCTCCGCGCCGTTCCCCGGCGCCAGGGACCCCGTGGTGGGGGTGGTCGGCGCGCTCGGGCTCGGCTCGGTCGTGCGGGAGGGCGACGGGGAGGCGCTGGACTCCGTGGCGGACGGTGACGGGCTCGCGCTCTCGGAGGGCGACGGCGAGGCGCTCGACGCCGACGGGGACGCGGAGCGGCTCGCCGACGGCGACTCCGGGGGCGCGCTGGTCGAGGTGTCCGGAACGGCCGCCCGGACCTCCTCCGGGGCGGCCTGGTCGCGGCTCGGCGTCTCGTAGGAGAACATCCCGCTCGCGAACCCGGCCGCGGCGATCACGGCGACGGCGGCACCGGTCGACGCGATCAGCAGCGTACGGCGCCGTCGGCCGCGCGGGGCCTCGCCGTCGTCGTACGGCCCGCTCCCGGAGTCCCCGTGGGCCTCGAACAGGCTCAGGTCGGTGTCGCTGGGCGTCGAGCCGGAGGGCGCGAGCGGCGTCGGCACCGGGGCCGTACCGGACGGGGCCACGGCACGCAGGGTCATGGTCGCGTCGGACACCGCGTCACCGGGAGGCGCGGGCGGAACCGCGGGCAACGGCACCGTCACGTCACCGGCGGCATCCTCCCCGCCGCCCCCGGCAGCTTCCCCCAGCTCCACGTACGGCCGTATCCGCAGCGGATCGAAGCCCTCCGCCGCGGCCACCTCCGCCTCGCGGGTGTCGCGCAGGGCGTCGGAGGCGCGCTGCGCGCACGCGCACGACGGGGTGTTGTCCGCCTCCCGGAGCGCGCCGCACTGCGGGCACGGGTGCCCATGCCGCTCCGGGCGCACCGGTTCACCCGGTCGCCCCTGCCGGTCCGTCGGATCGTTCACCCGTTCGTCCCTCCCCATCCAAACTCCAAGGATTATGCAGATCCTCCACACAACTGGCTGCCCGCGACCCCCGGAACGGGAGGTTCCGGCGGGACTCGACAGGCCATAACGGGACACACCAATCACGATGGAAGATGTCCACGCGAGCCTCAGGAGGCATCCATGTCCTTGGACGCGCAGGCCCGGACGGGGGATCCCCGTCAGGAGCACGTGCCCGGGAACGTCCTCGTGTCGATCGGCGCGCTGCTGCTCGGCATGCTGCTCGCCGCCCTGGACCAGACGATCGTGTCGACGGCGCTGCCCACGATCGTCAGCGAGCTGGGCGGCATGGAACACCTCTCCTGGGTGGTCACGGCGTATCTGCTGGCGTCGACGGCCGCGACCCCGCTGTGGGGCAAGCTGGGCGACCAGTACGGGCGCAAGAGGCTGTTCCAGATCGCGATCGTGATCTTCCTGATCGGCTCGGCGCTGTGCGGGATGGCGCAGAACATGCCGCAGCTCATCGGTTTCCGCGCGCTCCAGGGACTGGGCGGCGGCGGGTTGATGGTGCTGTCGATGGCGATCGTCGGCGACATCGTTCCGCCGCGTGAACGCGGCCGCTACCAGGGTCTGTTCGGCGCGGTCTTCGGCGCGACCAGTGTCCTCGGGCCGCTCCTGGGCGGCCTGTTCACCGAGCATCTGAGCTGGCGCTGGGTCTTCTACGTCAACCTCCCGCTCGGTGTCGTCGCGCTCGCCGTCATCGCGGCCGTCCTGCGCATCCCGCGCAAGTCGGCGAAGCACGTCATCGACTACCTCGGCACCCTCCTCATCGCCTCCGTCGCCACCTGCCTGGTGCTGGTGGCCTCGCTGGGGGGCACCACCTGGGGCTGGGGCTCGCCGCAGATCGTCGGACTCGCCGTGCTGGGCGTCGTCCTGGCCTTCATCTTCGTGGCCGTGGAGCGCAGGGCCGCCGAACCCGTCCTGCCGCTCAAGCTGTTCCGCATCCGTACCTTCACGCTGTCCGCCGTGATCAGCTTCATCGTCGGGTTCGCGATGTTCGGCGCGATGACCTACCTGCCGACCTTCCTCCAGGTCGTCCAGGGCGTCTCACCGACCCTGTCCGGTGTGCACATGCTGCCGATGGTGGCCGGTCTGCTGCTGGCGTCGACGGCGTCCGGGCAGATCGTCAGCCGCACCGGCCGCTGGAAGGTGTTCCCGGTCACCGGCACCGCCGTGACGGCCATCGGCCTGCTTCTGCTGCACCAGCTCGACGAGCACAGCTCCACCGCCGAGATGAGTGCGTTCTTCTTCGTCTTCGGCCTGGGTCTCGGCCTGGTGATGCAGGTCCTGGTCCTCATCGTGCAGAACGCCGTCTCCTACGAGGATCTCGGCGTCGCCACCTCCGGCGCGACCTTCTTCCGCTCCATCGGGGCCTCCTTCGGCGTCGCCATCTTCGGCACGGTCTTCACCAACCGCCTCGGCGACAAGCTCGCGGACGCCTTCCGGGGCGTCGACCTCCCGTCGGCCGTCTCCCTCGACGCGCTGGAGGCCGACCCGCGCGTCATCGGCGACCTGCCCGCCGCCCTGCGCCCACCGGTCCTGCACGCCTACGCCTCGTCCATCACGGACGTCTTCCTGTACGCCGCCCCGGTCGCCGTCCTCGGCTTCCTCCTCGCCTGGTTCCTCAGGGAGGACCCGCTGCGCGGCTCGGTCACCGCGCCGGACGTGACGGAGACGCTGGCCAGTAATCCGGTCCAGCGCTCGTCGTACGACGAGGTGTGCCGGGCGCTCTCCGTCCTCGGCACCCGCGAGGGCCGCCGCGAGATCTACCGGACGATCACCGACCGGGCCGGCTACGACCTGCTGCCCGCCGCGAGCTGGATGCTGCTGCGGATGAAGCGCTACGGCAGCGTCGAGCCGGGCAGGCTCGCCGAGCGCGTCCCCGTACCGCTGCCGGTGATCCTGGAGGCCGCCCGGCAGGTCGAGGAACGCCGGCTCGCCGTGCGCGAGGGCCTCGACCTGGTGCCGACCGACGAGGGCCGCGAGGTCGCCGAACACCTCTCGCGGGCCCGCGAGGAGTCCCTGGCCGAACTGCTCGGCGACTGGTGGGGCCCGGACCGCCCCACCGACCTGACGCAGCTGGTGAAGGAGCTGAACGCCGAGCTGTGCGGCTCCGACCGCGAGCAGCCGCACGACGAACGCCCGGCGACCCGGCTCAGCTGAGGCGCGCGCCGCCGGGGTCCGCGCCGGTCCCGTCCGCGCCCGTCGCCTCCGCGCCCGTCACCTCCGCGCCGGCCAGGTCCTTGGCGAACCAGTGCTCGGCGTAAGGGGCGTCGTTGTGCGGGGCGCCCTCCCGGTAGCCGAGGCGGGCGTACAGCGCGCGGGCCTCGACGAGGTCGCCGCGGGTGTCGAGGATCATCCGTCCGGCGCCGAGCGCGCGGGCGGCCTCCTCGGCGGCCCCGACGAGCAGCGGTCCGCCACCCCTGCCCCGCGCCCCCGGCCGCAGGAACACCCGCGTCAGCTCGGCCGTCGACGCGTCCAGCAGCCGTACGCCCGCACTGCCGGCCGGCTCACCGTCGTACCGCGCGACGAGCAACCGGCCGGTGGGCGGCGCCAGTTCGGTCCCCGGGTGGGCGGCGATCTCCCGCTCCAGCTCGGCCGGATCGGTCAGCCGCCCCTCGTGCAGCAGATACCAGCGGTCGCTGACCTCGGTGTAGTACTCCCGCCACAGCGCGGCGGCGACGGGGGAGTCCACGGGTTCGGGGGCGATGATCCAGGCCATGCCGGTCATTCTCGGCGAGGGTCCCACCGGGCGCGCAACCGGATATGCGTGGGCAGGGTACGACGCCCGCGGCCGTTTGTCCGGCGCAGTCCGGGCAACCCGGACGGTGAACCGGCCCGTGGGGCCGAAACACCGGAAGGCAACCATGTCCACAGGCGTGATCATCGCTCTCATCGTGATCGTGGCGGTCGTCGTCGTCGCCGTCGCGGCCGTCCTGGCCGTACGGGCCCGAGGGTCGTCACACGGAGGACGGGGTCTGAAGCGCCGCTTCGGGCCCGAGTACGACCGGGCCGTGGCCCGGCACGACGGGGACGTCAAGGCGGCCGAGCGGGAACTCGGCGGTCTCGTGGAGCGGCACGGCGGGCTGAAGGAGCGGCCGCTGGAGCCCGCCGAGCGCGAGCGGTTCGAGGCCCGCTGGGCGGCCGCGCAGGAGCGCTTCGTCGACTCCCCGCGTGAGGCGGTCGCCGAGGCGGACCGGATCCTCGCCGACGCGGCGGGCGCCCGCGGCTACCCGGACGGCGGCCAGTACGACGAGCAGGTCGCCGCGCTCGCCGTGCACCACGCCGACCACGTGCAGGGCTACCGGCACGTGCACCACGTCACCCGATTCCACCAGGACGGCGGCGCACGGGGCGGCGAGGCCCCCGGCACCGAGGACCTGCGGGCCGCCATGGTCGAGGCCCGCGCCCTCTTCGACGACCTGGTCGGCGAGGGCCACCACCGGGCGACGACGACCCGGCATCCGGAGGACCGTCGGTCGGCCACACGCCACGAGGGCCGCTCCGGCTTCCACCTGCCGGGCCTCCACCGCCACCAGACGAAGCAGGGGTGAACAGGCATGCCCGACGTGACATCCGGCGGCGAGTACCGCCGCGCGGCACAGAAACAGGAAACGGCACAGGCACAGGAGACGGCGCAGGAACAGGAGCAGCCGCGAGTCGTACCGCTGGGAGAGAGCCAGGGCCACGGGCCCGGTGTGGGCGCGCCGACGCGGAACCCGGCGGCCGACCCCGCCGGACCGACCGTCGACCCCGCCGCCGCACCGGCCGTCGACCCGGTCACCGGCGGCCGGGACCCGCGTCCCACCGCCGCACCCGCCCCCGCACCGGGCGGCCTCCCGGCCGGAGCCGTGGAGGACAGCGGCGGCATCGGCGCCCCTCGGGGCACCGGCGCGGCCCACGGGGCCCAGGACGCCCGCCCCGCCGAAAAGCCCTCGCTGCTCCCGCACGACGAGTCCGACGAGCTCGCCTCGCGGATGCGGCACGCGGTCGCCGGCTTCGTGGACCGGCCCCGTGACGCCGTCGAGGAGGCCGACCACGTCCTGGAGGATCTCGCCGCCCGCTTCACCGAGGCCGTGAACAGCCGCCGCCGTACGCTGCGCGGCTCCTGGCAGCTCGCGGACGACAAGAAGGGCGACGCCGCCACGACCGCCGACACCGAGCAACTCCGCCTGGCCCTGCGGGACTACCGCGAGCTGACGGACCGGCTCCTGCACATCTAGGGGTCCTGGCTCTCCGCTAGCCGTCCGCAGCGTCCGCCCGGCGCTCCCGCCACTGCCGTACGACCTGCTCGACGTCGTACGGCTTCATGCCCAGCGGGGGGCCGGGCGGTGGCTTGAACATCATGTCGCGGAGCTTCACGTTGACGTCCGTGATGATCTTCCGGACGATGCGCTCCGAGGGCGCCGCGTACGCCGCGGCGAGGGCGTCCTCCGCCTCCTTGCGCAGGGCCAGCGCGGGGGGCAGTACCGAGAGCCCCTCGCGCGCCATCTTGCGCCTGATCCACCACAGTTCGTCGTAGGGACTCTCGATCTCCGGGTCCAACGGCCTGCCCAGGCCCGGCAGTTGATCGAACTCGCCACGTCGCTCCGCGTCCTGGATCTGCTTGTCGATCCAGGACTCGAACGGGACACCGGGTGGCTTTCGCTCGGTCATGGGTCCATTGTGCCGGACGCGGCGGGGCCGGGCGATTTAGTATGCGGCGGCTGTGCACGCACAGTTCGGACGCTGTCAGACAGACATCTCTTGAGGAGCGCACGTGCTCGAACTCACCATGGCCACCGTCTCCGGGACGGAAGAGGGTGCCACGGCCGGCATGCTCATGGCCGACGCGCCCAGCGAGCCGGGCGCCGTGCTGCGGGTGGGCCGGGACAAGTCCGTGTGCCGCCTCACCACGCCCGAGGAGTGGCTGTTCGTCTCCCGGGTCCACCTGGAGTTCCTGTGCGGCCCCGAGGGCGTCTGGCAGGTCAGCTGGCTGCGCGGCTCCCAGCCGGACCCGTCCTCGGAGGTCCGGCTGGTGGTCGGCGAGTACGCCCAGACCATCGCCTACGGCGGGAGCGTGCGGCTTCCCCGGGGCGGCAACGGCGAGATCGTCGTCACGGACCGCACCGGCCCGCGCAGCGTCAACGTGGGCTTCTATCACGAGGCGTGAGAACTGATTGCTGATTACCGAGGGCTGATTACCGAGGGCTGAGGGCTGAGGGCTGAGAGCCGGGGCACGACCTCGCGGGTCCGGGCTACGCCAGCACGCGCGCCAGCGCGAAGCCGTCGTAGCCCTTGGAGCCCACCGTCTGGATCGCCGTACCGCTCAACCTCGGGTGCGCGCCGATGAGTTCGATGGCGTCGCGGGTGCCCTGCACGTCACCCGCGCCGCTGTCCGCGTCCACCACCCGGCCGCCCCGTACGACGTTGTCGACGACGATCAGGCTGCCGGCGCTGGTGAGCCGCAGCGCCCACTCCAGATAGTGGGCGTTGTTGACCTTGTCGGCGTCGATGAAGACCAGGTCGAACGGCGGCGGGTTCTCGTCCGCCAGCAGGGGCAGCGAGTCCAGGGCCGCGCCCACCCGCACCTCGACCTGCTTGTCGAGGCCCGCGCGCGCGATGTTGCGGGTGGCGACCTCGGCGTGCTTCGGGCTGTACTCCAGCGAGACGAGCCGGCCGTCGGCCGGGAGCGCGCGGCCCAGCCAGATGGTGCTGTAGCCGCCGAGGGTGCCGATCTCCAGGATGGTCCGGGCACCCTGGATCTCCGCGAGGAGCTGGAGCAGCTTGCCCTGGTTCGCCGTGACGTTGACCTGGGGCAGCTCGGCCGCCTCGCTGTCGCGCAGCGCGGCCGCGGTCACCTCGTCGTCCGGGGCGAGGTGGGCGGTGAAGTAGGCGTCGACGGTGTCCCAGATCTGCGACTCGCTCATGCGCTCTGCCTCTCAGTTGCCGACGTGACTCGTTAGGAACGCTAACTAGTCTGCCAACGTCGTACGCCGTCCCCGAGTTCCCCCTCGCCCGGAACTCACAGGGTCCGCACCGGCCCGATTCAGCCGTTCGGCCCAGGCGGGGCGGCTGCGGTGGGCGGGCGCGGAGGCACCTGAGGCATCGGAGGCATCTGAGGCATCGGAGGCGTCGCCCCCTCCGCTGCCGCCCGTCGCCGCGCCCGGCCCCGGCGCAGCCCGAGCGCGACCGCCCCCGTCACCAGCGCCGCCAGGCCGCCCACGACGGTCAGCAGCCAGACCGGGATCCCGGCCACCGTGAGCAGCCGGTCCTGGTAGACCACCCGCCGGTACGCCGTGTCCTGCGCCGTCCGGCGCAGCTCGTGGTCCGCCGAGATCGCCGACGGCTCCGGGAACTCCTGAGTGAGCGCCGTCAGGAACGGCGTACCCGCCGCCAGCTCGCCCAGCGGGCCCTCCTCCGTGTCCACCGGCCCCGCGAAGGTCACTTGCGGCCGTCCGCCGCCGATCCGGGACACCGGTTCCATCCGGTGGTCGGCCAGCACGTACAGGCCGAGGGACTGCGGGGTGGTCGCCAGCCGCGACAGCCGCATCGGGTAGACGAGCGTGTCGCTGGCGAAGGTGAGGTGGAGCGGATCCAGGTCGCCGCCCAGCGGCGTGCCGGCGGTCTCGGGGACCAGCCGTACGGCCACGTACTCCCAGCGCCGGTCGACGTACGGCTGGAGGGCCGTCTCCAGGCGGGGCGGGAAGGCGAAGCCGTTGTCGCCCAGCCAGTCGTCCAGGGCGGACGGGTCGGTGGCCGTCAGTCGGGCCACGTCGAACGGGCCGAGCCGCTCGCGCCCGACCACGCCCACACCGGGAGCCGCCCCCGGCAGCTGCGGGGCGGCCCCCGCGCCGTCGTTGCTCTCGGTCAGCGGCCAGTCGCCGTCCTGCGGCCAGAAGTAGTGCCGCTCCCGGCGCTCGGGGGCGGTCGCCTCGGTCAGCTGGTCGAGGATCTCCGGATCGCCGAGCTTCACCGTCGCGCGGCCCGGCACCGGCATGATCCACGCGGCCCGGTCGGCGTCCCCGGAGACCGACAGGCTCATCACGATCTGTTCCTGCGCACCGTCCCAGCGCACCACGGAGACCTCCCGGCCGACCGCCACCCGCTGCTGGTCGCCCGGGACCAGCGCGCCGCAGCCGCAGGCGTAGGCCGGTGCCACGAGCGAGCCGAGCTGGGTGGCGACCAGCGCGAGAAGAAGCGTCAGCAGCCGCCCTCGCCGTGTGAGCCGTCTCCGCGAGTGTCCGAGCATCCCCCGAGCCCCTCCGTCCGTCGCGACCGGCGTGCCGGTCGCGCCCGTCGATCATCGTCCGGGTCTACGACGGCGGGCCCGAGGCGCCGGTTCCGTCGCGCCGGCCGTGCGCGCCGGTTGTGTCCGGGCCGTGACCGACCCCGCACCCCGCGGATCCGACGCCTCCCCAGGAGCACTATCGTCTTCCGGACAAAAGGAGAACGGGCGTCAGGTGAAGGCGGGGTGGCCTGCGTCTCTGTCCGGGGGTGCCGCGAGCCTCATAGGGTTCGTGAAGAAAAACCCCACGAGGGAACGCGTGGGACCTACGGGGCGGGAGGCCTACGAGGCGTGGCGAATGCGGAGCAGAGCGGACGACCGGCGGAACCGTTCGGAGCGACGGCGGTCGACACGGCGAGAGCGCGCCTGCGCGTGGCCCGCCTCGGCCTCTGGCTGGTCGCGGCGGTCCTCGCCGTCCGGCAGGTGGCCGTCGTCCTCGGCACCCCGCGCGGAGAGCGGCTGACGGACCTGGAGACCTGGGTCGGACCGAACGGCGTCCTGCACGTCAACGGTTCGCTCTACGACTCGACGCGGTTCACCGGCACCCCGTTCGGCGGACTCGTCCTCAAGCCCCTCACCCGGGCGGCCGAACAGGCCCTCGGCTGGGGCTGGACCTTCGGCACGCTGCTGCTGGTCGCCGCGCTCGGTCTCGTCGTCGCGCGGGCCCTGCCGCAGCCGGTGAGCAGACGCACCTCGCTGCTGGCCGCGCCCGTCGCGATCAGCCTGCTCATGCTGTCCCTCCCCGTCCGCAACACCCTCTGGCTCGGCCAGACCAGCATCATCCCCGTCCTGCTCGTCCTGCTCGGCTGCTTCGTCGTACGGGGGCGGCACGCGGGCGGCGCGCTGATCGGCCTTGCGGCGGCCCTCCAGCCGACCGTCCTGCTGTTCGCCCCGCTCCTGTGGTTCACCGGCCGGCGCCGGGCCGCCGCGACCGCGGGGGCGTCGTTCCTGGCCTGCACGCTGCTCGCCTGGGCGGCGATGCCGCACGACTCGTACACGTACTGGGTCCACCACATGGCGGGCGTCGGCCTCGGCGGCAGGGCGGACGCACTCGGCAACCAGTCCCTGCACGGCGCCCTGCTGCGCTTCGGCCTGTCCGGTCCGCTGGAGATCGCCCTGTTCCTGACACTGGGCGCGGCCGTCGCCGCGCTCGGCGTCCGCCGGGCGGTGCGCTACGCCCGCGACGGCCAGCTCCTGCTGGCGGTGGCGATCACCGGCTGCGCCGCCGTCGCCGTATCCCCGACGACCTGGCAGCACCAGCTCCTCTGGGTCCTGCCGGCGGTGGTCGGCCGGGTCGGCAAGCGCGCCTCGGACCGATACGTGTGGCCGGTCGCCGTCATCCTGGTCATGACGCTCCCGGCGAAGATGATGCTGCCGAACATGGCGTCCCTGTACCCCCTGCGCGACAACGTCGTCCTCCTCGCCGCCCTGGCCGCCGCGACGGTCATGCCCTTCCTGTCGCGCACCTCCCCGTACTACCGGACCCCGATCCCCACGCAGTACGCCGCACCCGTCCCGGCCCGCTGGAAACGCATCCCGCTGCTGCCGTTCCTGCGCCGGGTCCTCACCCGCCCCAACCTCCTCCTGGAGCTGCTGCTCATCCGCGTCACCTACGCGGCGTACCAGCAGGTCAGGCTCGCGGCGACGGGCGGGACCATCTCGGGCGGACGGGAGCGGGCGGAGGCCCACGGCCGCGAGATCCTCGACATCGAGCGCTTCCTGCACATCGACATCGAGCACTGGGCCAACCACGCGGTCGTCAAGGTCGGCTGGCTGCGCGACTTCTTCGACTTCTACTACACGTCGTTCCACTTCGTGGTCCCGCTGTCGGTGCTGGCCGTCCTCTACTGGCGTCGCCCGGTGGACTACCGCTGGGCCCGCTCCTCCCTCGGCTTCGCGACCCTGCTCGCGCTGGTCGGCTTCTGGCTCTACCCGCTGGCCCCGCCGCGCCTGATGCCGGGCCTGGGCATCGTCGACACCGTCCACGGAGTCCAGGACTTCACCCAGCCCGACTACGGCACCCTGACGTCCCTGACCAACCAGTACGCGGCGATGCCGTCCCTGCACTTCGGTTGGTCCCTGTGGTGCGGCATGGCGATCGCGATCGTCGCCCCGAAGTGGTGGATGAAGGCCCTGGGCCTCCTGCACCCCCTGTTCACGGTCTCCGCGATCGTGGCCACCGGCAACCACTGGGTCCTCGACGCGGTGGGCGGCGCGGCGGTCGTGCTGGCCGGCTTCGGGCTGGCGTACGTGTTGCAGGGGCCGCGGGCGGGGTCGGCGGCGGTGACGCCCACGAAGGACGACCACCGCCCGCTGGAACCGGAGAAGGAACGGACGGCCAGCGCCTGACGGGCTCACCGTCCGCTCACCTCGGCGGGTGGGCGGACGGAGAGCTGGGAGGGGCGGCGCCCCACGCGGCCCCGCAGCCACCGTTCGGCGGGGTGCTCCAGCCTGTCCCGAACAGAGGAGCGAGAATATCGCCCCTGCCCGCGCCCACTGTTCCACTGACGTCCGACGTCGATGACATGGCCATGCTGTGCGGTGACCGCGTCCGGCTCATCGGCCTCTGGCGCTTCCGTCGCGATGGTCCTTCGCCAGGTCGGGAGGGAAGGGGGAGGGACTTGATGGAGATGGGTATGTGGCAGTTGGCGCAGCAGGATCTGATCCGGCGTGTGACGGAGGCCCGCTATGGAGATCAACTGGCGTAAGTCCAGCTACAGCAGCGACCAGGGCGGCAACTGCGTCGAGATCGCCGACCTTCCGGGCGCCGCCGTAGCCGTCCGCGACTCCAAGACCCCGGCGGGCCCGATCCTCACCCTCCGGCCCGCCGCCTTCGCCGAGTTCCTCTCGTGGGCGTCTACAGCCGCTGGATGATCGTCCCGGTAGCCAAGCCGCCCCCCGCGCACATCGTGATGAGGGCGAACTCCCTGTCCGAGCGCTCCAGTTCGTGAAGGGCCGTCGTGATCAGGCGGGCGCCCGTCGCTCCTACCGGGTGGCCGAGGGCGATTCCGCCGCCGTTCACGTTGACCTTCGACAGGTCCGCCTCGAAGACCTTCGCCCAGCTCAACACCACTGACGCGAAAGCCTCGTTGATTTCGACCAGGTCGATGTCCCTCAGCGTCATGCCCGCCTTGCCGAGCACCGCTCGCGTCGCGTCGATCGGGCCGTCCAGGTGGAAGTGGGGGTCGGCGCCGACCAGGGCCTGGGCCACGATCCTCGCCCTCGGCTTCAGCTTCAGGGCGCGGGCCATCCGCTTCGACGACCACATGATCGCCGCCGCGCCGTCCGAGATCTGCGAGGAGTTGCCGGCCGTGTGGATCGCTGTGGGCATGACCGGCTTCAGGCGCGACAGCGCCTCCAGTGACGTGTCCCTCAGGCCCTCGTCCCGGTCCACCAGGCGCCACATGCCCTGGCCCGCCGCCTGTTCCTCCTCCGTCGTCGGGACCTGGACGGCGAAGGTCTCCTTCTTGAAGCGTTCCTCCGACCAGGCCACCGCCGCCCGTTCCTGGGAGAGCAGGCCCAGCCTGTCGACGTCATCCCGGCTCAGACCCCTGTGGCGCGCGATGCGTTCCGCCGCCTCGAACTGGTTCGGGAGGTCTACGTTCCACTCCTCCGGGAACGGTTTTCCCGGGCCGTGCTTCGAGCCCGAGCCGAGCGGGACCCGGGACATCGCCTCGACCCCGCAGCTGATGCCCACGTCGATCACGCCCGCCGCGATCATGTTCGCCGTCATGTGGGACGCCTGCTGCGACGAGCCGCACTGGCAGTCGACCGTCGTCGCCGCCGTCTCGTACGGGAGGCCCACGGTCAGCCAGGCCGTGCGCGCGGGGTTCATGGACTGTTCGCCGGCGTGGGTGACCGTGCCGCCGACTATCTGCTCCACGGCGTCGGCGGGGATGCCGGTGCGGCCGAGGAGTTCGCGGTAGGTCTCGCCGAGGAGGTAGGCGGGGTGCAGGTTGGCGAGCGCGCCGCCGCGCTTGCCGATGGGGGTGCGGACTGCTTCCACGATCACGGGTTCGGCGGCCATGGGTGCGGATCCTCTCGGGGGGCGGCTCTCCTCCGGACGTACGGCACTACGGAACTAGAACAGGTACTAGTTCTTGGAGCAGTCTGATGACGTGATGTGCGTCACCGCAAGGGTCTTGCAGCCTTCGGGTGCCTGAACTACCTTCACCGGAACCTGTTTCTGATGCACCGTCAGAAAAGCTGCCTTCTGGCTGGAGCTGCCCATGCCCTGTCCAGCGCTTCCCGACGGGTTCGACTTCACCGACCCCGACCTGCTGCAACACCGTGTGCCACTGCCGGAGTTCGCCGAGCTGCGGCTGGCCGAACCGGTCCGCTGGATCCCGCAGTCGGGGAACGTGGCCGGCTTCGAGGACGAGGGCTACTGGGCGGTGACCCGGCACGCCGACGTCCGGTACGTCTCCACCCACCCCGAGATCTTCTCCTCCACCCTCAACACCGCGATCATCCGCTTCAACGAGCACATCGCCCGCGACTCCATCGACGCACAACGGCTCATCCTGCTGAACATGGACCCGCCGGAGCACACGCGCGTGCGGCAGATCGTGCAGCGGGGGTTCACTCCCCGGTCCATCCGGGCGCTGGAGCAGCGGCTGCGGGAGCGGGCCACCGCCATCGTCGCCGAGGCCCGCGCGCTCGACGGGCCCTTCGACTTCGTCACCTCGGTCGCCTGTGAGCTGCCCCTCCAGGCCATCGCCGAGCTGATCGGCATACCCCAGGACGACCGGACCAAGATCTTCGACTGGTCCAACAAGATGATCGCCTACGACGACCCCGAGTACGCCGTCACCGAGGAGGTCGGCGCCCGGTCCGCCGCCGAGATCATCGCGTACGCCATGAGCATGGCCGCCGAGCGGAAGCAGCGCCCGGCCCACGACATCGTGTCCACGCTGGTCGCCGCCGAGGACGAGGGCAACCTCAACTCCGACGAGTTCGGGTTCTTCGTGCTCATGCTGGCCGTGGCCGGCAACGAGACCACCCGCAACGCCATCACCCACGGCATGCACGCCTTCCTCACGCACCCCGAGCAGTGGGAGGTGTACAAGCGGGAGCGGCCCGGCACCGCCGCCGAGGAGATCGTGCGCTGGGCCACGCCCGTGACCGCCTTCCAGCGGACCGCCACGCAGGACACCGAGCTGGGCGGGAAGACGATCAGGAAGGGGGACCGGGTCGGCCTGTTCTACGCCTCCGCCAACCACGACCCCGAGGTGTTCGACCGGCCCGACGACTTCGACGTCACCCGGGACCCCAATCCCCACCTCGGCTTCGGCGGCGGCGGGCCCCACTTCTGCCTCGGCAAGTCCCTCGCCGTGCTGGAGATCGACCTCATCTTCAACGCCCTCGCCGACGCGATGCCACGGATGCGGCTCGTCGAGGACCCGCGGCGGCTGCGGTCCGCCTGGATCAACGGGGTGAAGGAGCTGCGGGTCAGCGCCGGTGAATGACGCGGGCACGCGGAGAACCGCATCGGAAAAAGCGTGAGGCGGCGGCCCCCGGGGATCGGGGGGGCCGCCGCCTCACGCGTACGGGGTGAGCCTAGGGCCTGGCTCAGTACCAGCCGTTGGCCTGCCAGAAGGCCCACGCGCCGGCCGGGCTGCCGTAGCGGGAGTTCATGTAGTCCAGGCCCCACTCGATCTGGGTCCTGGGGTTGGTCTTCCAGTCGGAGCCGGCCGAGGCCATCTTGTTGGCCGGCAGGGCCTGGACCAGGCCGTAGGCGCCGGACGAGGCGTTGGTGGCGTCGACGTCCCAGCCGCTCTCGTGCTCCACGATCTTGCTGAACGCGTTGAACTGTGCGGCGTCCGGGATCATCTTGTGCGCGATCGCCTTGGCCTGGGAGGCGGAGGTCACGGTCGAGGCCTGGGCGGGGGCCGCGGACAGCGCCATGCCGGCGGTCGCGGCGGCCAGGGCGGCGGCGGTGAGGGCCTTCTTCGGGGAAGCGATACGGCGGATGACGGAGACGGACACGGAGAACCTTTTTCTTCGGGGACGGATGAGTCGCTGTGCATGCGGAGTCACGCGGTGCGTGGCCGCACCGCGTGATGTGCGGCGGGGGGCTTGCATGCGTCGGGGCCGAGACCCGGGGGTCTGTCGGCCCTGTGCGACGTCATCCAGAGAAGCAGGCTCGAAAGGGGTCCGCAATGACCCCTTTTACTAGTTGTGGCCGCATGTGGGGTGATGGTCGTTTGTGTGACCTGGCTCTCAATGTGCAGGTCAGGGGTGGTGCTGCGCGAGCGCGACGTGCCGAATGTCCCACTAAGGTGGATCGTAGGTGATGTGGGTCATGTGGGGTGCTTCACCGATCAACGGTCCTCGAATGTGACCGCGGTCTCGAAGGCCGCGCGCCGGGTGGCTCTGCGTAGCGCCCTGAGCACGGCCGGACCCAGCGTCAGGGTCAGGACGACCGTGACGACGGCCCGGCCCAGGTCCCAGCCGAGGGACGTGGCCGCGCAGTAGGCGAGGAAGCGGGCCAGGTTCTCCGGTACGGCCGCGTCCGGGTCGAAGGAGACGCGCGAGGCCAGCTCGCCCAGGAAGGGCCAGCCCGCCATGTTCATCACCGTGCCGTAGGCGAAGGCGGCCAGGAAGCCGTAGACCGCGAGCAGGCCCAGCTCGCCCCGGCCGCGCAGCCGGTCCGGGCCCGGCAGCAGGCCCGCGCCCATCGTGAACCAGCCCATCGACAGCATCTGGAACGGCATCCACGGGCCCACCCCGCCCGTGAGCAGGGCGGACGCGAACATCGTGACCGAGCCCAGGACGAAGCCGAAGCCGGGGCCGAGGACCCGGCCGCTGAGCACCATCAGGAAGAACATCGGCTCGATGCCCGCCGTCCCGGCCCCGATCGGACGCAGGGCGGCGCCGGTCGCCGCCAGCACGCCGAGCATGGCGACCGCCTTCGCGCCGAGCCCCGACTCCGAGATCGTCGCCGCGACGACGGCGACCAGCAGCACCAGCAGGCCCGCGAAGAGCCAGGGGGCGTCCTGCGCGTGCGCGTTCAGCGTCGAGGCGGGCGGGGCCAGGAACGGCCAGCCGAAGGCGACCGCACCGACGGCGCTGACGAGCCCGAGCGCGGCGACGGAACGGGGGCCGAGCCGCACGGCCCGCGCCTGCCGGGTCCGGCTCACCGCAGGGCCTCCCGCACCTGCGCGACGGTCAGCCACTTCTGCGGGGCAAGGATCTTCGTCACCTGCGGGGCGAAGGACGGGGAGGAGACGATCACCTCGGCCGTCGGGCCGTCCGCGATCACCTCGCCCTCGGCGAGCAGGACGACCCGGTGGGCCAGCTCCGCCGCCAGTTCCACGTCGTGCGTGGCCAGCACGATCGCGTGCCCGGCCGCGGCCAGCTCGCGCAGGACGCCGACCAGGCGGGTCTTCGCCGCGTAGTCCAGACCGCGGGTCGGCTCGTCGAGCAGGAGCAGCGGCGGGCGGGCGGCCAGGACGATCGCCAGCGCGAGCGTCAGCCGCTGGCCCTCGGAGAGGTCGCGGGGGTGGGTGTCGTCGCCGATGCCGGGGAGCAGACCGGTGACCAGGGCGCGGCAGGTGCCGGGGGCGGCCTGCGCGTCCCGGTCGGCGGCCGCGCACTCGGCGGCGACCGTGTCGGCGTACAGCAGGTCGCGGGGCTCCTGCGGGACGAGGCCGACCCGGCGGACGAGGTCGCGGGGCGCGGTGCGGTGCGGGAGCGCGCCGCCCACCCGGACCGTGCCGGAGGACGGCTCGACCAGGCCCACGAGGGTGTTGAGCAGCGTGGACTTCCCGGCGCCGTTGCGGCCCATGAGGGCGATGGTCTCGCCGGGGGACACGGTGAGGTCGACGTCCCGCAGCGCCTGGACCCGCGCGCGGCGTACGGCGAGGGCGCGGACCTCCGCCGGGGGCGCGGACGTGGCCGGGGCGGGCGTGGCGCGGCGGCCCCGCCAACGGGGCAGTGCCGGGCGCGGCACCGGGGGCTCGACGGTCGCGGGCGGGGCGTGCTCCGGCTCCCGCCCGGCGAGCCGTTCGCGCAGGTCACCGGCTCGTCGCCGGGCGTCGCGGACGGTCAGTGGCAGCGGGGACCAGCCCGCCAGCCGGCCCAGGTCCACCACCGGCGGACACACCGGCGATACGGCCATGATCTCGGCCGGGGTGCCCAGCACCGGGGCGGCGCCGGGCGCGGGCAGGAGGGCGACCTGGTCGGCGTACTGGAGGACGCGTTCCAGCCGGTGCTCCGCGAGCAGGACGGTCGTACCGAGGTCGTGGACCAGGCGCAGGAGGACGGCGAGGACCTCCTCGGCGGCGGCCGGGTCGAGCGCTGAGGTCGGCTCGTCCAGCACGAGGACGCGAGGGTGCGGGGTGAGGACCGAGCCGATCGCGACGCGCTGCCGCTGGCCCCCGGAGAGCGTGGCGATCGGACGGTCGCGCAGGCCGGCCAGGCCCAGCAGGTCGAGGGTCTCCTCGACGCGGCGGCGCATCACCGCCGGAGGCAGCCCCAACGACTCCATGCCGTAGGCGAGTTCCTCCTCGACGGTGTCCGTGACGAAGTGCGACAGCGGGTCCTGGCCCACCGTCCCCACCACGTCGGCGAGTTCACGCGGCTTGTGGGTGCGGGTGTCGCGGCCGTCGACCGTCACCCGGCCGCGCAGGGTGCCGCCCGTGAAGTGCGGGACGAGACCGCCGACCGTGCCGAGCAGCGTCGACTTGCCTACGCCGGACGGACCGGCGAGCAGCACCAGTTCACCTTCCGGGATCGCGAAGTCGACGCCCTGGACGGTGGCCTCGGAGCAGCCGTCGTACGTCACGGAGACGTTCTCGAAGCGGATCACGACGACGGCTCCTTCGGGAGCGGAGCAGGGAGCTGAGCGGGGAGGAGAGCCGGCAGGAGGCCGAGGAGCACGGCCGCGGCGGGCCAGAGGGGGAGCGTGGGCGCGGTCAGGGGGATGACGCCGGGGTGCAGTGCCTCGGGGTCGGCGGAGGCGGCGAGCGTCATCAGCGCGGCGACCGCGACACCCGACCCGGCGACCAGACAGGCGCGCGGGGTCCAGCGGTCCGGGCGGTAGCGGGTGCGGGGGGAGCGGCGCCCGCCCAGCCGGAGACCGGCGAGCGCGGCGACCGCCCCGGCGAGCAGCACCGGCAGCCCGTACGTGCCTCCCGCCGCGGTGAGCAGGCCGTACGTCCCCGCGCAGACGCCGAGCAGGCCGCCCAGGGTGAGGGCGGTCGTCGTACGGCGGACGCGGGCGGGGACGTCGGCGGTACGGCCGTAGCCGCGGGCGTCCATGGCGGCGGCGAGGGCGACCGAGCGTTCCAGGGCGCCCTCCAGGACCGGGAGCGCCACCTGCAACAGGCCGCGCAGGCCACTGTCCGGCCGACCGCGCAGCCGGCGGGCGGCACGCAGACGCTGCACGTCGGCGATGAGATGCGGCGCGAAGGTCAGCGCCACCACGACGGCGACCCCGGCCTCGTAGAGGGCGCCGGGGAGGGATTTCAGGAGGCGGGAGGGGCTGGCGAGGGCGTTCGCGGCGCCGACGCAGACGAGCAGGGTGGCCAGGCGCAGACCGTCGTACAGCGCGAAGACGACCCCCTCGGCGGTCACCCTGCCGCCCAGCCGGATGCCCTGCGCCCAGTCGGGGAGCGGGACTTCGGGGAGCGTCACGATCACGTGCGAGCCGGGGACGGGGGAGCCGAGGACCACGACGAAGAAGAGGCGGACGGCGAGCACGGCGAGGGCGAGGTGGAGGAAGGCGGAGTAGGAGCGGGACCAGGGGGTGTCCGGGCGGCAGGTGAGGACGACGTAGGCGGAGGTGGCGAGGAGCAGGGCGAGGAGGAGCGGGTTGGTGGTGCGGGTCGCGGCCGTTCCGAGCCCCAGCGCCCACAACCACCAGGCACCTGGGTGGAGCTGGGGGACGGCCGCCATGGCTCGCGTCGGCCCGGTGGCGCTCTCGGCGGGACGGGTGCCGCTCCTGCCGGGGCGGGTGCCGATCGTGCCGGGGCGGGAGCCGCACGTGCCGGGGCGGGTGCCCTCAGACATTCCTGCGCCGCCGGGCCTGCCACACCGCCGCCGCTGCCAGGGCGGCGATCAGCGCACCGCCGGCGTACACGCCCGCCGCCGGGCCGCCGTCGTCGGCCGAGGAGGCCGAGGGCTTCGACGCGGGCTGGTCCGAGTCCTTGTCGGTCGTCGTCACCTGGTCTGCGCAGCCGGACTTCGGGTAGCCCGCGATCGCGCACAGCAGCGCGTTCGTGTCGTAGCGGAGGGGCTTGGAGGTGGAGGCGAGGGCCTCCGCCGTGGTCGCGTCCTGCGGGACGCGGGCGCAGGCCGTGCGCGCGGCGGGCGGGGTCTCGCCGGACGGCGCGTCCGCCGGGGTGCCGAAGTCGACGACCAGGGCGACCCGCTTCATGCCGTCCCGCGCCGGAGTGCGCGCGCAGATCGCCTCGAACGAGGCCGCGCCGCGGGGTTGCGACGCGGCCTGCGAGTCCTCGCTGACCGCGAAGCGGAAGCCCTGGACGGCGCCGTCGGCGGGGCGGGCCGTGGACGGGCCCTCGGTGGCGTAGACCCAGCGGTCGCCGTCGCGGTCCCAGAAGGACCAGTAGCGGTAGCCGGCCGCCTGGGCCGGGCCGGTGCCGGCCAGACCCAGGAACAGGGCGGCGACGAGCAGGGCGGCGAGGCGGCGTATCACGGCTGCCGCTTCCTGCGGCCGCTGATCAGGAAGCCGATGCCGATTCCCGCGACGAGGAAGACGCCGACGGTCCACCAGACGCCGAAGCCGTCGTCGGAGTCCTTCTCGTCGTCCTTCCCGTCCGAGTCGTCCCGCTGGAGGCCGCCGGTCGCCTTGCCGGTCGGCTGCGGCGCCGGCCCCGTCGCGTTGAGGGCCGCGACCAGGTCCGTGCCCCCGAACGCGCGCGGGTCCGCACCCGTGGCGTGGGCGGCGAGGACCAGCTGGGCGTAGGCGGCGGGGCCGTTCTGCTTCGCCCAGGCGGCGGCGTTCTGCTGGAGCCAGCTGAGGGGCTTGCGTGCCTGCTCGGTGCCGCCCTGCGCGGCGAGCGCGACCACGGCGTCGGCGGTGTTGCCGTAGTCCGGCTGGTTCTCGGCGCCGGGCAGCACGGAGGTCAGATACCCGTCCTCGGCGACGGCCTTCGCCAGGTAGGCGGCGCCGTTCGCGGCGGCCTGCTGCGGGGTGCCGGGCGCCGCGCAGGTAGCGGCCGCGCCGCCTGTCGCGGCCTCGGCGGCCAGGCCCTCGCCGAGCGCGCCGAGGACGCCCGCCGCCGTCGCGTCCGCGTTCGCCGACAAGGTGCCCTGCTTGTCGGGCTGGTAGGCGAAGGCGCCGCCCGCGTCGCAGGGCAGCGCGAGCTTCACCAGGGCGTCGTACGGCGACTTCCCGCCCTTCACGACCTCCGCCGGCTTCTCCCCGGCCGCAGCCAGCGCGCCGACGACGACGGACGTCGAGTTGGTGTCGCTGGCGCCGCCGGGGGCGTACCCCCAGCCGCCGTCCGCGTTCTGCACGGACTTCAGCCATACGACGGCCTTGTCCGCCACGGCCTCGTGACCGCCGAGGGCCGCGAGGGCCTGGACGGCGGCGGCCGTGCTGTTGGAGTCGACCATCAGCTTGGCGTCGCAGGCCTTGGCGGGATCGGCGCGGAACGCGGCGAAGGAGCCGTTCGCACACTGCTGGCCGGTCAGCCAGTCCACGGCCTTCCCCGCCGGCTTCACCCCGGCCGTGTCCTGGGCGAGCAGCGCGAGCGACTGGCGCCAGACGCCGTCGTACGTCGGGTCGGTGCTGCCGTACAGACCGGACGGGATCGCCACGGACGGAGTCGGCGACGGTGACGCGGCCACGGCGGGCGTGGCGGCGCCGATCACTGCGGTGGCGGCCAGGACCGCGGCGCTGCGGCGGACGTTCATGATCGGCGGGTGCCTCTCCCTGTCAGGGAGCCGGGCAGCACGGGACATCCCGGCGGCTCGGCTCCGCATACCTCGACGGTGCCGTACGGCGGCGGCGCCGACGCACGTGAGCCGGTCACGTCCGTCCGGGGCAGTCCGGCTGGCCACGGTGTTCCGTGGCTCACGGATAGGGGTATCCCCGGGTCGAGCGAAGCCGAGGCTTGGGGAAGGGTCAGCGCCGGAATTGCACCGGCTTTCCCCCGTACGGGTGTGATGACGACCGGGCCACTGTACTCGGCCGTAGGGAAAGCCCTGAGGGCAGCCTGTGGGTGCGGCCGGGTTCGGGTCATGGGGACGCCGGGGAGTGTGCCGCGCCGCCCGCTCGGCCCGGGGCGGACGGCCGACGTGTACGGGATCGACGCGGGGTGGGTGCTGCGCTCGACGGTGGTTCGAGGCCGACGGCCACGGCGGGGTGGTGAAGGGTGCCGACATGTCCGGTGACGCGCGCGCCCGGTCCGCCGGGCCGCGCCTCAGACCGCCACGTACGTCACCGGCTCGCTCCCCGTCACCGCCTCCGCGTGCCCCAGTTTCACCAGGCGCCGCAGATGCGCCTCGGCCTCCGAGACGGCGATGTTCCGTGAGCCGTACGGGATCTGCGCCCAGGGCCGGTTCCACTCCATGCGCTCGGCGAGCTGCCAGGGGGTGAGCGGCTCGGCCAGCAACTCCCGCAGGTCGGCGAGGCGGTCCTCGTGGTGGGCGAGCAACTCCCGGACGCGGGAAGGGGCGTCGGTGAAGGCGTACTGGTGGGCGGGGAGGATCTCGGCGGCGGCGAGGCGGCCGACGCGTTCGAGGGAGGCGAGGTAGTCACCGAGGGGGTCGGTGACGGTGGCGTCGTCGGGGTCCTCGTACAGGCCGATGTGCGGGGTGATCTCGGGCAGCAGGTGGTCGCCGGAGAACAGCCGTCCGTGGCCGGGCAGTCGGTCCGGGTGCTCCTCCTCCAGGTGGAGGCAGACATGGCCGGGGGTGTGGCCCGGCGTCCAGATCGCGCGCAGGCGGCGGCCGGGCAGGTCGAGCAGCTCTCCCGGTTCGATCTCGCGGTCGGGGAGGGCGGGGGAGAGGCCGGGGAAGGCGCGGCGGCCCGCGGTGCGCAGCGGGGCCACGTGCTCCTCGGGCGCACCGGCGGCCACCAGCTTGTCCGTCATGTACGCGTACCAGCGGGCGGGCCGGGTCGCGCGGGTCCGCCGGACGATCGCGCCGTCCGCCGCGTGCATCGCGATCCACGCCCCGGAGGCCTCGCGCACCGCGCCCGACAGGCCGTGGTGGTCGGGGTGGTGGTGGGTGACGACGACGCCGTACAGCTCGGTGACGGAGGTGCCGCAGGCGGTCAGCCCGGCGGTCAGGGCGTCCCAGGAAGCCGGGTCGTCCCAGCCGGTGTCGACGAGGACCGGCCCGCGGTCGGTGTCGACGACGTACACCAGGGTGTGCCCGAGGGGATTGTCCGGGATGGGCACGCGCAGCGAGCGCACGCCTCCGCCGTGGTCGTACGTCGTCGGGGGCACGGGGTCCCCGTCCAGGCTGCTCGTCATGCGCCCTCCGTCCACGGCCATTGCCCACTATAACGAGAACTGGTTTCAATGGGTGCCCAAGTCGACTGATGCTGTGGGGAGTTGGTCTGACCTGCGCTGATGTGGGCGCTGCCTGTCGTCGCTTGTCGACGTTGGTCACTGGCGGACGGCCCAGGGACGGCCCAGCTCTCGCAGCGCTGCTCCTGCTGGAGACGCCGACTTCTCCGCGCGAGGGATACGTGCGGTGAGGCTGCTCGAGTGGCGTGCGCTCCCCTTGTGCGCTGGTGCCACCTTGTGTGACCCGCCTGGACGCACCACGGTTTAAGTGGATGCTGCTCGGTGCTGTTCTGCTGGACCACCAGGAAAGGGCGGTACGTCGTGGGTTCACCCAGTCAATGGGCACGTGAGACCTTCGGGGACATAGCCGGTGAACTGGCGGACATCATCCCGGCTTGCCTCCTCCGGGCTCATGATCGCGCCCGGACCGGGCACGAGGGCGTCCACACTCAGACGCTGGAAGCCTACGGACATGGCCTCTACGCGGTGCAATACGAGGAACTGGCCGCCGGCATCTCCGGACTTGGGGAAGCTGTGCGCCTCCAAGGACGGACGATGATGCTCGTCCGCGGCCACCTGATCTACCCCCTCCGCTACGCGAAGAAGGACGTGCCCGTCACGGCTGCACGTCTCCGTCGGGCCACAGGCTTTCGAGCGGACCTGATCCGCCGGCATGGCCCGCCTCCCAGGCAGCCGGCGTTCGACCTGGACTGGGGAGAACTCGATGACTCCGAGGTGCACCCGGACCTGGAGCTGCTTCCCGAAGACGTGCAGCTCGTACTGGTCGTCTATGCCTGCTCCATGGACAAGGGCGTCATGCGCATCGAGTGGGGTTCCGCGGAGTTGCGCCGCGAGGACCGGTACCTGATTTGGCACCGTCACGAGCCGCTGCCGATCAGAGATTGACCTGGGGCCGCGGTCAGTTGGACACCAGCGTCAATGGTTCACGACGCTAGTGCCGTAACAGGCAACGTTCGCCCTGTTGACGACAGCGCGGGGTCTTTATCGGCGGCATGCTTGGTCCGTCAGCCCCGAACGTGCCGGCCGGAAACGATCTCTGGCCGGCACGCCGAGCACTTCGATCTTTGTGTCAGCTCAGATGCCGGGCGAAGAACTGCAGCGAGCTGTCCACCTCGAAGGACGGCACGTCCCCGTGCTTGCCGGGATTGGCGTGCAGCGTCTTTTCGGCTGAGCCCAGGGCGTCGAACAAGGCCAGGCCCTGTTCCCGCGGCACCATGTGGTCGTCCCACTGGAGCAGGAACTGCACCGGCACGGTGATCCGCGCGGCGTCCTCGGCCAGTCCGTGCACGCCGAGCAAGCCCAGCACCGCGGCGCGGATGCGGGGCTCTGCGGCGATGAGCGGGATGCCGAGCCCGCAGCCCATCGACATGCCGCAGTAACCCACCGGGCCGACGCCGACCTGGTCGAGGCGCTGGACCGCGGCCAGGACCGCCTGCCAGTCCGCGACAGCCTGACCGGCCAGATAGCTGTGCATGCCGGCGACCAGCGCGCCCGGATTCTCACCGGCGGTCATGCCGGCCCGCATCTGGGCCGCGATCCGGCCGAACCCCTCGTCCTGGGGCCGGTCGCCGTGGTTGGGCGCGTCGATGGCGAGGACCGCGAAGCCCTCGGCGGCGTAACGGCGCGCGCGGTAAGCGGTGTTGGGGGCTGTCTTGTGCTGCCGTCCGCCGTGGCCCAGCAGAATGAGCGGACGATTGCCGCAGGCGCCTTCCGGCGTCCACAGCACGCCGGGGATCTCATCAAGGGTGAAGAACTGTTCGGTGACGCCGTCCGACGACGTCTGGGAAGTGAAGCGCATGAGCGTTTCAAGCCTTTCGGGATGCCTTGTGCGGGCGCTCCCTAGGCCATGCGAAGGAGGGAGCCCCGACGTGTCATAGCGTTGATCGGTCTCACCTCCTTGAATGTGCAGTGGTGCACAGCGACGCGAAGATAGCACAAAGATCATCACTCGCGCTGCGCCAGGGCGAACGCTATCTGAGACCGCGCTAGCCGTACGAGGAAATGTACGAGCGACAGCGCAAAGCACACTCCTCGCGACGCATCCGGGTCGAGCACGGCATCGCGCATCTGAAGAACTGGCGGGCTCTGGCCCGCCATCTCGGCCGCCGCGAGCACATGAGCGACATCGTCCGGCCCTGAGCGCCTACCTCGGTCACGCCGACGCCGGGTTCACGCTCCGCACCTACACCCATCTCATGCCGAGCAGCGAGACGCGTACGCGGAACGCCGTCGACGCGATGTACCGCACGGCCCACCAGGCCCCGACGGCCCCCTGACGGCCCACGGGTTCCGGCCCCACCCCTGATCATCGGGAAACCGCTGGTCAGGGGTATTTTCGTCTTGTCCGTGGACTACTTTAACGAGAACTGGTATCAGTTTCTGAAACGCCGTCAGAAACGGTGTCAGAGACTCAGAGACGCCGGTGCCCTCGGGAGGCAGTCGCCATGGCCGAGCTAGTGGAACACGGACAGCTGTTCATCGGCGGGGAGTTGACCGACCCCCTGGGCAAGGACGTCATCGAGGTCGTCTCGCCGCACACCGAGGAGGTCATCGGGCGCGTCCCGCACGCCTCGCCCGCCGATGTGGACCGGGCGGTCGCGGCGGCGCGGCGGGCCTTCGACGAGGGGCCCTGGCCCCGGCTGCCGCTGGCGGAGCGGATCGCGGTCGTCACCCGCATCAAGGACGGGATCGCCGCCCGGCACGAGGAGATCGCCCGCGTGATCTCCTCCGAGAACGGCTCCCCCTACTCCTGGAGCGTCCTCGCGCAGGCCCTCGGCGCGATGATGGTGTGGGACGCCGCGATCACCGTCGCGCGCGGCTTCCCCGTCGAGGAGCGGCGCGACGGCGTCCTCGGGAAGATTCTGGTTCGGCGCGAGCCGGTCGGGGTCGTGGCCGCGGTCGCCCCCTGGAACGTCCCGCAGTTCGTGGCCGCCGCCAAGCTCGCGCCCGCGCTGCTCACCGGCTGCACGGTGGTCCTCAAGCCGTCGCCCGAATCACCCCTGGACGCCTACCTGTTGGCGGAGATAACCCGGGAGGCGGGGCTGCCCGAGGGCGTCCTGTCGATCCTTCCGGCGGACCGCGAGGTCAGCGAGTACCTGGTCGGGCATCCCGGCGTGGACAAGGTCTCCTTCACCGGATCGGTGGCGGCCGGCAAGCGCGTGATGGAGGTCGCCGCCCGTCATCTCACCCGCGTCACCCTGGAGTTGGGCGGCAAGTCGGCGGCGGTCGTCCTGCCGGACGCGGACGTGGAGACGGCGGTGGCCGGGATCGTCCCGGCGGCCTGGATGAACAACGGCCAGGCCTGCGTCGCCCAGACCCGCATCCTGCTGCCGAGGTCCCGCTACGACGAGTTCGCGGACGCCTTCGCGGCGGCGGCGGGCGCGCTGGTCGTCGGCGACCCGCTGGACCCGGCGACCCAGGTCGGCCCGCTGGTCGCCAGGCGCCAGCAGCAGCGCAACCTCGACTACATCCGCATCGGCCAGGAGGAGGGCGCGAAGATCCTCACGGGCGGCGGCCGCCCGCCCGGCCTGGACCGCGGCTGGTACGTCGAGCCGACCCTCTTCGGGGACGTCGACAACTCCATGCGGATCGCCCGCGAGGAGATCTTCGGCCCGGTGATCTGCCTCCTCCCCTACGGCGACGAGGCCGAGGCCCTGAAGATCGCGAACGACTCCGACTACGGCCTGAGCGGCAGCGTGTGGACCGCGGACGTCGGGCACGGCATCGAGGTGGCCCGCCAGGTCCGCACCGGCACGTACTCCGTGAACACCTTCAGCCTCGACATGCTCGGCCCGTTCGGCGGCTACAAGAACAGCGGCCTGGGCCGGGAGTTCGGCCCCGAGGGGTACGGCGAGTACCTGGAGCACAAGATGATCCACCTGCCGGCCGGCTGGGAGGGCTGAGCGGATGGGCGTACCCGAGACGGGAGACCGCTGGCACGTCGAGGTCGACCGCTCCCTGTGCATCGGCTCCGCCCAGTGCCTCCACCACGCCCCCGACCGCTTCCACCTCGACACCGCCCGCCAGTCCCACCCGAGGTCCCCCGACACGGACGCCAACGAACGCGTCCTGGAGGCGGCGGAGAGCTGCCCGGTGGAGGCGATCGTGATCACTCTGGCGGCGAACGGGGAGGCGGTGTTCCCGCCCGAGGAGTAGGGCCGGGAGCGAGCGCTACTCCCGCGCCCCCGGCTCCGTCACGTCGATCAGCCGGCACACCGTCTCGATGTCGATGCGGACCTGGGCGATGGAGGCCCGGCCCGAGAGCCAGGTGATGAGGGCGGAGTGCCAGGTGTGTTCGATGACGCGGACCGCGGAGAGCTGTTCCGGGGTGGGGTCCGCCAGACCCATCGCGTCGAGGATGATCGCGGTGGTCTGGCGGGAGACCTGGTCGACCTCGGGGGAGACGCTGCGGTCGGCGAAGGTGAGGGCGCGGACCATCGCGTCGGCCAGGTGCGGTTCGCGCTGGAGGGCCCGGAAGGCGCGCATCAGGGTCTCCGCGACGCGTTCGGCCGGGGTGTCGCCCGCCGGGGGCTTCTTCCTCAGCGTGCCGTGCATGCGCTCCAGCTGGTCCTGCATCGTGGCGACCAGCAGATGCACCTTGGACGGGAAGTAGCGGTAGAGCGTGCCCAGGGCCACCTGCGAGGACTCGGCGACCTCCCGCATCTGCACCGCGTCGAACCCGCCCCGGCTCGCCAGTCGCGCGCTCGCGTGCAGGATGCGGCGGCGGCGGGCCTCCTGCCGCTCGGTGAGGGGAGCGGCGGAGGGGCGCTGGATGCTGGTTTCCACCTTGTCCCCCTTGGCGTGCGCGGGCATGGGTCCCGTTCCGTGACGGTCGGTGAGGGCTCGGGACCACTCAGCGGAAACGGGGCGCCGGGTCGTGGCGTGAATCACCTGATCCACGGCTCACAGCGTCCTTACCTGCCGGTAGATTCAGAGCCTCCCGGACGATCAAGTCTGAAACTTGTTCTAGATTAGCGTCCCGTCGTAGTCTCGCGGGACAGTGCAGGCAGAAGGGGGCCCGGAGTGACCGCTGAGGCCAGTCAGGCGGGGTCCCAGGACCTCGCCGCGGACGGCGGGCGACCGCTCGACATCGCGCTCCTCACCTACAAGGGAAACCCGTTCTGCGGTGGCCAGGGTGTCTACGTCCGCCACCTCTCGCGCGAACTGGCCCGCCTCGGCCACCGCGTCGAGGTCATCGGCTCCCAGCCGTACCCGGTCCTCGACGAGGGCCACGACGGCCGGCTGTCCCTCACCGAGCTGGCCAGTCTGGACCTCTACCGCCAGCCGGACCCCTTCCGCACCCCGGGCCGCGGTGAGTACCGCGACTGGATCGACGCCCTCGAAGTGGCGACGATGTGGACCGGTGGCTTTCCCGAGCCGCTGACCTTCTCCCTGCGCGCCCGCCGCCATCTGCGGGCCCGGCGCGGTGAGTTCGACGTGGTGCACGACAACCAGACCCTCGGCTACGGCCTGCTGGGCGATGTCGGCGCCCCGCTGGTCACCACCATCCACCACCCCATCACCGTGGACCGGCAGTTGGAGCTGGACGCCGCCGAGGGCTGGAAGCGGCGCGCCTCGGTGCGCCGCTGGTACGCCTTCACCCGCATGCAGAAGCGCGTCGCCCGCCGCCTGCCGTCCGTGCTCACCGTCTCCGGCACCTCCCGCCAGGAGATCGTCGACCACCTCGGGGTCCGCGACGACCGCATCCACGTCGTCCACATCGGCGCCGACACCGACCTGTTCGCGCCCGACCCGTCCGTGCCCGTCGTACCGGGCCGGATCGTCACGACGTCCAGCGCGGACGTGCCGCTCAAGGGCCTGGTCTTCCTCGTCGAGGCGCTGGCCAAGGTCCGTACCGAGCAGCCGAACGCCCACCTCGTCGTCGTCGGCAAGCGCCCCCAGGAGGGCCCCGTCGCCGCCGCGGTCGAGCGCTACGGCCTCGAAGGCGCCATCGAGTTCGTCAAGGGCATCTCCGACGCCGAACTCGTCGACCTGGTCCGCTCGGCGGAGGTCGCCTGCGTGCCCTCCCTCTACGAGGGCTTCTCGCTGCCGGCCGCCGAGGCCATGGCGACCGGCACCCCGCTCGTCGCCACCACCGGCGGTGCCACCCCGGAGGTCGCCGGACGCGACGGCGAGACCTGCCTGGCCGTACCGCCGGGCGATGCGGGAGCGCTGGCCACCGCGCTGAGCCGGCTGCTCGCCGATCCCGGACTGCGGGCCCGGCTGGGCGCAGCCGGACGCGAGCGGGTGCTGGAGCGGTTCACCTGGGCGCGCGCCGCCGAGGGCACCGTCGAGCGGTACCGCGAGGCCGTCGAGCGGGCCGGAGACCGACGCGCCCCCCGCCCGCCCGCAGCGCGGCCGGGCGGCCGTACCGCCGCCTCCGCAGCTGCTGTCCCAGACCCCGATGCTGTCCCAGACGTTGACGTCGAATCCGATCGCGAAAGCAGGGCCACGTGCTGACCGTCGACTTCTCCCGGTTCCCGCTCGCCCCGGGCGACCGTGTCCTGGACCTCGGCTGCGGAGCGGGACGCCACGCCTTCGAGTGCTACCGGCGCGGCGCCCAGGTCGTGGCGCTGGACCAGAACGGCGAGGAGATCCGCGAGGTCGCCAAGTGGTTCGCCGCGATGAAGGAGGCGGGCGAGGCCCCCGAGGGCGCGACCGCCACCGCGATGGAGGGCGACGCCCTCGCGCTGCCCTTCCCCGACGAGTCCTTCGACGTCGTCATCATCTCCGAGGTGATGGAGCACATCCCCGACGACAAGGGCGTCCTCGCGGAGATGGTGCGGGTCCTGAAGCCGGGCGGCCGCATCGCCATCACCGTCCCGCGCTACGGCCCCGAGAAGGTCTGCTGGACCCTGTCCGACGCCTACCACGAGGTCGAGGGCGGCCACATCCGCATCTACAGGGCGGACGAACTGCTCGGCAAGATCCGCGAGGCCGGCCTCAAGCCGTACGGCAGCCACCACGCCCACGCGCTGCACTCGCCGTACTGGTGGCTGAAGTGCGCGTTCGGCGTCGACAACGACCAGGCGCTGCCGGTGCGGGCGTACCACAAGCTGCTGGTCTGGGACATCATGAAGAAGCCCCTCGCGACCCGGGTCGCCGAACAGGCGCTGAACCCGCTGATCGGCAAGAGCTTCGTGGCGTACGCGACCAAGCCCCACCTGCCCCGAGTGGACGCCAAGTGACGACTCCCCGGACAGAACACCTCGTCCTGGCCGGGGTCCTCACCGCCGAGCAGGCCGTCGAGACCGTCCACGGCATCCTCGCCGAACAGCGCGAGGACGGGGCGATCCCGTGGTTCCGCGGGCACCACCTCGACCCGTGGGACCACACCGAGGCCGCGATGGCGCTCGACGCGGCGGGCGAGCACGAGGCCGCCGAGCGGGCCTACGAGTGGCTCGCCCGGCACCAGCACGAGGACGGCTCCTGGTACGCGGCCTACGCCGACGGCGACTTCGCCGACGTCACCGACCGCGGCCGCGAGACGAACTTCGTCGCCTACGTCGCCGTCGGTGTCTGGCACCACTACCTGTCCACCGGCGACGACACCTTCCTGGACCGCATGTGGCCGGTCGTCCACGGGGCCGTCGAGTACGTGCTGCGGCTCCAGCAGAGCGGCGGGCAGATCGGCTGGCGCCGCGACGACGACGGCACGCCCACCGCGGACGCGCTGCTGACCGGCTCCTCGTCGATCCACCACGCGCTGCGCTGCGCCCTGGCCATCGCCGAGCAGCGCGAAGAACCCCAGCCGGACTGGGAGTTGGCGGCGGGCGCGCTGCGGCACGCCATCCGGCGGCACCCGGAGCGGTTCCTGGACAAGGCCCGCTACTCGATGGACTGGTACTACCCGATCCTGGGCGGCGCGCTCACCGGCGCGGAGGCCAAGGCCCGCATCGAGGAGATGTGGGAGCGGTTCGTCGTGCCGGGGCTCGGCGTGCGCTGTGTCGTGCCCAACCCATGGGTGACCGGCGGGGAGTCGGCCGAACTGGCCCTGGCGCTCTGGGTGATCGGCGAGTCCGACCGGGCGCTGGAGATCCTCCAGTGGATCCAGCTGCTGCGCGACCCGGAGTCGGGGCTGTACTGGACGGGGTACGTCTTCGAGGACGCGGCGATCTGGCCGCAGGAGCTGACGACGTGGACCGCCGGGTCGCTGCTGCTCGCGGTCGCCGCGCTGGGCGGCCACGACGCCACCTGCGCGGTGTTCTCCGGCGACCGCCTGCCGACGGGGCTGGATCCCGACTGCTGCGACTGAGAGTGCCGCCGGAGAAACCTTCGAGGGGTCAGTGGCGGACCCGGTTCGCGATCGCGTGGCCGACGAACAGGTACACGATCGCCGCCAGGCCGTAGCCCGCCACGACCCTCGCCCACGCCTCGTCGAACGTGAACAGGTCGTGCGACCAGCCCGCCAGCCAGCGGGCCGCCTCGTGCACGAACTGCACGAAGTCGTTGCCCCGGTTGGCGTCGAGCAGATACATGACGATCCACAGGCCCAGGATGAAGGCCATCACGTCGGCGACAGCGGCGATGACCGTGCCGGCCGAATGCGTACCGTTCCGATATCGAGGGGACATGCAGTCCGCCTTGCCGCCCGCGACGGGATGAAACACGGCCGGTTCACGACTTCTCCATTTCCCGTGTGTTGGCTTGGAGTTGAGCCTTCCGGGGGACGTTGTTCGAGGGGATCCTCGATGATCCTGCCCCCTTGAGTGGCAGGAGGGCCGTTGTCCCACTCCGCAAGAGCAGCGATCGAGGAGCCGAGACTCACCACCCGCCAGGTCAGACGCCGTCGGGCGCCCCGGCATGTCGTCGTCGCCCTGCCGATCGCGCTGGCCGGGCTGATCGCCCTGCTGATCTCGGGCAACACCCTGCGCCCCTTCGAACGGGTCACCACGCTGGAGGCGAGGATGGCCTCCAAATCGGACTTCTTCAAGGACCCCGAGGTGCAGCGGCTGCTGCTCGGCCACGGCATACGCGTCGACATCCGCCGCCTCGGCTCCCGCGGCATCGCCACCCAGTCCCTGACGGGCACGGACGTCGTCTTCCCCTCCGGGCAGCCCGCCGCCAAGATCATCCTCGACCGGCAGGACCACTCCGTCCGGTCCGTCCGCCCCTTCGTCACCCCGCTGGTCCTCGGCACCTTCCGCGCCTACGCCGACACCCTGGTGAAGGCGGGTGTGGCCACTCCGCAGCGGACCCCAGGCGGCGGCCCCACCCTCTACTACGACCTCAGGATGCCGGCGTTCATGGGTCTGCTCGACGGCACCGACGGCGGCCGGGGCACCGCCGACCAGGACGGCGACGGCAGGCCCGAAGGCGCCGACACCTGGAACGGCATCGGCTTCGACACCGGCGGCCGCAGCAACAGCGGCCGGGTCCTGGTACGCACCTCCAACGTCTGCGAGTCCAACGCCGCCGGCACCTACCTCAGCCTCCTCGCCTTCGTCGCCAACCGGAACACCACCCCCGGCACCGAGAACGTCAACGACCCGCGGCTCGCCCAGGACGCGGTCACCGACCTGGCGGCGAAGATCAAGCCCCTGATCAGCCTCCAGGGCATGTGGGCCGACGAACAGGCCGACAGCTACCTCTCCGACCTCGGCGAGAGCATCGCCCCCATCTCCCTCATCTACGAGCACCAGTACCTGGCGCACCAGATCGCCCACCACCGCAAGAACGGCGAGCAGGACACCGAACGCGTCCTGCTCTACCCCACGCCCTACGCCCTCACCGAACCCCAGCTCATCTCCCTCACCGACCGGGGCGACCGCCTGGTCCGGCTGATCCAGGAGGACGAGGCACTGCGCGACCGGGCCATCGAACTCGGCTTCCGCGTCCGCTTCTCCGGCGAGGACGGCACCAGCGAACGCCTCAACGCCTACCTCGGCGACCACGGCATCCAGGTCCCCGCCGCCAACCCCGACCAGACCAAGTCCTACGAACCCGACCTGGACGTCCTGGAGCGGATCATCACCTACGTCGGCACCTGCCCCCCGCCCGTCCAGGACACCCCGTGAGGCGGCCGACGGCGGCCCTCGGCGCCGGCCTGGTCCTCGCCCTCCTCGCCACCCTCAGCTCCGCCTGCACCGACGGCGGCGACCACATCACCCTGCGCGTCCTGGCAAGTCCGGAACTGGCCGACGTGGAACCGTTGCTGGGAGAGCTGGAGGAGGACACCGGGGTCGAGCTGAAGCTGGAGTACACGGCGACCGCGGAGCTGGCGGGCCAGCCGCCCGCCGCCGGACAGAAGTCCGCCCACGACCTGGCCTGGCTCGCCTCCGACCGCTCCTTCCTGCTGCGCCTCCAGGACTCCGCCGACGGCCTCGCCCGCCCCGAGTCCACCTCGATCATGCGCTCACCCGTCGTCGTGGGTCTCACCCCCGACGCCGCCCGCGACCTGCGCGAACGCGCCCCCGGCGGCCGCGTCTCCTGGGCCGACCTCGCCGACGCCGCCGCCGACGGAACCGTACGCTTCGGCATGGCCGACCCCCGGCGCAGCGACACCGGGCGGGCCGCGCTCGTCGGCGTCGCCACCGCCGCCGCCGGCACCGGCGGCGCACTGCGCGAGGAGGACGTCTCCTGCGACCGGCTGCGCGGCTTCCGCTCCGGCCAGACCCTCACCGCCCCCGGCTCACGCGAACTGACGGACACCTACGCCAAACGCCCGGAGGCCGCCGACGCGCTGATCGCCCACGAGGCCGAACTGCTCTCCCTCAACGCGAGCGGCAGACTGCGCGAGCCCCTGGAGATCGTCCACCCCGACGACGGCATGGTCCTCTCCGACTTCCCGCTGCTCCTCCTCGACCCCGGCGAACGCGAGGCGTACGGCAAGGTCGTCGACTGGCTGCTCAGCGCCGACACCCAGCGCGAGCTGATGCGGCGCACCCACCGGCGGCCCGTCAACCAGGACGTCGAGCCCTCCCGCGAACTGCGCACCTCCGTCGGCAACGCCCTGTCCTTCCCCGACCGGCTGTCCATCGTGCGGCAACTCGTCGACGACTACGGCGACCCGGTGCACGCCACCGGCGACCAGGTGGTGTTCCTGCTGGACTTCTCCACCTCGATGCGCGGCGAGCGGATCGCCGCCCTGCGCGCGGCCTTCGCCGGCCTCAGCGGCGCCGACCGGACCTCCACCGGCAAGTTCGCCCGCTTCTACCGCGGCGAACGCCTCACCGTCGTCCGCTTCGGCGGGAGCGTGCTCCAGGAACGCACGGTCACCGTGCGCTCCGACGCCGATCTGAAGACCCTCGACCGGATCGTCGCGGACGGTGGCTTCGACGACGCCACCGCCGTCTGGTCGGCCCTCGACCGCGGCTACCGCATCGCCGCCGACGCCGTACGCGCCGCCCCCGAACGGCCGGTCGCCATCGTGCTGATGACGGACGGCGAGAACAACACGGGCCTGTCGTACGCCGAGTTCCTGCGCCGGCACGGCCGGCTGGGCTCCGCCGCCGACGCGGTGCCCACCTTCACCGTCCAGTTCGGAGAGGCCGACGCCGCCGCCCTGAAGCGGGCCGCCGCGGCGACCGGCGGCCGCATGGTCGACGCCGGTCTCTCCTCGCTCACCGACGCGTTCAAGGAGATCCGTGGGTGTCATTGACAGTCAGTGGTGGAGCCTGTGGTGGCCGTGGCTGGTCGTCTGGGCGGTGACGGCGGCCGCCCTCGCCGTACTGGCCCGGCACGCGCTGGCCCGGCTGGGCCTGCTCCGGCGCCGTCGGCGCGGCGGGCGCATCGTGCACGGCATGGCCTTCTTCCTGCACGAACAGCGGGTCATGGACCTCTACCAGCAGGGCGGCTTCTCTGCCGCGCTGGAGGCGGAGGTCGCCGACCGCACCAACGTCAACGCGGGCGTCGGACTCTTCGCCCGGCTGTCCGGCGGCATGGCCGGGGCCCGCCGGGAGATCGCCAGGGAACGCGTCACCGCCTACCTCCAGCAGAGCACGCCCATCACCGTGATCCGGCTGCTGATGGACACCATGCGCAAGGAGGACGTCGTCGTGCAGGCCGACCTCACCACCGGCGTCGTCACACCGAACCGCGCCCTCGCCGACACCCTCGCCGACCGGGGCGGCGACCGCAGCGTGCCGCTGACCGCGGTCGGCGTCGGCTCGGCGTTCGTCTCGGTCACCGGCCTGTTCACCGCCCGCCGCACGGAGAACGGCGACATCGAGCTGCGCGCCCGGTACGGCACCGGGGAGCCCGCCGCGCAGGTACGGATCACCTGCGAGGCGGCCGGGGTCCGCGAGGGCTTCCAGAACGCCGAGTACTTCACCGGGGAGTTCCAGGCCCGCTGCCTCGGCAAGGTCCCGACCTGGAACCGCGAACGCGGCGAACTGACACTGAACCCGATCGCGGTGTTCCTCTGAACCTCTGTGTGCTGCCTAGGAGTTGAGTTCGGCCAGGACACGCAGGGTGTGCGGGTCCGGGGTCAGGACCAGCAGGTCCGTCACCGGGCCCTCGCGCCACCGCTCCAGCCGCTCGGCGATGCGCTCGCGCGGGCCGACCAGGGAGATCTCGTCGGCGAACGCGTCCGGGACGGCCAGCACGGCCTCCTCCCGGCGCCCGGCCAGGAACAGCTCCTGGATCCGCCGGGCCTCCCCCTCGTACCCCATGCGGGCCATCAGATCGGCGTGGAAGTTGCGCCGGGCGTGCCCCATCCCGCCGACGTAGAAGCCCAGCATCGCCTTGACCGGCAACAGTCCCTCCGCGAGGTCGTCGCACACCCGCACCCGCGCCATCGGCGCCACGCGGAACCCCGCCGGCAGCTCCGCCACCGCCGGCCCGTACGCGTCCGGCCGGTCCGGCGACCAGTACAGCGGCAGCCAGCCGTCGGCGATCCTGGCCGTCTGCGCCACGTTCCTCGGCCCCTCCGCGCCCAGCAGCACCGGCAGGTCGGACCGGAACGGATGGGTGATCGGCTTCAGCGGTTTGCCGAGCCCCGTCCCGCCCGGACCCCGGTAGGGATGCGCGTGGAAGCGCCCGTCCAGCTCGACCGGCCCCTCCCGCCGCAGGACCTGCCGTACGACGTCGACGTACTCGCGGGTCGCGGTCAGCGGCGAGTCGGGGAACGGGCGCCCGTACCAGCCCTCGACGACCTGCGGACCGGACAGGCCGAGGCCCAGCGTCATCCGCCCGCCGGAGAGATGGTCCAGGGTGAGCGCGTGCATCGCCGTCGTGGTCGGCGAACGGGCCGCCATCTGCGCGACCGCCGTGCCCAGCCCGATCGTCGAGGTGTGCGCGGCGATCCAGGTGAGCGGGGTGAAGGCGTCCGACCCCCAGGACTCGGCCGTCCACACCGAGTCGTACCCGAGCCGCTCCGCCTCCCGCGCCAGCTCCACATGGCCGGGGGAGGGGCCGCGCCCCCAGTAACCGAGCGCGAGACCGAGCCGCATGCCTGCCTCCTGACGGTACGTCAGCTGCCTTGGGGGTAGGTGACTGTACGACAACGGCCCCCCGCCCGGAAGGGCGAGGGGCCGCGAGACGCGGGCGAGGACTTCAGCCGCGCTGGATGCCGGAGGCGTCCCGCAGCACGCCGCGACGGCCGTCCTGGGTCTGCGCCACCAGACCCTGGGCGCCCTGCTCGACGGCCAGGTACCAGGTGCCCGGCGCCAGTTCGGCGATCGGCATGGGCGCGCCGTCCTCCGCGTACAGCGGACGCGGCACCGGCACGGCGAACCAGAACGGCGAGAAGTCGGCCGGCGGCTGCGGCGCCGGAGCCGGCTGCCCGCCCGCGAACGGCGGCTGCCCCGGCTGCTGACCCTGCTGCTGCGGCGGACCGCCGAACGGCGACGGCTGCTGCTGCGCGCCCGGGTAGCCGTAACCACCGGGCGGCTGAGCGCCGTAGGGCAGCGGGGCCGGCGGCTTGGGGGCCGGGATCAGCGCGCCCTGGAGGGCCGGGACCACGGCGGTGGCGACGGCGCCGCCGGCCAGCACGAGCGTCGCGATGAAGCCGAGGATGAGACCGGCACCCCGCTCCACGTCCGCACTGCCGAAGGTGTCGCTGAACGCGCCCAGCGGGTCGAAGATCGTCCAGAGCGCCGTCCATGCGGCGAACACCGTCAACGCGACCCCGAGCTGGCCGAGATCCAGGCCGACGACCTTGCGCGGCTGGGGCAGCGCACGGGCGAGGACGATCAGGGCCGCACCGATGATCCCGCCGACGTACATGCTCATCAGCAGACCGAGGTTGTCCCAGGCGGTGGGGACATCGCTGCCGGAGCCGTCGAACGTGTTCAGGAACGACGCGATGAACAGCAATACCGCTGCTCCGATCACCACGCCGTCGCCTCGAGTGAGGGAGCGGATATTCACTTCAGGTCCTTCGTCAGTCGTCTCGTCATCGATACACGCGTCGGTAGAGGCGTCGCTGTCACCATGTCGCCGTCAGGCCCGGGTGGGAAGCGCGGGGGTGGCCCCTCATCGTAGGGACGACACTATCGTCCGCACGATCGGACTGTCCCCAGGGATCAGCGCGCCGATCACTACCCGCGCAGGAAACTCACGATTCCCTCAGAGATTCCCTGCGCCGCCTTCTGCCGCCAGGCGCCGCTGGTGAGCAGTGCCGCGTCCTTGCTATCGCGCATGTTGCCGCACTCGATGAACACCTTGGGAACCGTTGACAGATTGAGACCGCCCAGGTCCTCACGTGTGACGAGACCGGTACCGTCGCCGACGTAGTTGGAGGGCGAGGTGTCCGTGGACTCCGCGAAGTCGTCCGCGATCAGTTCGCCGAGTTCCCGCGAAGGCGCCACGATGGCACGGGTGTCGGCGGCGCCCGCGTGCACCGCGCCCGGCAGGATCACGTGGAAGCCGCGCTGCCCGGTGGCCGCACCGTCGGCGTGGACCGAGACGACGGCGTCCGCGCGGGCGGAGTTGCCGATCCGGGCCCGCTCGTCGACGCAGGGCCCGTAGGGCCGGTCGGCGTCCTGCGTCAGCTTCACCGTGGCACCCTCCCGCTCCAGCAGGGCGCGCAGCCGGTGCGCCACGTCCAGGGTGAACGCGGCCTCGCTGTAACCGGAGTTGGTGGCGGTGCCGGTGGTGTCGCATTCCTTCTTGTGGGTGCCGATGTCCACCTTGCGGTTGATCTCGGCCGTGTGCTCGAAGTTGGCGGGGTTGTGCCCCGGGTCGATGACGACGACCTTGCCCACGAGGGACCCCCCGCCGCCGGGCGCGGACGCCGTCGGGGACTGCGAGGCCGAGGCGCCCGGCCTGCCGTCGGGGTCACCGCCGGCCGAGGCGGGCCCCCCGGTGCTGGAGGCCGCCCCCGTGACCCGGCCGGGCCCGCCGTCGTCCGACCCGCCCAGCGCCTCGAACGCCAGCCAGCCGAGCAGCGCGCCCGGCACGAGCGCGGAGAGCACCACGGTGAGCGTGCGCCGCAGCGGGGAGCGGCGGGGACGCGGGGGATCGATGTCAGGACCTACGTACGACACGCCTGCCACCCTAGGGCCTGGCGCCACATTCCCGCCTGCCTCGCGACGCCACGCAGCCCTCCCGCCGCACCGGGCACAGGCCCACGTACATGCAGTACGAGGGCCTGCGCCCGGCACTCCCCCAGCCTTGCTCCGGGGGGACCACCGGAGCACGCGTCCGACGCCGCGAGGCCCGCCCTCCGGGCGGACGACGGGAATGTGGTGACAGGCCCTGGCCGGACGTCCCCGACGGGGCCGGGAGGGCGACGGCGGCGGGCCGCGCGGGGGAGGGGAGGGTCCACAAGGGATCAGGGCCGCGCCTCAGCTCGCGGACATCCCCGAATCCGTCGATCCGGCCCGATCCGTCGAGGCAGAGGTCGAGGCAGACGTCGAGGCCGAGGTCGAGGCCGACGGTACGGGGCCCGCGCCCGGACCATCCGGCCTGGGCGTCTGCGTCGGCCCCGTCTTCTCCGCCCTCCGCGGCAGCCACAGCAGCATGAGCGCCACCCCCAGGACCAGCACCACCGCCCCCGTGCGGAACGCCAGCGCGTACCCGGCCGTCAGCGCCTCGGGCGTGCCCCGCCCCGCCGTGCGTCCCGCGGCCAGCGTGGACAGCACCGCCAGGCCCAGCGAGCCGCCCATCGTGCGGGAGGTGTTCACCAGGCCGGACACCAGCCCCGCCTCGCCCGGCGCCGCCCCGGCGGTGGCCAGCGAGGCGAGCGGGGTGGCCGACAGGCCCGCGCCCAGCATCATCAGCACGCCCGGCAGCATGATCGCGGTGACGTAGGCGCCGTCCGCGGTCATCGTCGACTGCCAGCCGAACCCGGCCGCCGCCGTCACGGCGCCCAGCGCCGCCACCGTGCGCGCCCCGAGCGCCCGCATCAGCCGGGGTGCCAGTTTCGAGCCCAGCACGACCGCCAGGGAGCTGGGCATCAGGGCCAGGCCGGCCGCCAGCGGGCTGTAGCCGAGCACGTTCTGCGCGTACAGCGTCATGAAGTACCACATCGAGAACATCGCCGAGCCGCACAGCAGCATCGCCACGTTGGCGGAGGACACCGACCGCCGCCGCAGCAGGCCCAGGGGCATCAGCGGGGCCGCCGTGCGGGCCTCGACGGCGAGGAACAGGGCGATCAGCGCCAGTCCGGCGGCCAGCGGCCCCAGTGCCGCCGCCGCGGTCCACCCCTCGGCCTCGGTCCGCGAGATGCCGTACGCGACCGTGGCCAGGCCGGCCGTGACGAGGAGGGCGCCCGGCAGGTCCAGGCGGCGGCGGTCCCCGGCGCGGCTCTCGGGGAGCAGGGCGAGGGCGCCGGCCAGGACGACCGCGCCGACCGGCACGTTGATCAGCAGCACCCAGCGCCACGACAGCAGGTCGACGAGGACTCCGCCGACGAGCCCGCCCGCGGCGCCGCCGCCCGCGCCGACCGCCGTCCAGGTGGCGATCGCCCGCGCCCGCGCCGCGCCCTCCGCCACGGCGGACGTGACGATCGTCAGCGTCGAGGGCGCCAGCACGGCGGCGCCGAGCCCTTGCGCGGCCCGCGCGAGGAGCAACTGCCAGTCGTCCTGGGCGAGCCCGCCGGCCAGCGAGGCCAGCGTGAACAGGGTGAGCCCGACGAGGAACATCCGCTTGCGGCCGTAGAGGTCGCCGGCCCGTCCGCCGAGCAGCATGAACCCGGCGAAGGCGATGGCGTAGGCGTTGACCACCCACTGGAGGCCGGACGCGCTCATGTCCAGCTCGGCCCGCATCGAGGGCAGCGCCACGTTCACGACGGACACGTCGAGGACGACGAGGAACTGCCCGGCGCAGGCGAGCGCGACGACAAGCCAGGCGGGGGAGCGGGCGGGGCGGGAGGCAGAGGGCATGGGTGTCATGGTCTCAACCGCCCTCCACCCCTTGCATCGGGATTTCGACCTAGGGCGGGCGACATACGCCGCGCCTCCTTCCCCAAAGAGAAGGTCAAGATTTCGTTAGTGTGCCGAAGCATCGGAATAGTTGCTCATGCATACGGGGTTCACTCTGCACGTATCCGGCGCGGCTCGCCCGTCCCCACCTCACTCCCAGGCCTGGAGGCCTCGCTCCATGACGCACACGTCGACCGACCGGCCCGGACGCAGGGCGGGCGGTGCCGTCGTCCCCGTGCTCGCCTTCGCGGGCATCGTGGTCGCGGTGATGCAGACCCTGCTGGTCCCGGTCATCAAGGACCTGCCGCAACTGCTGGCCACCTCACCCAGCAACGCCACCTGGGTCCTCACCTCGACCCTGCTGTCCGGCGCCGTCGCCACCCCGATCATGGGCCGCCTCGGCGACCTGTACGGCAAGCGGCGACTGCTGATCCTCAGCCTCGCCGTGATGGTCGTCGGCGCGCTGGTCAGCGCCGTCACCAGCGATCTGCTCATCATGATCGTCGGCCGTACCCTCCAGGGCTTCGCGATGGGCGCGATACCGCTCGGCATCGGCCTGATGCGCGACATGCTGCCCCGCGAGAAGCTCGGCTCGGCGATGGCCCTGATGAGTTCCTCCATCGGCGTCGGCGGCGGCCTCGCCCTGCCGGCCGCGGCCCTCATCGCCCAGCACGCAGACTGGCACGCCCTCTTCTACGGCGCCGCCGGTCTCGGCGTCCTCGCCATCGGCCTCACCCTGCTCGTCGTACCCGAGTCCCCGGCCCGCGCCGCGGGTTCCTTCGACCTGCCGGGCGCGATCGGCCTCTCCGCCGGCCTCGTCCTGTTCCTGCTGCCGATCACCAAGGGCAGCGACTGGGGCTGGTCCTCGGGCACCACGCTCGGCCTGTTCGCCGCCTCCGCCGTCGTGCTCGGCCTGTGGGGCGTGATGGAGCTGCGCGTCAAGGCCCCACTGGTCGACCTGCGCACCAGCGCCCGCCCGGCGGTCCTCTTCACCAACCTCGCCTCGATCATGGTCGGCGTCTCCTTCTACGTCGTCTCCCTCGTCCTGCCCCAGCTCCTCCAGCTGCCCACGAGCACCGGCTACGGCCTCGGCCAGTCCATGGTCAGCGCAGGTCTCCTGGTGGCGCCGCTCGGCCTGACGATGATGGTCACCGCACCGGTGTACGCCCGCCTCTCCGCCAAGTACGGCCCCAAGGTCACCCTGATCCTCGGCCTGCTGATCATGGCGATCGGCTACGGCGCCGGCCTCGGCCTGATGAGCGCCGCCTGGCAGAGCCTCGTCATCGCGGTCGTCCTGGGCGCCGGCATCGGTTTCGCCTACTCCTCGCTCCCCGCGCTGATCGTCGGCGCGGTCCCGGCCTCGGAGACGGGCGCGGCCAACGGCCTCAACACCCTGATGCGGTCCATCGGTACGTCGGTCTCCAGCGCCGTCATCGGCATGGTGCTGGCCAACACGGCGAACAACGTCGGCGGCGTCGCCGTCCCGACCATGCACGGCTTCCGGGTCTCCTTCCTGATCGCCACCGGTGCCGTCGCCGTGGGCCTGCTGCTCGCCCTGTTCCTGCCCCGCCGCACCCCGGCGGCGACGCCGCAGCTGCGCGCCAGCAGCGAGGAGGACGCCAACCTGGCGCGTGCCGAAGAGGTCCTGCGGAGCTTCCGCGGCCGGGTCCTGGACGCCGGCGGCGCCCCCGTCGCCCACGCCAGGGTCACCCTCATCGACCGCCGCGGCCGCCAGGCCGGTGCCACCCTGTCGGAGGCGGACGGCAGCTACGCCGTCGCCGTCCCCGCCCAGGGCACCTACGTCCTCGCCGCCAAGGCCACCGGCCACGGTCCCCTCGCCTCCGCCGCGACCCACGCGGGCGACGAGCGCCCCGTCGACCTGGACCTGGCGCTGCCCGGAGAGACGGTCACCGCCTGACCCGCGCATCCCGCAACCCCGCAACCCCCGTCGACCGTCCGACGGGGGGCGCGGTGCATCATGGGCGGGCCCAGACGCACGCACGACCGGAAGGACCCCCATGCCCGCGGCACCCGAGCCCGAGATCCTGGCCGCGTTCGAGGCCGCGAAGGGGTTCATGCCTCTCGACGAGGGACTCGCGCTGTACGCCGCCGCGGTCGAGGCCGCCGGTCTGGGGCTGCCGCTGCTGGAGGTCGGCACGTACTGCGGACGCTCCACGATCCTGCTCGCCGACGCGGCCCGGCGGGGCGGGGTCACCGCGCTCACCCTCGACCACCACCGGGGCAGCGAGGAGCAGCAGCCGGGCTGGGACTACCACGACCCGGAGACCGTCGACCCCGAGATCGGCCTGATGGACACGCTGCCGGCCTTCCGCCGCACCCTGCACCGGGCCGGCCTGGAGGAGCACGTGGTGGCGCTGGTCGGCCGCTCCCCGCAGATCGCCGCCTTCTGGAACTCGCCCCTCGGCCTGGTCTTCGTCGACGGCGGCCACACCGACGAGCACGCCGGCTCCGACTACCAGGGCTGGGCCCCGCACGTCGCCGAGGGCGGCCTGCTCGTCATCCACGACGTCTTCCCGGACCCGGCCGACGAGTTCACCGGCCAGGCCCCCTACCGCGTCTACCTCCGCGCCCTGAGGTCCGGTGCCTTCACGGAGATCTCGGACACCGGCTGCCTGCGCGTCCTGCGCCGCACCGGAACGGGCCTCTAGCCTCCCGCCGCCCGGCGGCGCCGGTACACCGCCGCCACCACGACGGCCAGGACACCCGAGCCGACCGCCACCCAGGTCCCGGGCTGTCGCAGGGGCCGGTACGGCAGGGCCGGAGAGGCCTCCAGCGGGATGGCCGCGACATCGTTGCCGGGGGTGCGGTCGTAGGGGTTGTACGTGCGGATGGTGCCCCGCGCGCCGGGGACCCGCCGGTCGATGCGGACGTGGAAGTCGAGGGTGGTCGTGTCCCCCTCGTGCCGCGCCTCCATGAACCGGTCGCCGCCGATCTCGCAGACGAACACCCCACCGGGGGTCTCCGGCCGGTCGCACGCCCACGTCCCGCCCCCGTCCTCGAAGGTGTACGGGATCGAGGTGACCGTGGTGCCCTCCGGCGGGACCACCTCGAAGCGGCCCGGCGACTCGTCGCCGAGCAGCCGGCCGGGCCCGAGGTCGCGCACCCCGAGCCGCACCTTCACCGTGTCCCCGACCCGGCCCCGTACGGTCGCGGTGACCGGACGGTAGTCGGCCTGCACGGTGGTGGTCACGCCGAGGGTGCCGTCGCCGGACGCGAAGCCGTTGTCGGCGGTGCCCACCAGGGTGAGCGGGGCGCCGGTGCCGCGGACGGTGTGGTCGGCCGGCTTCTGCGGGGACGCCGACCACGTGTAGACCAGCGAGCCCGTCAGCTTGCCGGGCAGGGCCGTGTAGACCAGCGGGGCGCTCGTGCGGTAGGCGGCACCCGCCGCGGCCTTCGTGGGGAACACGCACCACGCGGAGGCGGGCAGCGGACCCGGGTAGGAGCAGTTGCTGTACCGGGTCGCCAGCGCCAGGCCCTCCGCATCGACCTGGAGGGCGACGCCCTGGGCCGCCGGGAACCGGGAGTTGTTGGCGAAGCCCGGCGTGACCGTCCCCGGCTTTCCCGGCCTCAGCCCGCTCACCCCGGCGTGCGCGCCGGGCCCGTGCAGCGTGGGTCCGCCGACGGTCATCCGGGTGGTGCCGGTGACGGACGCCGCGTTGTCGGCGCTCGCGGTGTAGGTCACCGTGCCGCTCGCGCCCGGCTCGACGCCGTCCACGCCGTGCAGGGTGAAGGGCGCGTTGCTCTCGCCGTCGCCGTTCTGCAGGTCGCCGTAGACGCAGGTGAACACCGGGCCGTCGCCCGTGCAGTTGCCGTAGCCGCCCTTCACCGCACGGGCGACGCCCGCCAGGCCCGAGGCGTCCACGACGACCCTGACATCGCGGGCCGGGCCCCCGTCGCTCGCCTCGACGGCGACCGGCACCACGAAATCGCTGTTGGAGGCACCGGCGCCTTCGTCGGCGTTGTACATCGCGAAGGTCGAGGGTGTCTCCAGCCTCAACGCGACCTCGCCGGAACCGTCCGCCGCGACGGCCTCGGCGGGCGCGGTGGGCGTGACCGCAGTCATGAGGACGGCGGCGAGACTCACCGCCAGAGCTGCCCCGCGTCTTCCTGTCCGTATGCGTCGAATCCGTGTGCGTCGAAACATGCGGGCACTATGCCAGCGGGCTCCGCGCCGCTCAGAGCCAGCCCTGCTGCCGTGCCTCGCGCATCGCCTCCGTGCGGTTGCGGGTGCCCGTCTTGCCGATGGCGGCGGAGAGGTGGTTGCGGACCGTCGACTCCGGCAGATGCAGCTTCGCGGTGACATCGGCGACGGTCGCGCCGTCGGCGGACGCTCTGAGGACATCGCACTCGCGGGTCGTCAGCGGGCTCGGCCCCGCACCGAGCGCGGCGGCCGCCAGGGCGGGATCGACCACCGTCTCACCGATCAGCACCCGGCGGATCGTGGCCGCCAGCTCCTCCACGGGACCGTCCTTCACGAGGAACCCGGCGGCCCCGGCCTCCATCGCCCGCCGCAGATAGCCCGGTCGGCCGAAGGTGGTGAGGATCAGCACCCGGCAGTCGGGCGCCTGCTCGCGCAGCTCGGCGGCGGCGTCCAGACCGCTCATGCCGGGCAGCTCGATGTCGAGGAGGGCGACGTCAGGGCGGTGGAGGAGGGCGGCGTCCACGATCGCGTCGCCGGTGCCGACCTGTGCCACCACCTCGATGTCCGGCTCCAGCCCCAGCAGCAGGGCCAGCGCCCCGCGCACCATGCCCTGGTCCTCCGCGAGCAGAACCCTGATGGACTTGGCAGGCCGGTGGTCACGGGGCATCTCGTTCACGGCCCAAGCGTAGGACCGGCGGGCCCGGACGGCACCGCCCCGGCCACCGGCTCCACCAGGGAGGAAGCCGAGCCCGCCCCGCCCAGGTACGGCCGCGGCGCATCCCCCGGTGCTCCCGCCCCGTACGGCTGGTGGGCGCCGCCCTGCGCCTCCGCCCCGTACGGCTGCCCGGCGTCCGCGGGGAGTTCCGCCGTGACCGTGAAGCCGCCTCGCGGGTCCGGGCCCGCCGTCAGTGCACCGCCCGCCGCCGCGAGGCGCTCACGCAGGCCGGTCGGACCGGTCCCGCGGTCCGCCGCGCGCAGGGGGGCCGTCCGTGCCGGAGCCGCCTGTGGCGAAGTCACCTCGGCCGTACCCGTCCGTACCCGTTACGCACCCACCCCAGCCCGCCGGGAGATCCGGTTGTACGGACCCATGCAGGACAGATGTCACGGGACACAGACCCGCCACGCCAGGGGACACGTGACCTGACGATGCGTCAGGAGCCTTCACAAGTGTCAGGCGCTCGGCTATACAGAGGGGCGCCGGACTGGAACGCGTTCTAGGTCCCGCCCGTGACGACCTCGGTGCGGCCGACGGTGCGGACGGTCGCACCGAGGTCTCGAGACCCGCCAGGAGCCCCATGCCCATCGACGCAGCCAAGGCCCTCGCCGCCCGACCCCGGACCGGCGAGATCACCTGGGACCGCAAGGACGTCCTGCTCTACCACCTCGGCGTCGGCGCGGGCGTCCCCGCCACCGACCCCGACGAACTGCGCTACACGCTGGAGTCCCGGCTGCACGTCCTGCCCAGCTTCGCCACCGTCGCGGGCTCCGGCTCACCCGGCGTGATCAGCGGACTGTCCATGCCCGGCGTCGACGTCGACCTGGCCCGCGTCCTGCACGGCGGCCAGTCGCTCACCCTGCACCGCCCACTGCCCGCCGAGGGCACCGCCACCGCCACCGGCCGCATCGCCGCCGTGTACGACAAGGGCAAGGCCGCCGTCCTCGTCATGCGTACCGAGGTCACCGACGCGGACGGCCCACTATGGACGAACGACGCCCAGATCTTCGTCCGCGGGGAGGGCGGCTGGGGCGGCGACCGGGGCCCCTCCGCCCGGCTCGACCCCCCGGCGGGCGACCCCGACAAGACCGTGGAACGGCACATCCGCGAGGACCAGGCGCTCCTCTACCGTCTCTCCGGCGACCGGAACCCCCTGCACGCCGACCCGGACTTCGCGGCAGCCGCCGGTTTCGACCGGCCCATCCTGCACGGCCTGTGCACCTACGGGATGACCCTCAAGGCGGTCGTCGACACCCTGCTCGACGGCGATGTGACGCGGGTGCGCGCCTACGCCACCCGGTTCGCCGGCGTGGTCTTCCCCGGGGAGACCCTCCGCATCCGCATGTGGCGCGGCGAGGGGGCGGTCCGGGTCGCGGTGAGCGCGGCGGAACGTGACGACGCGCCGGTGCTCGCCGACACGATCGTCGAACACTCCTGAACCTGTCCGGACGTCGAGCACTCCTGAACCTGTCCGGACGTCGAGCACTCCTGAACCTGTCCGGACGTCGAACACTCCTGAACCTGTGCCGAACCGGTCCGGAACCAGCCTGTACCCGCCTGAACCAGCCAGCATCCGAGGGGACCCCGAGGGGAGCCGCACCATGCGCGCAGCCGTACTGCACGAGATCGGCCAGGACAAGCTGGAGGTCCTCGACGACGTCGAGGCGGTGGGCTTCGGCCCCGGCAAGGTCAGGATCCGGGTGCGCGCCACGGGGCTGTGCCACTCGGACCTGTCCGCGATGAGCGGGGTGCTGCCGCAGCCCGCGCCGTTCGTGCCCGGCCACGAGGGCGCGGGCGAGATCCTCGAGGTGGGCGAGGGCGTCACCCGGGTGAAGCCCGGCGACCGGGTCGTCGTGTGCTGGCTGCCCGCCTGCGGTGTCTGCCCCGCCTGCCGGCGCGGCCAGACCGAGCTGTGCCTGGCCGGGTTCATGAACGCGGGCACCCCCAACTTCCGCCGCCCCGGCGGCGATCTCTTCGGCTTCGCCGGCACCGGCACCTTCACCGAGGAGGTGGTGGTCGACGCCGGCTGCGCCGTCCCGATCCCCGACGACGTGCCCTTCGACATCGCCGCGCTCATCGGCTGCGGGGTGACCACGGGGCTGGGCGCCGCGCTCAACACGGCGGACGTGGAGGCCGGTTCGTCCGTCGCCGTCATCGGCTGCGGGGGAGTGGGCGTCTCGGCGATCCAGGGCGCCCGGCTCAAGGGCGCCGCCGAGATCGTCGCCGTGGACCCGGTCGCCGCGCGCCGCGAGGCCGCCCTCAGGTTCGGTGCCACAGAGGCCGTTTCTCCCGAGGAACTCGCCGACGCCAAGCAGCGGGTCACCGGCGGCGAGGGCTTCGACTACGTCTTCGAGGTCGTCGGCCGCTCCACCACCGCCCGCACCGCCTACGAGACCACCCGCCGCGGCGGCACCCTGGTCGTCGTCGGCGCCGGCGCCATGGACGACTTCCTCCAGCTCAACATGTTCGAGCTGTTCTTCGACGAGAAGCGGATCCTGCCCTCCATGTACGGCGGCGGCGACGTCCTGCGTTCCTACGAGCGGACGGTCGCCCTGTGGCGGGCCGGGCGGATCGACCTCGCCGGACTGATCACGCACCGCGTCCCGCTGGCGGAGATCAACGAGGCCCTCGACCAGATGCGCACCGGGGCGGCCCTGCGCACCTGCATAGAGATCTGAGGAACCGTCATGTCGCTCCCTCTCGCCGGCCGTTCGGCGATCGTCACCGGTGCCGGACGCGGACTGGGCCGGGCCGAGGCCCTGGAACTGGCCCGGCTGGGCGCGGCCGTCGTCGTCAACGACTACGGCAGACCCGGCCGCGACGGCTCGGGCGAGGCCTCGGCCGCGCCCGCCGAGGAGGTGGCGCGGGAGATCCGTACGGCCGGCGGCACCGCGCTCGCCCACACCGGGGACGTCTCCGACTTCGCCGCCGCCCGTGACCTCGTCGACCTGGCGATCACGGAGTTCGGCACGCTGGACATCCTGGTCAACAACGCGGGTATCCTGCGCGACCGCATGGTCTTCTCCATGACGGAGGAGGAGTGGGACTCGGTGATCCGCGTCCACCTCAAGGGCCACTTCAACACGACCCGCTTCGCCGCCGCGCACTGGCGCGAACGGTCCAAGGCGGCGGGCGGGCCGGTCTACGGGCGGATCGTGAACACCTCCTCGGAGGCGTTCCTCGCGGGCTCCGCCGGGCAGCCCAACTACGCGGCGGCCAAGGGCGGCATCGTCGGCCTGACGACGTCCACCGCCCTCGCGCTCGCCAAGTACGGCGTCACCGCCAACGTCATCTGCCCGCGCGCCCGCACCCGGATGACGGAGGACGTCTTCGCGGGCCTCGGCCGCCCCGACGAAGGGCTCGATCCCCTCGCCCCCGAGCATGTCGCCCCGCTCGTCGGCTATCTGGCCTCGCCCGCCGCCGCCCGGATCAACGGGCAGCTCCTCGTCGTGCACGGCGGGATGGTCGCCGTGATCGAACGGCCCCGCGTGCAGGCCACGTTCGACAGCAAGCAGGAGACCTTCAGCCACGAGGAACTGGACGCCGTGCTCACCCCGCACTACGCCGGACGGCCCGAGGGGGAGACGTTCGCGGCGGCGGAGGTGCTGGGACTGCGGCGGGAGCGGTGACGGAAACAGGTGTGGGCCCTGCCCGTCGTCACGACGGACCGGGCCCACAGGTGTAGCGGTCAGACAGTCGCGTCGGCCTTGTCCTCGGCCGGCTTACGGTGCCGGCCGAGGGGAGCGGACTCGCCTTCGTGGGACGAGACCGGGCCCCGGTGCCGACCGTGACCGGTGTCCTCCTGTGTGTCGGCGGACCACGGCTGCATGGTGCTTGTGTCGCTCATCGGAAGTGTTCACCCCGTCAACATGATCCTTTTCAGCCGGGAAAGCTTATCCGGCGGACCTCGGGGTGAATCCAGGCGGCCACGCCAACCGCCACTACTTCGTTACAAGCCGTGCCAGGGGCGCCTGTTGGAGCGGAACGGGCCGGGGCGCGACAGGTGCCGGAGCTTCCGGTTCCAGGGTGTCGGGGGCGGTCTCGGGGGCGACCTCGGCCGAGCCGCTCCACGGCTGTTCCCCGCCCGCGGCCGGCACAGCCATCCGCGCCACCCCGCACGGCTCCGCCCTCGTCGCGTACGGCAGCCGCAGCACCCCGTCCTCCGTCCACAGGCCGCTGCCCGCCAACCACCCCTCCGGCGCCGCGAGTTGGTGCAACCGCCGGTCCGCGGGACGCCACACGCCGACCCAACTCCCGAACGGGCCGTCGATGCGCAGGCCCACCGCGCAGCTCTCCGGCTGCAGGACCTGACCCGGCTGGATCGCGAACGGCGTCAGCGCCCGGTCGGCGAGCCGCAGCGACTCCGGGAAACGCACCGGCAGCGTGCTGCCCAGCACCCCCCAGCCGAGCCGGGGCTTGCCGGGCGACGGCGCGTCCGAGCTGATCAGCAGCAGCCCGCTGTCCGGGGCCGCGAGCAGCAGCCGGTCGTCGCTGCCGGCGGCGATCTGGAGCAGCGGGGACACCTCGCCGCCCCGCTCCAGGTCCACCACGACCGCCTTGGTGCGGCCGCCGACCTCACGGTCCAGGGCCAGCATGCGGCCGCTCCGGTCCAGCCACACCCCGCCCGAGCAGCGGCCCGGGATCTCGGCGAGGTGCTCGGGGCCGAAGGCGCCGCCCGCCACCAGCCACAGCGCCGTCGAACGCCGGCCCACGGCGACGGCGTACGCCCGCTGCCCGCACGGGGCCGGCGGCAGCAGCCGCAGGACGGTGTCCTCGTCCGGGCACTCGACCGCGCCCAGCAGCAGCTCACCCGTGCCGGGGCCGGTCGGGTACAGCAGCGAGAACATGTGCCGCCGCTGCGACAGCCGGCGGATCAGGACCCGCCCGTCGGCCATCGGCTGCACCTCCGTGCCGGGCTCCTCCGGCTGGTGGGCGGGCAGCGGTACGGCGTACGGCTCGGGGCCGTCCAGCGTCCAGCGCTCCGGGAACCAGGAATCGCCGTCGCGGGCGAGACGTGCGGCGTAGGTGCCGTCCGCCGTGATCGCGCAGGGCGCGTCCGGCGTCGGATCGTCGTGCCCGTTCTCCGCGGCGGGTTCGATCGCACAGGCCGTCATGGTTCGGTCACCTCCGCCGACGAAGCTAGTTTTCGTACGCACGGGCGGGGCATCGGCGGGCGGGGGCTTCGCTCATAAGAGTGGCGCAGAAGCGATTCTGCTCCGGGGGTTGTGGGGGGTGTGCATGGGGTTGGGGTGGTGTGTCCCGCTGTCCGGGACTCTGCCCCCGTACGCCGCCAGGGGGATCGCCCACCTGCCCGCCCGGCTCGGTCGGACAGGAGGCCCAGCTCTCCCAGGCCTCCTGGCCTGCGGCGGTTCAGGGCCGGGAGGCGGCCAGGTAGCCTTTCCCCGTGCCCCGTCTGTCTGAAGTCATCGCCGCGCTGGAGAACCTGTGGCCCGCCGAGCGGGCCGAGTCCTGGGACGCGGTCGGCACCGTCGTGGGCGAACCCGGCCAGGACGTCGAACGGGTCCTGTTCGCCGTGGACCCCGTCCAGGAGATCGTCGACGAGGCGGTGAAGCTGGGCGCCGACCTGCTCGTCACCCACCACCCCCTCTACCTCCGCGGGACGACGACCGTCGCGGCCTCCACCTTCAAGGGCCGCGTCGTGCACACCCTCATCAAGCACGACATCGCCCTGCACGTCGCCCACACCAACGCCGACACCGCCGACCCCGGCGTCAGCGACGCCCTCGCCGGCGCCCTCGACCTGCGCGTCGTACGGCCCCTCGTGCCCGATCCCGCCGATCCCGACGGGCGGCGCGGCCTCGGCCGGGTCTGTGAACTCGACCACCCGCTCACCGTCCGCGAACTCGCCGCCCGCGCCGCCGAACGGCTGCCCGCCACCGCGCAGGGCATCCGGGTGGCGGGCGACCCGGACGCGACCGTGCGGACCGTCGCGGTCAGCGGCGGGTCCGGCGACAGCCTCTTCGACCACGTCCGCGCCGCCGGCGTCGACGCGTTCCTCACCGCGGACCTGCGCCATCACCCGGCGTCCGAGGCCCGCGCGCACGGCGCCCACGCCGCCCACGCCGCCCACCAACCTCTCGCGCTGCTCGACGCGGCGCACTGGGCCACCGAGTGGCCCTGGTGCGAGCTGGCCGCAGCCCAGCTCGACGAGATCTCCGACCGCCACGGCTGGGGCCTGCGGGTCCACGTCTCGAAGACGGTCACCGACCCCTGGACCAGCCAATTCCCTTCACCTGGAGCCCCCAACTGAACGCCGCGCCCGCCGACCAGATCCGACTCCTCGACGTCCAGGACCTCGATGTCCGCCTCCAGCAGCTCGCGCACAAGCGCCGCTCGCTGCCCGAGCACGCCGAGATCGAGTCGCTGACCAAGGACCTCACGCAGCTGCGCGACCTCCTGGTGGCCGCGCAGACCGAGGAGAGCGACACCGCCCGCGAGCAGACCAAGGCCGAGCAGGACGTCGACCAGGTCCGTCAGCGTGCCGCCCGTGACCAGCAGCGCCTCGACACCGGCGCCGTCACCTCCTCGAAGGACCTGGAGAACCTCCAGCGCGAGATCGTCTCCCTCGCCAAGCGCCAGGGCGACCTCGAGGACGTCGTCCTGGAGATCATGGAGCGCCGTGAGGCCGCCCAGGAGCGGGCCGCCGAGCTGACCGAGCGCGTCGGCTCCGTCCAGGGCCGGATCGACGACGCGACCGCCCGCCGCGACGCCGCATTCGAGAAGCTCGACGGCGAGATCGCCTCCGCCACCAAGGAGCGCGAGGTCATCGCCGCCACCGTCCCCGCCGACCTGCTCAAGCTCTACGACAAGCTGCGCGAGCAGCAGGGCGGCGTCGGCGCGGCCAAGCTCTACCAGCGCACCTGCCAGGGCTGCCGCCAGGAGCTGGCGATCACCGACATCAACGACATCCGCAAGGCCGCTCCCGACACCGTCGTACGGTGCGAGAACTGCCGCCGGATCCTGGTGCGGACCTCCGAGTCCGGCCTGTAGGGACGGCTGACGTGCGGGAGTTCATCGTCGAGGCCGACGGGGGGTCCCGGGGCAACCCGGGGCCCGCGGGCTACGGCAGCGTGGTCATCGACGCGGCGACGGGGGAGACCCTCGTCGAGCGGGCCGAGTACATCGGCATCGCCACCAACAACGTCGCCGAGTACCGGGGCCTGCTGGCCGGCCTGCGCGCCGCCCGCGAACTGGACCCCACCGCCCCGGTGCGCGTCCGCATGGACTCCAAGCTCGTCGTCGAGCAGATGTCGGGCCGCTGGAAGATCAAGCACCCCGACATGAAGCCACTGGCCATGGAGGCCGCCCGGATCTACCCGCCCGGCCAGGTCACCTACGAGTGGATCCCCCGCGAACACAACAAGCACGCCGACCGCCTGGCCAACGAGGCGATGGACGCGGGCAAGCGCGGCGAACAGTGGGACGCCGGGGCGTCCATGGCGGCCCTGACCGTGGCGTCTCCGGTTTCACCGGCGTCCCGTGAACCGTCGGGTCCTCCCGGAGACGCGACCGTCGGCGCAGCCAAGGCCCGCGAGGCCCTGGCGAAGGGACGGGTGGGTGGCGCTCAGGCGTCGACGCCTGCCGGGGAGGCGACCATGGGCACGGCTGCCGCCGGGGGCCCTGCTGACTCGGCCCCGGCCGCAGGCGGGAGCGGCGGGACTTCCGCGAGTGGCGCGGCGGCGTACACGGCTTCCGCCGGAGCAGACGTCGGCGCGGCTGCGGGTTCGGCTTCCGCCGACTCCCTCGCCCGGTCGGCGGACCCCCAGCCGTCGGGCGCGGGCGGCGACACGGTCGCCGGCGCCCAGCGTGACGGCGGAGCCGCCGGGGAGGCCGACGCCGCCACGGCCACCGGGACCGGGACCGGGGCAGGCGACAGCGGAGCCACTGCCTCCGGCTCAGGCTCCGGGACCGTCGCGACCACCCCCGCCACCACCACATCCGACGCCGACCGTCGTGCCGCCCGTACCCTCGCCTCCCCTTCCTCCGCCGCTCCTTCGTCCACTTCCGCGTCCGAGCGGGCGCAGCCGTCCGTCGGCTGGGGGGCCGCCCCCGATCTCGGGGCGCCCGCAACCTTCGTACTGCTGCGGCACGGGGAGACACCGCTCACGCCGGAGAAGCGGTTCTCCGGGAGCGGGGGGAGTGATCCCGCGCTCTCCGCCGTCGGGCGGGAGCAGGCTGAGCGAGTCGCTGCCGCGCTGGCCCGGCGGGGCACGGTCCAGCACATCGTCGCCTCTCCGCTCGCCCGGACGCGGGAGACCGCCGGTGCCGTCGCGGCCCGGCTGGGGCTGGAGGTCACCGTCGACGACGGGCTGCGCGAGACGGACTTCGGGGCCTGGGAGGGGCTCACCTTCGGTGAGGTCCGCGAGCGCCACCCGGAGGACCTCACCGCCTGGCTGGCCGACCCGGAGGCGGAGCCGACCGGCGGCGGCGAGAGCTTCGCGGCGACCGCGGTCCGGATCGCCGCCGCCCGGGACAAGCTGGTCGCGGCCTACGCGGGGCGTACGGTCCTGCTGGTCACGCACGTGACCCCGATCAAGACCCTGGTCCGGCTCGCCCTGGGCGCCCCGCCCGAATCGCTGTTCCGGATGGAGCTGTCGGCGGCCTCGCTGTCGGTCGTGGCGTACTACGCGGACGGCAATGCCAGCGTCCGCCTCCTCAACGACACGTCCCACCTGCGCGGGTAAGCCGCGAGGCGGCCCGCGCCAGTTCTTCCACCCGCGCCCAGTCCCGTGCCGCCACCGCGTCCGCGGGCACCATCCAACTGCCGCCCACACAGCCGACGTTGGGCAGGTCCAGATAGTCCGCCGCGTTGTCGGGGCCGATGCCGCCGGTCGGGCAGAAGCGGGCCTGCGGCAACGGTCCGGCCAGCGACCGCAGATAGGCCGTACCGCCCGCCGCCTGCGCGGGGAAGAACTTCATCTCCCGCACCCCGCGTTCCAGCAGTGCCACGACCTCCGAGGTGGTCGACACCCCGGGCAGGAAGGGCAGCCCGGACGCCCGCATCGCCGTCAGCAGCGCGTCCGTCCACCCGGGGCTCACGAGGAACCGCGCCCCGGCCGCCCGACAGGCCGTCACCTGGTCCGGGGTGATCACGGTTCCGGCCCCGACCACCGCGTCCGGCACCGCGGCGGCGATCTCCCGGATCGCGTCGAGGGCGGCCGGGGTGCGCAGGGTCACCTCGATCGCGGGCAGCCCGCCCGCGACCAGCGCCCGCGCCAGCGGTACCGCGTCGGCGACGTCCGCCACGACCACCACGGGCACGACGGGCGCGAGATCCAGTACCGAGGCAGCCGAAGGGGAGGGCAGGGGTGAGGTCATGCGCCTCATCCTGCCCGAGGGGTGCACTACACGCAAAGGTCGTTGCGCATGGTGCAACGCACTGCCTGTCGGTGTCAGTGGATCTCGTCCACCAGCACGTCCAGCGTCCACGTCGACCCCGCCCGCGCCGGCGCCTGCTCCTCCACCGTGTAGCCGAGGTCCCGCAGCGCCACCACCAGCCCGGCCGGGTCCTTCGGCGCGATGCCCGCCGTCAGCAGGCTCCGCACGATCCGGCCCTTCGTCGCCTTGTTGAAGTGGCTGACCACCTTCCGGGTCGGCGCGTGCAGCACCCGCACGCTCGCCGTCCGCGCGGCGACCTCCCCCTTCGGCTTCCACGCCGCCGCGTACGCCGCCGACCGCAGGTCCAGCACCAGCCCGTCCCCGGCCGCCTCCGGCAGCACCTCCGCCATCGGCGCCCGCCAGTGCGCGCCCAGCGCCCCGAGCCCCGGCAGCCGCACACCCATCGAGCAGCGGTACGACGGAATGCGGTCCGTCACCCGGACGGCACCCCACAGCCCCGAGAACACCAGCAGCGAACGGGCCGCCCGCCGCTTGGCGGCCGCGTCGAGCGACGCCAGGTCGAGGGCGTCGTACAGCACACCCGTGTAGATCTCCCCGGCCGGCCGGGTCCCGGCCGTGTGCAGTTCCGTGTTCTTCGCGATCTCGCCGCGCAGCCCCTCGCTCAGACCGAGCACCTCACGCGCCTTCTCCTCGTCCCCGGCGCACAGCTCGACCAGCTCGCGCAGCACCGCCTCACGCGCGGCGGCGAGCCCCGGCAGCGACAGCGACTCCGGCTTCAGCGGGGCGCCACGGCCGGCGGCGGCCTTTCCTTCGGACGGGGGCAACAGGACGAGCACGAGCGTTTCTCCTTCGGGTAGGGCTCCGCGCGCCAGCGTACGGGGTGCCGACACCCCGCCCCCGCCCTACGCTCGCCCTATGCCCCGCCGCCACATCCGCGTGACCGGCGCCCCCGAAGCACCGCTCCGGGCCGCCCTCGCCGCCGTGCGCACGGAGCTGGGCGTGCCCACGAGCTTCCCGCCCGAGGTGCTCGCGGAGGCGGAACGCGCCGCCGGAGCCCCCGCCCTGCCCGCGTACGACGCCACCGACATCCCCTTCGTCACCGTCGACCCGCCCACCTCCACCGACCTCGACCAGGCCCTCCACCTGTCCCGGCATGGCACCGGCTACCGCGTGCGGTACGCCATCGCCGACGTCGCCGCGTTCGTCGTACCCGGCGGGCCGCTGGACGCCGAGGCGCACCGCCGGGTGAGCACCCTCTACTTCCCGGACGGGAAGGTCCCGCTGCATCCGCCGGCGCTCGGCGAGGGCGCCGCGAGCCTGCTGCCCGACGGGCCGCGCCCGGCCGCGCTGTGGACCGTCGACCTCGACGCCGACGGCCGTACCCTCGCCGTCGACGCCCGCCGCGCCCTCGTCCGCAGCCGGGCCAAACTCGACTACGCGAACGTGCAGCGACAGATCGACGACGGCACCGCCGAGGAACCTCTCGCGCTCCTGAGGACCGTCGGGCAGCTCCGGCAGGGGCTGGAGGCCGACCGGGGCGGGATCTCCCTCGACGTGCCCGAACAGGAGATCGTCGAGCACGACCACACCTACGAACTCTCCTTCCGCGCCCCGCTGCCCGCCGAGGGCTGGAACGCCCAGCTCTCCCTGCTGACCGGCATGGCCGCCGCAGACCTGATGCTCGCCTACGGCACCGGAGTACTGCGCACCCTCCCGGCCGCCCCCGACGGCGCCGTGGGCCGATTGCGGCGCACCGCCCACGCCCTGCACATCGACTGGCCCCACCACGTGTCGTACGCGCAGCTCATCCGCTCCCTGGACCCGCACCTGCCCCGGCACGCGGCCTTCCTCCAGGAGTGCACGACCCTGCTGCGCGGCGCCGGCTACACCGTCTTCCGCGGTGGCGTCCTGCCCGAGATCACCACCCACGCCGCCGTCGCCGCCCCCTACACCCACTGCACGGCCCCGCTCCGCCGCCTCACCGACCGCTACGCCACCGAACTGTGCCTGGCCGCCGTCGCCGGTACGGACCCACCCCCATGGGTGCTCGCCGCGCTCGACGCCCTGCCCGGCGAGATGGCCGACGGCGGCCGGCGCGCGGGGGCCGTCGAACGCGCCTGCGTCGACGCCGTGGAGGCGGCCCTCCTGAAGGACCGGATCGGCGAGGTCTTCGACGGCTGCGTCGTCGACATCGACGAGCGCCACCCGAACGTCGGCACCGTCCAGCTGGAGTCCCCGGCGGTCATCGGCCGCATCGAGGCAGCCCCGGAAGGCATCCCCCTGCCCCTGGGCGAACGCCTCCGCGTCCGCCTCACCCAGGCGGATCCGGCGACGGCGAAGGTATGTTTCGCACCCGCGTGAGCCCGCGTTCGAGGTCGCGTACGAGGTCCCGCGCGTCGTCGGCGTGCAGCCGCACCACGTCCACGTCCCGGCGGCGGCCGAGGAAGGTGACGTGGGCGACCGGCTCGGTCAGTTCGAGGGTGACGGAGGTCTGCGAGCCCACCGCGAGGTTCAGCTCGCCGTCGGCCCGCTCGTGCGTGGAGCGCCTCTCGTGCCGTACGGCCGCGATCCGGTCCAGCGGGATGCGCAGGTCGACATGGGCGGCGTGGCGGACACGCAGGGTGCCGTCGGCCAGGACGTGCGGCCGGACCTGCCAGGCCGCGTACATCCCGGCCAGCAGGACCAGCGTGTACACGTCCAGGATCAGCACGGCGGTGTGCAGGGCGGGCCAGTCCCGCAGCAGCACGGACATCGTGAACGTCTCTATCAGACACACGAACCCGAACCCGGCCAGCACCGCGCCCTGCCCCCGCGCGTACCCGAACGCCCTCCCGGCGCCCACCCCGTGCCGCCGCCGCCCCGCCCACAGCAGCAGGCTCGCCAGCAGCCGCAGCTCATGGCGCAGGAGCACGGTGATCGTCCTCATCCGGAACCGCCCTCCTCCATGAGGATCTCCAGCGACCGCCGGATCGCCGCCGCCTGGGCGGGCGCGAAGTCGGCGTAGAAGGCCCGCAGAAAACTGCTGTCCTGGTCGATGGCCAAGGTGTCGGGGAGCAGGCTCCGAGGGGTGCACGCGGCCAGCCTGCGCGCCGCGGTCTCCACCCCCGGGTCGTCGGGAGCGGCGTCGGCGAGGGCGTCCAGCAGGGCGTACGCCTCCTTGGCCATGGCCACCGTCTCCGGCGACCCGGCGACCGCGCTCACCGCCGCCATCAGCCGCTCCCGTTCCGCGGGGCTCGCCGCCGTCTCGACGAGCGCGAGCACCTCGCGGTCCCGGGCGGCCATGGGCGAGTCGTACAGGTGGGCCGTCTCCGCGAACAGCGCGGCCAGCTCGGGCGAGACGGGCCCCTCGGCGGGCAGCGCCTCCCCGTCCAGCAGCGCCCGCAGCCGCCCACGGCGCTCCCGGATCGCCACCTCCTGCCGGGCCAGGTCCTCGTCCAGCTCGGTCAGTACCTCGACGAGATCCTTGCCCGCGTCGTCCGCCAGCACGTCCCGCACCTCGGCGAGCCCCAGCCCCAGCTCCGTCAGCCGCCGGATCCGCGCCAGGACGACCGCATGCCGGAGCGTGTAGTCGCGGTAGCCGTTGGTACGCCGCTCGGGCTCGGGGAGCAGCCCCAGGTGGTGGTAGTGCCGGACGGTCCGCGTGGTGACGCCGACGGCCTCGGCGAGTTCTCCGATCCGCATGCCACCAGTACAGACGTTGACGTCGCGGCAGGGTCAAGCGAGCGGTGTCCCGACGGCGGTGATGATCCTGTGCCACGATCGAGGGAACGGTTCCCGATCTCACGGACAGGTGATCCGGCGATGCCCGAGTCCGGCGAGCGACCGAAGGAGGGGCGTGACATGACTGCCATGGCCCACCAGCCGCTCACGCAGGAAGAAGTCCTGCTGGAGGGCTTCCTCGCCCTGGACACCCCGGAGGGCTTCCGGGCGGAGCTCGTCGAGGGGGAGATCGTTGTGACGCCGCCGCCGGACGGGGATCACGAGAAGTACATCAGCCGGATCGTGCGGCAGGTGATCAAGCGGTCCGGGACCGACATGGACGTCTCCGGGAACAAGGGGCTGAAGCTGAGGAGCGGAGGCGCCTGCCCGAAGAACCACGTGGTCCCGGACGCCACCTTCGCGGCCCTCGACCTCGACCTCTTCGGGAACGCCGGCCCCTGGATGCCCTGCGACGGCGTCGCCATGGTGCTCGAGGTGACGTCCACGAAGCCCACTGCGGACCGCGAGGCAAAACGCCGCTGCTACGCCCGCGGCGGCATCCCCCGTTACCTCCTCGTCGACCGCGACACCTCCCAGGTCACGCTCTTCAGCGACCCGATGCACGACGACTACCGGGAGCACACCACCCTCCCCTTCGGCAAGCCGCTCACCCTCCCCGAGCCCTTCGCCTTCGACCTGGAGACCGCGGATTTTCTCTGACCCGACGCCCGGTAGCATGGTCGATACGGCAGACGAGCCGGGCGGACGGCCGCGTGGAGTGCCTCTCGAGGTGCTTCCCGAGGAACGTCCGGGCTCCACAGGGCAGGGTGGTGGCTAACGGCCACCCGGGGTGACCCGCGGGACAGTGCCACAGAAAACAGACCGCCGGGGACCTCGGTCCTCGGTAAGGGTGAAACGGTGGTGTAAGAGACCACCAGCGCCTGAGGTGACTCAGGCGGCTAGGTAAACCCCACCCGGAGCAAGGTCAAAAGGAGCCGCTGTGAAAAGCGACTCTGCGCGGACGTTCGAGGGCTGCCCGCCCGAGTCCGCGGGTAGACCGCACGAGGCCGGCGGCAACGCCGGTCCTAGATGGATGGCCGTCTCCCCGGCCGCCGCGAGGCGGCAGGGTGACAGAACCCGGCGTACAGCCCGACTCGTCTGCCGCCAACTGCGGCTTTGCCTGGGGGAGGGCGTCTGACCTGCGGCGGAGGCCCTTTCCGATTTTTCAGGGGCTTGCTGCGTTAGGTGGCGGAAAGTCCCTCGGACAGGGCTGAAAGTCCCTGAAAAATCCTTGGAGCGGAGGGCCACGCGAGGCATCTGGGCTGGGTGCTCGCGAGAGCCTCCCGGCGGAGCATGGTGCTGGAGCCGCAGGCATCGGGGCGGTTTTGGCACGGCGGGAGAACGCGGCCTCGGCATTGGCCGTCGTGTCGGCCCGCGCAACCCATTTGACGCGGGCTGCGGTGAGCCGGGGGTACATCGCGCGAAGCTCTTCCAGCCGCCCGGTGACCGTCTCGATGAACTCGGCCAGATGGTCCGGATCCATCGGGCGGCTGTAAGTGCCGGCGGCCATTTCGATCAGGTCTGCGTATTGTCCGGATGCGGGCCGATGTATCCGACGTACACGAGTCCCGTGCCGGGGCCGTCGTCGTGGAAGTAGAGGCGGGGCGAGACCGTGTTGCCTCCGCCGATGCGCAGGTGGGCCTGCATGAACAACTTGGTTTCCCTGGCGACGGACTTCGGCACGGGGAATGTGCGCTGGCGGCGCCAGTCAGTGTTGTTCCCGACCGTCTCCGACTCCTTCATCTTGACCTTGCCGGAGGGGAAGGGGTTCTCGCAGTCGTCCGGCAGGTTGTCGCACCAGTGGCGGAAGTCGCCGCCCGCCGTGCCTGTGGCGGACGCAGCGGCGTAGTCGTTCAGGGCGCGCAGAGCGTCCCAGGCGACGGTGACCCAGTTGCCGATGCACTGGGCGTCGAGGTCCTTGGTCTTCTTGGCGTTTCCGGTGAAATGCAGATGCTTGAACTCGCCAATGCGGCCCAGGATTTCGACGAAGGTGGTGGGCCGGTCGGCTGGTTCCGGGGGCGGAGTGTGGGCGAGTGTGTGGAGGCCGGCCTCTTCGAGCTGCTTCTGGAGGAAGCGCGCCTTGCGGCGGGCGTCCTGGAGATCGCCGTACAGCTGGTCGTTCTCGACGATCTGCTGCAAGTCCCGGTCCTCCGACTGCTTCAGCTGTCGGCGGAAGTCCCGGATCTCCTCGTCGCGGGACTCCTCACGCTGTTCTGCCTCCTGGAGTAGTACCTCGGCCGTCCTGAGTTCCCCGCGCAGTGCCTCAAGGCTGGAGTTGCCGGCGGCCGGGCGGGGGCGGGTGCGCTGGACGGGCAGGGTGTCCAGTGCCTTGGGGAGTGGGTGGCTCAGGGCCAGCCGCTGGGGGAGCGAGGCGAGGATCGCTGCCGCGCGCCTCGGGTTCGCCTCGATCGTCGTCCGTGACATCACCGGGTGGCGCTGGGCGTCAGGCTGCCAGGCTGGGTCGACGCCGGGGCGGTAGGTGCGGATGCCACCGCCGAAGACGGGGTGGTATTCGAGGGTCGCGTTGAAGGCCTGCTGCGCTTCTGGGCTGAGGACGTACATGACGGCGAGCCCGGTGAGGTGGCGGAAGGCCGGTTCGATGATCCTTTCCGTCCAAGCCTCGGGGTCCTGTCCGTAGGGGACACTCGCCACGACGATGGGAAGTCTGCGGTCCTGCTCGCAGAGTTCCTCGATGACCTCCTCCAAGTCGTCCGGCTCGATGAACTTCGGGTCCGTGCCGACGTCAGCGAGACCGTCCTGGGCGGGGAGGGCATCGAGGAGCAGTCTGGCTATTCCGGGTGTGTTCGCTCTGATGTGCCGTTGGTCCGGGGCCGGCTGATGCTCGATGTCAACCTGGAGCCAGGTGCGGCGGTTGTCGTGGCGGCTGCCTGAGCGGACGACCAGGGTGGACTGCCATGTGCCCTGGGTGGCGTCCTTGGTCTCGCGCAGGCGCCAGCGGGAGTACGAACCGTGGCGGCCCGCCGCTGCGTCGTGGTCGAGAGTGACGCCCTCGGCTATCTCGTTGCGGCCCTCGTCGAGGACCGAGGTGTCGTACGGCTTCATCACGCTTAACCAGTGGTGCAGTTGGCGATCGGCTTCGGCGGAGGCCGTGACGAAGTCCTTCGTGGTCGAGACGACCATGCGGTAATTACGGGGTTCCATGGGCGGCTGCCTGTGCGGTGTGGTGGGCGGGCGGTTTCGAAGCGCCGAGTGCGCCGCGCTGCAGTTCGCTTGCAGCGCGCCGGTGGGGGTGCTCAGGCGGGGTGCGTGGGGGTTCTGGCCGGGGGCGAGAATGGTCGGGTAAGGGTGTTGGATTGTTGATCCTCGGCCATGAGGTTGTAGATGTCGAGGGTCAGGGTCATGACTCGGTAGGTGCCGTGGTTTTGTCCTCCCGCTTGACGGTTGGCAACTCCCCCAGGACACAGCCGGCTCCGTGGCGGTCGAGTTTCGGCGCGGAGCAGTTCGGAACGGGTTTCGTTCCACCGCAACGCGGGCAGCGTTGTCACTCAGGTCACGGGTGTAGTCGGCCATGTCGGCGCGGCGTGGATGAGATACGTGCCCCGCAGACCGCCGACCCATGGTTCGGCCGGTCATCGCCCGTCACACCCGACCCCTGTCTCGCCCCCTTGCCGAAGACCTCCGCCGCCCCTGAGAGGGGCCCAACCAGCCCAATTGGTTCCGCTTTCCCAAGCGTGGCTGTGCGGTAGAAACCTCGTTCGGGCGTGGGGCGGTCCCCGCACCGACGAGGCCACTGCCGGATCGAAGGAAGCTGAGCCGATCGGGTGCCAGGAAGCTCGGCCTTTCCGCCATCATCAGGGGCATGCAAAAGCTTGAGGCGCATGAGATGCCCCTGCACAAGGTGTTCAGCAGTGACTACGACTTTCAGATCCCCGACTACCAGCGCCCCTACGCGTGGCAGGAGGAGCAGGCGGTTCAACTGCTGACAGACCTGCAGGAAGCCCTGGACCGAGGGACGGACGAACCGTACTTCCTCGGATCTGTCGTGCTCGTCAAGAACGGAGGGGCTCCGAGGGCGGACGTCATCGACGGCCAGCAGCGTCTCACGACCCTGACCATCCTCCTGTCGGTCCTGCGTGATCTCACCGACGATCCGGAACTGCGCGGCGACCTCGACAGGCTGGTGATGGAGCCGGGCGCCAAGATCCGTGGGCTCGCGCCGAGACCGCGGCTCACCCTGCGGAGTCGCGACGCGGACTTCTTCGGGAAGTACGTGCAGACGAAAGACGCGGTAGGCACTCTGCTGACGCTCAAGGAGGACGCGCTGCGCACCGATGCGCAGAAGGCCATTCTCCGCAACGCGACAGTCCTGTACCGCAGCCTCTCGGCTTCGCCTGAGGAGGACCGGCTGAAGCTGGCTCAGATGCTCGCCGAGCGGACGTTCCTGGTCGTCGTCAGTACCCCCGACCTCGACAGCGCGCACCGGATCTTCAGTGTCATGAACTCCCGGGGGCTGGACCTGTCCCCGACCGACATCTTCAAGTCGCGCATAATCGGCGATCTCGGACCGGAGGCGTCCGACGAGTGCGCCACCGTCTGGGAGGACGCCGAGGAGATGCTCGGGCGCGACGACTTCGCCGAGCTCTTCCTCCACCTGCGGATGATCTTCGCCAAGAAGCGCGCCGAACAGGAACTGCTCAAGGAATTCCCGGAGCAGGTGCTCAGCCACTACCTCCCCGGCAAGGCCGAGGTCTTCGTCCACGATGTCGTCCGGCCGTACGCCGACGCGTACGCCAGGATCCGGGAGGCGCGTTACGAGTCCGCATTGGGCGCGGACGCGGTCAACGCCTGGTTTCGGAGGCTCCAGCAGGTCGACAACTACGACTGGCGGCCCGCCGCTCTCTGGGCACTGCGCCACCACGAGCACGACCCGGTCTGGCTCGACGCGTTCATGCGGGCGCTGGAGCGTCTGTCGGCAAGCCTGTTCATCCGCCGCGAGTACACCACCCCTCGGGTCAGACGCTACGCCGAACTGCTCCGGCAACTCGATGAAGGACAGGGTCTCGATTCCCCCGCCCTCGAGCTGACGGATGACGAGAAGGCGGACACCCGCGCCAGGCTCGACGGCGATCTCTATCTCGTCGGCAAGATCCGCAAGTACGTGCTCCTCCGCCTCGATGAGTTGCTGGCTCGTGGGCAGGGGGTGACCTACAACCATGGGCTCATCACCGTCGAGCATGTTCTGCCGCAGAACCCGGGGTCCGGGTCGCGGTGGACCGCGTTGTTCGACGAGGGGCAGCGCGCCCGGTGGACGCATCGCCTCGGCAACCTGGTCCTGCTGAACCGCGCGAAGAACTCGGCTGCCCAGAACTACGACTTCGCCGAGAAGAAGGCCAGGTACTTCACCGGCCGCGGGGGAGTGGTCCCCTTCGCGCTGACGAGCCAGGTGCTTCAGCATGCCGATTGGACCCCCGGGCTGCTGGGGGCGAGGCAGGACGAACTGATCGGCGTGCTCGCTGAGGAGTGGCGTCTGTAGGTACGGGGCGGGAGGCTTCGCGTTCCTCCGCTTGCCGATCCCAGTGATTTCCAAAGAGTTCCAATGTCTTCCATTCTTATGGGCGTCTGGGCTATGGTCATTCACAGCTCACGGCCCACACGTCATGCCGACTGCACCGTGCGGCCCGTGCCCCTCACGCTGCGCGGTCTCCGTACGCCTGTCCGACCGCCGCCTCCGCAGCCGTCGCCTCCACGGGAGTTCACGTCATGCCCGAATCCGTCGATTCCGCTCCGGAGCCGCCCCCCGCACAGCAGCCCGCCGGGCAGCCGGCGGCCCCCGGCACCCTCGCTCTCCTCATCGCCGAACGGCTCGCCGCCTCGGATCTCGACGAGGATGCCAAGGCCGTCCTGCTCACCGCCTTCCAGGACGACGGCCCGGTTCGCGGCCGGATGCCGGGCGCCTATCTGCAGTCCGTCACCGTCAGCGGATTCCGTGGCATCGGCCGGACCGCACGTCTCCCGCTCACCCCCGGCCCGGGGCTCACGCTGGTCACCGGCCGCAACGGCTCCGGCAAGTCGAGTTTCGCGGAAGCCACCGAGATCGCGCTGACCGGCGACAACGCCCGCTGGCGCGGCCGCAGTGACATCTGGCGCAGAAGCTGGCGCAACCTTCACCACGGCCAGGAGCCGCAGATCGCCGTGGAGTTGCGCATCGACGGCGACCCGGAGTCCGCCACCGTGCTGCGCACGTGGCACGGAGACGACGTCGCCGACTCCGCCGCCGAACTCGACCGGCCCGGCCACGACCCCGTTCCCCTTCCGGACCTCGGCTGGCAGGAGGACCTGGCGACCTACCGCCCCTTCCTGTCGTACTCCGAACTCGGCCAGGTCATCGGCGGCAAGCCCAGCGAGATGTACGACGCCGTCGCCTCCATCCTCGGCCTGGAGCAGCTCGCCGCCGCCGACAAGCGGCTGCGCGACCTGGCCCGCGAGTACGACGCGCCCGCGAAGGAGGCCAAGGCCGAACTCCCCGCCCTGCTCGTCCTGCTGGACAACACCGACGACCCCCGCGCGCAGGCCGCCCGTTCCGCACTCGACGGGCGGCGCCCGGACCTCGCGCGGGCGGCCGAACTGGCCGCCGGGACCGGTGCGGCGGACGAGTCGCTTCTGTTCGACCTGCGCCGCCGCTCCACCCTGGCCGGACCCGACACCGAGGTGGTGGCCACGGCGGTGGCCCGGTTGCGCGAGACGATCGCCGCCGCCGAGGACCTGCGGGGCACCTCCGCAGAGGACGCGCTGCAACGCGCCGAAATCCTCGCCCGCGCTCTCGCTCACCACCACGCCCACCCCGACCTCGGTACCTGTCCCGTGTGCGGTGGCGCGGCACGGCTGGACGAGGACTGGGCGCTGGATGCGGCCGAGCAGGAACGTCTCCTGCGTGCCGAGGCCGCACAGGCCCTCACCGCACGCCGGGAACTGCACGCGGCCGGTCAGGCCGTCCGTGATCTCGCCGTGCCGCCTCCGGGCTGGCTGCCGCCTGAGATCGCCGCCGCCTGGGACGACTGGCTGGGGTGTCGTACCGTCTCCGACCCGGCCGCACTGGCGTCCGTCGCGGAGAACGCCGCACGGACCGCGGCCGACGCCGCGCGTGTCACCCGCCAGGAGGCCGCAGGGCGCCTCGCCGACCAGGACGACGCCTGGCGTGACGCCGCACGGGCGCTCGCTGCCTGGCTCGACAAGGCCCACGCCGCCGAGCGGGCGATTCCGAGCCTGGCCCGCGTCAAGGCTGCCCAGAAATGGATCAAGGCCGCCCACGACGAGATCCGCGCCGACCGGATGCGGCCCATCGCCGAGGACGCCCAGCGCATCTGGTCCAACCTGCGCCAGCAGAGCAACGTCGCTCTCGGCCCGGTCCGCCTGAGCGGCTCCGCGACCCAGCGCAAGGTCGCCCTCGACGTGACCGTCGACGACATCGACGCCCCCGCGCTCGGCGTGATGAGCCAGGGCGAACTGCACGCCCTCGCCCTCTCCCTCTTCCTCCCGCGCACCTTCCTGCCGGAGAACCCCTTCCGGTTCCTGGTCATCGACGACCCGGTGCAGTCCATGGACCCTGCCAAGGTGGACGGCCTCGCCCGCGTCCTCGCACTCCTCGCCGAACACCGCCAGGTCGTCGTCTTCACGCACGACACCCGCCTGCCGCAGGCCCTGAAGTACCTGCGGCTGCCCGCCACCGTCCTCACCGTCGACCGCCGTGAGCACTCCGCCGTACGCGTCCGCTCCGGCGACGACCCCGTCAAGCAGGCGCTGTACGACGCGAAGGCGCTCGCCAAGACCCGCGACCTGCCCGGCGACGTCGTAGCGCGGGTCCTGCCCGGCCTGTGCCGCACCGCCCTGGAGGCCGCCTTCCTCGAACCGGCCCGACGTCGGCTCCTCGGTACGGGACTGCCCCACGACGAGATCGAGCGACGCATCGCCAAGGCCCACAAGCTCACCGAATTGGCCTCCCTCGCCCTCTACGGGGAGACCGACCGGGTGGGCGAGGCCATGACCGACCTCACCCGGGCCTACGGCCAGGAGGCCACCGACCACATCCGGTGGTGCAACAGGGGCTCCCACGAAGCCGTGCCCGTGGACGACGTGGAGGAGATCATCCGCCGCACCGCGGACCTCGCGAAGGCGGTGCGATCCCTGTGACCAGGATCCGCCCGGCCGCACCCGTCCCGTCCGCGCGCCCGCCCCGGCTCCCCGCGGCCTTCCCGCCTCCACCGCCGTCCACCTCGACCCCCGAGGAACTGCTCGCGGGCGCGGACCGGTTGCTCGGCACGGCCACCGCCTCCACCACCGGCGTCTGGCCACGCGCCGTGGCACTCCTGCTGCGCCACGCCCTCGAAGAGGCCCTGCGCCGCTACTGGCAGGCCCGCAAACCGCAGCTGGCCCGCTGCGCGCCGCACGCCCAGGCCCTGTGCCTGGAGTCCTACGCCGACCCCGACACGGCCCGCCGCTGGTCGGTGACCTGGGCCGGCCTCAGCCGGGCCTGCCACTACCACGGGTACGAACTGGCCCCCACGCAGGTGGAGTTGTGTGCGTGGCGGGACGACGTCGAGCGGGTGATCGAAGCCTTGGCGCCCCGGACGCGGTGACGGATCCCGGTCGGACCGCAGGTCCGCCGCGCGGGGCGGACCGCGGTCGCCGGTTGACGGGGGCGGGGCGGTACGGAACGGGGCGCCGGAGAGAAGAGGCGTGCCCGGTTCCCCACCCCGACCGCACTCGCACTGCCGTCATACGCGTATTACGATGCCCTCATGGCAAAGGCGCGCATCACCATCAGCTTGGAGCAGGACCAAGCCGAACGCATCAGGCAGCACGCGGAGCGGGTGGGCATGGACGTATCGGCCTACCTGGTGCATGCCGCAACGCGCCAGATGGCTGAGAGTGATGCCATAGAGGAACAGTTCGCCGAGGTGGACGCGCTCATCGCCCGGGCGGAGCAGGCAGCGGGTGTGCTGCCCGCCGAACCCGCCCCGGAACCGCACGCGGAACTGACGGAGCAGGAACGCCGCGAGGTCGAGGAGGCCCTGGGCCTCGTCCAGGGCCGGGACCGGCAAGGCCGCCGTCCGGGACACGCCGCGTGAGCGCACGGGTGCCGGTCTACGACACCGGCATGCTCATCGCACTCGCGGACCGCAAGGCGAAGGCGGTGGCTCTCCACGAGGGACTGCGCACGGTCCCGCACCGGGCGCTGGTGCTCGGACCGGTCCTCGCCCAGGTGTGGCGCCCTCAACCGGCGCTGGTGCACGCCCTGTCCGGCGTCCTGAAGGACTGCACGGTCCCTCAGGCCCGTACGTCCGAGCCGCCCATGCGTGAGACGAAGGCGGGCCGTCCGGAGTGTCTGGCCTGCGCGACGGGCCCGGACCTCGCGGACTGGCGGCGCATCGGCACCGCTCTGGGGCGGGCGGCCCTGCCGGCGAAGAAGCGGCCGGACGCGGTGGACGCCTGGGTGGCCCTGGCGGCGGCCCGACACGGCAGCGCGGTGATCTTCACCACCGACCCGGGGGACATCCACGCCTACCTGACGGTCCTCGCGCCGACGGACGTGCACGTGGTTGCCGTCTGACGACCTGCATTCACGCTCCGCCCCATCCACTGACCGCGCAGGCGGTGAACGAGCCGTCGCCAGGAAAGCGGGGCGGGGTGCTCGTGGCCCTTCAGTGCACCGAGGGTCAGTCAAGCGGGTTCTCGGACGTTGGCGCGGTGCTGCACGCCAGCTCTGGCCACGACGTCGGGGGTGGGCCGAATGCGCGACGACCGGCCCTCACCGCCAGAGTGGCCATGGCGGCGTTGGCGCCACCACCAATCACAGCGCCGATACCGAACGGTGCCACGCGACCGAGAACAATGATTCCCTGCTTGGTCCCGTACTTCGTGACGAAGTTCCTCCCCAGGATCTTGTTGATCTGACGCAACGTCTCGACTGGCACCTTGGCGACCACCTGACGTCCCCAGTGTTGCCCCGTCCGCTCGGCGACCTTGGTAATGGTGGTGGAGCCGCTCCCGCCGAGCATGATCCCCATCACGATCGTTCGGCGGCGCTCGACCTCGTCGATGGGGACTCCGTGGACTTCGGCGAGCGAAAGCGCGAAGAGGGCGCTCAGCTCAAGAGATGACAGAGCCTCGCCTGCCGACAGCGCCAGTGCGACTCCCGTGCCGACGCCGGGCGCGGCCGCAGTTCCTCCCACCGCGGCGCCCGTCCCGGTCAGGGCGCTGACGTACATCCGCTCCAGATTGCGGATCACCTGCGCTGGTGTCGCCTCCGGGTTCCGCTGACGGGCCCGGGCGATGTTCTTGCGCACCAGCAGGCTCTGGCTGTCGATTGCCTTGTCCAGGAGGGCGAGGACTCGCTGCCCACGTACGGCTGCTGCCGGATCCGGTCCGTCGGGGGCGCCTGTTGTCATGCCTTGAACTCCTTGGGTCGTTAGGTCCCAAGTCTCCCACTCAGGCTGCCCGTTCTGGAGGGTTTCCCCCAACAGCTCCTACCTGTCGAGGCTCGGAGCCGCTGCTGTCCGTCCCATCGACTGCGAGATCACTGTCAGCACCTCCCAGGGGCGCCGTATCGGCGCATACCGTCTCGTCACGACCCTGACCGACCCCCACGTCCAGCTGTCACGGTCAGCGCCGCCCGCTGTGTGTGTCCGGGCCGGGGGTCTCGCAGGCGCATTCGGCCCAGACCGACTTGCCGCTGGGCGGGTAGGGCTCGACGCCCCAGCGGTCGGCGAGGGCGGTGACCAGGAGGAGGCCGCGGCCGGACTCGGCGTCCAGGGGCGTACCGCATTCCGCAGGCGGCGCCGGGAGGTGCTCGTCCCGGGCGTCGATGACGGCGATGCGGAGCAGGCCGGCCGTGGTGTCGAGGGTGAGGGTGAGCCGGAAGTCGCGGCTGTTGACACGACCGTGCAGGGCGGCGTTGGCGGCGAGCTCGGCCACGATCTGCTCGGCGCGCTCGGTGACGCCGGGTGCCACCGGCCACGCGCGGAGCTGCTCGGCGGCGAGGAGACGGGCGAGCCGGGCTCCGCGACGGGTGGACGACAGGAGCTGGGCGAACGTGTGTACGGTGGCCCCGAGTTGGGGTGTAGTTGCGCTCATGAGGCCACGGTGACGGGTGCGCGTGGGCGCGTTCCAGAGGTGCGGTCCGTACGCTGCGTCAGCGTACGAGCACATTCCGTGGACGGTACGACGGTTTATGGGTCACGCTGGGTGTCGTCGGCTGTGGGACGGCGAGCAGCGCGGGTACGGAACCGGAGGTGGCCGCGGGTGACCGACGGCGGTGTGGTGGACGACGAAGACGTGCTGGCCGGCGAGGACCGGGAGCCCGATCCCTCGGACAGCCTGCGGACGTTCGGGGCGGTCATGCAGGCACTGCGCGAGCACGCGGGGTACAGCAGGACCGAGTTCGCGGACCTGGTGAGCTTCTCCAAGCACACGGTGGAGTCGGTGGAGTTGGGGCGCCGGATGCCCGACGTGGCGTTGGTGGAGCGGTCCGAGGAGGCGCTGGGCAACACGGGGGCGCTGCGGAAGTCGTCGAAGTATGTGACCCGGGGGCGCGGGGATGTGGGGCTCGCGGCGTGGTTCCGGCAGTGGGCCCGGCTGGAGCGGGTGGCGGTGAGCCTGTGTACGTACGAGTGCCGACTGGTGCCGGGGTTGTTGCAGTCGGAGGGGTATGCCCGGGCGGTGTTCGAGGGCACCGTTCCGGTGGCCCCGGACAGCCTGCTGGAGGACTTCATGGCCCGGCGGATGGAGCGGCAGCGGATGTTGTTCGAGCGGCCGACGACACCGTTCAGCTTCATCGTCGAAGAGCACGTCTTCCGGCGCCGGTTCGGGGATCCGGACCAGATGCGGGAGATGTTCGACCATGTGCTGGAGTCGAGCGCGCCGCGGAACGTGACGCTTCAAGTCGTGCCGTTGGAGGCAGGGTTGCATGCCTGTCTGGATGGGCCGGTGCGGCTTCTGGAGACTCTCGGGGAGCAGCGGTACGCGTACTCCGAGGGACAACAGAACGGCCGTCTGATCTCCGACGTGAAAGAGGTAAGCCTCCTCTGCCAGCGCTATGACACACTGCGCTCGCAGGCCCTGAACGCCAAGGACTCGCGGGGTCTGTTGGAGCGACTCCGAGGAGAGCTATGAGCACGAGGCCGGAATTGGCGTGGTTCAAGTCCAGCTATAGCGGCAGTCAGGGTGACGACTGCGTCGAAGTCGCCTTCACCGAACAGGCCGTGCGCGTACGGGACTCCAAGGACTTGACGCGCCCTCACTTCGCTGTCGGGCGTGAGGAGTGGTCGCGGTTCGTGGGGTTCGTGACGAAGGCCTGAGCGGTGTAGACGTTGAGGGGCGGTGACTGGTGTGATGTGGATGCGGTACCGACCGGTCCCGTCAGTTGGGGGAGATGCCCTGTTACTGGCGTCTTTTGCTTGACTGGAGGTTCGAGTCCTTGAGGGAGCCGCAATCAAGGGCTGGTCGTTTCGTACCCCCTGTGACCTGTGAGATTCACTCGTGACCACGCCGGCGCGTTTGCCGAAGGCGAGCGTCGATTGGCAGCGGTGAGCCGAGCGGGGCACGGTGCCAGGTCACGGGATTCAGGGCTGGTCAGCGCCCGTGTCGTTTCGTATGGTGGCATGTGGCATAGGTCCCGCCGCTGGTTGCGACGGGACCCGTGGAGTGACTGTCAGTCCCCTCGGCCGCCAAACCGTTTCTGGGGGCTGGCGGTCACAGCCAGTTACGGAGCCAGATCAGCAGGCGTCCGCACTGGAACGCGGCGGCACTGAGGGCCGCTACCACGGAAGCGATCAGGCGGATCTTGCGCCAGCGTGCTTCCTTCGGCTTGTTTGGGTCGCCCTTGTTCACTTCGGGCACAGATCATCCCTTTCGTGCTCGACTGGTTGGTTCAGGCCCCTTCCGGAGGGTCGCTTGTGGCGTGTCCGGAGCAGGGCGGGGCACCTGCGGCGAGCACTCCAGGTGTTAGGCTCCCCCCTAGGCGCTACGGAATGTACGCATGTTCTAACTGGGATTGCAACTAATCCATCCCTCCAGGGTAGTTGGATACACGATAGAACTTTGTTGCGTGGGTAGCGAAGGGATAGGACGGGATTCGAGGTGGCCCGCATACAACGGCTCGGGGACCTGAGTGAGGTCACGCCGAGTCCTTCCAGTGATCAGTTCGAGGGGCTGAGCGATGGGCTGGGCGACACTCCGGTGATTTCCCCCGGGGACATCGCCGATGGGAAGATCGCCGAGCGGTCGTTGCTGCGGAGTCTAGACAGGGTGCCGGACGCCCTGGCGCGGTTCCGGGTGGAGCCGGACGACCTAGTCATGGTCCGCCAAGGCGCGGTCGGGCGAATGGCACTGGTGGAGGAGCGCTCGCGCGACTGGATCTACCACTTCGCCTGCATGCGCATCCGGCCGCGCCGTGAGCTGGTCGATCCCGGCTACCTGATTGCCTACCTCTCGCATCCGAAGGTGCTGGATCAGCTCCTCGTGCGCGCCAACGTGGGCACAGTCACCACCGTCACCGCCCGCATGGTCGAGGAACTGCCGGTGGCCGTGCCGCCGCTTACCGAGCAGCGGCTCTTGGTCGGGGCACTGGCGGAGGTAGATGCCCAGATGGACAACCACCGCCGCTCCCTGGCCCGGTTGGAGGCCCTGCGCCCCGCTCTGATCACGCACCTACTCGGCGGCGAAGTCCCTGGAGAGCGCCTGCCCATACCCACCACCGCGCCGGAGTCGTTGCGGCGTGCGGCACGAGGGCCGCGCCCGAGGAGATTGTCGTAGGCCGCCCCTACTCTTGAGGCGGTCAGGCTGGCCACCGCCAGACATGGCGCCCGCCGTGCACTGTGTCAGGTGGTTTGAGGAACTAAGGAGAAACGCAAGTGGCCCAGCTCACGTTGCCGCAGCTGGAGAGGCACCTGTATGCCGCTGCGGACATCCTGCGCGGCAAGATGGATGCCGCGCAGTATCAGGACTACATCTTTGGGATGCTGTTCCTGAAGCGGGCCTCGGACCAGTTCGACGTGGCGCGGGGCGCCGCTGTCAAGCGGTTCATGGACCTGGGCCTGGAGAGGGCCGAGGCGGAGCGGCGGGCCGAGTCCCCCTCGGCGTACCGCTCGCACCAGTTCTTCGTCCCCGAGGTCTCGCGCTGGAAGACGATCAAGGAGGCGTCGCGCTCCGATCCGGCCGAGGCGCTGAACGTGGCCCTGGGCGGCCTGGAAAACGAGAACCAGTCGCTGGACGGCGTGCTCGGCTACATCGACTTTAAGCGTGGATCGGGCAACACCAAGCTGAGCAAGCCTGTCCTTCAGGCGCTGATCGACCACTTCGACCAGTACCGGCTGAGCAACGACGACTTCGAGTTCCCCGACCTTCTCGGCTACGCGTACGAGTACTTGATCGGCGAGTTCGCAGACGAGGGCGGCAAAAAGGGTGGGCAATTCTACACCCCCCGCTCCGTGATCCGCATGATGAACCAGCTCGTTCAGCCCCGCGAGGGCATGTCGGTCTACGACCCGTGCTGCGGCTCGGGCGGCATGCTCATCCTCGCGAAGGAGTTTGTGCAAGAGCACGGCGGGGACGCCGCCCACGTCTCCGTCTTCGGGCAGGAAGACAACGGCAGCGCCTGGGCGATGGCCCGCATGAACCTGCTCCTGCACGAGGTCGCCGACGGCGACATTCGGCACGGTGACACCCTCGCCGATCCCAAGCACACCACCCCCAGCGGCGAGTTGTTGCGCTTCGACCGCGTCCTCACCAACCCGCCTTTTGCGCAGAACTACCGCCGCAAGGACATGCAGCACCAAGAGCGGATGGGCTACGGCTGGTGCCCCGAGTCGGGCAAGAAGGCCGACCTGATGTTCATCCAGCACGTGCTGGCCGTCCTAAAAGCCGACGGCATCGCCGCCTCCGTCATGCCGCACGGAGTCCTCTTCCGCGGCGGCGCCGAACAGGACATCCGCCGCCAGATCATCGAGGACCGGCGGCTGGAGGCCGTCATCGGGGTCGGGCCCAACGTCTTCTACGGCACCGGCATCCCCGCCTGCATCCTCGTCCTGCGCGGGCGCGATGGCGCCCCCGAAGGCCGCCGGAATGGGGTGCTGTTCATCAATGCCGACCGCGAGGTCACCGCCGGCCGCGCCCAGAACCTCCTCGAAGCCCAGCACGCTGAAAAGATCGTCTCCGCGTACCGTGGCTGGCAGGACATCGAGAACTTCGCGCGCGTCGTGCCCTTCGAGGAGCTGGAGAAGAACGACTACAACCTCAACATCCGCCGCTACGTCGACAACACCCCACCCCCCGAGCCGCAGGACGTCCGCGCGCACCTGTATGGCGGCGTCCCCAAGAGCGAAGTCCGCGACCGCGCCCGCCAGTTCCGAGCCTTCGGAATCGACCCCGGCCGCCAGCTCTTCCGCGACCGGGATGAGGACTACTACGACTTCCCCGAGGAAGGCTACGAGGCCGTCGCTGAGCGCATCCCCGAGCTCACCGCCGCACGGGAGGCCGAACTCGGCGCCGCTTTCGACGCCTGGTGGATGGAGCACCGCGGCCGACTCGACGAACTTCCCAAGCACCAGCAGCTCGCCGACACCCGCGCCGAACTCCTCGACACCTTCACCCGGGCACTGGAGCAGCTGAAGGTCCTGGACAAGTACCAACTTGCCGGTACCGTGGCCGCTTGGTGGTTCGACTCCCGCAACGACCTACGCAGCCTCGCCCGCACCGGCTTCCCTGGCGTTATCGATCGCTGGGTCACCAGCATCGAGTCCGCCTTCACGGAACCACCGGAGGGCGCCGACGCCAAGACCAGAGCCCGCATCCGCGCCGCTCAGCGCAAGGCTCGCGAACACCGCCTCGTACCCGAACTGATCCCCGCCTATGTGGAGCGGCTGGAGACCGCGGAGGCGCTCGTCGCGGAACTCGACGCGAAGGTCAAGGTGGGCTCCCCGTCCCAGAAGACCGCTGACGGGGATGATGCGGACGAGCCGGACCTGACCGGCGTCCTGCCCCCCAAGGAACTCGCCATGCTCAAGAGGCAGCTCACCGCCGCCAAGAAGGACCTCGCGGTGATCAAGGCTCGCTTCCTCGTTGAGCTGCGCGAAGCCGCAGAAAACCTCACCGCCGACCAGGCCCAGCACATCGTCCTCGGCTTCCTAAAGGCCGACCTCCGCGCCCGCATGGACCGATTCGTCGCCGCCGACCGCCGCGCCGTGATCGACGCCTACCGCAACTGGGGCAACAAATACGCCGTGACATTGCAGGACCTGGAACACGAACGAGAGGCGTCCGCGAAGCGGCTGCGGGGGTACCTGGAGGAGCTGGGCTATGCGTGAGGATTGGCTCGGCGCAGGACAGCGGAAGAATTTTCCTCTGGGAGAGCTTTGCCAGCTCGTATCCCGTGGGACTGCCCCAAATTATGACGAGAACGGCTATTTCTATGCTATTGGGCAGAAATGCGTTCAGGTATCGGGTTTCGTGCCCGAAGCTGCGAGGCGCCACGAGCCATTGGGGGGCAGAGAGGTGCGCCCCCGTCCGGGGGACGTACTTCTGAATTCCACTGGAGTCGGAACCATCGGACGCAGTTGCGTATTCCCGTTGGATGGCGATTATGTTGTGGATAGTCACGTTACGGTGATCCGGCCAGGGGAACTACTCGATGCTAGGTGGCTAAATGCCACCCTTCAATCTCATTGGGGACAGCGCTATCTCGATACGCACTGCTTCATTGGATCAACTGGGCAGGTTGAGTTGTCTCGAAGTGAACTGCTGAGAGTTCCAATCTCCCTCCCCTCGCTGGCAGAGCAGCAGCGCATCGCCGAGATCCTTGACGAGCTGGACGAGCAGCTAGCCAGATTGCGTAACTTGCGGGCAAAGACAGAAAATTGGCTTCAAGGCATGCGGCGCCGTCTCATTTCCGAAACACGCGACGGCGAGCTGGTTGCGATTGGCCATCTGGGTCGTGTCGTCACCGGAAAGACGCCGGATGTCGGCCCTCGCCTGGGTCACGGTCACAGCATTCCTTTTGTTACGCCAAGTGAGATTGTAGATGGCGAAGCAGTTCTAGACTCCACCCGGGAAGCATGGCGCGGAGAAGCTAATGTAGTTGAGGTTCCGAGTGGCTCCACTCTCGTAGTGTGTATCGGTTTCGGCACAGGGAAAGTTGGCCTGCTTGAGCACCGTGCATGCGTAAATCAGCAAATTAATGCCGTCGTTCCAGGTGGGCAAGTGGACCCTCACTTCCTCTTTGAGAGTATCTGTGAGGCGTCCGCTAAAGTGAAGGCTGCATCCAGCCTGCAAGTGACCCCGATCCTTAATAAGTCAACATTCTCGCAGATTCAACTATTTGTCCCCTCGTTTTCCAGGCAGAAGGAGATTTCCAGTGTGTTGCGCCAGGTGAGATCTGAATTGGATCAATTCGATGTCAACATCGAGAAGGTGCAACACCTCAAGCGCGCGCTCATGAATGGACTGCTGGCTGGGAGCGATTGAGATCGCCTGTTGGAGAGGAATGACTGATGGCCGATTCCGGTCCGGAGCGCATATTCGTTGAGAAGCCGCTGATCGCGCAGTTGACCAGCACCGACATGGGGTGGAGGCATGTGCGCGGGACGACCGGTGTTGAGTTGCAGCCGCCGGGGATGCCCTCGTACGTCCGGCGTGGCTACGACGACTCCGTTTTCGAAGGGATCTTGCGGGCGAAGCTCGTGGAGCTGAACCGGCGCCCGAACGGTAGCCCGTGGGTGGATGAGGCGCGCGCGGACCAAGCCGTGTCCGCGTTGACTCGGGGGGCGGTGTCGGCTGGCGGGGGGCTGGTGGAGGCGAACGAGGCCGCCACCAGGTATCTGCTCGATGGCGTAGACGTTCCGGGGTTCCAGGACTGGGACGGGGGCCGGAACCAGACGGTGCGGTTCATCGACTGGCAGCACCCGGAGCGGAACGATTTCCTGGCGGTCTCCCAGTTTCGGATGACGATCCCTGGCAGCGGTGGGGAGACGATCGCCCCGGACCTGGTGCTGTTCGTTAACGGCATCCCGCTGGTCGTCATTGAGTGCAAGAAGCCCACCGCGCTCGGCGGCAACGTCTTCGACGCGGTGGAGCAGCTGCAGCGTTACGCGAACCGGCGGGACTCCACTGTCCCGGAAGGCAGCGAACGGCTGTTCCGCACGGTGCAGTTGACGGTGGCCACGACTGGGGACCGGGCGCGGCTGGGCACGTTCACCGCGCGCCGGCAGGATTATGTGGTGTGGCGGGACCCGTACCCACTCAAGGCCAAGGACGTTGCCGCGCGCAGCTTTGTTCCTGAGGATCGGGACGCCGTGGCGCAGAAGGTGCTGGCGGCCGGGGTGCTGCACCCGCACCGGCTGTTGGACATCGTTCGGAACTTCGTGCTGTTCCGGGATGTGGAGGTCGCAGAGGGGCGTACGGCCCGGGTGAAGATCGGGCCGCGTTATCAGCAGTACCGAGCGGTCGCCAAGGCTGTCTCGCGGTTGCAGCGCGGTGAGACGAAGGCCGTGCACGGCAAGGAGGACAAGCGGGGCGGGATCGTATGGCATACCCAGGGCTCGGGCAAGTCGCTGACGATGGTGTTCCTGGTGCGCAAGCTGCGTTCCACGCCGGGACTGGAGCACCTGAAGGTGGTCGTGGTCACCGACCGCAAGCAGCTCCAGCAGCAGTTGTCGGAGACGGCCACCCTGACCGGGGAGAAGCCGGACACAGTCACTCGGGCCGATCAGGTGCCGGTAGTGCTTGCCCGACACGGTGCTGGCCTGGTCTTCGTGATGATTCAGAAGCAGCAGGACACGGAGAAGACCCGCGCAGAGCGCGCCAAGTCGGCGGCGAGGAAGAAAGTCGCAGGCTGGGGACTCGTCAATGACGACGAGGGCGTTGTGATCCTCGTCGACGAGGCGCACCGCTCGCACAGCTCCGGCCTGCACGAGAACCTGACGGAGTCGCTGCCGAACGCCGCGCGGATCGGTTTCACCGGCACACCGATCCTGATGAACCGGCGGAAGCTGACCGAGACCACCTTCGGGGAGTTCATCGACAAATACCGGATCGCGGACGCCGAGGAGGACGGCGCGATCGTCCCGATCTACTACGAGGGGCACATTGCCAGAGGTGCGGTCGAGGATGGTGCCGCGCTGGACGAGGCGATGGAGGAGGAATTCGAGGAACTCACCGACGAGGAGTACGAGCGGCTCCAGAAGCGGTACGCGACCTCGACTGCCGTTCTCAGCGCGGACGACATGATTCGGCGTAAGGCTCGCCACATGCTGCGCCACTATGTGCAGAGCGTGCTGCCCGAAGGGTTTAAGGCCCAGGTCGTTGCTCACTCCCGGGGCATCGCTGTGCGCTACCGCGAGGCGCTCGAGGACGCGCGGGACGAGATCGTGGCCGAGGTGGAGGCTATGTCTGAAGAGCGACTTCAGCGGCTGCTGGAGAAAAGGCCCGAGGAACTCAAACCGAAGCAGCAGACGTTGGTGGTCGCGTACGAGAACCTGCGCCTGCTCAAGGCGATCGATTTCGTTCCCATCATCTCCGAAGGGCAGAACGACCCAGCAAGCTGGAAGGAGTGGACGAAGGAGTCGACGCACAAGAAGGCGGAAAAGTCCTTCCTCAGCCCCTTCCCGGAACCCGATCAGCTAGACGGCACACGCCGCCCAGTCGCGTTCCTCATCGTGCGGACCATGCTGTTGACCGGCTTCGACGCCCCGATCGAACAGGTGATGTACCTGGACCGGCGGATGAAGGAGGCCGAACTCCTCCAGGCGGTCGCCCGCGTCAACCGCACCGCCGACGGCAAGAGCGCTGGGCTAGTTGTGGACTACGCCGGAGTCGCGACCGCCCTCAAAGAAGCAATGGACCAGTACGCTGCCGACGAACGCGAGGGCAAGCCCATCGAATTCGAGGTCGAGGAGCACAAGCTGGAGACCCAGTGCACGGCCCTGCGCCAGCACTTCGACCTCCCCCGTGACCTCATCGACCCCGATGACGTTGAAGCCGTCAACCGCCTGGTGGACTCGCTTGAGGACGACCAGCGCCGGATCGCATTTCGCTCCTTGTTGCGCGACTTCCTGGAAACCTACACGGTCGTCACCCCCCGAGAGTCGGCCCGCCCCTACGCGGAGGTCGTACGGCTGTTCACCTTCATCGCCCAGCTGGCCCGGCAACGCTTCAGCGAGGAGGACGCCTTCGACCCGGCGGCCTACGGCAAGAAGGTCCAGCAGCTCATCAACCAGCACGTCCGTTCCCTAGGGGTGGACAAGATGATCGAGCCCACCCGGCTTACCTCTGAGGACTTCAAGACCAAGGTCCGGCAGCTTCCCGGCAGCCGCGCGAAGGCGTCCATGATGCGGCACGCCCTCCGCAATCACATCGACCTAAACTTTGGCAAGAACCCTGCCGCGTATGCCGCGCTGCGCAAGCGGGTGGAAGAGATCCTCAAGAGGCACGCCGACGATTGGGACGCCCAACTGGCGGCATTCCAGCGCCTTGCCGAGGAAGTCAAGGACATGGAAGGCGGCGCCGGCTCGAATCTACCCGAGGACGTGCGCAGCCTCACCCCGCTGGAACAGGCCCTTTACCAGCAGCTCACCAGCGTGCTGACCGATGGTGTGATCGGTGACGAGATACGCGGGGCCTTCGTCATCCTCGCTCAGAGGGTGCACGACCTGGCGGTGCACTACAGCGCCAAGCCCGACTTCTGGACCAACCCTGCGGCTCAGCACGACTTCCGTACCGACATCTGGATGGAGGCCGTGGCCTGCCCGCACACCCGGGCAAAAGCCGATCCCCTTGCCGACGCACTCCGTGACATCGTCCACCACAACCGCAAGGATGTTGGCCGTCACCATGCCTGACCTGCCCGACAGGGTGGCCGACAACGACAGCCCGCTGTACGTCGGCGGGCTGACCATCCACCTGGCCCTCGCCTCGGGGCAAACCGGCGTCCGCGTCACCGTGGAACGCGACGCTCGCATCGTTGCCAAGGTGCCCGCAGACGCCGACCGCGACGCGCTTGCCGCCCTCATCCGCACGCGGCTGGCCTGGCTCTACGCCAAGGTCAACACCCGCCGCGCTGAAGTAGCCGAACGCCCTCGACGACGTTTCATCGATGGCGAAGGTTTCTGGTACCTCGGTCGCAGCCACCGCCTCAAACTCACCGACGACCTCGCAGCCTCCCCTGTCACACTGAAGAACGGCCGTCTCCACTTGCGCCGCGACCACCGCGACACCGCCGAGCACGACCTTGTCGTGTGGTACACCGCCCGCGGCCGGGACTGGCTTCCCGGCCGTATGCGTCCATGGACCCAGCGCATGGACACCCCAAAGGTTGGGCTGAACGTCCGTGCCCTCGGCTACCGTTGGGGCTCTTGCTCCCATCACGGCGCCGTCAACATCAACTGGGCCGTCATGCAGTTGCCCATCCGCCTGATCGACTACGTCCTCGTCCATGAGCTCGTCCACCTTCACCATCCGCATCACACCCCCGAGTTCTGGCGTGCCGTCGGCCGAACGCTTACCGACTACGAGCATCGCCGTCGCGAACTTGACGACTGGGGAGCAGGCATCTGGCTGCCGGAGGCATGGAGGAGCTGACTCAGTCTGTCGTGCCGAACCTGAGAGTTGTGCGGTTCCGGCTGTGCCTTACATTCTGTTACCGACAGCGATCCATTTCGTCCCATGATCACGCCGCCCGCACCCGGTGCTCCCCCCGCTCCAGACGCCCCATAACCACCTGATGCGCCCGCCACCCATCCGGAAACTTAGGCGGCACGTCCAGGTACACCGGACTGCTCCGCGGATGCCGGTCCAGCAGATCCCGGATCCCGGCGCGGGCCACCACGATGCACGCGAAACGGTGCCGGGAGAGCAGGACGCACAGGCGGCCCGTCTCCAGGTGGAAGGCGGAGGCGTCGTGGCGGCCGGACAGAGGGTGCCAGACCAGGGTGACGTCGAACTCGCGGCCCTGGAGGCGGTTGGCGGTGTCCACGGTGATGTTGGTCAGGCCGCGGTCGGCGAGGCGGGTGCGGACCGCGTCCGCCTGCACGGTGCGGGCCGCGCCGATCGCGATGCGGGCCTCGGTGAGGGGCTCCCCGTTGACCAGCGCCCCGCGCTCCAGCAGCCGGGCCGCCGTCGCCGCGAGGGCTTCGGCGACCTCCGGGTCCTGGTCGAGGGTGTGGCGGGCGGGGAGTTCCAGGTGGCCCCAGCCGGAGGCGGCGGCGCGGGTCAGGACGTCGTCCAGCGGGGTGGAGCCGTGGGGCAGGCTGGCGTACGACAGGAGGCGGTCCTGTGCCGTCGTACCGGGGACGAACCGGTAGAAGGGGTAGAAGGCCTGCTCGACGAGGGGGGCCGCCGTCTCCGGCAGGCGCCAGGAGACGGGGAGCTGGTGGCGTACGAGATCCGGGGTGTGGGCGAGCGTCACGTCGACCGCGTTGCGCAGGGGGTCCCAGGTCAGGCCGTGCCAGCGGTCGGTCTCCACGGTGGCGAAGGGGTCGAGCTGGCCGGGGTCGCCGACGAAGAGGACCTGCGAGTCGGCCTCGCTGAACAGCGGGGCCGTCGCGAGGAGCGCGTCCGAGCGCATCTGGTACGCCTCGTCGACGATGGCCCAGCGCCACGGCCGGCACTTGTCCGGGGTGACGTACGACCACTTCTTCGCGGTGGACACCACGACGGGCAGCTCGCGCAGGTCTGCCGCCTGGGTGCTTCCGGTGACGTGGGGGTGCCGGGTGACGCGAGGCGGAAGGGTGTGGCCGCCGGCGTGCAGGCGGCCGATGGCCAGGCCGGGATGCTCGCGTGCGAGGCGGTCCACCAGGTCGTCGACCTGTTCGTTGGTCTGCGCGACGATCATGAGCTGGTGGCCTGCCGACGTCAGATGCCCGGTCGCCCGCACGACCAGGGTCGACTTCCCGGCGCCGGGCGGTGAATCCACGACGACGCCGCGGCCCGGTGCTGTGTCGAGGCTGGAAAGGATGTCGGCGACCGCCCGGTCGGCGCGCTCCCCGGGGGTGCCACCGTCATCGGGACCTTCGTGGGTTTCCGTGCGGGGGAGGGTGGAGGTCATTCCCAGGTCTCCTCTGCGTCCTCGTCGGTGGGTTCGTACGGTCGCGGCGGGCCGCCGTGGGTCCAGGGGGTGTCCTCCTCGGCGGCCAGTGAGGCGGGCATGGCGGTGGGGTTGAGTGTGGTGTACGTCAGCTCCTCACCGGTCTCGGCGAGAGTGCCGGGCGGTGCCGGAGGCGTGCGCTTCCTCGCGAAGCCGCCCTTGAGTTCCAGTACCACGGTGCAGGCGTCGTCCTGCTGCCGTACTTCGAGGATCCGGCCCTCCTGGCCGGGGCGGGCCGGGGACCTCACTTCCGTGCCGGCCGCGAGGCCGACGGGGGCGTCGGGGGCGTCGGTGCGGAGGGTGATCGTCGGCCGCCACACCTGGGAACCGGGCCGGGTGCCGGGGACGAACCGGTTCTCGTCCCTGGCGGTCACCGTCCCCGTGAACGCCTCGCCCGCCAGCTCGTACTCCGCCATCACCAGCGGATCGTCGTAGGCCCGCTGGGCCTCGTAGCGGGCGACCGCGTCCTCCAGGCGGGCCAGGCGGCGCGCGGCCCCGACGGCGTGGTCGCGGCGAGCCTGCGGGCGGCCGTCCGCGTCCAGGTACTCGGCGTACTCGGAGAACAGGCGCCGGTCGAAGGCCCAGCGTTCGGGGACGTGGGCGCCCTCCGGCAGGTCTCGGAGCAGTTCCACGCCGCGCCACATCAGCTGCCAGGTGGGCAGCATCTGGCCGCGCAGCTCACCGTCGATCTGACGGCCGACCGCCTCGCGTCCGCGCTCGTCGGACGCCTCGTCGTAGCGTGTCATCAGCTCATGGAGCGTCCGGTCGAAGACCGGGTCCGTGGCCGGGCCGGCGGGAGGCCACACGGCGGGGTCTTCCGCCTCCCGCGCCGCACGTGCGCCGTCGCTGCCCTCCGGCGGGTCGATCCAGGCGAGCAGGGACGCGAGGTGGGAGTCCTCCGAAGGGCTCTGGCCTGTCGCCCAGTGCGCGGCGAGCTGCCGGGTCATCGCGAGGAGCATGCTGGAGTCCGGGAACTCGGCCAGATCCGCGAACCGGGTCAGCCACTTGCCGAGGGTGGGCACGGACGGGGCCACCGCGTACGGCCCTTCGGTGGCGCGCAGCCTGGTCAGACGGCCGAGCAGGCGGACGTACGCGATGCCCTCGCCGTTCGGCACGAGGAGCTGCGGGGCCCGCAGGCAGCGCAGGCGTTCCTCCTTCTCCTTGCCACGGCCGACGGTGTACGGCTCCGTCTCCGTCCGGCATCCGTCGATGTGCGCCAGCAGCAGTGTGGCGAGACGCTCGGCGAAGCGGAACCGTTCGGCGCGGTTCCGTGGCTGACGGGCGGTCAGCAAGGTCGGGTGTGCCGGGTCCGTACCCGCGAGGGCGGCCAGGGGAGCGCAGGCCTCTCCGGCGAGGGTGAGCGGCACCAGCACGAACGGCTTCTGGTCCAGGTGCTGGTGGCGGACGGTGGTCAGTGGCTCGGCGTGGCCGGTGCGGGATGCCGTAAGGGCCGCGACGGTGGACAGGACGCTCATGCGGCCCCCCGGCGGAGTCGGCGCAGCCGGGCGGCGGCGCGCAGCAGGTCGGCTGCCTCCGTCTCGGCCTCTCCCTGGGCGGCGACACCGTCCAGGTAGTCGAGCGCGGTACGGGTGGAGTCGATGCCCGGCAGGTCGTTGCGGACGGCGCTGCCCAGACGGGCCGGCGAGGCACACCCGTCGGCCTCGTCGCGGCAGTAGCGCGCCATCTCACAGAAGGAGAGGCATGCGGGCGTGTACGACGCGTCCAACGCCTCTATGGACGAGGCGAGTTCGGTCATGCTCCGGTCCGGATCCAGGGTCGCCGACTCGGGGAGCTGCGCCGCCAGGTCCTCTGCGCGCCGCAGCCGCGTGAGCTGGAACTGCAGGGCGTCGAGCTCCTGCCGGAGGTCGATCAGGCGGCCGTAGGGCCGGTTGGAGAAGTCCTTCGGGCAGACGAGCAGGAAGTCGTGGGCGAGCTGCTCGGCGGGCAGGCCCGCGGCGTCGAAGGCGTGGCGCAGGGCGAGGACGTACACGGCGGCCTGCTTGGCCGCCTGGGCCACGGCCGTCGGGTTGGCCTGCCCGTCGATCGCCGCGAACGAGCGGATCAGGACGACATAGAATTTCCCGTCGACGCGGTGGGTGAGGGCGTCCGGTTCGAGGTACGCCGTCCGTCCGGCGACTTCGAGGGTGAGTACGGGGCGGTCGAGGATCAGTCGTACGTCCTGCCCGGAGGCGACGTGCGCGATGAGGCGGCGGGTCTCGCGCTCCCGCACGGGCAGAGAGCTGTTGCCTCCCACCTCGTTGAGGTCTTCGACATGGGCCTCCGCCACGGGGACGGAGAGCTCCTCGCGCAGCAGCCGGATGAGCTCGGCGTACCCGCCCCACTTCACGAGGCTGTGGAACGCCTGCTCGCGGGCGAGGGCGAAGGGCGACTGGCCGAAGCGCGGTTCGTATCCGACCTGCTGGGCGAGCAGCGCCTTGTCCACGCCGGCCGCGTCGAGGACTGCGCGGCGGGCGCAGGCGGGGTTGGCGGTCAGGGCGGTGATCTTGCGGGCGGTGTAGGGCTGCGGGGGGCGCGGTCCGCGTAGCCGCGCGAGTCTGTCGTCGGGGGGATCGGACTGCTGCGAGGGCATCGTCTCTGCTTCGGGGACGTCTTCGGAGTGTGCCGGTGGGTGAAACGACCGTGGTCGTCTCCGCCGGGTGAGGTCAGTGCATGCTGCCGCTCGCGTCACGCAGGGCATCACGCAGCGGTGGCGCACCGAACAGCTTTTGTGCGTCGGTGAGTTGAGTACGGGCGCGCTGCGCCGCCGCCTGCCGCCGTTGGTCGTCCTCCTGTTGGTGGACGGTCGCTTCGGCTTGGGCGGCGGCGATCACGCGGGCGGGGTCGGGCTCCGGGGCCGCGGAATCGCAGGCGCCCGGGATCGTGAGGGCGAACCGGCGCAGCAGCCGCCAGGCCGCGTCCGGGGCCGGATGCCCGGCCGTGTCCAGCCGCTGGATCTGCTCGGCGGTGCCGACAGCGTGGGAGAGGAAGTCGGTCCGGGGGCTGAGCGGGGTGATGATCCGCCGCTCCACGGGCCAGGTGGACAGGGCCAGAAGCCCGCGGGCGGGCACGAGACGGTCGTGGGTCAGCGCCGCGCAGATGTAGTACGGGCGGGCATAACCCTGTGCGGTGAAGGAGCGTTCCTCGTCCCGGCGGAGCGACGCGAGCTTGGCGGCGACGAGCGGCTCGGTGAAGAACGCCTCGTACGCGGACGAGATGAGCTTCGGGGACGCGGGAGCACCCAGCAGGGTGAGCGCTTGGTGGACTTGTTCGCGGACTGGGATGGAGCCGTGCGTGGGGAGCTCCTGGCGGCGTGGTTCGCTTGTCGCCCTCGGCGGCGTCCGAGTCTCGGCTTCGGACGGAAGTGTCTCGATGTCCGGTCCGGCCTCGACCTCCAGAGCGTGCTCCCATGCGGTCTCCGCCTCGCGCAGAGCGCGACGGATACGCGCGGTCTCGGCCTTGTCCCGGGCGCGTACGGCGCCGCGCAACTCGGTGCGCAGGTGGGACAGGCGCTGCTCGAGCTCCTCCAGTGATGCCGCCATGAGGGGCACCTTAGCGCAAGAGCCAATCTATGCCAAGAACTTCCAAGGAGTTCCAATGTTTCATGCTACGGTCGAAGACGTCGACGCCTCCGGCTGCTCGGTCCGAGGGGTGACGTCTGGGATGACGTCTGTTTCGAAGGGGGAGGTAATGGGCCACGACATGGCATGGCGCAGGCCGCACTGGCTCACGGGGGACGACAGTCTTCTGCGGGTCGGGCCGGGAACCGGCGGAGACGAGGAGCACACCTGCCCCTCGCACGCCGCCGCCAAGGCCCGACCGGGGATGTGGCCGGCCCAGCGCCTGCGGTTGCCGAAGCCGGAGCTCGAAACGTTCACCCTCGGGCCGGTCATGGACGCCGTCGACCGGGTCGAGTTCCACGAGGAGACACTCGACCAGGCCCTGGAGGGACTGCGCTCCAGGACGCCCGCCCTCCACCCCGGACATCTCACCTACGCCGAGCACGCCCTGCGGTCGTACAGGCAGGCCTTCGCCGCGGAAAGCAACAAGAAGCTGCGACCCGTCCGTGCCTACTGGGTGGCGCAGCGCGAGAACGGCAAGTTCTGGGAGATGTACGCCTGGTGGCGGCGGTACGAGTCCGCCGACGGACGGCTGCGCGAGTACCGGCGGCTGCGGCACGACCAGGCCAAGGGATCCGAGCCCGGAGAGATTGCCATCGCCGTGTACGTGGCGGTCCACGGGCGACCGGCGGCGTGGCCCGGCAAGTGGTCGCGGGCCTTCCAGCCGCTCGGGCCCGTCGCGCGGCCCGAGCGCGTGCGCGTCGTCGAGGTGGGGCTGGCCGACGGTCGGCCCCGGGTGCAGTTCGACGGTACCGCCGAGGACGCCGAGGCGTACTACGCCGAGCACGGGCACTCGCATGTCGCTCGTGTCGTGGCGGGTGGGGCGCCGACGCCCGGCTCCTCCTGTGTCGACTGCAAGCAGTTCACGGCCTGCCCGGCCGTGCCGCGCAGGCCCGGCGTCCTTGGAGTGTCGTCGCGCGTCGCACCGCTGCGGAAGGTGTCCGTCAGCGACCTTCGCTACCACGCGGCCTGCCCCGCACAGGCGTTCCTGCGCGCGTTACACCTGCCCAGGTCCGATGAGTACGGCAGCGCCGCCAAACTCGGCCAGGCGGTGCACGGCTGGATCGAGAAGCTGCACCGGCGCGACGGGTGGCCTCCCTGCGCCGTCGCGGACATGCCCGCCGAGGGCGAGAACTGGACGGAAGGGCGGTGGCGGGTCTCCGACGAGGACGCCGCGACCGGCCGGGACATGTTGCTCCACCATGTTGACGCCTGCCCCTTCCAGGACCCGGGACTTGTCCAGCAGGTCGAGCCCGAGGCGCTCCGGGTCGTCCACGACACAGCCGCCCAGGCCGTGGTCATAGCCAAGCCCGACCTGCTCTACCAGGAGGACGGATCCTGGGTGTGGCGAGAACTGAAGACGACGAGGAAGCGGCGCCGGAATCAGGCGGATCTCCTGGAGGTGTATCCCCAACTCGCTCTGGCCGTCACGCTGCTGGCGCAGGGCGCACTGGGCGGTGACCCGGGTGGATCGCGTGTCGAGGTGGAGATCCTCGGGCCGGACGGCTCCGATCCCCATGTCATCGATCCGACCGATCCCGAGCAGCAGGCCAAGGCGCGGTCCGTGCTGCAGCGGTATGGCGGTCCCTGGCGGGAGGACGAGGCGTGGGATGCCCGGCCCGGACCGCATTGTCAGTCCTGTCCGGTATCCCAGTGGTGTCCGAGTTCGACGCCAAGCTTGGCCGTTGAGGGAGAGGGAGAGGTATGACGACGACGGACCTGCTGCCCGCAATTCCCGAAGGTGCCGGGACCGCCGACGAGACGCTGTTGCGGCTGATCGCCAGCGCCCTCGCCTGCCTGTCCCGACAGCGGACCGTGCCCAACCCGGTCTACCCGGCCAAGGTGCAGAACGCCTACAACCGCCTCGTGTTGCACTGCCTGCAGCGGAGTGAGGAACCACCGGGCAGCGTGCCTGAAATGGTTCGCTGGGCCTGCGAACGCCCGCTCGCCGAATGGCCGTTGACCCTGCCCGACGAGGCCCGCTCGGGCACGGCCCTGCTGGTCGATCCCGAGACCAGACTGCCGCATCAGTCGTGCCTGGAGTGGGAGGTGAACGCGGCCGATCCCGCCGCCGAACTGTTCGAGAACGAGCGGATCCTGGAAGCCCTCGCCATCTGCCGCGCAGCCAGGACACCCCGGGCCTACACCGCGTTCCGTGCCCTTCTCACCACTCGGCCCGTGCTCACCGGTGCCGAACTGGCCCTGCTCGGCGGCGATCCGGAGTGCGGGATGCTGCTGCACAGCGTCATCAAGCGCTGCTACGAACCCGCCCCCGCGTCCTATCTGCGTGAGGGCGCGTATCGGCAGTGCCCGCGCTGCCACTGCCTCATGGTGCCGCTGCTCGTCGGCGGACACCGCTGCGAACTGGACCGTTGCCGCCGGGACGGAGAACGGGGCGATGGCACTCCACTGCTCCCCGACAAGGGTGGAGTCTTCCAACTCAGCCGTCCCCTCCGCATGTTCGTCACCAGCCCCGGACTCGCCGAGACGGAGCTGGAAGCCGCCCTGAAGAAGAAGTTCGGGATCGCAGCCGAGATGTGGCCGAACTACGACGCGTACGACCTTCGTGTCCCCCTGCCCGGGCGGCGGCACTGGGCTGTGGATGTGAAGGACCGCGTCAACCCCGCACTCCTGGCGCGGACGACCACTCCCTTCCGGGGCGACCCGCCGTACGAGCGTGCCTTCCTCGTCGTACCCCGGTACCGCTTCCGCGAGAACGAGGCGTACGGGCGGCAGTTCCGCCGCAACCTGCCCGACGACATGGCAGGGCGGGTCACTCTCCTGGACGACCAGGCGTTTCTACGACTGGTGGGCCGCGAGATCACCACCCTGAGCCGACAGGAGACAGAACCACCGCGTACCGAAGGAGGCCGCCATGCGTGACCGCAGTGGATGGCACCGGCGTTGCTCGCCGAAGCAGCTCACCGAAGTATGGCCGGCGAACCTCGGCAGCTTCCGTCCCGGCGACCTGCTCGACATCGAACTGGGCCTGTACCTGCTTCAGGACGTGACGCCGACCCGCACGGCCGCAGACGTCTGGCCGCTGCTGGGCGGCTACCCCTACAGCGAAGCCTTCGGCGACGTGCGCACGGACGAACAGCGCCTGCGCGTCCTGCGGGCCCGCCACTACCTGTGGGACCTGCGCCGACGGCACGCGTGGCGCGAGGCACTGACCGACTACCTGACAGTTCCTCAGCAACTGCGGGGTTACGACCTCGACGGACCCGATGACGTACCTCGTCGCCGTGAGCCCGCGCGCGCCGCGCGCCGCTTCGAGATCTTCGAAGATCTGCTCAGCACCGCGCCCGACTTCTCGACGCGGCCCATCCCGTTCGCCGAGGCTGGTGAGTACACCTTTCGTGTACAGGACCGCACCCACTCCGTCGTCTTCGAGGAGGAACTGCTGTCGGACACCCGGCCCCGTGCACACGCTCTCGACGCGCCGCCCGCAGGACGGGGAGAGCCGGTGGACGTCACGTGGGCGGAACTCGAAAAGGCCGCCGACACGATGGACACCGCGGAGGCGGCGGCACCGGACGGTCCCCGCAACGACTGGGCCGGGCGGCTTCGGCGCGTCAAACTGCTCGTGCGCGACGAGGAGGCCGAGAGCTTCACGGAGAAGGGGCGGCTGACGGTCGACCGGCTGCTGCACCTGGTGGGCATGGTCGGCGCCGGCAAGTCCACGATCCGCGACATCCTGACGTACCACGTCGTGACCCAGACACCCCGTCGCGTCACCATCGTCGTCGGCGACGTGGCGGAAACCCTTGCTGTCGTCGAGCAGTTCGACCGGCTGGGCGTGGGTGCCGCGCCGATCCTCGGGCACTCCACGCGTGAGCGCAACATCAACCGGCTGCACCGCCGCACAGCCACGGCCGGTGCGGCCACCATGCTGGGGCACGACCACGCCGGTTTCTCCTTTCTGAGCAGTGCCTGCCCGGTCGACGTCCTGCGCGGCCTGGAAGCGCGCCGCCCTCTCGGTATCCGTGAGGCGCCTTGCCTGACCCTTTTCACCGTGCCCGAGGTCGAGTCGGCTGACGGCGATCCGCTGCTCGACGACGAGAGCCCGGCGGCGCGTGACTTCCGGCGCCCGAAGCCACAGCGGCGGCTGTGCCCGCTGTGGAACCGCTGTCCCCGGCATCGCGGGGCCCGCGACCTGGTCGACGCCCAGGTGTGGGTCGCCACCCCGGCCGGCCTGGTGCACAGCTCCGTGCCGCAGCACCAGCACGACGAGCAGCTGAGGTATCTCGAACTCGCCTGCAGGATGAGCGATCTGATCATCGTGGACGAGGCGGACCGAGTGCAGATGCAACTCGACACGGCCTTCGCGCCTGCCAGCACCCTCGTGGGCAAAGCCCCGAACTCCTGGTTCGACGAGGTCGCCGTGCACAAGTTCCAGCAGATGGCCCGTGACGGACGGCTCCAGCTGTCCGCCCGTGACGTCGACGACTGGACCAACGCCGTCAACACGGTCAGCGCCGCCACCGATCGCCTCTACGCGCTGCTCGTCAAGGACGACGGCCTCAGGCGCTGGATCAGCATGGACTACTTCAGCGCCTTCACCCTGCACAGTCTGCTGCTCGACAGCTGGTTTCCCGGCCGGAAGGAGGGCGAGCGCCCGCCCGCGGCGGCCCGGAGCCTGGACGTCGCACTCGGACGGTTCAGGGACGATCCGCTGCACGAGCAGCAGAGCGGTACGGGCGACGACGAGGTGACTCCCCTGGTCAACACCTTCGTCCACCTCACCCTTGAGCTTTTGCACGCGCCTCAGGGAGCCCGAACCCGCGAACGGCTCCGCGAGGCCCTGACCGACGTCGTCTCGGACGACTGCGGCGTGCTCGCCGATATTGACCTCCAGGCCCGGCGCTTCGAGTTCACACTGATCCTTTCCGCCCTGCACAGCCGCCTCGACTTCATGACCACGCTGTGGCCGCGTGTCGAAGCCGCCCTCAACCTGGAAAGCGCCTCCAACGTGCTCTCCAGGAGGCCCCCGAAGGACTATGAGGCGGTCATCCCCGAGTCGCCCATGGGCAATGTCCTCGGCTTCCAGTTCCGCCACGACGATCGGGAGCGAGACGGCGACCGCAGCGGCGAACTCCGCTTCTTCCACTGCAACGGCGTCGGCCGTGAGCTGCTCATGCGGCTGGGTGACCTGTGCGCCGTGGACGGCCGCCCCGGACCGCACGTCCTGCTGATGTCCGCCACGAGCTGGGCGGGCACATCCAGCAGGTACCACGTGCACACCGAGGTGGGAGCTGTACTGCGGCCCCGCGACGAGGAGGTCGAGGCTGTGCTGGGCAGCGAGTTCCGCAAGGAGTTCCTGTACTGGCCCGGAGGCGACCAGCCGAAACCGCTGCGCCTGTCCGGCTGCGACCCCGAGGAGCGGCCGCAGGCCCTGCTGCACATGCTGCACCAGCTGGCTGTGCCCGACCGTAGCCTGCCCGACTCGGTGAGCATGCTGGACACCGAACTGGCCGAGATCGACGACCCGGAACGACGTCGCATCCTCCTCCTCGTCGGCAGCTACGACGAGGCACGCAGGGCCGCCGAATACCTCAACCAGATCCCCGAGTGGAACGGACGCGTCACCCAACTCGTGTCCGACGACGCGGACGCCGACACCGCCTGGACCCGGCTGCCGGAGGACACCGCCGCTCGCACCCTGCCGCGCGGTGACGTCAAGTCGTTTCCCTCCGTCGGCGGCGACCTCCTCGTCGCCCCGCTCCTCGCGGTGGAGCGCGGGCACAACATCGTGCTGCGCGGGGGCAAGGCTGCCATCGGCACCGTCTACTTCCTGGCCCGCCCCCACCCACGCCCCGACGACATTTCGCTCGCCATCCAGTCCGTCAACGACTGGGCCGTACGCCAACTCCGTGACGCCGACGGCACGTTCCGGCAGAGCGCGCTCGCTGCGGCCACACCCGACAGAGCCGCGGTCGCGTTCCGTAGCCGTGCCCGTCGTCAGTGGAACCGTTACCTGACCCGCAAGTTCGCCTGGTCGAGCCTGCGGGACGACGAGAAGGTGGCGTTCACCTGGGACCAACTCGTCGTCGTGTGGCAGGTCATCGGCCGTCTCGTACGCGGCGGCGTGCCGGCCAGGGTGGTCTTCGTCGACGCGGCGTTCTCGCCGCGCGAAGCCGGGTTCCAAGCCATGGACACGCCCGACACGAGTCTTCTGGCGAGTATGCGCGAAGTCCTCGCCCCCTACTTCGGCGCAGACGGCGCGGCCGATCCGGAGCCTGACCCGATCGACAAGTCGCTCGTCCGCGAGCTGTACGAACCGCTCTACCGCGCCCTTGCGGACATGGGCTGACGGCCTGTCGGCACACCCGAGACCCACACGACCCTCTTCGCCTCCAAGGAGAACCAGCACCGTGGAATACCAGTTCCTCCGGGCCGCCGCATATGTTCCCGACCCGGCGCAGGGACCGTTCGCGGTCCCGATGCACACGCTCGCCCTCCCCGCGCACTGGGAGGAGCCCGTTCTGCGACTGCACCACGACAGGTTGAGCGAGCGGCAGGCCGAGCGACGCCGCCGCGTGCCGACGAAGCGCATCAACCAGCTGCTGCGCGCCACCGCCCCGGACATCGTCACGGTCGACTCCACGGCCCGGTTCGGCTCGGCGAACCCCTGGCTGTACTGCACGGACCCGTACCCGATCGCGGTGACCAACCTCTACGTCGCCACCTGGCTCAAGAGCCTCCAGAAGAACCCGGACGACCCCGAGACGATGGGGCTGCTGATGGACTGCTTCCGGGATCTGGACACGTCCGCCCTCAGCTGGCAGCCGGGCATGGTCGATCTGCTCGAACTACAGGACACGCCACGCCAGACCGCGGTCCCCGCCTCCCACGTGTACCGGCTCCTTCCCGACGTCCTCGCAGCCAGGATCACGCGCCTGGCGCCGTACGAGCACAACGGGAAGCGACTCACCTTCCGCCAAGTGGCAGGTCTCGGCGGTTCGCGCGGAGCGGGCAGTGGGGGTGCCGAGCTGATGTCCGAGCTGATCGAGTACGTGCCCAAGCGCCGCGGCGGAGGAGACGGCAGGCCGGCGTACTACGCCGCGACCATCCGGGTCACCGTACGTACCGTGCCGTTCTCGCCCGTCCCGCGGGTCCACCTGAGTGCCGGTGTCCGTCGGTTCGTAAGCGGCAAGGTGTTCATCCCTTATGGCAAGGGTGTGTCGGCCTACCTGCTGCCGGACGCCTCACTTGTGCTCGACGGCCCTGTCCCGCAGCGCTACGCGGTCGCCATGCTGGACTGGAGGAACGGCACGACCGAGTGGCGACAGGGCGGGCCGGAGGGAATGCTCACCCAGATCACCGCTCTCGACGCGCTGCCCTCCCCGGACCGGCTGGTCAAGGAGGCCGACCACTGGATCCACGGCCGGGACGGCATCCGAATCGCCGTCGGGCATCACGCGGTCATGGGCAGGCACACCATCGGCACGGGCCTGATGCCCAGCGAACGACGGAGGCTGATCGAGTGGGCGGAACAGGCGCTCGCCCCGGAGTTCGTGCCCATTCCGGCACTCACGCGCAGCTCGTACGCTCGGCCGCCCAAGAAGCAGTTGAAGAAGCTGCCGTCCATTCCCAAGAAGGAGCAGACGCCCGAGGATCTCGCAGCGATCCTTGACCAGCGGGAACTCCTCTCGGCGCACAACGCCCAGGTGCTCCGCGCCCGCCTGGCCGAGGCTTTGGAGGGTGAGGATCTCACGGCGCTCGTTCTCTACCAGTCGGACATCATGCGTGACCAGATCGTCGCTGCCGCGGAGGCCGGACTGGGTCTCGCCGGGCTCCGGAGGGAGGAGACGGCCGACACGTGGGTCTGGGAGTCGGAGGAACTGACGGTTCGGCTGCATGCCCGGCGACTGGGCTCGCTGGGTGGCCTACTGGGTGGTCACCGCGTGCCCCGCAGGGGCAAGGAGCACGACGAGGCCATCGCGGACCGCCGGACCCAGGTGGCGGAAGCCATGACCAGCCTGCGCGCGACCGTACCGGGCATGCGGTTGGCCATCGTGGAACTCGACGGCCAGGATGCCTTCCAACATGCCCGGCGGCGCAGCGACCCCAAGTACGCGATCCGTCTCGGCTGCGCCGACGCGGGTTTGGTGACCCAGTTCATCCGCCCCTTGGACGCCACCGCTGAAAAGCAGGAGCAGGCCATCGAGGACGCGCGGATGCGTGCTGCCTCGGCCTGGTCGGACGGTATGCGCCAGACCGGTATGCGGTTGCTGCCGCAGCACACTCTCGGCGACCTCATCCCCGTTGGCCTGAACCAGGTGGCCTTCCACCTCGTGGAGCGCCGCCACGACGGGCCCACGGGCAGGCAGCAGTTCACGCCGATCGCGATCCTCGTCCGACCGGGCGCGAAGTGTGTCCTCGGCAGGTCCGCGGACATGCACGGATGGGTTCCGTACCCGGAACTCCTCAAGGCGTTGACCGGACGTGTCGAGGCAAAGAGGACCAGCGCCGACCAGGCGGCTCTCATGGCGGCCTTCATCAAGCAGACGCTGTCAAGCCTGCGCAGCACTCCGACGCTCGTACTGACACATGCGCAGGACGTGCGGAAGCGTTGGATGTGGCTGAAGAACGACGGACTGGAGCAGGACCGACTCGGTCTCGACGGAGGGCCGACGCAGCGGATCGGACTCTACGGCAAACAGCTACGAGTCGTTCGGGTCGCCGACGGCACCAGGGACGAGACGGCGCAGTGGTGGGCGGAGCGGGAGGAACTCAAACCTGAGCTGGAGGGCCAGCAGCGAGGGGGCATTGCGATGGGGTTGTGGAAGCCCGGTGTACAGGGCGATCCGGGCCGCGTCTTCTACAGCACGGTCGGCAAGTCCAGTACCCAGACGAAGCTCACCAACGATGACGCGAAGCTGACGCCGCACACCAACCCGTCGGGCAACAGCGCACACCGCCCGACGGCGAACGCCTGGAACCCGGATCTTCTCGAATTCACGGTCGCCTGTCTCCAGCCGGGCGACGATGCTGAAGCCTGGGCGGCGTTCGTGCACCAGCAGCGTTTCAGCGAGGATTACCGAGAGGCCCGCGATGGCCTGGGCATGCCCCTCATCCTGCACCTCGCGCGGTTGGCGGACGCCTATGCCCTGCCTCACGAGATCGAAGACTCCGTAGATCCGACGCAGCCCCAGCCCGCGGCTCCGCCGGACGGGGAGCCGCGGGGGCAGCTGACCTTCGATTTCGACCTCGATGACGGGGATGACGACGAGTGAGGTGACCCTTGGAGTGTGGACACAGGGATTCATGCTGCGAGTTGGAGTTTAGCTGTCTTGTGGTGCTGCTGTTCGAACTCCATCGGGGAGAGGTAGCCCAGCGCACTGTGGCGACGGCGGGCCAGAAACTCTCAGCGGGGGCATTGCCGTAGCTTGAGCCGACCTTGCCCATGCTTCTACGGATGACGTGCCGGTAGCAGACCTGGGCGAACGCAGCGGATGTGTCCTGCGAGCCCCTGTCCGCATGGAAGATCACTCCGGCGACGCTGCCGCCGCGGGCCGCTACTGCGGCCTGAAACGCGTCGATGACGAGCTCGGCGCGCATGTGCGGGGCCATCGAGTAGCCGAGTACCCGGCGGGGTGCACGGCGGAGGCGTCTTGGCGGCCGGAGAGGGAGTTTCAAACGAGGGCTACATCGAACTCGCGGCGTTGGAGGCGGTTGGCGGTGTCCACCGTGGTGGCGTTGAGGCCGCGTGCGGCGAATCGTGATCGGTTGGCGTCCGCCTGCCGACTTCGCGCAGGTACCGCACCCGCCCAGCCGTCGTTGGGCTCGCGGTCTACGCGACCACCGTCGGGGTCGCCTGCAATATGCGAAGGCAGCCGAATGGAGACGGACTCGGACGTCTTCGAGCGCATCGAGCAGACCATCTGACACCAATACTGAGGAAGTCCCCGTCCGGACCGCTCCAGGGCGGGATGTCGTCTTACGTAGCCATTCAAGGTAGCCACACAGGCTCCCTCCCCACACGTTTGCGCAGGTCATAGCGCTGCGGTGACTCTCCCCGGCGTACAGCCCGACTCGTCTGCCGCCGCCAGATCCGTCGACCGCTTCGACATCACCGGTGCCGCTGTGGCATCGACGGAGCCGCTCCCCGCTGTGCCGCGGGGCGGGGACGGAGACGGGGACACGACTCGAAGTCCTGGCGCGCCGTCTTCGAGACCAACACGTCGGAACGTGCACGCGGTGCACCGGTCCTGCCGCGGCGCCGCGATCGCCGCCGTACCGGACCGGACAGGCCTGCCCGCCCTCTTCCCCGCCTGTTCTGATGGCACGGCCCTGCGCACGGCCCAGGGCTCCACGACGGCGGCCCTGATCATCCCCAACTCTTTCGATCCGGACAGCTGCCCCGGGCAGCAGGCAGTGACCCCCTGGATCCACCGGCTCGGCGACGTCGCCCATGCCCTGGACGAGTCCGAGAAACGCGTCAAGCTCCCCCAGGGCTCCGCCGATCTGCCCGGACCTCCCGTGCCGGCGCTTCTTCCCGTGCCCGTTCCGCTCCCCGTGCCTCTGGTCCTCGCCTCCTACCGCGGGCAGGCACCGGCCATCCTTCCGGCGATCGACAGGGTCGCTCACACGGAGGGGCTTGCCGACGGCAACCTCAAGGGGGATCCGCTGATCGGCGGCATGTACCGAGCGGAGTGGGAGGGCGGCTGCGAGACGACAAGGGGGGTGCCAGGGGGAGCGACAGGGGGCGGGAGGGGTGCAGGGGGTCGTTTCCGCTCACTAGCGTGCCCAGGGGGCCGTGTGTCTGGGCGGCCCGTGGCCGAAGGGGAGGACCATGGAGACCGCGTACTGGGCGGGCCGGACGGTCGTGGTGACCGGCGGGACCGGTTTCATCGGGTCGCAGTTCACCGAGGGGCTGCTGGCCCGCGGCGCCGAGGTGGTCTGCCTGTACCGCCGGGACAACCGGGGCGTCCTCGCCCAGCTCCCGGGCGGGCCCGCGCTGCGTGCGGTGCGGCTCGACCTGCTGGACGAGACCGGACTGGAGGCGGTCCTCGCCCAGGAGCCCGGCGGCGTCGACGCGATCGTCCACTGCGCGGCGCTCACCGGCGGGGCGCGGTTCCGGCGCGAGCATCCCGCGCAGATCCTGGACGCTAACGTGCGTGCCGTCTCGAACGTCCTGGCCGGTGCCAGACGGCACGACGTCCAGGACGTGGTCCTGCTCGGCTCCAGCGAGATCTATCTGTCGCCCACCGACCGCCCGACGCTGGAGGAGGACGACTTCAGGGCGGGGATGCCGTACGCCCTGGACGGCTACTACCTGTCGAAGAACTACGCGGAAATCCTCGCCGAGGCGTACGCCCATGAATACGGGATGAACATCTTCCGTCCCCGGCTCACCAGCATCTACGGACCCCGGGACAATTTCGAGAAGGACACCGACCGGGTGGTGCCGGCCATGTTCGCCAGGGCCGCCGCCGGTCGGCCGATCGAGATCTGGGGCGACGGAAGCCAGACACGCACCTACATGTACGTAACCGACCTGGTGGACGCCACCCTGCGCATGGTGGAGAAAAAGAAACACCCGGTCCTGAACATGGGCACAGCGGAGACGGTCACGCTGCTGGAACTCGCCCGGGAGGTGTGTGCCGCGCTGGGGCGCCCCGAACGCGTCACCTTCGACCCCACCAAATCCGGCGGAAGGCGCAGCCGGACCCTCGATCTCGGGAAGTTGAGCGAGATCATCGACTTTGAACCGTGCGGTCTGCGCGAAGGACTTCGACGCACTGTCGAGTGGTATCACCGGTTTGCGGTGCCGACCGGCTGAACTCGGCTGTTCCTCTCCGTCGGTTCGCCTTCCCCCACGCAACCCCCTATCCCTCCCCCTGCCGGGGGCTAGGGGGTTGACCGTGTACTCCGGCGATAGGCAGGCTGCCGTACATGCCAAAGTGTCGTATCTGTGACGGCCCTGTCCAGGAGTTCTTCGATTTCGGCCGCCAGCCCGTATCCGATGTGTTTCCCGCGCCCGGTGAAATCGGCACGGAACACTTCTTCCGGCTCGCCGTCGCGTTCTGCGAGAAATGCACCACCGTGCAGCAGTTGGAGGAAGTGCCGCGAGACCGCATGTTCCCGACGGATTATCCGTACCGTTCGTCCGGGTCGACTCTGATGCGGCAGCACTTCGAGCGTGTGGCCGCCCACTTCCTGGCCACCGAGCTGTCCGGACCCGACGCCTTCTACGTCGAGGTCGGCTGCAACGACGGGATCATGCTCAACTCGATCCGTGACGCCGGCGTCCGGCACCTGGGCGTGGACCCCGCCGAGGAGGCCGCGAAGGTGGCCGGCGCGGGCGGCAGCCGGGTGCACGTCGGCTTCTTCGAGGAGTCCAGCGCACGCGAGATCCGGGCGGCGGAAGGGCCGGCCGATCTGATCTTCTCGGCCAACACGATCAGCCACATCGCCTACATCGACTCGGTCTTCGCCGGCGCGGGCGTCCTGCTCGACCACGCCGGCGTCTTCGTGTTCGAGGACCGCTACCTGGGTGACATCGTCGAGCACACCTACTTCGACCAGATCTACGACGAGCACTTCTACCTGTTCTCCGTGCGTTCGGTGCAGGCCATGGCCGAGCGGTTCGGCTTCGAACTCGTCGACGTGGAGCACCTGCCGGTGCACGGCGGCACGATGCGCTACACCACCGCCCGCAAGGGTGAGCGCACTCCCACCGCGGCGGTCGACCGGTGGCTGGAGCGCGAGCGGGCGCAGGGGCTGTGGGAGCTCGCGACGTACGACTCCTTCGCGGCCCGGGTGAAGGAGAACTGCGACCGGCTCAAGGAGACGCTGACCCGGCTGCGCGCCGAGGGCCGCAGCATCGTGGGCTACGGCGCCACCTGCAAGAGCGCCACGGTCCTCAACTACTGCGGTATCGGCGCGGAGTCGATCTCGTTCATCTCCGACTCGACACCGGAGAAGCAGAACCGGGTGACGCCCGGGTCGCACATCCCGATCCGGCCCGCGGAGGCGTTCCGGGAGTCGTACCCGGACTACGCGGTGCTTTTCGCGTGGAATCACGCCGAGGAAATCATGGCCAAGGAGCAGGAGTTCAAGGACTCCGGCGGCCGGTGGATCCTCTATGCGCCGAACGTCCATATCGTGTGACTTCGTACGCCCCCGCTCCCTGTCCGAGTCGGCCGGTCCCGGTTCCCCCGAGGGGCGCCCGCATTTGGCGCGAGATGCGCTGCATATGCGTCGGCGTCTCCTGACCGGCCGAATACCGTCTGGCGGAGAGCGGGGGCATCGTCCTGATCGGCGGGGAATTCCGCCGAGTCGAGTTCTTCGGAGTGAGCAACGTCACACTTGCCGCCCCGTCGAGACAGGACCGAGGTGGGCTGGTTGACTTATGGGGTTTGCAGTCATCGCGAACATGGGGGACGCGTATGGATTTCAACGTGCTTGGGCCACTGGAAGTCTTAGACGACGGGACGCGAGTCGGTGTAAAAGGCCTGAAGCAGCGGGCCGCCCTCGGATTCATGTTGCTGCACGCCAACGAGACGGTCGCCACAAGTCAACTGCTGGATGCCCTGTGGCCCAACGGCGGGCCTTTGACGGCGCGCAAGATACTCCACAACGCCGTGGCTGGAATTCGCCGGTCCATCACCCGTGAATCCCGGGGCGGCGAAGGCGGCGGTGAAAGCGTCTCTCTCGTCACCCAGCAGCCCGGATACTGTCTGCGCGCCGACGCCGAGCGGGTCGACGCCGTGCGCTTCCAGCGGATGTTCAGCCTGGGCCGCACAGACCTGGCCGCCGGCGACTGGCAGAAGGCGGCGACCGGACTCCAGCAGGCCCTCGCTCTGTGGCGCGGCCCGGTCCTGGCCGACCTGGTCGAGGCCGGCGTCGACTGGCCGGAGATCGCCGCTCTCCGCCAGAGCCGCCTCGCCGCCCTCGAGGACTGTATGGAAGCCCTGCTCATGATGGGCCGCCACCACGAGGTCGTGCACGAGCTGGAGGACGTCGTCAGGGCCGAGTCGCCCCGTGAGCGGCTCTGCGGACAGCTCATGCTCGCCCTCTACCGGGGCGGCCGCCAGGCCGACGCGCTCGGCGTCTACCGGCATCTGCGCACTCGCCTCGTCGAGGAACTGGGACTCGACCCCAGCCCCGAACTGCGCCAGCTGGAACGGGCCATCCTCGACCACGCGCCTGAACTGAACCTGCCCGCGGGCGGCCCCGACCGGGTCGGTCCGCCGCTCGGCGGCCGGCTGAACGGCCGCGCCTTCGAGGCGCCCGCCGCGCCACGCCCCGAGCCCGTCGCGACCGGTGGGCTGCCTGGCGAGATGCGGGTGGAGCGCAAGCGGGTCAGCGTGCTCCTGGTCCGCGCCGAGACCGCGGCGACCATGGGCGAGTACGACCCGGAGCACATGGAGGAGATCCTCAAGGACCTCACGTCCGTGGTCCGCGAGGAGGCCGAACCGCTGGGCGGGATCGTGCACGGCACGATCGGCTCCGCGCGGCTCGTCGTCTTCGGGGTGCCACGCACCCGCGAGGACGACGCCGAGTGCGCGGTGCGTGCCGCGCTGTCCCTGCGCGACCGGTTCGCCACCCGCAACAGCCTGCCGGGCAGGTTCGCCGACTCCGCCCCGACAGCGCTGCGGCTCGCGGTCGCCACCGGTGAGGTCCTGGTGGTCCACCCCTACGACGAGGACGGCCGGACCGTGCCGGAGGCGGCGGGTGCCGTCGTGGACACCGGACTGGCGCTGCTCGCCCGTAGCGAACCCGGCGACGTCGTGATCTGCGACGCGACCCGCCGGGCCAGCGAACAGGCGCTGATCCACTGCAGTCAGGGCGACGCCCGCAACGGCTGGGGTGTCATCGCCGCCCGCACCAAGCCCACCGACGGCCACCAGACGAGCCCGTTCATCGAACGGGAGCGGGAGATGTCCGCACTGCACTGGCTGTTCGGCGGGGTCCTGCGGCGCCGGCGCCAGCATCTCGTGACCGTCGTCGGTGAGGCGGGCATCGGCAAGAGCCGGCTCCTCGCCGAGTTCGGCCGCAGGGCCGCCCGAGGCCCCGACAACGTGTGCTTCCTGGTCGGCCGCGCCACCCGCGTCGGCCAGAACAACGAGTTCTGCGCGGTGGCCGGAATCGTCAAGTCGTACGCGGGCATCGCCGACAGCGACAGCTCCGAGGTCGCCGAACGGAAACTGGCCGACGCCCTGCGCCGACTGGTCGGCGAGGGACACGCCTATCAGGGGCTGCTGCCCCACCTGGCGCAGCTCGTCAGCGGCCCCGGCGTCCTGCCCGAACCGTCCGACGGGCACACCGCCCTGATGGCGTTCCGGCGGTTCGTGGAGGAGATCGCGGCCCGGCGCCCCGTCGTGCTGGTCTTCGAGGACATGCACTGGGCGAGCGACTCGCTGCTGCACTTCGTCGAGAATCTCGCGACCCGCACCGTCCCGGCGCCCATGTTGGTGGTCACCACGGCCCGGCCCGAGATCTTCCGGCGCAAGCCGGAGTGGGCCCGGAACGCCGAGGGGATCTCCTCGCTCCACGTCCAGCGGCTGTCCGACCGGGCCGTGCGCCGGCTCATGGAGGAACTGTCGCTGCGCAACGGCCTGTGCGACGGCGAAGACCCGCGCGAGGGACACCGCAGATCCCTCACCGGAGCCGCACTGGAACGTTTCCGCAGCGCCCTGCTGCTGCGGATCGGCGGTAACCCGCTGTTCGCCGTGGAGTTCGCCGGCATGCTCCGCGACGGCGGCTCCGCCGTCGACCGTCGGCCCGCCACCCTGGAGTCCGCCCTGCACTGGGTCGGTCCCGGAGGCGTCGGCTTCGCTCTTCCCAAGACGGTGCACACGGTCGTCGCCTCCGAGATCGACGAACTCCCGCCGCCCGAGAAGGCCGTCCTCCAGGACGCGGCCGTCCTGCGCGAGTGGGTGACGGCCCGGGGCATAGCCGCTCTCAGCGAGGGCGGCCCGGCCCACGCCTCCGTCGTATTGGAATCGCTGGAGCAGCGGGGCCTGTTGCGCCGCGGCCGGGGCCTGCGTCCGGGCACAGCGCCGCACTACGGCTTCTCCCAAGTGCTGGTGCGGGACGTCGCCTACTCCCAGCTGCCCCGCTCCACCCGGAGCGAGAAGCACCGCAGAGCCGCGCTGTGGCTGGAGCAGCAGCCCGGCGACCACCGGACGGGTCTGGCCTTCCACCGCAGCCTCGCCCTGCGCCCGGACAGACACGGCCTCACCCCGGACGCGGACCGTGGGCCCTCGACGGGGACCTGGGTCTGGCAGGACCTGTGCGTCCTCGCCGGAGCCGAGAGCCCGAACCTATCCGTCGCGTCGTGACCGCGCACACCGCCGGGGCCGTCAGAGCAGGTTCTCGCGCAGCACCGTCAGCACCGCCTCCCGGTGCGGCGCGAGAAAGAAGTGCCCACCGGGGAAGGTCCGCAGCTCGAAGGCCCCGGCGGTGTGCTCCTCCCAGGCCGCGACCTCGGCCACGTCCACCCGTGGGTCGCTCTCCCCGGCAAGTGCCACCACCCGCGCCTTCAGCGGCGGGCGGGGCGTGTAGCGGTACGTCTCCACGGCGCGGTAGTCGGACCGTACGGCGGGCAGGATCATCCTGACGATCTCGTCGTCGCCCAGCAGATCGCTCTCCGTGCCGCTGAGCGCGCGCAGCTCGGCGACCACCTCCTCGTCGGTCCGCAGGTGCACATGCTCCGAGCGGTACCGGGACGGGGCCCGCCGCGCGGAGACGAAGAGGGTCTCGGCGAGCACGCCGCGCTCCTGGAGCCGGGAAGCGACCTCGAAACCGACCAGGGCGCCCATGCTGTGGCCGAGGAAGGCGAGTGGCAGGTCCTGCCACGGGCCGAGCGCCGCGGTGACCCCGTCGGCCAACGCGGTGATGCTGTCCAGACCCGGTTCGTCGCGCCGGTCCTGTCGGCCCGGGTACTGGACGCACACCACGTCGACCTCGGGGGACAGCGCATGCGAGACGGGGAACCAGAAACTCGCGGAGCCCCCGGCGTGCGGCAGACAGACCAGCCGCACCCGGGCCCGCTCCGAGGGATGGAACCGCCTGATCCACAGGTTCTCGGTGCTCATCTCAGGCCGGTACCTTCGCCAGCAGCGCCTGTGCGGCCAGCCGGTAGCCGAGCGCGCCGAGCCCGACCACGAGGCCGGTCGCCAGCGGCGCCAGCACCGACTCGTGCCGGAACGACTCGCGGGCCCACACGTTGGACAGATGCACCTCTATCCAGGGCCGCGGGTAGCTGGCGAGCGCGTCGCGCAGACTCCAGCCGGCCATCATCAGCGCACCGGGGTTCACGATCGCGCCGACCGTGTCGTAGTGGGCCTCGATCGCGTCGACCAGTTCGCCCTCGCCGTTGTGCTGGACGGAGACCACCTCCCAGCCGCGGCCGGCCACTTCCTTGGCGACGGCCTCCTTGATATCGGTGAGTGTGTCCGTGCCGTACACCTCCGGCTCGCGGCGGCCGAGTATCCCCAGATTGGGGCCGTTCACCAGTAGCAGTCTGCTCATGTGCGTACCCCATTTCCCGGACTGCCAAGTCCGCCCGATCAGGTCTCGCTGAAAAGTTACCCAGTTCCTGCGATAAACGGGGGGTGCCTTATGCGTGATCGTCCCAGGTAAGGGGGCCGATAGGGGTGAGAATAGGGGGGATGACGTTCCTTCCCCGTTCGCGTAGCGTCCGGTCTGTCGGAAATTCGGCAACACGAGGACGGGGAAATCGTGAGTAGTATTGCGCAGCGGGCTTCGGAATTCCCGGTATGGCCTCAGTACGACGACGCGGAGCGGGAAGGTCTGATCCACGCGCTGGAGCAGGGCCAGTGGTGGCGCATGGGCGGAACCGAAGTCGACTCCTTCGAGCGTGAATTCGCGGAATTCCACGGCAGCGACCACGCGCTCGCCGTCACCAACGGTACGCACGCCCTGGAACTCGCCCTCCAGGTTCTGGGGGTCAGCCCCGGTACCGAGGTGATCGTGCCGGCGTTCACCTTCATCTCCTCCTCGCAGGCGGCTCAGCGGCTCGGCGCCGTCGCGGTCCCGGTCGACGTCGACGCCGACACCTACAACATCGACCCGGTGGCCGTCGCCGACCGGATCGGGCCGCGGACCCGGGCCATCATGCCCGTCCACATGGCCGGTCAGATCGCCGACATGGACGCCCTCGCCAAGCTCTCCGCCGACAGCGGCGTGCCGCTCATCCAGGACGCCGCGCACGCCCACGGCGCGCAGTGGCAGGGCAGGAAGGTCGGCGAACTCGGGTCCGTCGCCGCCTTCAGCTTCCAGAACGGCAAGCTGATGACCGCCGGCGAGGGCGGCGCGGTCACCTTCCCCGAGGCTGAGCAGTACGAGACGGCCTTCCTGCGCCACAGCTGCGGCAGGCCCCGCACCGACCGCTTCTACCTGCACCGCACGTCCGGCTCCAACTTCCGCCTCAACGAGTTCTCCGCGAGCGTGCTGCGCGCCCAACTGGGCCGACTGCCCGAACAGATCGACACCCGTGAGGCGCGCTGGCCGGTGCTGTCCGCGCTGCTGGAGCAGATCCCCGGCGTCGTACCGCAGCGGATCGACGCCCGAGTCGACCGCAACCCCCACTACATGGCGATGTTCCGGATCCCCGGCATCACCGAGGAACGCCGCAACGAGATCGTCGACCGGCTGGTCGAGCGAGGGCTGCCCGCCTTCGCCGCCTTCCGCGCGATCTACCGCTGCGAAGGCTTCTGGGAGACCGGCGCGCCGGACGAGTCGGTCGAGGACATCGCCCGCCGCTGCCCCAACACCGAGGCCATCTACGCGGACTGCGTCTGGCTGCACCACCGCACCCTGCTCGGCACCGAGCAGCAGATGCAGGAGATCGCGGAGATACTCGCCGACGTACTGGCGGCGTCGTGACCGTGCCGCACCCGGACGGCACCCGCCCGGTCCCCAGCCCCGTCAAGGTCGCCGTCGTGGGCCTGGGCTGGGCCGGCCGGTCGATCTGGCTGCCCCGGCTCCACCGGCACCCGGCCTTCCAGGTCGTCGCAGGCGTGGACGCCGACCCGGCGGCCCGCGAGGCGGCCGGAGCCGAGGTTCCCGGACTGCGGCTCGTCACCGACGTGGCCGCGCTCCACCCCGCCGACCTCGACCTCGCCGTCGTCGCCGTACCCAACCATCTGCACACCACGGTCGCCTGCCGGCTCCTGGAACGGTCCGTACCCGTCTTCCTGGAGAAGCCGGTCTGCCTGAACTCGGCGGAGGCGGAACAACTCGCCGCCGCCGAGCGGGCCGGCGGGTCCGTGCTCCTCGCCGGCAGCGCCGCCCGCCACCGCACCGACATGCGGGAACTCGCCGCCGTGGTCGCCACGCTGGGCCGCGTCCGGCATGTCGACATCTCCTGGGTGCGGGCCAGCGGCGTACCCGACGCGGGCGGCTGGTTCACCCGCCGTGAACTGTCCGGCGGCGGCGCGCTGGTCGACCTCGGCTGGCATCTGCTCGATGCCCTCGGTCCGCTGCTCGGCCCGGTCGACTACGGGCAGGTGACCGGCACCGTCTCCGACGACTTCGTCAACAGCCGCTCCCGGCGCGCCGCCTGGCGGCAGGACGGCCAGGAGTACGACCCGGAGACGGGCACCGGCGACGTCGAGGACACCGCACGCGGCTTCCTCGTCACCGAGGACGGCGTGTCCGTCGCGCTGCGCGCCAGCTGGGCCTCGCACCAGGCCACCGATGTCACCGCGATCACCGTCGAGGGCAGCGCCGGCACGGCGACCCTGCGCTGCACCTTCGGCTTCAGCCCGAACCGGCTCGACGGCTCCGTCCTCACCGTCCACCGCGACGGCGAGCACACCCTGGTGGACCTGCCGCACAGCGCCGTCGGCTCCGAGTACGACCGCCAGCTCGACGCGCTCACCCGTCTGCTCGGCGAACCCGACCGTCAGGGCAAGGCGATCGACGAGGTACGGCACACCATCGCCGTGATCGAACGCATCTACGCCTCGGCCCGCACCACACAGGTGCGTGAGCCGCGTACCTGAACCGGCCCGCCCCCACCCGCGGGCGCGGTCGCACAGTGACCAACGCGTATTGAGAGGACCCACACTCCCATGACCGCCAAACCCGTGGCCTACACCGACGAGCACGGCACCCGGCACACCACCGGGAAGCGCGTGGTCGTCTTCGACCTCGACGGTGTGATCGTCGACAGCTTCCCGGTCATGCGGGAGGCGTTCACCATCGCCTACGCGGAGGTGGTCGGCGACGGCGAGGAGGCCCCCTTCGACGAGTACGAACGCCATCTGGGCCGGTACTTCCCCGACATCATGCGCATCATGGGCCTGCCCCTGGAGATGGAGGAGCCCTTCGTCCGCGAGAGCTACCGCCTCGCCCACCGGGTGACCGTCTTCGACGGGGTGCGCGAGCTGCTCCACACACTGGACGAGCGCGGATTCCGGCTCGCCGTGGCCACCGGCAAGAGCGGCGACCGCGCCCGGCACCTGCTCGATCAGCTCGGCCTGCTGCCGCTGTTCGCGCACGTCATCGGCTCCGACGAGGTCGCCCGCGCCAAGCCCGCACCGGACATCGTGCTGCACGCCCTCGACCTGTTGGGCGCCGCCCCGCACGAGGCGATGATGATCGGCGACGCGGTGACCGACATCGAGAGCGCCCGAGGCGCCGACGTCATGGCCGTCGCCGCCCTGTGGGGCGAGTCCGACCCGCACGAACTCCTCGCCACCGGTCCCGACGCCGTACTGGACAAGCCCGCCGACCTCCTGGAGCACTGCCCCGCCGTGCACGTCCCCGTCCGCTGACGACGAGGACCGGGCCCGAGCAGGCCGGTGACCGCATCCCCCGAGGCGGTCACCGGCACTTCCTCGTGCGGTGACGGTCAGTGGTCCGCGCGCGGCATCCCCGCCAGCGTGCGCGCCACGACGTCCTGCGGCACCCCGGACACCAGTTCGGCGCCCCGCGGCCCGTCCAGCACGAACGCCAGCCCGTCCACGGCCTTCTTGTCCAGCCGCATCAACGAGATCAGCTCGGCGACGGACGGCCCCTCCGGCAGCGCCGTCGGCAGTCCGTAATGACGTACGACGTCGAGGTGTTCGGCGACCCGGGCCGACGGGATCCGGCCCAGCTCCCCGGCCAGCCGGCCGGCGAACACCGTACCCACGGCCACACACTCCCCGTGCCGCAGCCGGTACCCGGTGGCCCGCTCCAGCGCGTGCCCCAGCGTATGGCCGTAGTTGAGCAGATGCCGCAGCCCCGCGTCCCGTTCGTCGGCAGCGACCACGGAGGCCTTCAGCGCCACGTTCGCCGCGATCTGCTCCGCCAGCGGAAGACCTCGCAGGTCACCGGCGCCGATGAAGTGGCAACGGGCGATCTCCCCCAGCCCGTTGACCAGTTCCCGCCGGGGCAACGTGCGGAGGTAGTCGGTGTCGCACAGCACCGCACGCGGCTGCCAGTAGGCACCCACGAGGTTCTTCCCCTCGGGCAGGTTCACCGCTGTCTTGCCACCCACACTGGCGTCCACCTGCGCCAGCAGCGACGTCGGCAGATGAACCACGGACACACCGCGGTGGTAGAGGGCGGCGGCCAGGCCGACCGAGTCCGTCGTCGTCCCGCCACCGCAGGAGACCACCACATCGCTCCTGGTCAGCCCGAACGAGGCGAAGCGGCTGCACAACTCCGCCACCGTCGCCAGTGTCTTGTCCCGCTCGCCGTCGCGGGCCGGTACATGCAGCGTCGGCACCCCTGTCTCCGGAACCCACTCCCGGGGCCGTGCGGAGACCACCGCGGCCCGCCGCGCACCGAGACCCGCGATCACCTCGGCGAGCCCGTGCCGGACACCCGCCCCGATACGGACGGCGTAGGAACGCTCGCCCAGTTCGACCTTGATCTCCTTGTGCCCGGTGTCGCCCGTCGAATCCACGTCGGCCATTCCCTTCGTTTCTCACCTGGGTCTCCGATTCTTCCCGGGAAAGCACACGACGGATTTCCGCGGACCCAAGTAAGGGCGGCAATAGGGGGGTGGGCAGGGGGTTCGGACGCCCTTCGGAAAGCCACACTGGCGGTGGTGCGGTGACGGCCCCGCGATACCGCGCCAGGTGGCTCGTTCTTCCGAGAGGTATGGTGACATGCTGCGTACCGAACTGATCCGGCCGTTGCCCCAATTGCTGAAGGCACACGCCGAGAACTTCGGTGGCAAGGTGGCGTTCCACGACGCGCGGCGCACCGTCACGTACGCGGAACTCGAGCTGCGTACCCGGCGCCTCGCCGGCCATCTCGCGGAACTCCGGCTTCAGCCGGGCGACCGGGCACTCATCCTGCTCGGCAACTCCGTCGAGACCATCGAGACCTACCTGGCGATCCTGCGGGCCGGTGCCATCGGCGTCCCCGTCAACCCGCGGGTCACCGAGGACGAACTCGCCTACCTCATCGAGGACAGCGGGGCCCGGCTCGTCGTCACCGACCCGGCCCGCGCCGGACTTCTCGCCCGCGCCACCCAGGACCTCGGCAACCTGCGCGTCCTGGTCACCGGCGACGGCCGGCCCCCCGCCGACGCGCCGCCCGGCGCCCTTTCGTTCGCCGCCCTGGCCGAGACCGACCCGGCCACCCCGGCCCGCGACGACCTCGGCCTCGACGACCTGGCCTGGATGCTCTACACCTCCGGCACCACCGGCAGGCCCAAGGGGGTGCTCTCCACCCAGCGCAACTGCCTGTGGTCCGTGGCCGCCTGCTACGTCCCCGTCCCCGGACTCTCCGCCGAGGACCGGGTGCTGTGGCCGCTGCCGCTCTTCCACAGCCTCGCCCACATCGTCTGCGTCCTCGGCGTCACGGCCGTCGGCGCCACCGCCCGAATCCTCGACGGCTTCTCCGCCGACGAGGTGCTCGACGCGCTCGCCGAGGACGCGTCGACCTTCCTGGCCGGCGTGCCCACCATGTACCAGCACCTGGTGCGCGCCGCCCGCGACCGCGGCTTCCGCGCCCCCTCCCTGCGGATGTGCCTGGTCGGCGGCGCCATCACGACCGCGGCCCTGCGCAAGTCCTTCGAGGAGGCCTTCGACGCCCCGCTCCTCGACGCCTACGGCAGCACCGAGACCTGCGGCTCGATCACCATCAACTGGCCCACCGGCGCCCGCGTCGAGGGCTCCTGCGGCCTGCCCGTCCCCGGACTCGGGGTGCGCGTGGTCGACCCCGGCACAGGGCTGGACACCGCACCCGGCGAGGAGGGCGAGGTCTGGGTCCGCGGACCGAGCGTCATGGTCGGCTACCACAACCGGCCCGAGGAGACCGCGGCGGCGCTGCGCGACGGCTGGTACCACACCGGAGACCTCGCCCGGCGCGACGCCGAGGGTTACTTCACCATCACCGGACGCACCAAGGAACTCATCATCCGGGGCGGCGAGAACATCCACCCCACCGAGGTCGAGGACGTCCTGCGCACGGTGCCCGGCGTCGCCGACGTCGCCGTCGTCGGCAAGCCCCACGACGTGCTCGGCGAGGTACCCGTCGCCTTCCTCGTGCCCGGCCCCGAGGGCCTCGACCCGGCGCGGCTCCTCGCCGTCTGCCGCGAGCGCCTGTCGTACTTCAAGGTGCCCGAGGAGCTCTACGAGATCGCGAGCGTCCCGCGCACCGCGTCCGGGAAGATCACCCGCCATGTGCTGTTCGACCAGCCGGCCAGGCTGCGGGCCACCAGCGGAAGCCACTACCAGTCGCTGTTCCGGCTCGACTGGATCCCGCAGACCTCTGTCCCGCCCCGGCCGGAGGTGGCCCGCAACTGGGCCGTCGTCGGCCCGGACGCCTTCGGTGTCGGTGAGGCCCTCGCCCGGCACGGCGTCGAACTGCGCACCTACACCGGCTTCGAGGAACTGCACGCCGCGGTCGCCGACGGCGCCGCCGCCCCCGACGTCGCCGTCGTGTCCTGCGGAGCGGGTGTGCGCCGCACCCGGCCGCTCGCCGACTCGGTGAACGAGGCCTGCGACCGTCTCACCGGACAGCTCGACGCCTGGACCGCGAACCGCGCCCTCGACGGCAGCAAACTCGTCGTCGTCACCCGGCGCGCGGTCGCCGTGGGCTCCGACGCCGATGTCGAGGACCTCCTCCAGGCACCGCTGTGGGGCCTGGTGCGCTCCGCCCAGAACGCCCACCCCGACCGCTTCGCCCTCGTCGACCTCGACGACTCCGCCGAGTCCACGGCCACGCTCCCGGTCGCCGTCTCCTCCGGCGAGACCCAGTTCGCCGTCCGCGACGGCATCGCCCTGCTGCCGCGCCTGGCCCGTGTGTCGGCCCCAGCGGAACAGGACACCGGCAGCGCCTTCCCGCCCCGGCGCACCGTCCTGGTGACCGGCGCCGACACCCCCGCCGGTGTGGCCGTGGCCCGCCACCTCGTCGCCGGCCACGGCGTGCGCCGCCTGCTCCTCCAGGTCACCCGGAACATCCCGGGCGGCGTGGCCGAGGACCTCAGGGCGGAACTCGCCGCCCTCGGGGCCCAGGCCCGGATCCTCGCGTTCGACGTGACCGACCGCGACCAGCTCGCCGCCGCGCTGGACAGGCAGTCACTGTCCGCCGTCGTGCACACCGTCGGCGCCGCCGGCACCGACGAACTCTGCGCGGCCGCCGTACAGGGCGCCTTCAACCTTCACGAACTGACCCGCACGATGGATTTGTCGTCGTTCGTGCTGTTCTCCTCCGCGACCGGGGTGCTCGGTGACGCGACCCGGCGCGGTCAGGCCGCCGCCCACGTATTCCTGGACGCCCTGGCCGGCCGCCGCCGCGCCATGGGCCTGCCCGCCCTCTCGCTCGCCTGGGGTGCCTGGGAGCCCACGCAGTCGCACACCGCCGGTGTCCCCGCCGGTACCGGGCCGCTCTCCACACAGGACGGGCTCGCCATGTTCGACGCGGCCCAGACCGTCGACCAGGCGTTCCTCGTGGCCATGCGGCTCGACACCGCCTCCCTCGTCCTGCACTCCGTGCCCGCCCTGATGTCCGAGCTGATCGACGCGCCCCGCCGCGCCAAGGCACCGGACGAGGCGACGGCGTCCGCGCTGCGCACCCGCCTCACCGGCCTGCGGGCGTCAGAACAGCACCGGATGCTGCTGGACCTGATCCGGGACGCGGCCACGGCGGCCCTCGGCGCCGACGCTCCCCAGGGCGGAGCCGAGCGGTCGTTCAAGGAGCTGGGCTTCACCTCCGTCACCGCCGTCGCCCTGCGCGACCGGCTCGTCGCCGCTACCGGCCTCTCCCTGCCCGCCACCCTGGCCTTCGACTGCCCCACCCCCACCGCCGTCGCCCGTCGCCTGCGCGCAGAACTCCTCGGCGTGGAGGAGACCCCCGTGTCCGGGACGGCCCCGGTCCCCCTTCGCGGCACCGCCGCTGCGGACGATCCGGTGGTGATCGTGGGGATGGCGTGTCGGTTGCCGGGTGGGGTGGAGTCTCCGGAGGATCTGTGGCGTCTGGTGTCGGACGGTGTGGATGCGGTGTCGGGGTTTCCGGTGGACCGGGGGTGGGATGC
>NZ_JBHXHX010000009.1:278520-389452 GCF_042723915.1 Streptomyces sp. NPDC058335 | reverse complement strand
TACACGGCGACGCTTGCGATACCGGCATCCCGGCAGGCACGGGCCACGCGGACTGCGATTTCGCCACGGTTGGCGATGAGCACCTTGCGCACGATGGTCCATCCCCTTTGCTGGCTTGCAGGTCGGTCGAAGGAAGACAGGTCGAGGGCAGGGCGGGCGCGGCCCGAACCCCCGTGCAGCAGGGCGGTCAGCCCTGCCAGGGCCGGCGGGCGGCGTCCTGTACGGGAGCCGACCGCCAGCTCAGCGGGGTGCCCGCCGCGTGGCGGGTGCCCGCCCTGCGCCAGCGCGGAGCCGGCGCCCGGCTCTCCTCGGCGCCGGCGTCGGCGCCGTACGCGACGCGGTGGAGCAGTACCGCGGTGAGAGCCGCCAGTTCGGCGGGGCCGGCGGAGCCCTTCTCCACGCGGATCAGCGGTTCGGAGGACGTGGAGGGGGAGAAGGGGGAGAAGGGGGCGGTGGTCATGGGAAGACTCCTCACTGCGGCGGGTTTCCGTGCTTGCGGGAGGGCAGTTCGGCGTGCTTGGCCCGGAGCATCGCCAACGAGCTGATCAGCACCGCACGCGTCTGGCGCGGGTCGATGACGTCGTCGACCAGACCGCGTTCGGCGGCGTAGTAGGGGTGCATCAGCTCCGACTGGTACTCGTCGATCTTCTGCCGGCGGACCAGGTCCGGGTCGTCGGAGGCGTTGATCTCCCGGCGGAAGATGACGTTGGCGGCACCCTCCGCGCCCATGACCGCGATCTCGTTGGTGGGCCAGGCGAACGCCAGATCCGCGCCGATGGAACGCGAGTCCATGACGATGTAGGCGCCGCCGTACGCCTTGCGCATGATCAGGGAGATGCGGGGCACCGTGGCGTTGCAGTAGGCGTAGAGCAGTTTGGCGCCGCGCCGGATGATGCCGTTGTGCTCCTGGTCGACGCCGGGCAGGAAGCCGGGGACGTCGACCAGGGTGACCAGAGGAATGTTGAAGGCGTCGCACAACTGGACGAACCTGGCGGCCTTCTCCGACGACTCGATGTCGAGCACGCCGGCCATGGCGGCGGGCTGGTTGGCCACGATGCCCACGACGTGCCCGTCCAGCCGGGCGAACGCCACGACGATGTTGGGCGCCCAGCCGGCGTGCACCTCGAAGGACTCGCCGTCGTCGACGATCTCCTCGATGACGGCCCGGACGTCGTACGAACGGCTGGCGTCGGCCGGCACCAGGTCCAGCAAGGCGTCCGTGGTCCGGTCCGCCGGGTCGTCGGTCGCGACGACGGGAGAGGTCTCGCGGTTGTTGGAGGGCAGCAGCCCGAGCAGGAACCGCACGTCCTCCAGACAGCCCTCCTCGTCGTCGTAGGCGAAGTGCGCGACGCCGCTCGTGCCGGCGTGCACGTCGGCGCCGCCGAGGCCGTTCTGGGTGATCTCCTCACCGGTGACGGCCTTGACCACGTCCGGTCCGGTGATGAACATCTGCGAGGTCTCGCGGACCATGAACACGAAGTCGGTGAGTGCAGGGGAGTAGGCCGCGCCGCCCGCGCACGGGCCGAGCATCACGCTGATCTGCGGGATGACGCCGGAGGCGCGGGTGTTGCGCTGGAAGATGCCGCCGTAGCCGGCCAGCGCGGTGACGCCCTCCTGGATGCGGGCACCGGCGCCGTCGTTGAGGCTCACGACGGGTGCGCCGGCGGCCTCCGCCATGTCCAGGATCTTGTGGATCTTCTGGGCGTGCGCCTCGCCGAGCGCGCCGCCGAAGATCCTGAAGTCGTGCGCGTAGACGAACACGGTCCGGCCGTCGACGGTTCCCCAGCCGGTGACCACACCGTCCGTGTAGGGCTTCCTCGCCTCAAGGCCGAAGCTGGTCGCGCGATGCCGGCGCAGCGGCTCGACCTCGTTGAACGAGCCCTTGTCCAGCAGCAGTTCGACACGTTCCCGAGCGGTCAGCTTGCCCTTGGCGTGCTGCCGTTCGGTGGCCGCGGGGTCCGGTCCCGCCAGGACCGACTCCTTGACGGCTTCCAGTTCGTCCAGGCGTTCCTGGATCGCGTTCCCGGTGGCGGGCATGGTTTTCCCCTCCTTGACGAGGTGTGACGTGACGTGACGTGACGAGGTGTGGAGTTGCGTGCTGCAGGTCGGCCGGCGTGGGCGTGGCGGTCAGACCGTGGTGACGGAACCGACGGGTCCTTCGGCCTCGGCGAGGAGTTCCAGGGCCAGCGCGACGTGGTCCCCGTCGTGCGTGGTGTGGGCGGGCACGTCCGGCGCGATCCGGCGGCACAGACCGGACAGGACCTTGCCGGGGCCGACTTCGACAATGCGGTCCGTCCCTTCGCCGGCCAGCCGCGTCACCGACTCGGTCCACCGCACCCGTCCCGTCAGCTGGCGCCGCAGGGTGTCGACGACCTCCGCCGCGCTGGTCACCGGTGCGGCCGTCACCGCGGAGATCACCGGGACCGACGGGTCACGGAACTCCGTGCGCAGCAGGGCCTCGGTGAACTCCTCCTCCACCGGGACCATCAGGCTGCTGTGGAAGGGCGCGCCGACCTTCAGCGCGAGGGCGCGGGTGGCGCCCGCCGCGCGTGCCGCGGTGATCAGCTCGTCCACCGCCTCGGCCTGTCCCGACACGACCGTCTGGGCGAACTCGTTGTCGTTGGCGACCTCGACGATCTGGCCGCTCAGCTCCCGGACGGCGGCGCACAGGCCCTCCACGGTCCGCAGGTCCAGCCCCATGACCGCGGCCATCCGGCCGGGCACCCGCTCGTTGACGGCGGCCATCAGCCGGCCGCGCAGCCGGACCAGCCGCAGGGCGTCGCGCCAGTCCAGGACGTCGGCGGCGACCAGCGCCGCGTACTCGCCCAGGCTGTGGCCCGCGACCAGGGCCGGGCGGATCCCGTTGCGCAGCAGTACGTCGAGGGTGGCGACGCTGGTCAGGAGAATGGCGGGCTGGGTGACGGCCGTGTCGGCGAGCGTGTCGGCCGGGCCCTCCCAGGACAGCTCGGTGAGCGGGAGACCGAGCAGCTCGTCGGCGGGCCGGTAGTAGGCGTCGAGCAGATGGGGCCATCGGGTGACGAGTTCCCGGCCCATGCCGACGCGCTGCGAACCCTGCCCCGGGAAGACGAAGGCGGTGGTGGTCATGTGTGTGTCTCCTTCACGCGAGTGGCCGTCGTCAGGTGCGCCGTCGCGGCCGTCTCCGTCGTCCGCAACGTCTTCTCCGCCATCTCCGCCATCTCCGCCAGGACGGGGGCGGCGTCGGCCTCGTACAGCCACCGGGCCGGCAGCGGGTGGACCGGGCACCGGTCGGCGGGTGTGCCCCGGACGGCGACGGCGGCCGAGTGCGCCGGACCGCAGCGCAGGTCGAGGACCGTCCAGCCCGGCGGCCGGAGCCTGCGGCCCTGGCCCGGCGTGCCCAGGTAGTCGGCGCGCGGGGGGCGTTCGAGGCCCGTTCCGATGCCCTTGAGGTAGGCCTCCTTGCGGGCCCACAACTGCCCGAAGGCGGCGCCGAGCCGGTCGGGCGGCAGGTCCTCCAGTTCGGCGCGCTCGCCCGGGTGGAGCCGGTGCACGCAGACCTGCGCGGTCCGCGCCGGGGGTGTCCGCTGGATGTCCACGCCGACCGGCGCCGCGGCCACCGCCACCAGGGCCCTTCCGCCGCTGTGGGACAGCGAGAAGTGCACGGCGGGTTCGCCGCCGCGGGCCCCGGGGCCGGGCCGCAGCACGGGCCTGCCGTGCGGTCCGCCGCATCCCCGGCAGGGCTCACGGTCGTACGCCACCTCCTGCGGCGTCAGCCCGAGGGTGGCCGCGAGCAGTCGGCGAAGGGCGATGTGGGCGGCGATCCAGAGCAGGGCGTCCCGGGGCCGCAGGAACGACGCGGCACGGGCGCGCTCCCCGGCGTCGAGTTCGTCCACGGCGAGCCGGAGTCCCGTGGCGTGCGGCGTCGGCAGCCGCACCAGCCAGAGGCCGACGGCGACACGGCCGTCCGGGCCGGCCTGCGCGGGCCGCCGGGGGGACCGGGCGCCGTACGACGCGGAACGTGGTGACATCGGCGGGTCCTCCCCTCGGTCCGTCATGACGCGCCCGGTCCGGAGGCACGCCGCGGCAGGACGCCGGTGACCGAGACGGCCAGGCCCGCCACGCCGACGGCGGTGATGAGCAGGAGCGCCGGGTGGTAGCCGGCGAGAACGGCCGCGGAGGACGCGCCCCGGCCCGGCCGGTGAGCCGACATCAGGGCGGCCACCAGGGCCAGCGTCAGCGCGGCGCCGAACTGGACGGCAGTCTGGTACACGCCGCTCGTGAGGCCGGGTTCCCCCTTCGGAGCCGCGCTCAGGGCCTGCATGTGCAGCGCGGCGAAGCACAGGACGAAGGCCAGGCCCAGGAGCAGCAGCGTGGGCAGTACGTCGGTGGCGTACCGCGTCGGCACCGACGTGCGCAGGTACAGGGCATAGCCGAGCGGTGGGGCCAGACAGCCCATGGCGATCAGCCGGTTCGCCCCGAACCGCTGCACCAGCCGCCCGGAGTACGCGGCGGAGATCGTCAACGGGAGAGCGGCCGGGAGCAGTGCCAGTCCCGTCATGGCCGGTGACCACCCCAGCAGCGTCTGGAGATGGAAGGTGACGACGAACAGCAGCCCCAGATACGACCCGTTCAGCGCCGCGGCACCGAACGCGGAACGTCTCAGGGCGGGTTGGGTGAGCACCCGCAGGGGCAGCAGCGGATGCGCGGCCCGCCGCTCCCTGACCACGACCAGGGCACCCAGCGCGACGGCGAGGGCGAACCCGATCAGCGTCCCGGGCGCGCCCCAGCCGTGTCCGGGTACGTTCCCGATCCCGTACACCAGCGCCAGCAGGGCGGCGGGCAGGCCCAGCGCGGTCGGCAGCTCGTACGGACGGCCGCCGTCCGCCCGGCCCTTGCCGCGCTGCTCCGGTACGAGACGCAGCCCGACCAGGAGCAGTACGGCGGCGACGGGCGCGGGGAAGGCGAAGGTCCAGCGCCAGCTGACCTCGGTCAGCAGCCCCGAGAGCACCAGTCCCAGGGAGAAGCCGCTCGCTCCGAAGAGGCTGTACACCGAGACGGCGCGGTCGCGGGCGGGGCCCTTTGGAAACGTACTGGTGATGATCGCCAGTCCGGTGGGCGCCGTGAGCGCCGCGCACACCCCCTTGACCACACGCGTGGCGATCAGGAACCACGCGGCGCCGGCCAGCGCCCCGGCCAGCGAGGCGACGGCGAAGACCGTGACGGCCGCCAGGTACACCCGACGCCGTCCCAGCCGTTCCACGAGCCGGGTGCCGAACAGGATGACGGCCCCGAAGCCCACGGCGAAACCGCTCATGACCCAGTGGAGTGAGGCCGGGTCGGCCCCCAGGTCCTCGCCGATCGACGGGAGGGCGACCACGGCCACCGACACCTCCAGGGCGTCGATGAGCATGTTGCCGGCCAGCACGAGCAGCAGGCCCCACTGGCGCGGGGTCCATCGTCCGGCCCCGCCGCCCGCGCCGGGCTGTCCGGCGACCGGTGTCGCTGTCGTCGGTCTCATGGTCCGGCCCCCGTCTCGTCTCGTCACGTTCCTGTCCGCCTGTCCGCCCGCTCGTTCGGTCTCGCCCGCCCGTCCGCCGCTCAGCCGACGAGAGTGCCGCCGCTGGCGTCGACGAAGGCACCGGTGATCCAGCGGGCGTCGTCGGACGCGAGCAGCGCGACGATGTCGCCGACGTCGCGGGGCTCGCCCACCCGGTTGAAGACCGACAACTGGGCCATCTGCTCGACGGCCTCGGGGATGTCGAAGACCGGGTTGCTGTTGCGGGTGATGCCCGGCGCGACGCTGTTGACCGTGATGCCGCGCGGTCCGAGGTGCTTGGCGAAGTGCAGCGCGAGCATCTCGACCGCGCCCTTGCTCATGGCGTAGGCGATCTCCTGGGGGTTGGCGACCTTGGTGAGGCCCGTGGAGATGTTGATGATGCGACCGCCGTCGGGCATGATCGCCAGCGCGCGCTGGATGATGAAGAACGGCGCCTTGGCGTTGACCGCGACGACCCGGTCGAACAGCTCGGGGGTGGTGTCCTCCGGGGACACGCCCCCCATCACACCGGCGTTGTTGACCAGGATGTTCAGGTCGGTGGCGCCGGTGCGCTCCTTGAGCCCCTGCTCGACGCCGAGGAACAGCTCGTGGACGTCTCCCGGGACGCCGAGTTCGGCCTGGACGGCGAAGGCCCGGCCGCCCTCCTTCTCGATCGTGCGGACGACGTCGTCGGCCGCCTCCTGGTTGCTGGTGTAGTGGACGGCGACGAGTGCTCCTTCGCCGGCGAGGCGCAGGGCCGTCGCCCGGCCGATTCCTCGGCTCGATCCCGTGACCAGTGCGGTCTTCCCGGTCAGCGTTCCCATCGTGGTCCTCCTGTGGTTGCCGTCGTCGGCTGTTGTGGCGGGTGCCTTGGTCGGTGTGCCGGTCGCGGTGGTGGGCCGGCCGGGCGAGGTGGCGGGGGTGGCGGCCGGGGCGCCGGGCGGTGTGCCGAACCAGCGGTGCAGCGCCGCGGTGAGTTCCGCGGTGCCGGACGTCGCCGCCCAGGCGACGTAGCCGTCCGGCCGCAGCAGGAACGCGGCGGTGTCCGTGATACCGGCGAGGTCCTCGCCGCCCCGCGGCCGGGCCGGGGCGAGGGACACCCGCCCGGCCCAGGGCCGCAGTGCGGCGGACCACTCGGCCCGGCGACCGGCGTCGCCGGAGAGGTCGAGCAGGACGCCACGACCCGTCCGCAGCAACGCGGCCACCGTGCCGCCGCCCTCCGGCGTGGTCAGGGACAGCGGGGGGAAGCGCCGGCCGAGCAGCCGATGGCCGCCGTCCCCGCCGCCGGTCGCGCTGTCGTAGGCGATGTCCAGGCCCGCGATCATCGAGGCGAGGTGGGACCGGGCGGGCGGCAGGGAGACCAGCTCCCCGAACACCTCGCGGACGGCCTCCACCTCCGCGCCGCCCAACAGCAGCCGCGCCTGGGCCTTGATGTTGCTCAGGACGCGGCGGCCGACCGGGTGGCGTTCGCCGTGGTATGAGTCCAGCAGGTCCTCGCCGGCCCGTCCGGTCACCCGCGCGGCCAGCTTCCAGCCGAGGTTGACCGCGTCCTGGAGGGCCAGGTTGAGGGCCTGCCCGCCGATCGGCATCTGCCGGTGGGCGGCGTCCCCGGCCAGCAGGACGCGTTCCCTGCGGTACTCGGTCACCTGACGGGAGGCGTCGCCGAAGGAGTTGACCCACAGCGGGGTGCCGTGGCCGATGTCCTCGCCGGTGACCCGGCGCCAGACGGCGGCGATCTCGCCGAAGTCCGGTTCCGCGGTGCGGGGCCGGGCCGGGCTGCCGAACTCGTGCACCATGACCCGGGTGACGCCGTCGGGCCGGCGGGCCGCGATCGCCAGCCCCCGCGGCAGCCGCTGGAAACGCCGGCCCGGGATGTCGATGCCCGCCACGTCGGCCCGCAGCAGCTCCCGTTCGGCGTCCGCGCCGGCGAAGTCGAACCCCGCCAGCCGCCGTACGGCACTCTGCTCCCCGTCGCACCCCACGACGTACTCGGCGCGGACGCGCAGCGGCCCGTCGGGGCCGAGCACCTCGGCCACGACCCGGTCGGCGGCGGTCGTCAGCCCGCGCAGCTCGTGGCCGCGCAGCACTCTCGCGCCCAGGCCGGTGCCCCACTCCCGCAGGACCCGTTCGACCTCCGCCTGGAGGATCTTCCACTGCCCCGGGTGGGTGCCGGGCAGCGTCAGGTCGAGCGGGATGCCGCCGAAGTGGCCCATCGGCTCGTTCGGCGGGGTGCCGAACTGCTCCAGCAGGCCGCGGGCGTCGAACGTCTCCATGGTCCTGGCGTGCAGGGTCGAGGCCCGTGACTCGGTGGTCGGCGTCTCCAGCCGCTCCACCACGAGCACCTCGGCGCCGCCCAGCCGCAGTTCCCCGGCGAGCATGAGCCCCGCCGGGCCCGCTCCGACCACCAGGACCTGGGTGCGCAGGGTGGCGGACATGCTCAGCGCGCCTCGGCGTGGGCCTTGGCGTGGCCCAGGGTGGCCCGGCTGTTGGTGCTCAGCGCGGTGCGGACGTACTCCCGGGCCTCGGCGACCCCGGCCCGCGGGCCGAGGATCCTGGCGATGTTCCCGGTGTTGAGGACCACGGTGTGCTGGGAGGAGGCCGTCGTGCCGTCCGCGTCCTGCGTGAAGGTCCAGTAGCCGGTGTGCAGGGTCATCAGCGCCGGCAGGGTCACCTGCTTGTAGGCGATCTTCCGGCCCTCGAAGCACACCCGGTAGGACTTGGTCAGGTGCGTGGACCCGTCCTTGGCGCGGGTCTCCATCTCCAGCGTCTGCAGACCCGGCACCTCCTCGTCGAGACGGACCGAGGCGACGTGGGGCAGGCGCTCCTGCCACAGGTGCGCCTCGTTGATGAAGTCGTACGCGTCCTTGGCCGAGCCGTCGATACGGACGCTGTCCTCGAAGGAGAACGTCACCTCCTCGGCGGCGTGGGCGAGTTCGACGTTGGTCTTCAGCGCCGACAGTTCGGACCGCGAGTTGCGGTCGACCGCCTCGTCGATCCACCTCAGGCCGTCCGGGTCGTCGTCGACGGCACGGTAGTCGTGCAGCAGGCGGATCCGGGACGTGCCGGCGTCCTGCGGTTCGATGATCCAGGTGCCGCCCATGGCGGCCACCGGGGGTGTGGAGACCTCCTGGCGGAACTCGATCCGCAGGCCGGCCGGGTCCAGGACACGGCGGGAGGTCCAGTTCTTCGCCTCGCCGTTGGCCGTGGCCCAGATGCGGATGCGCTCGGTGTCGCCCTCGCGCTCCAGGTGGTCCACGTAGATGGTCGGCGGGAAGACGCGGGGCCAGTTCTCGACCTCGGCGATCAGACGGTAGACGGCAGCGGCCGGAGCCGAGACCGTGATCTCGTGCTCCACCTCGCGCAGGCCGGGCTGCGACATGCTCAGGCTCCTTGGAATGAGTGCGTGGTCGGCGAACAGGGCGGAGGGGCTCAGAAGTTGCCCAGGCCGCCACAGACGTTGAGTGCCTGGGAAGTGATCGAGGCGGCCGGGTCGGAGGCCAGGTAGCCGACCAGGCCGGCGACCTCCTCCGGCGTGGAGTAGCGGCCCAGCGGGATCTTGGCCTGGAACTTCTCGAGGATCGCCTCCTCCGTGGCGTCGTACGCGGCGGCGTAACCCGCCCGCACCCGCTGCGCCATCGGCGTCTCGACGTATCCGGGGCAGACCGCGTTGACGGTGATCCCGGTGGGGGCCAGCTCGTTGCCGAGCGCCTTGGTGAAGCCGACCACGCCGTGCTTCGACGCGGAGTAGGGGGCGCCCAGGACGACACCCTGCTTGCCCGCCGTGGAGGCGATGTTGATGATGCGTCCCCAGTCCCTGTGGCGCAGGCCGCCCGTGTTGAGGACCGCGCTGGTGAGGCGGAAGACGCTGTTGAGGTTGGTGTCGACGACGTCGTCCCACAGCTCCTCGGCTATGTCGGCCGTGACACCGCCACCGCTGCGGCCGGCGTTGTTCACCAGGATGTCGACGGTGCCGAAGCGGTCGACGGCGGCCTGGACGAAGGCGCGCGCCGAGTCGGTGGAGCGCACGTCGAGGGTGGTGCCGTCGGCTTCGATGCCCTCGCTCTGGAGCTGCTTCACCGTCTCCGCCACGTTCTCGGCGTTGCGTGCGCCGATGAACACCTTGTGCCGCGCGCCGCCCAGGACGCGGGCGACGGCGAGGCCGATCCCGCTCGTGGCGCCGGTGATCAGGGCGACCCGGCCGTTCTGCTCTGTCATGTACGTCTCCTTGTTGCGGGGAGGGGCGAGGAGGAAGGGGCGGGCCCGTGGACGGTAGGGCCGGGTGAGCGGGCCGGGCCGGAGGGGGATTCCGTCCCGGCCCGCTGGTCGGCCTGGTCGGGGGACCAGACCGAGTCGGGGGTCAGGCCGCGGCGGTGTCCACCGAGAGCAGCTCGTTGACGGCTGCGACGAGGGCCCGCGGCGTGATGATGTCGGAGAGGTTGACGTCGTCGAGGCTGACGCCGAACTCGCGCTCGATACGGCCGCCGGTCTCCAGGAGCGCGAGGGACTCGTAGCCCAGCTCCTCGAACCCGGTGTCGGCGATGTCGGCGTACAGGTCGACGCCTTCTTCCGCGCCCGCGCTCTCCAGCAGAATGCGGCGCAGGTCGTCCAGGGTGAACGTCCGGTCGGACATGTCGACTTCCTCCAGTGCTGACAGTGCTGAGGGTGGTGTGTGCTGTTCCGTGGCTCGGATGCCGGCCGGGGCGAGGAGTCAGCCCGCGGCGCGCACGACGACCGCGGAGTTGAAGCCGCCGTAGCCGCGCGCGATCACCAGCGCGGCCCGCACGGAGGCCGTACGCGGCGCTCCGGTGACCAGGTCGAGGTCGTACTGCGGGGCGAGTTCCACGTGCGTGGTGGGCGGGATGACACCGTCCTGGATCGCCAGCAGAGCGGCCGCCACGTCGAGGGGCGCGGCGCCCGAGTAGAGCCGTCCGGTCATCGTCTTGGGCGCCGTCACGGGCACGGCGCGCGCACCGAAGACCTCCTTGACGGCGTCGGCCTCGACGCGGTCGAGGCCGGGCACGGCCGCCGCGTCGGCGAAGACCACGTCGATGTCACCGGGGGCCAGACCGGCGTCGTCGAGGGCGGTGCGGACCGCCTGGCGCAGGCCGGGCTCCCGGCCGCTGCCGGGCTTCGGGTCGAAGGTCGCGCCGTAGCCGGCGATCTCGCCGTAGATCCGGGCGCCGCGGGCGCGGGCCGTCGCGAGGTCCTCCATGATGAGGATCGCGCCGCCCTCGCCCGGGACGTGCCCGGCGGCACGCGGGTCGAAGGGCAGGTACGCCCGCTCCGGGTCGTCCTCCCGGCTCAGCCGTTCGCCGGCGAGCTGGGCGACCCAGCCCCAGGGGCAGATCGAGGCGTCGATCGCGCCCGAGACGATGAGACGGGTGCCCTTGCGGATCTGCCGCCGCGCCTGGGCGAGGGCGTCGAGGCCGCCCGCCTGGTCGCTGACCACGACCCCGCTGGGGCCCTTCATGCCGTTGCGGATGGAGATCTGGCCGGTGTTGACGGCGTAGAACCAGGCGAACGATTGGTAGGCGCTGACGTACTGGCCGCCCTTGCTCCAGAGCTTCCGGAGTTCGTTCTGCCCGAACTCGAAGCCGCCGGAGGAACTGGCCGTGACCACGCCCATGTCGTAGGCGTTCAGCTCCTGCGGTGTGACCTCCGCGTCCTCCAGCGCCCAGTCGGTGGCGACCAGCGCCAGCCGGGTCATCCGGTCCGTCTGCGGCAGGAGCCGGCCGGGCAGATGGTCCTCGGCGAGGAAGCCGGGCACCTCACCGGCCAGCCGGGCCGGGTACTGGTCCGGGACGAAGCGCGTGACGGGCCCGATGCCGCTCTCGCCGCGGAGCGTGGCCGCCCAGAAGTCCTTGGTGCCGAGGCCGTTGGGAGCGGCGACGCCCAGGCCCGTGACAACAACCGGGGTCGTCATGCGATGCTCCTGTCGGGTCGTGCCAGCACCATGGCGCTCTGGAAGCCGCCGAAGCCGCTGCCGACGGTCAGGACCGTGTCCGTGTGCCACTCCCGTGCCGTGATCGGCACGTAGTCGAGGTCGCACTCGGGGTCGGGGGTGTGCAGATTCGCGGTAGGCGGCACGACGTGGTTCTCCATGGCCAGCGCGGAGGCCGCGATCTCGATGGAGCCGATCGCACCGAGCGAGTGGCCCACCATCGACTTGATCGAGCTGACCGGCGTCCGGTAGGCGTGGTCGCCGAGGCTCCGCTTGAACGCGGCGGTCTCGTGGCGGTCGTTCTGCTTGGTGCCGGAGCCGTGCGCGTTGATGTAGTCGATCGATTCCGGGTTCACCCGCGCCTCGTCGAGGGCGACCCCGATGGCCTCGGCCATCTCGGCGCCGTCGGGGCGGAGCCCCGTCATGTGGAAGGCGTTGCAGCGGGAGGCGTAGCCGGCGATCTCCGCGTAGATGTGCGCACCGCGGCGCTTGGCGCTCTCCAGCTCCTCCAGGACGAACACCGCCGCACCCTCGCCCAGGACGAAGCCGTTGCGGGTCCCGTCGAAGGGGCGCGAGGCGTGCTCGGGGTCGTCGTTCCGTGAGGTCGTCGCCTTGATGGCGTCGAAGCAGGCGACGGTGATCGGCGAGATCGGGGCGTCCGAACTGCCCGCGATCATGACGTCCGCGGTGCCCTCCCGGATGATGTCCACGGCGTGGCCCACCGAGTCGAGGCCGGAGGTGCAGCCGGTGGAGACGACCGTCGAAGGGCCCTCGGCACCCACCGCCCAGGCCACCTCGGCCGCGAAGGAGCTGGGCACGAAGTGGTTGTAGAGGTGTGGCACCGCGTAGCGGTGGTCGACCAGGTCGAGCCGCCCGCCGTCGCTGACGACCCGGTACTCCTGGTCCAGGCCCGTGGTGGCGCCGACCGCGCTGCCGATCGTCACCCCGGTGCGGTAGGGGTCGAGTTCGGCCAGGGCGATGCCGCTGTCGGCGACGGCCTCACGGGTCGCCACGACGGCGAGCTGCGCGGCCCGGTCCATACGGCGGATCTCCTGCGGGCCCAGCCCGTGTTCCTCGGGGTCGAAGTCGATCTCCGCGGCGACCCGCGACCGGAAGGGGGAAGGGTCGAAGAACGTGATCCCCCTGGTCGACGTGCGACCCTCGCTCAGCAGATTCCAGAAGTTCTTGGCGCCGATACCGCCCGGAGCGAGGACTCCGATTCCGGTGATGGCGACACGACGGCCGGTCACGAGGAAGCTTCCCAGTGGTAGAACGGCTTTGCTATGGCATCGGCGGGTGACCGCCAGGTGGCGGGGTCGTAGGCCTGAATGTACGGCTTGAGGTCCTCGCTTATCTTCACGAAGCGGGGATCCGTTTTCGCTTCCTCGATGATTTCTCCACCGTTGTCGGTCTCGAATTCCTGGAGATGAAAATAGAGGCCCTTGTAGAGGAACAGCTGACGCCGCCGGGTTCCCATGATGTGCGGCATTTCCGTCCCGTCGAACTCCTGGAAGAGCCGGGCGACGTCGTAACGCGCACCGGGTTCCATCCTGGCGACGATAAGTGTGCTATGCATGCTCTTTTTCTTCTCCTTCTCGGCGAGCAGGTTCCGGGGACCCGGAACGGCCCCGGAGTGCGGGTCGGGAGGCGGTCAGCGCAGCCGGTTCGCCCGGGAGGGGCCGAACCAGCGCTCCAGCGCCATGGGAAGGTCGTGGTGGCTGCCGGGGGCGGCCCAGGCGACGTATCCGTCCGGGCGGACCAGGACGGCGGCCGTGCCCGCCAGCGGGCTCCGCGCGGACAGGCCGACCGGTGTCGCCGTCACGATGTCCACGCGGTCCGCCCACGGCAGCGCCCGCTCGCGCAGGGCGGCGGTGTCCTCCAGGTCGAGCAGCACGCCGCGGCCCGGGGTGAGCAGGTCGAAGCTGGTGGTGTGCTGCGAGGTCGAGGCGGTCGTCAGCTCCAGCCGCGGCATGCGCCGGCCGAGCAGGGGATGCGCGCCGGAACCGACGTCGTACTGGATCTCCAGGCCGCTCACCATGCCGGCCAGGTGACGGGCCACCTCCGGGTAGGCGATCAGCTCGGCGAGCACGTCGCGGACCGGCTGGACCTCACCACCGCTGAGGAAGAGCAGGCCCTGCGCCCTGGTGTTCATCAGCAGGCGCCGGCCGACCGGATGGCGCTCGTCGTGGTACGTGTCCAGCAGGGCCTCGGGCGCCCGGCCCTGGACCACCGCGGCGAGCTTCCAGCCGAGGTTCACGGCGTCCTGGATGCTGGTGTTCATGCCCTGGCCGCCGGCGGGCAGGTGGATGTGCGCCGAGTCCCCGGCCAGCAGCACCCGTCCGTCGCGGTACCGGGTCACCTGGCGCGTGGCGTCGCCGAACGCGCTGACCCAGACCGGCTCGCCGTGCGAGATGTCGACGCCGGTCAGCCGCTTCCAGGCCGCCGCGACCTCCTCGTACGCCGGGGCCTCGGTGCGTCGCTGCGGGGGTGTGCCCCGCTCACAGACGATCAGGCGGGTGATGCCGCCCGGAAGATGACCGACCATGACCATGCCGCCCGGCAGGGTCTCGCCGATCATGCGCGGCTCCAGCTCGAGGCCCCGTACGTCGGCGAGGTACATCTCCAGCGTGGCGGCCGTGCCGGGGAAGTCGAAGCCGACGGCCTTGCGGACCTTGCTGCGGCCGCCGTCGCAGCCGACCAGGTACTGCGCGCGCAGCTCGTGCACGCCGTCGGGGCCGTGGACCTCCACGAGCGTGCTGTCGCCGTCGTCCTTGACGGAGAGCACCTCGTGGCTGCGGCGGATGTCCGTGCCGAGGTCGGTGACCCACTGCTCCAGGACGGTCTCGGTGTGGGACTGCGGCACGGTCTTCGCCGCCTGGTGGGCACCGTCGAGGATGCTGAAGTCGACGGGCAGGCCACCGAAGTGCCCGAAATTGCTGACCTCGATGTCCCCGAAACGGGAGAGCAGACCGCGCTGGGCGAACACCTCCATCGTGCGCGCCGTGAAGCCCAGTCCGCGCGACTCACCCGTTCGTTCGGCCAGTCGCTCCAGAAGGACGACGTCGACTCCGGCGAGCCGCAATTCGCCGGCGAGCATCAGCCCTGCCGGGCCGGCTCCCACGACTATGACTTCGGCGTCCATGCCACTCTCCTCGGTCATCCTCGGGAAATTCCACAAAATTCCGTGTGCTGCATCCATGGGCCGACGGTGCGACCGCTCCCGCGGGAATCGATGGCCGTCGGGTAAGGCGTCCCTGGGACTGCCTTCGGAAGCCAACTGAATAGTCCTTCAAACCGACCGACCGGTTCAAGGAGATTCAGGCCCGACCTCGTCATGACTCTGCGAAGTTTCGTCAGGTTCTTGTCAGGTGACGCCGCGGAGATTGCGGAACCGTTTCCGCCGAATTGATTCCGGGCACACCGACGGCGCCGGATCGCTCCGGCGCCGGGGGAGGGGCGGGTTGGTGCGGGGGGTGATCGGGGTGGGGCGCGCGGCCGGGTCAGCCCGGCCAGCGGCTGACCTCCAGACCGCAGGCGTCCACCGGCAGGGTGGTGGTGGCCACCGCCCCGTGCTCCGTGGCGAACGCGGCGTAGTCGCGCAGGTCCCAGGCGAACACCGGGTGGCAGACGTCGTGGGCGATCACCAGCGCGCCCGGCGCCAGATGGGGGAGCCAGCGCTCGAGCAGCCGGGCGTAGCCGGACTTGCGCGAGCCCGGCACGTCGATGTCGATGAGCAGCAGGTCCCACGGGCCTCCCGCACGGTGTTCGGCCGCGTCGAAGGCATCCCCTACGACGGCCTCGGCGCCCGGCGCGAACCCCGCTCGCCGCAGGTTGTCCGCGGCGAGCGCCACCGGCTCGGCGTCGAGGTCCAGGCCCAGCGACCGCCGGCCGGGATACAGGGGCCGAGGGCCGAAGCCCGGTCCGGAGGCCCAGGCCATGAGGTTGCCCGCGAAGCAGCCCAACGTGGCCACCGCGGCGGGCCGTCGGGCCGCCGCCAGGCCGTACAGCACGCGTGCCGCGAGCGGGGTGAGCGTGGTGGTGGGCACTTGGAAGGAGGAGATCAGCCGCGCCCGGAACGCGTGGTAGTCCGTCCAGGGCACGGCGGGCGCGTCCGCATCCAGGACCCCGGCGGTACGGCAGTGCTCCAGGAAGCGCTCAGCCAGCGCGTCCGCCTGCGGCGCTGTCAGCCGGGGAAGCGCGCTCACCGCGGACCACCTCCGGCGGCGGCCGGGCTGGGTGTGGCCTGCGGGGCCGACCCCAGTACGGCGCGGGGTTCTGGCGGCTCTTGCGTCCTCCCCGCCTCCGAAGTCCCCTTCGCCGCCGCGGTGTTCGCCCCGCCGGAGGCGCCCGTGCCGCCCCTCTCCTCCGTCACTGGCCGGCTCGGGTTCTCCTGGGACCTGATGCCGGCCAGGAAGCGGTTGAGGTCCCGGTCGGGCACACCCTCGAGGTCGACCGCGGCCAGGTAGGAGGGCAGCTTGGAGGAGGGCGGTGCGATCTCCGCGCCCGCGCGGGTCAGCGCCTCGGCCAGTTCCGCACGGCCGAGGCCCCGGTCGTACGCGCCGGCCACCTCGGGGTACCAGACCCGGGCTGCCGTCAGGGTGTGCCGGTCCCAGCGGGATCCCCCCAGGGTCAGCGCCCACAGCAGCCCCGCCAGGTCCTGGGCGAACGCCGACTCGTCGCAGAGCCGGCGGGCGGTCCTGGCCGCGTCACGGTAATGCCGCGCGGCACCCGCGTGATCGCCCCGCCGCAGGTCCGTGTACCCCGCGGCGGCGAGCAGTTTCTCCAGATGGAAGGGGTCGCGCAGCGCTCCGGCGACGCGGATGGCCGCCCCGAAGGAGGCTGCGGCCTGCTCGTGGCTGCCCCTGCGCAGTTGGAGCACGGCGATCGCGTAGTGGTGCGGCACGAAGAACTCGGGCCTGCCGGTGCCGAGCATCGTCGCCGACACGGAGCGCAGGAAGTTCTCCGCCTGCTGGTGCCGGCCGGTGATCTGGAGCAGGAAGGCCAGGTTGTGGCTGAGGTTGTAGCGCAGGTAGAAGGCGCTGTCCCCGGGCATCTCGCGGACCATCCGAAAGGCCTTGAACTCGAGTTCGAAGGCTTCCTGGAACAGCAGGTCACGCTTCTCGGCGTCGTCGGTCCTCCGGGCGTCGATGGCCGCGCCGAGCGCGAGGCCGTTGAGGATCCACGCCTTCTCCACCTGCGCGTCCACGCCCGGCGTGCCGAGCGCGTCGAGGCAGGCGAGGCCCCGCAGGTAGTAGGTGCGCGCGGTTTCCGTGTCGTCCTTGCGCTTGGTGACGAGAAGCGCGGTGAGGTAGTTCAGATGGGCCCTCAGCTCCGGCTTCTCGGCCAGCTCCAGTGACCGCTCCAGCTTCGCCACGGCAGAGTCGACCCGGCCGGTCTGCGCCTCGGAGATGGCCTGGAGCCTGATCAGGTCGGCCAGGTCGTCGGCCCGGCCGCCCTCGGCGGCGACGGCTTCCAGATGGGCGGCGATCAGCAGATCGGCCCGCTCGAAGTTCTGGAGGGCGATCGCGTCGCCGATGGCGCGCAGCGGACCGGCGTGCCCGCCGGTCCGCCATGCCTCGACCACGAGGCCGGGAGACGCGCCGCCGGAGGCCTCCGCTGCCGGCGGCAGTCCCGAGGCGCACACCCGGACGGCCCGGAGCCGGGAAAGCCGTTCCAGGAACAGGGTGCCGGCGTCCCGCAGCAGCCCGCGGACGGTGATGCTCCGTCCCTGCTGGTCGGCGATCAGGACGGTCCGGTACAGGATGCGCACCGAGATGCGGTCCCAGTGGTCGAAGCCGTTCAGCACGAGGACGAGCCGGTCGCCCAGCGAGGGCAGCGCGTCGACGAGGAACCGGGCCGCACGGTCGATCCAGCCGGCGGTGGTGTGGGACTCGCGACTGATACGCCGGGTGGTGCCGAGCGACGCGGTCTCGGACACGGGCACGAAACGGCCCCTGTGCCCGGTCCCTCCAGGGTCCGGAGCCTCCTGTCGCGTGAGCAGGCCCACGACGTCGGCGTGCTGCTCCAGCACTTCGGGCCGGGTGGCGCGCACGGCAGGCAGCAGGACCGCCAACAGCTCCTGCAGTCCGCACAGATGGTCGTAGCCGATCCCGGGCGGGCCTATGTCCACGGCCGCGTCGACGGTCTGCGGGCCCAGGCACTCGGCGAGGCCGTGGTGTCGGGCGCAGAGCACCACGCCGCGCGCGGCGGGACGCCAGGCGAGGGTCGGGTCCTGAAGCCAGGCAGGACGGGATGCCACGGCATCGGCGGTCAAGGAATCAGCGGTCACGGTGCGCTCCCGGTCTCTGAGTCGGGGGTGGGAAGACGCCGGCCCCCGCTGCAGGACAGCGAGGGCCGGCGATGTGGAGACGTGGGTTACCAGGTCTCGTTGCCCAGGGCGAGTTCGAACTCGCTCTCGGTCAGCTCGTTCTCGGCCGAGAACGTGGCCAGGACCTCGTCCAGTGCGGCGCTCAGAGCGGCGTCGGTCATGGATGTCACCTCCTCCCTTCGGGTCGTGTCCGGCAGGTGGCTCCCGGCCCCACCCTGCGCACGCTCGCTCGGGGCGGGCGGTGCGCGGGGCGAGTGCGGGAGGTCTGTGGCCTGCGGCCGGCGAGTGCCGGGCCGCCGGCGGTCAGATCGTCGTCGCCTCGGTGATGTAGGCGATCTTCAGCGCGTACTCGCGCACGTCGACGTCGTCCAGCGCGGCGGGCCCGGCATCGCGTGCGTCGCCGGACGCGCGGAACGCCTTGTAGGCGTCCTCGCTCTCCCACTGGGAGTAGCTGACGACGGCCTCACCCTCGAAGTCCCGGTGCACGCTGTGGGACACGTAGCCCGGCGTCGCGTCGAGCACGGGGTTCGGCCGCGTGACCGCCGTCAGCAGCGCGTCCTGCTGCGACTTCGACCGCGTACGGGCCACCTCGACGACCGTGAAGACGTCCTGCCGCTCCGTGATCTCGACGGTCGGCTCGCCCAGCTTCGGGTTGCGCTGGGTGTACACCACCTCGCAGTGGATGCTGTCGAACGTCGCGAAGGTCAGGACCTCCTTGAAGCGCTCCTGGCGCCCCGGGTCGACGAGGATGCCCTCCCAGGCGGCCTTGTCACGCCACTGTATGTAGCTGATGACGGAGTTGCCGTCATGGCTCAGGTGCGCGTTGACCGACACCAGGCCCGTCCGCTCGTCCGCGGCGCCCAGGCTCTGCCAGATGTCGATCAGCCGGTGCTGGTGCTCCGGTGACGTCTCGAAGATGTTGACCAGTGTGTAGTACTGGTCCTTGACACTGACCCTCGTCATACGAGGTACCTCCTTGTCTCCGGCTGCATCCGCCGGTCAGGGCCTCAGGCGCTCTGTGCGGGGGTGGGCACGCTCTCGCCGGCGGCGCCGGCCACCTGCGGCTCCGCAGGGGCCGCCGGTGCGGGCAGCGCCTTGCGCAGCAGTACGGCGACCAGTGCGGCCATCGCGAGGAGTACGCCGATGGAGACGAAGGAGGCGACCTCCATACCGTGGGCGAAGGCGTCGTGGGCGGCCGTGCTCAGCTCACCGCCGACCCGGCCGGGCAGTTCACCCGCCACGGCGGCCGCCTCGGAGACGCTGTTGCGTGCCGCCTCCTGGGCCTGGCCGGTGACGCCGTCGGGCAGGTTGTCGTCGAGGGTGGAGCCGTACACCGCGGTCGCGAGGCTGCCGACGAGGGCGATGCCGACGGCGCCGCCCATCTCGTTGGTGGTGGAGGCCAGGGCGGACGCGGCGCCGGCCCGCTCGACGGGAGCGGCCTGGACGATCGTGCCGATCCCGAGCGCCATCACCGGGGCGAGACCGATGAACATGATCGCGGACGAGACGATCACCAGCGCCGTGCCGGAGTTCCCGTCGACCTGCGTCAGTACGCCGAAGCCGACGGAGCCGACCAGCAGACCCGCGATGAGCACGGGCGGCGTGCCGATCTTCTGGGAGATGCCCGTACCGACGACGGCGGCGACCATGCCGGGGATGATGACCGGGAGCTGCCACAGACCCGCCTCGGCCGGCGACATGCCCAGGACGACCTGCAGGTAGGTGGCCAGCAGGTACTGGATGCCCATCATCAGGCCGGTGGTCAGCAGCAGGGTGCCGACGGAGACGGAGAAGGCCGCGCGGGCGAACAGGGAGATGTCCAGGAGGGGTACGGACAGACCGCGCTGGCGCAGTACGAAGGCCACACCGAAGGCCAGGCCGATCACGAGGCTCACCGCGGGCAGGGTCTCGAATCCCTCGCGGGCCAGTTCCTTGATGCCGTAGACCGCCGGCAGGATCGCGGCCAGCGACATCCCCACGCTCACCAGGTCCAGACGGCCACCGGCCGGGTCCTTGTACTCGGGCAGCAGCATCGGTCCGGCGACCAGCAGCAGGATCATGACCGGTACGGCCAGCAGGAAGGGCGCGCCCCACCAGAAGTGGTCCAGCAGCAGACCGCCGGCGATGGGGCCGACGACACCGCCGACCATGAAGGACGTCGTCCAGATGGTGACCGCGGTCGTGCCCTCCTTCTCGTCCTGGAACATCGTGCGCAGCAGCGACAGTGTCGACGGGGCGAGCGTGGCGGCCGCGACGCCGAGCAGGGCTCGGGCGGCGATGAGCATCTCGGGGCTGTCGGCGTACGCCGTGAGCACCGAGGCGACTCCGAAGAAGACCGCTCCGATCATGAGCAGCCGACGGCGCCCGATGCGCTCGCCGACGGTGCCCATGGTGATCAGGAAACCGGCGATCAGGAAGCCGTAGATGTCGCTGGCCCACAGCAGCTGGCTGCTGGAGGGGTTCAGATCGGCGGTCAGCTTGGGGACGGCCATGAACAGGAGGGTCAGGTCCATGGTCGTGAGCAGCGCCGGCAGGCAGAGCACTACCAGACCGATCCACTCACGGCGGCCCGCCTTGGCGGGCGTCACTGCGTTCACAACGTTTTCCTTTGCAACTGAAATGGGGGGATGGTGGAGGACCTTCGGACCGCCGGGGCGGGGATGCCCCGGTCAGGAGGTGGTGACCGAGACGTCGCGCACGTTCAGCGCGACGCCCTGTCCCCAGACTCGGTGGGCGCGGAGGCTCTGTTCGTCGAGGAACTTCTGCGGGAAGGGCGCCCCGGCCCGGGGGTTGACGTAGTGGGAGGGCGCCGAGTCGAGCCGCACCAGGCCGGTGCCGTCGGCGTCCATGGCTCCGTCGAGCAGGGTGAACATGCCGATGCCGGTGATCAGTTGGCGCGGTGAGACGTCCTCGGGCTCGCCCGCGTGGTCGAGCAGCAGGTGCGCGCGGTCCAGCACGGGGTGTCCGATCCGGTCCACCGAGAGCGCCTCCCGGCCGTTGACCTCCCAGGTGACCGTGGAGCGTGCGCGGTCGAGGGTGATCCGCAGGGTGTCGACGTCTCCCGGTGCGCGTACGGCGACGGGGACGGCGTAGGTGAAGGCCGCGTAGGTGGTTCCGGGCATGCGCAGGCGCTCGTAGTTGGCGTACACCCGCGTGTTGGTGACGAAGAATCCGAAGATCGACGCCGTTTCCACGTCCGCCGTGATCATCGAGCCGCAGGCCGGCCGGGGGTCGGCCTGCGGGTCGGTGACCGCGTCGCCGAACGGGTGGTCCTCGGTGCCGTGGGTGGTCACCGCGAGGGTGGTGGTGCACACGAGCGCGCCGGTCGCGGGTATGTCGAAGCCGGGCAGCCCGCTCCGCGCCGTACGGGTCGGCATGGCCGTCCACTTGACGTGGTCCCGGGTCCCCTCGCCCCCGTCCGCCTGCTGGCCCGTCGTCGAGACGAAGGCGGGGGCGCCGGTGTGCGGGTTGACGCCGGTGGGCACCACGGCGAGGCCGAGCGCGGAGGTGCGGGCGACCCCGTCGCCGCCCGCGACCCCCGCGACGTCCTGGGTGTGCCATGCGGCGTTCGGGCCGGTGGTGGAGAAGCCGTCGCGGAAGTCGTCGTGGAAGAGCCGGCCGCTCTCGGCGGCGGGTGCGGTGCTCATGATCCGGATCTCTTCTCGGCTCGGGCGGCGTCGAGCGGGCCGCGGGTGAAGGCCAGCGCGGCGGGTTCGAACTGGAGCACCATGTGGCTGGCGGCGGAGTGCGCGTCCCGCCAGATGCGCTGGAGCGGGTCGGACGCGGACTGGCTGCGTGTGCCACCGCCGCGGAAGAGGGTGTCCACCGCCCCGACGAGCAGCTGGGTCGCCAGCGCGCAGTCCCGTCGGTTGCGGACCAGGACCTCGTCGGTGGCCGTGGCCCGGTCGACACTCAGGGCGGCCCGGGTCAGCAGCAGTCCGGCCGCGTCGATCTCGCCGGCCGCCCGCGCGTGGGCGATCCGCAGCGACTCGCCCGGTTCCGTGCCGCGTGCCGCCCTGTCGGCGAGTGCGCGTGCCGACAACTCCAGCGCGCCCCGGGCCGCGCCGAGGACCGGCGCGGCGAAGGTCAGGCCGTTGACGGCGAACAGCGGCTGGGAGTGGCGCGGTTCGTCCGAGACGGCGCCCCGGCCGGCGAACATGTCGTCCATGAGGAAGGAGCGGTGGCGGGGGACGAACACCTCCTCCACGACGAGCGTGTGACTGCCCGTCGCCCGCATCCCCACCGTGTCCCAGGTCTCCTCGATCCGGTAGGCGTCGCGGGGTACCGCGAAGAAGCGTGCCTGCTGCTGCTCGTCGGTCCCCGCCGCCATGGCCATCACCAGGGCCCAGTCGGAGAACTCGACACCGCTGGCGTACGCCCAGGTACCGGAGAGCCGCCAGCCGTCGTCGGCCGCCAGGGCGGTCGCGGTGGTGGAGACCAGGGAGCTGACGAGCCGGCTGTCCGGCCCGTCCGCCCAGATCTCCGCCTGTCCCTCGGCGGGCAGATAGGCGGCGAAACGTCCGGTGTAGGCGAGCAGCGAGCCGATCCAGGCGGCGGAGGCGCAGCCCTCGCCGACCGCGGCGACCGCCTCGGTCAGGGTGACGAAGTCCGTCGGTTCGCCGCCGTGCCGGGCCGGAACCAGCGCCCTGCTGAAGCCGGCCTCGACCAGTGCCGCCACCACGTCGGCGGAGAGCCGCCGTTCGCGGTCGGCCCGGTCCGCGTGGCGGCCCGCCGGCACACCCGCGGTCCGGGCGGCGGACACGAAGGTGTCCGAAGTGGTACGGGGAGCGAGGAGCATCCCGGTCATGGCTGTCTCATTTCATCGGCTTCTCGGCGGAGATGACGCGGGTTCAGGCGCGGCGGTGGGCCGGCTCAGGCGCGGTACGGCCGCCTGGCCCGCGCCTCACGGAGTGCGGTGCCCCACCACACCAGCTGGTCGAGCATGGTCTTGGCCGCGGCGGAGCAGCCCGCCGGCTCCTTGGGGTTGCCGTCCGCGCCGAAGGTGGCCGCGGCGCCGTGGAAGCTCACGGTGTCGCGCAGGGTGACGGCGTGCATCTCGGCGTAGACCTGGCGAAGTTGCTCGACGGCGCGCAGACCGCCGGAGAGGCCGCCGTAGGAGACGAAGCCGACCGGCTTGGCCTGCCACTGGGTGTAGTTCCAGTCGATCGCGACCTTGAGGGGTGCGGGGAAGCTGTGGTTGTACTCGGGCGTCAGGACGACGAACGCCTCGGCCTGCTCCAGCCGGTCGCTGAGGGCCGCGGCCGTCGCCGCGTCAGCGGGCTCGGGGGCATCCGTCACTGCCACCGGCAGGGGGTAGTCGGCCAGGTCGACGACGTCCAGCTCGATGGCGTCGTTCTGCAGGGCCTCTTGGGCGAACCACTTCGCGATGGTGGGGCCGAACCGGGTGGCGCGGGTGCTCCCGATCACCAGGGCTACTCGAAGACGTTCCTCGGACATGGGGATCCTCACGGTCGAAGGTGTGCGGTGTGGTGGGGGAGTCACCCGGGAGTGGCGGAGCGGCACGCTCCCGTGGCCGGGCTGTGGAGTGCGGTGCGGTGCGGCGGGGCCGTCCCCACGTCACCGCCGCACCGCGCCGGCACCCGCTGCCGGTACGACTGTGGCCTTCGCCAGTGCCACAGTCGTACCGGGGTCGGTGGGCCGGCCGGGGGTCAGGCGACCTGGCGGCGGGCGCCGCTGGCGTCACGCGGCGACCACCACAGCGCGGTGGTCTCTGCTCCGGCCCCCATGACGACCCAACGCCCCTCGACGATGCGGCCGTTGCTCCAGCGCAGCAGGTGCAGGGCCTCGACCGCGAAGGTGTCGTAGGGGGAGGTGCTGTCCTCCGGGGCCCCGGCGCGTACCGCTGAGATGCGGTTGACGTCGACCGAGTAGCCGGCCTCGGGGTTGACCAGGACCGTCACGCTCTCGCCGTGCATCGTGCCGCCGGAGAGCCGGAACATGTTCCCGAAGAACTCCAGGAACGCGTCGAGACCCTCGTACCAGCCCGAGTAGGCGTGCAGTCCGGGCACCTCGAAGCGCACGTTCTCGTCCCAGAACTCCGTTATCTTCTCGCGGTCTCCGGTGCCGAGGGAGGCCCAGGCGGCGCCGACGCGCTCGGGAGTGAGATCAGACATGGGTCGTGGTTCCCTTCGAAGGATGTGTGCGGGCGGCGGTCGGGCCACCCGTGGCGTCGGCGGAGCATCTGGTCACGACCGCTCCGCCGACCGCTGAGCGCGGGCCGGAATGGCGAACCGGCCGGTGTGCGAAGCCGGATCAGTGGAAGTCGGCGGGTTCGAAGCACAGCCCGACACCGCGGATCGTCGTTATCCACTCGTCCGGTCCGAGCTTTCTGCGCAGACTGGCCACATGGGTGTCGATCGTGCGGCTGGGCGGCGACCAGTGCTCCCCCCAGACCTGGCTCATGAGCTGGCGCCGCGACACGACCTCCCCCGGCTGTGAGGCCAGCAGGCACAGCAAATCGAATTCCTTGCGGGTGCAATCGACGCGCGCGCCGCGCAGCGTGACCTCGCGCAGTTTCATGTCGATGCGCAGCGGTCCCCACTCCATGACGTCCGGGGCGCGGGCCGGGCGCAGGCTGCGGCGCATCACCGCTCCGATCCGGGCTGTCAACTCCCGCAGGTCGTAAGGCTTCATCAGGCAGTCGTCCGCCCCCGCCTCGAGGACGAGCACCTGGTCCCACTCGCTGCGCCGGCACGTGAACGCGATGATGGGCGTGTCCCCGGCCGCCCGGATCGCGGCGCAGACGTCGAGGCCGTGCAGGTCCGACAACTCCAGGTCCAGCAGGACCAGATCCGCGTGTTCGTACATGTCCAGGGCCTTGCTGCCGCTGTCGACACCGACGACGTCGCAGCCCTGCCGCTTGAGACTGTGAGTGATCCCCCGTTGGGCGTCCACGTCGCTCTCGACGACGAGTACACGCCACGCCTCGCCAGCCACCTCTGCCCCCGACCTGAAACCCGGCACGTCCCGCGACACGCGACGCTGCGTGCCGGGAGTGCGGTGACGGTGATGTGTGCTGTCCGTTCTGTGCCGAACCATGCCCGGCTGGCTCATCCGATGTCCCCCGTTCCTGCGTGGACACCCACGCCGAAAACCGATCGAGCACTCGGAGAATACAAACCGACACGCATGCATGTCAACGCGCGTCAGGTGGCTTGGATCACACGCCCCGCGTCTCAATTGACGTCGTGAGATTGGGTATTTCGCCTCATAGTGGACTGAGACTGTCCGTCAGCAACCGGCTCGGCGGCCGATAAAGTCCCCTTGCGAACGGGGTAAAGATACAAGCGTGAATGTTATATTCACGTACCTTGCGGCCCGGGTTCCGGACCCGGCGTCACCGCGAGCCACCTGCACGGATGTGAGGAGTCGGCATGAGAGACAAGGCGGCCCGGACCCGCTCCCAATTGATACGTTCGGCCGCGACGGTCTTCGCCGAACACGGCTACTCGAGAGCGAAGTTGTCCTCCATCTCCGCGGACGCGGGAGTGAGCAGAGGCGCCCTCTATTTCCACTTCCCCAGCAAGGAGGCCCTGGCGGACGCCGTGGAAGCGGCGGCGGCCCAGAGGTTCGCGGGGGTGACCGGTCACGACGACGACAACGGTGCACGGGACCTGTCGCGCGCGGTGCGGGCGTTCGCGGACCTGTACCGGCGGGATGTCGTCTTCCGCGCCGGCGTGCTCCTGAGCTGCGAGAAGGACCGAAAGTCCACGGTGAACCTGATTCAGCAGTGGGAGGAGTACGTCACTACCGCCGTCGCCGCCGCGGAGCGGGGCTATCCGTTCGTCCGCTCCGGTGCGGCGGGCCACGCCTCCAGCGCGATCGTCGCCATGACCGTGGGGCTGGCGTTCCTGTGGCACGAGAACGAGCAGTGGCTCGCCGAGTCAACCGTCACAGGGGTATGGAATCTGCTGCCGCCACTGGTCGGCCGCATGGGCTGAGGTCGCCGCGGCTGGGGCGGCCCGCACCGGGCGGCCCCAGCCCGTCGAAGCCTGTTCGATAAATCGAACATGCCGGAATGTCAGAAGTCGTTCTCCTGCGGCTCCTGGGCCTCCTGTGCCTCCGCCAGGGCGCTCAGCTCCGCCCCGACCTTGAGTCCCCGGTCCGCGCTCAGGTCGAGCTGCACGAGGACGGAGGGTTCCGCGATGTTGGGGAGCACATGCCTCAGTAGCGCCCGGATCCGCGACTCCAGATCCGCCCAGCCGGTCATGACCTGCGAGAACAGCTGAACTCCGGTGAAGCAGGAGCACAGCAGCTCGGCCGTCTCCGTCAGATCCACGTGCGGGCGCAGCTCGCCCTGCGCACGCGCCTGTTCGAGGATCTCCTGGTTGCGGTCGACCCAGCTCCTGAAGGGGAGCTTCCGGTCGAGCCCGACCGAGTCCAGCTCCAGTGACAGCCGGACGCTGCCCTGGAGGACGGGGTCCCGGGTCAGCTGGCACGCGAACACGAGCCCGAGGTCGATCAGTTCCTGGAGCTTGATGTCCCGGACGACGGTGGGGATGTCCGCCTGGCTGGCCAGCACCGTCCGCGCCAGCTCCTCCTTGGAGGCGAAGTGGAAGTACACGGCCCCCCGGGTGAGCCCCAGCCTCTTCAGTACGTCGGAGACCGTCGCGGCGCTGTAGCCGCGTTCCGAGAAGACGGCCCCTGCGGCCTCCAGGATCATCCGGCGGGTCGCGAGACCTCGTTCCTGCGTCGCCATGGGTTCTACCTCCGGGGGCTGCGCGCGTCTGTGCTGGTGGAGCCGACGTAACCAGTCATTAATCTCACAATATGAGACAACCCATTGAGCTACATACCGACTCACACGTATGTTACGTCCCGCTCGGGCTCATCTCGAGCTCAGCGTCGCATTCCTGGGGGGAAGGCAATGCAAGCCATAGCTGTAAGTGAGATCGGTGCGCAGAATTCCAGACCGGAAGAAACGGACATATCGCGTGATGTGTCGTTCTATCCGGTCGCCAAGGAGTGGGTGCACCGCTCGAACCCGTCGGATGTGCTGCCGGTCGGCTGGCGGCCTCTGGCCAAGGACCGCTATCTGATCAGTGTCGCATGGCCCCAAGACCACCCGTTCTACACACGGGTGAACGGTAACCACGCGGCGAACCTGATCGGCGAGACCATCCGGCAGTGCGGTCTGCTGCTGGCGCACGTGGCCCACGACGTTCCGCTGGGGCACCACTTCGTCATGTGGGACATGGCGTACACCCGGGAGCCGGCCCGTCCGGCCACAGCCCTCGGGACCCACCGCATCGAGGTCGAGGTCGTCTGTTCTGGCCTGCGTCTGCGTGGTCGCCGGCTGGGGTCCATGACCTGCGACATGACGCTGCGCGCGGACGGCAGGACGGTGGCGCAGGGGGGCGGCCGCTTCGACATCGTCAGTTCCGCCGTCTACCGCAGGCTGCGCGGGGCCCAGATCGAGGCCGCCACGCAGCCGGTCCAACCCGACCCCGTGCCGCCGGCCGCTGTCGGCCGGACGCGCGTGATGGACGTCCTGCTCGCCCCGGCTCCCGAGCCGGCGGCGTCGGCCGACGCCCCGTTCGGGCGCTGGCAACTGCGCGCGGACTTCGGCCACCCGACGCTGTTCGACCACCGCAACGACCACTTCCCGGGGATGCTCCTCGTCGAAGCGGCGTTCCAGGCCGCAAACGCGACCGTGGCACCGGCCCTGCACCACCACACCTCGGCCAAGGTGGCCTTCCTCGGCTACGTCGAGTACGACCAGCCCTGCTGGATCGAGACCCGTCTCAGGCCGACCGGCACGCCCCAGCTGACGGCGCTCGAGGTCACAGGTCACCAGAACGGCCGCCTGGTGTTCTCGGCGCTGCTCGAAGGCACCTCGGCGCAAGGCTGACAGTCCCTTCGTCCACCCGCCCTCCGTCGAGCGGGCTCAGGGGCATCGCCGACCGGCCCGATCGTCCCGCGATTCCCCACCGCCGCCGGTGACCGGCGTTCCCCGTCGCCGTCCGCGGTGTCCGGTACGCCGCTGACCTGCACCGCCCGGTCCTCTTCACCGTCATCGACGCCTGGTGGCGCCCATCCGTATGCCCGGTGCACAGGGCATAGGCACCGGGTGCCACCGGGCGGCTCACGCGGAGGTCCGCCCGGACGACCGCCGGGCCACGGGCGTCGCGGCGCCGCCGTGCGGCCACCCGCGTCGACGACTCCGCTCCAGGAAAGGAACCGACTCCTGTGACGCACCACCTCACGGCCGGGAAGTCCGGCCGGTCATCTCCGCGCACCCGCAATTCCCTTCCGCACCGGCAGAGTTCCACCGTTGACAGCGCTTTCATCGTAACTCGCACCACGGCAGGCATCCCCGCCCGCGCACACGGCTGGCTTGTCTCTTTCGCAAAGAGGCGTAAACGTGCGCAGTGGTGAGCTCCGGGTGGACGGCGGCGCGTCGACCGTCCTCGTCACCGGCGCGACCGGGTTCATCGGCCATCAGGCCGTCCACCGGCTGCTCGCCCACGAGAGCCGGCCGCGACTGCGGTTGCTCGTCCACGAGAGGGACGTACCGGACTGCTGCGCCGCAACGGCCGCCGTCGTCCGGGGAAGCCTCACCGACCCCGCGTCCCTGCGCGGCGTGTGCCGCGGCGCCGACACGGTCCTGCACCTCGCCTCGGTGATCACGCACGATCCGGCGACCGCCCACGCGGTCAACACCGGGGGAACCCGAGCCCTGTTGGCCGAGGCGGGCCGGACCGGTGTCCGGCGCTTCGTGCGGCTCGGCACCGCCGCGGTGTACGGGCCCGGCCCCCATCGGGGCGAGCCCGCGCCGTCCGGCCGCCCGCTGTCGGTGACCAGCGCCTCGCGGCTCGCGGGCGACAGGAGCGTCCTCGCCGCCGGCGGCGTCGTCCTGCGCCCCTACCTGGTCTACGGCGCGGGGGACGTGTGGCTCGTTCCCGCGCTCGTCAGGATGATCACACGGCTGCCGCAGTGGATCGAGGGCGGACGGGCCAGGCTGTCGCTGATCTCCGTCGACGACCTGGCCCGGGTGACCGCGGCCCTGGTGACCCGGCCGGCTCCGCTTCCCGCGTCCGCCGTCCTGCACGCGGCCCATCCCCGTCCGGTCGTCGTGCGCGACCTCGTCACGGCGATCTGCCGGCACCTGGGTCTTCCCCTGCCGCACGGGGACGTGTCACGTGCCGACCTGGAAGAACGCCTCGGTGGTCCGGCCGACGCGGCCCTGGTGCAAAGGCTCGCCCAGTTCGGAACCGACCACTGGTTCGACAGCTCTGAGCTGTGGTCCCTGACCGGACTGGAACCCGGCCCCGGGTTCGCGGAGCACTTCGCCGCCTGCGCCCCCTGGTACCGCGAGCACCTGAGGGACCTGCTGCCCGCCCCCACGCCTCCGGCCGGCTGAACCGGCCTTCCCTGTCACTCCACATCACTCCACCTCAACGCACCCGAAAGCGGAATCGACGATGCAGCCCACCCAGCCCACCCAGCCCTCCCAGCCCACGGACGCCACGCCGCAGCCCGCGACATGTCCCTTCGCCATCGACCCCGGCGGCCGTGACATCCAGGGCGAGATCGGCCGTATCCGTGCACGCGGCCCCGTGACGCGGGTCGAACTCCCGGGCGGCGTACCGGCCTGGTCGGTCACCAGCGCGGAACTGATCAAGCGGCTCCTGCTGGATCCGCGCGTATCGAAGGACGCCTACCGGCACTGGCCGGCCTGGATCGACGGCGAGGTCACCGCCGACTGGCCCCTGTCCATCTGGGTCTCGGTACAGAACATGGTCACCGCGTACGGCACCGAGCACACCCGACTGCGCCGCCCGGTCGCGGGCGCGTTCGGCGTCCGGCGCGTCAACGCGATGCGCCCCGGCATCGAGAAGATCGTCGATGAACTGCTGGACAGGCTGGGGCAGTTGGCGGCGGCCGCGCCCGACTCGGTCGTGGACCTCCGAGAGCACTACGCGCACCCGCTGCCCAGCAGCGTCGTCTCCGAACTGTTCGGAGTGCCCGAGTCGGCACGCGGTGAGCTGCTCCGCGTCATAAAGGGCTTCTTTGCGACGACGTCCTCCACCCAGGAGGCGCAGAGCAATGTCGTCCGCCTGTACGCCACCATGAACGACCTCGTCGTCCTGAAGAAGCGCGAGCCCGGCGACGACCTGACCACGGACCTGATCGGCGCCCGCGACGACGAGGATGCCGTGATGAGCGACAAGGAGCTGGCGGACAACCTCATCCTGCTGCTCACCGCCGGTTACGAGACGACGGTGAACCTCCTCGACAACGCGATCACCCGGCTCCTCGCCCACCCCGAGCAGCTCGAACTCGTCCGTTCCGGGCAGGCGTCCTGGGAGGACGTCATCGACGAGTCGTTGCGCCTGGACGCACCCGGCGCCCACTCCGTGCTGCGCTACGCGGTGGAGGACCTGGAGATCGGCGGGGTGACGATCGCGCGCGGCGAGGCGATCACGATCTCGTACGCCGGGGCGGGCCGGGACCCCGCCCTGCACGGTGAGGACGCCGACCGTTTCGACGTCACCCGCGCCACACGGGGTGAGCACCTCTCCTTCGGGCACGGCGTGCACCACTGCCTGGGGGCCCAGCTGGCGCGGATGGAGGCGTCCATCGCCCTGTCAGCGCTCTTCGCCCGCTTCCCCGGCCTGCGGCCCGCCGTCCCGGCGGCGGAGCTGCGCCCCCTGGAGTCCTTCATATCCAACGGCCACCAGGAGGTGCCGGCCCTGCTGAGCTGAGTCCGTCCCCGACCCGGTGACCGCCCTGCTGCTCCCGCCCGGCGTCCGCATGCCGCCCGAGGTCTCAGCAGGGCCTGCGCCACACCCCCAGTTCCGGCTTCTTCAGCATCGAGGACAGGCGCAGCCTGCGGGACTGGGGGCAGAACTCCCCGGCGGGTTCCGTGTACTCCACATGGAAGACCGCCTTGCCCGCCGCGACGAACGGGGTGAGGAGACCGCACTCGTCGTACTGGGCGCACTCCTCGTTGACCGCGAAGTCGAAGTCGCCGACCAGCTCGGGGATCTGGGGAAGGTCGTTCTTCAGTCCCACCGACAGGCCGCGCTCATGGGCGAGTTCGGCGATCATGCGGTTGTAGCGGAGCTGGTCGCGGGCGGTGAGCGGGAAACCGGTTTCGTTGCCGTATCCCTCCATCAGGTCGGGTTCCACCGCGTCGAAGCCCTTGTCGCGGCACATGTCGAAACGCCTTTCCATCAGCGGCCGCAGGACGGAGAGCCGCCGGATGTCCAGCCACCGTTCGCCCGCCCAGCCGTTGGGCTCGCCGAGCACCGAGCGCGGGAAGGCGTCCTTGTCGGGCCGGAAGTTCTCCCAGGCACCGACGTTGACGTAGCAGATGACCTTGCGGCCGTCCCGGTGCAGCCGGGCCACGTCGGCCGCCGAGTTCTCGAAGCCGTCGATGTCGTAGACGGGCACGTCGGCCGACGGGTCGACCTTCCCGTCGAGCTGCCACTGCCAGGCCAGGCCGGGGCCCGGCTGCCACCGCGGCTGGGCCGTCGGTGCCGGGTCGGCGGTCCGGCCGTCCCCGGAGTAGCCGCTCGACGCCGCGACCAGCAGGACAGCCAGTGCCACCGAGCCCGCTACGGCCCGCCTCACGGCCGGACTCCGGTCAGCGCCGGACTCAACCCGGCCCACGGGTTGGGCAGTTCACCGGTGACGGGGCCGCAGACCGCCGCGCCGCGTTCGTGGGCGGTGCGCACGGCGAGCGGCACCAGCGCCTCCGGCACCCCGTAGACCAGGTGGCACAGCCGCTCGGGCGCCTGCCGGGCGGTCCACGCCGGTCTGCTGAACGCCGAGACGTACGTCGACCAGTGGCCCTCGAAGGTCACGGTCAGGTCGGCCAGCCGCGTGTACCCGGCCGCCGGATGGACCCCGGGGTTGAGCACGACCGTCCCCACGCCCAGCCGTCGCACCGCCCGGACCAGCCGGCGGCAGGCGGACAGGGCGTCCGGGGTCGCGGTCACCCGGTCCAGGAAACAGCCGTCGGCCGCGTACCACTCCTGGTGCCGGCGCACCTCGTCGGCGATCTCCGCGCCGTCCCTTGTTCCGTAATCGGTGTCTACGTACCCCAGCAGCCGCGCCCCCGCCGCCCGCAGCGCGCCGGCCGCCGCGGCGAACGCCGGATCGGGGCCCTCGCCCGGCCCGTTCGCCGGGTTGAGGACCACCCCGTAGGTGCCGGCGGCCGAGGTGATCAGGCGGTGCCAGGCCCCCGGGTCCTCGGCCGGATGGACGTACAGCGGGATCAGCAGGCTCACGGCGTACCGTCGCCTCCCCACAGCGCGGCGAGGGCGTCGTCGAGGGAGTGGACCGGGCGCCAGCCGAGGGCCCGCGCGGCGGCGCCGATGTCCGAGCACTGCCACGAGACCTCCGCGGAACGGGCCGAGCCCGCCGCGTTCTCCTCGACCCGCCCCGCGAAGCCCGCGAGCCGCACCAGCCGCCGCACCAGCTCGCGCACCGGGACCGCCCGGCCGCCGCCGATGTTGAGGACCGGCGGCAGCGGACCGGGCGCCGTGACCGCCAGCGCCACGGCCCGCGCCACGTCGCGTACGTCCACGAAGTCGCGGAACGCCGACAGGTCGCCCAGCCGCAGCACCGCCTCCGGGTCGGTGCCCGCCGCCCGCAGCAGCCCGGCGATCCGGCCGGGCAGGCCCGAGGCGGGCGCCCTCGGCCCCACCGGATTGCCCACCCGCAGCACCACCGCGTCCAGCCCCGACGCCGTCACCGCGACCGTCCCCGCGAGCTTGGTGGCGCCGTACGGGCCGGCCGGGCTGGTGGCCGCAGACTCCGCCACCCGGGAGTCCACGCGGCCGGGGCCGTACTCGGCGGCCGAGCCGAGATGGACCAGCCGCGCCGCCGGGGCCGCGGACCGCAGCGCCGCGCACAGGACGGCGGGGCCGCGGGCGTTGACCTCCGCGAGGGTCACGGCGTCGCCGCCGGTCGCGCCGGCGCAGTTGACCACGGTGTCGGGCGCGGCCGAGGCAAGCGTCTTCGCCAACTGCTCGGGGCGGACGGCGGCGAGGTCGACGGGGAACCCGGCGGCGGGCGAGCGTCCGCCGCCGAGGACCTGCGTGCCCGGCAGGGCCCGCAGCCGCTCGGCGACGTGGGCGCCCAGGTAGCCGGTGTGGCCGAGGACGAGAATGCGCATGTGGTGCTCAGGCTCCCTTGAGCAGCAGTGACCTGCGGCTGGTGAATTCGGCGTTGGCCCGGTCGTAGTCGTCCGGGCGGCCGATGTCCAGCCAGTACCCGTCGAAGTCGTAGGCGTGCGGCGGGTTCTCGGACTTCAGCAGGTCGAGGACCAACTCGTCGAAGCCCAGCGGCAGTCCGGCCGTGTAGCCGTCCAGCGTCGAGCGCGTCAGGCCGTACACGCCCATCGACACGCGGTAGTCCATGCTCGGCTTCTCGGTGAACGCGACCACCCTGCTGTCGGCGGTGGTCAGCACTCCGAAGTCGATCTGCACCTTGCGGGCGTACGTCGCTATCGTCAGCGGCGCTCCCGACTCGCGGTGCCGGAGCAGGACGTCGGCGTAGTCGAGGTCGGTCAGCACGTCGCCGTTCATCACCAGAAACGTTTCCGGAAGCCGTTCCCGCAGTGTCAGCAACGGTCCCATGGTGCCCAGCGGGCTCTCCTCGGTGGCGTAGTCGACGGCCAGGCCCCATTGGGTGCCGTCGCCGACGTAGGCGCGGATGATCTCGCCGAGGTGTCCTATGGCGATGGTGCAGCTGGTGAAGCCGGCCGTGGCGAGCTGGCGCAGCACGATCTCCAGGATGGCGTGCTGGTCACCGATGGGGACGAGCGGCTTGGGCAGCGCGGTGGTGTACGGCCGCAGCCGGACGCCCTTGCCTCCCGCCAGGATCACTGCGTGCATCATGGGGCTCCTCCTTCATACGTGTGCTCGGGACGTGCCGGACGGGTCAGATGTTGTAGATACCGGTCTTGTAACGCGACAGGTTGCCGGGGTCGCGGAAGAACTCCACGGTGCGGGCGAGGCCTTCCTCCAGGGTGTGCGCGGGCTGCCAGCCGGTGGCGTCGGCGAGCCGGCTCGCGTCGGCGACCAGCCGCAGCACCTCGGAGTTGGCCGGCCGGATGCGGGCGGGGTCCTCGCGCACGTCGAGCGCGGTGTCCATCACCTTCCCGATCAGCGCCACCAGGTCCCCGACCGAGATGTCCCCGCCGGTACCGGCGTTGAAGGTGCGGCCGACGACCCGCTCGGCGGGCGCGGTGCCGACGGCCAGGAACGCCTGCGCGGTGTCCTTGACGAAGGTGAAGTCCCGCGTGGGGCGCAGGTCGCCGAGGGTGAGCGTGCGCTCGCCGGCGGCCACCTGCCCGATCACGGTGGGGATGACCGCGCGCATCGACTGGCGCGGCCCGAAGGTGTTGAACGGGCGCAGCGTCACGACGGGGGTGTCGAAGCTCGCGTGGTAACTGTCGGCCAGCCGGTCCCCGCCCGCCTTCGAAGCGGCGTACGGCGACTGGGTGTTGATGGGGTGGTCCTCGGTGATCGGTACGGTTCGGGCGGTGCCGTACGTCTCGCTGGTGGAGGTGTGCACCAGCCGGGGGGTGCCGAGCGCGCGGACCGCCTCCAGCACGTTGAGGGTGCCGGTGACGTTGGTGTCCACGTAGCTGTGCGGCGCCTGGTAGGAGTAGGGGATCGCGATCAGGGCGGCCAGGTGGTAGGCGACGTCGGCGCCTTCGAGGAGCGCGCGGACCGAGCCGGGGTCGCGGACGTCGCCGAGGACGATCTCCACCCGGTCCAGGACATCGGGGCGCAGTGTCTCCAGCCAGCCGTAGGAGGAGAAGGAGTTGTACTGGGCCATGGCTCGCACCCGGTGGCCGGAGGCGACCAGCGCCTCGGTGAGGTGCGAGCCGATGAAGCCCTCGGCTCCGGTGACGGCGGCGAGCGGTGCGGAGGTCAACTCGGTTGGTCCTTCCGGTTGTCGGTCGACTCCTGGTCGTCGGGTGACGGGGAGTGTGGAGCCGGTGTGCGGTCAGGCGTGCGGGGCGGGCCGGCCGAGCGTCCACAGCGCGCACACCGCGAGGCAGAGCGCGGCGGCGCCGCAGCACAGGGGCAGGGCGGCCGGGCCGGGTGGCAGGCCGGACAGGGTGGCCGCCGAGGCGTAGGCCGCGGCCGCGAGGCAGATCGCGGCGGACGGCCAGGCCGCCCCGAAGGCCTGCAGCAGCAGCGCGGTCCACAGGGCGGCGGCGAGCGGCAGCAGGACGGCCGGATCGGCGCCGGTGAGCAGGGCCGCGGGCAGCAGCGGCAGGACATGGGCGAACAGACAGAGGGCGAGGACGCCGGCCGAGCGCAGCAGGAAGGCGGCGGGCGTCGCGGTGGCGCGCAGCGCGGCGACGGACAGCCCCCGGAAGCGGTACAGCAACCATTCCGCCGGCCCCATGCTCACGGTCAGCACGATCACGGCGTACGGCTCCTCATGGCCCTCCAGCAGCACCAGCACGCCCGCGGCCAGTCCGAACAGCCCGTACGGCAGCGACCGCAGCAGGCGCGGCCGGACCGCGGCCGGCGCGGGCGGGACGGCGAGGGCGGTGTGCAGTGCGTGGCCGGTGACGGCGAGCGTGGCGAGCAGCGCCAGCAGGGGCAGCGCGGCCCGCGACGACGGGTCGAGATCCCACCGGAGCAGCACGGCGGCACCGGCGATCAGCGGCGTGAGCGCCGCCAGCAGCAGCCGCTCCCGGCCCAGCACCAGCAGCACACCGGCCGCCGCCAGATACACCGACTGCCCGGCCGCCACCAGCGTCACCGGGCCGCCGCCGGCGGACAGCGCGGCGGCCGCCGTGGCGACCACCGCCCCGAGGGGCGCGCCGACCAGGAGCGTACGCCCGGCTTCCCGCCGCCCGGCCGTCATCCGCAGGTGGGCCCGGTGCCCCAGCGCCTGCCCCCAGGCCCAGGAGATCAGTCCCGCCACGACCAGTACGGCGGTGTGGCGGCCCGCGTCCCACAGGGGCGCGGTGAGCGGATAGGCCAGGCCCGGCAGCGCGAACAGGGCGCCCCGCAGCAGACAGCGCACGGTGTCCGGGCGCCAGGGGTCGGCCGCGGGCGCGGGCTCGGGGAAGGTGCGCGGCACCCTGTCGTAGAGCGCGGAGGCGAGCGAGAACAGGTTCGGGTGGCCGTACCGCTCCTTGATCACGGAGGCGGACAGGCCCTCCGCCTCCAGCAGCGCGGCCACTTCGTAGGGGTGGACGGCGGGGCCGACCCGGTCGGCGAGTTCGGCGGCGAGGGCACTGACCGCCTCCTCGTCGGGGCCCTGCCGGGGCAGCCGGACGGCGAGGGTGGTGTCGTCCAGGGCCCAGCGCGGGCGGCGGCGCGGCGGGCCGGGTGCCGCCAGCCGCAGCGCCAGGGAGTCCTGTTCGGCGCCGCCGGGTTCGAGGGACATCGGCCCGCTCATCCGGCGAGGCTCCCCGTGCCGGTGACCGCCGGGGCGGGCAGGAGCATCCGGGCGGGCAACTCCGGCCTCAGCGAGGGTAGTTCCTGGTAGATGGAGCGGAACGTGTCGATGGTCTGCCGCAGGGTGAACCGCTCGATCACCCGCAGCCGCGCCGCCTCGCCCATCGCCCTGCGCCGCGTCGCGTCGCCCAGCAGTTCCAGCGCGGCGGCGGCCATCGCGGCCGGATCGCGCGGCGGCACCACCAGACCGGTGTCGCCGACGGCCTCGCGGACCCCGCCCACATCGGTGGAGACGGTGGCCCGCCCGCACGACATGGCCTCGATCAGCGTGAACGGGAAGCCCTCGCTGATGCTGGACAGCATCACCACGTTGCCGGCCGCGTAGGCGTCCTTGATGTCGTCGACGCGGCCCTCGAAGGTGACGGCGTCCGCATGCCCCAGCCCGGCGGCCAACTCCTCGCACCGCCCCCGGTAGGCCTCTCCGCCCCGCGGTGTCCCGCCGAACAACCGCAGCCGCACGGCGGGGAGTTCGGCCCGCACCAGGGAGAAGGCGCGGATCAGGGTCTCCAGGTCCTTGATCGGGTCGACCCGGCCCGCCCAGCTGAGGGTGAGCACCTCCGGCTCGGGCCCGGCGGGCGGGAACGCGGCGGGGTCCACACCGTTGTAGACGGTGCGGATCGACTTCGGATCGGCGCCGCCCTGCTCCTCCCACAACCGGTTGTAACGGTTTCCGGGGGTGATCAGCGCGGCCCGGCGGTACGTCTCCTCGGCCAGCAACCGGAAGAAACCGAGGACAACCGCTTTCACCGGCCAGCGGTAGGGGGCGGTCCGGTAACCGAGGTAACGCTCGCGGAGGTAGACGCCGTGCTCGGTCAGCAGCAGCGGCACACCGTGCCGTTCGAGCGCGGCCAGACCGGGCAGGGCGGCGACGCCTCCGCTGACCGCGTGGGCGACCCCGCTCTCCGGCGGCGGTACGGCCAGCGGGCGCAGGGCGTGTTCCAGCAGGGCCGTCGCGGTCAGCGCGTCGTGCACGGTCGGCCGGGCCTCGCGCACGGCCAGACCGGGGCGGGTCCACACGGAGGCGAGCAGGGCGATCGCCCGGTCGCCCCGCAGGAACGCGCTCAGTCCGCCGTCGGCCGCCGCTCGCGCCAGGTCGTACAGCGCGGGTGCGAACCCGTCCTCCGCGCACGGATCGAGGAGTGCGGTCAGGAACCGCTCGTAGGCGGCGGCGAGCCGGCCGCGGGACCGGCCGCGGGGCGCGCGTCCCTCGGGCGGGGCGCCCCACAGGGGGACGGACCGCACCCGCGTGACGTGAGCGGGCAGGTCCCACACCAGGGGTTCGCGCCCCGTGCCGGTGACGGCGAGGACGTCGAAGTCCATGTCGGGCATGCCCTGGACGAGTTGGTCGCACCAGACGCTCACGCCGCCATGGCTGTGCGGGTAGGTGCCTTCGGTGAGCAGGGTGACGCGCGTCGCGCCGGGGCGTCGCGCGCCGTGGGGAACGTGCATCGAGGTGCTCCACGGCCGAGGTGTGGGGTGGTTCGTGCGCGGCGGCGGGCTCCTCGGGGGAACCGTTTCGCCGGTGGCGGTCCCGGCCGCGGGTGGGCGGCCGGGACCATCGGTGGGACCGGGTGGGTGCGCCGTTCAGCCCCGTGCGGAGGACGCGACCGGTTCGGTGACGCCGGCCGGGACCCGGGTGTCCGGGGCCGGCCCCGTGACCGGAGGGGCGGGGGCGTCGGCGGTCGGTGCGGGGGCGGCCGGAGCCGACGGCAGGGTGAGGGTGAGCGGGGTGCCGGCGGAGGGCGTCCAGCCGGAGACCCTGCCCGCGTAGGGCGCGCCGAACGCGGTGCCGTCCAGCGTGGAGCCGGTGGGCAGGGTGGCGGTGACCGCCAGTCCGGCCGGTGCCTCGACGGTGACGGTGCCGCCGATGCGGTAGGCGGTGACCTGGCCGGACCGCAGGGCGTTCCCCCAGGCGGCCCGGCGCCCCAGCTCGGTGCCGATCTCGCTGGTCCGCGGGTTCACCACGGGGGTGTCGTCGGCGAACAGTGCCGTGTAGCCGTCGAGGACGCCGCTCAGCACCGGGTAGGCGATGCGGTCCTCGGCCAGGTTCGACTGGTGGATGAAGTGCGGCTTCGGGTCGTTGGACAGCACGTGTCCGAGGGCGATCCGCGTCTCCAGCGGCACGATGTGCCCGGTGTAGCCGGTGACGGGGTCCAGCGGGGCGGCGAGGCAGGTGGTGGTGGCCGGGTTGTCCTCGCAGATGCCGCTGCCGCCCTGGGCGCGGCTCGTGTAGATCCAGTTGTACTCGTCGATCTGCTCGGCGGCGCGGCCCGCGTTGTAGAAGACGTTCATCGGGTGGCGGGGGACGGTGGTCGCCGGTCCGACCGAACGCTGGGCGGGCTCACGGGAGTTGTCCGAGCCGAGCCAGGCGATGTCGTTGTCGTCGAGGGCGAGGGCCAGGTTAGGGTTGTCCTCGGGCTGCTGTGGCAGGACCTTCATGCCCGAGTGCTCGCCGGTGACCAACTCGTCGTTGTGCAGGGGGAGTCCGGCGCTCTGCCCCCACGCCCGGTTCGCGGCGATCTCGTCCGCGATCTCGTAGCGGCTCACCCACCGCGTGGAGCCGTCGGCGTTCGTGGCGCATTTCCACGGCACCACCGAGGTGTCCTGCGCACAGCCGAGGAAGGCGTGCGTGTACGTGTGGTTGATCCAGCGGAACGCGTTGCGGTCGGCGATGAGTTCGTCGGCGAGCGGATCGGCGCCGTCGTTGTCCTCGCGGTGGTCGACGCTGCCCGCGCCGTTGTAGGCGAAGTCGAGGGTGAAGCCGTGCTGCTGCTGCCAGGTGACGGCGTGGTCGACATCGGCCGGCGTCATCCGGATCGGGTCCGGTGTGGCGTTCGGGTCGGTGCAGTCGACGTCGCCCGGAGTGCAGTTGAGGGCGGTGTTCCAGCGGTCGTCGGCGGCGAACACGTCGTCCACGTGCACCGCGAAGTAGTTCCGGGAGGCGCCCAGACGCACACCGCCGGTCATCCACTCCACGATGCCGCGGGCCAGCAGCCGGAACTGCTGCTGGTACTGGTTGTAGACGAACGTGACGACCAGCTCGCGCCGCCCGTCGTGCCGGTACTCGCCCACCAGGGAGCCACGCGTCGCCCGGCCCGGGATCGGCGCGTCGACGTAGGAGGTGAAGTCGGCGCCCGCGACCGGGTTCGACAGGTAGGCGTAACTCTCCCCGACGGCCGAGTCGTTGTCCTCGAACGGTACGGCGCCGTCGAGGTAGCCGAAGGGTCCGGCCCGGCCGGCGGTGGTCACCGACGCCTGCACGCCGTCGAGGCTGCCGGAGTAGCCGCCGTACACCGGATACTGCAGACCGGCCTCCGGACGCGCGTAGGTGTAGGCGTCGACCTGGGGCACCGCGTACGTCTGCTCGTAGGCCGCGAGCGCCGCCATCTCGGTGGAAGCGGCCGGGAACGGGTTGTCGTCGGGCAGCACCACCGCCTGGTACTTGGCGCGCGGCCGGCCGTCCACGGTGTCGGCCAGGAAACCGGCGTCGATCACGGGCCGTTCCGGCTGCGTCAGGTCGATCTCGGTGTACGGCGTGCCGGCCGCGGCGAGTTCGGCCGCGATGGCGTCGGTGGACGGGCCGCCGTCGCTCACCACCAGCACCCGCAGGTCGACGCGGGGCGTGGTGGTGTCGGCCTGTGCCGCACCGGCCGGCAGGCCGAGCGAGGCGATGAGCGCGCCCACCGTGAGCACGGTGGTGCGTATGGTCCGCTTCATGCGGTGAAGTCCCCTCCCCGGGCAGGGGTGAGCACGGCTCCCATGGAGCGGACGCACCCCCTGGCGCGACGCCGGCGTCCCCCTCAGAAGCCGGTCGTCCACGCATCCGTCGCGTCACATCGTGATGTCCCTGTGTAGCTTTCGTGGCCGTGTTGCGAAACATGACGGAAAAGTGCAGGTGACCAATGAGGTACCTGTGGCACCGACCGGGGCGTGGGCCGTCCGCCGGTACGCCGTGGATCCGGGCGGCGTGAGGGACACGCCTGCTGGTCCGGGGGCCGGAGGGTGTACCGGCGGGCCGGTCCGGCCCGCCGGGCAGATGCCCGTGCCCGGAGGCGGTGCTGTGCGCCCGCTCACGGGTCCCTGTTCGGGTCATGGGCCGATTTCAGGTCGACGCGACAGCTCGCTGCCCGTTGTGATGGTCTGTCAGGCGCACAGGACACGGGTTTCGGGGGTGTACACCGGCCCGCCGCTGATGCTCGTGCTGTCGCTGAACTCGGCGTAGAAATACGAGTAGAAACCGATGTTGCCGTTGCAGCCGGAGTCGGCGGCGACCTGGAGCGTCAGGGTGACGGTACGGCTCTGGCCGGGCGGGACGGTGGTGCCGTAGTTGGCGCCGAGGTCCGCCGGACCGGTCCCGGCGCAGGGTACGGAGCCGGCGGCCGTGGCCAGGGCGCAGCCGGTGAAGCCGTACTTCAGGTCGGGGCGCTGGGTGGTCAGCCAGGTGGGGTCGATCGTCTGGTACATGAACCAGATGTCGTAGGTCTTGTTGTTGGTGATCGTCATCGACAGGTTCACCGTGCCGCCCGGCGTGGTGGTCGCGCCGTCGGTGGCGAACGTCAGCTCGGCGGCAGCCGGGTCCGCGCTCGCGGCGGGCGCCAGGCCGAACACGGCCAGGGCCACGGCGAGGACGGTGCTGAGTCCGAGGCGTCTCATCAGTGGTGATCGCATGGACCGGGACGCTAGGCAGGCACCACGGGTACCGTCTGCCCCGCGGGTCGGCCGCGGGCCCCGGTCGGCCGGAAGTGTGTCCCGCGTGAAGGCCGTGTGGCGAAGCCGTGTCGGTCCTGGGGGTCGGTGAAGGCGCACCGTGGCGGGGTGGTGACGCCGCAGATCGGTGGGCGGGTGGTATCGGTCGGCCTCGTGGGTCCGTCCGGACGATTTGGCGCGTACCGGTGCGCGGGAGGGCTGCCCGACGCGCGGGCCGGCGGTGGCTTCTCGGCCGTCCGCCGATTTCCGGCCCGCGGTGCGGGCGGGGCCCCGGGTGCGTCGTCGGGTGCGGGTGGACGGGCGGCCGCACCCCGGTCACCACCTCGTGGGGGACCCGCCGCACCCCCCGTACCGTCGACCTTCACATGGGGGCCATCCGTGCCTTCCCTCCCGTTGTGTCCTCTTGGAACACTCCTTGCGCGCGCATTCCTCAGCGAACCACCGGCCGCCGAACACGCCCCGCACGAGAGGTCCTTCACCCATGTCCGAAGTCAACCGGCGCAGATTCCTCCAGATCGCGGGTGCCACCACGGCGTTCAGCGCGCTGTCGAGCAGCATCGAGCGTGCCGCGGCCCTGCCCGCCAACCACCGCACCGGGACGATCGAGGACGTCGAGCACATCGTCGTCCTCATGCAGGAGAACCGTTCGTTCGACCACTACTTCGGCAAGCTGAGGGGCGTGCGAGGCTTCGGCGACCCGCATCCGGTGACGCTCCCGAACGGCAGGTCGGTGTGGCACCAGTCGGACGGCACCAAGGACCTGCTGCCCTTCCACCCGACCGCCGACGACCTCGGCATGCAGTTCCTCGAAGGCCTCCCGCACAGCTGGCCCGACGGCCAGGCGGCCTACAACGGCGGCAGGTACGACAAGTGGGTGCCCGCGAAGGGCACGACCACGATGGCGTACCTCACCCGCGAGGACATCCCCTTCCACTACGCGCTCGCCGACAGGTTCACCGTCTGCGACGCCTACCACTGCTCGTTCATCGGCTCGACCGACCCGAACCGCTACTACATGTGGACGGGTCACACGGGCAACGACGGCCGGGGCGGCGGCCCCGTCATGGGCAACGACGAGGTGGGCTACGACTGGACGACGTACCCCGAGCGGCTGGAGCAGGCCGGCATCTCCTGGAAGATCTACCAGGACATCGGCGACGGCCTCGACGCGCAGGGCTCCTGGGGCTGGATCCAGGACGCCTACCGCGGCAACTACGGCGACAACTCGCTGCTCTACTTCAACAAGTACCGCGACGCCGCCCCCGGCGACCCGCTGTACGACAAGGCCCGCACCGGCACCGACGTGAAGAACGGCGACGGCTACTTCGACCGGCTCCGGGCCGACGTCAAGGCCGGCACACTGCCGAAGATCTCCTGGATCGCCGCCCCCGAGGCCTTCTCCGAGCACTCCAACTGGCCCTCGAACTACGGTGCCTGGTACATCGCCCAGGTCCTGGACGCGCTCACCTCCAACCCGGCGGTGTGGGCGAGGACGGCCCTGTTCGTCACCTACGACGAGAACGACGGCTTCTTCGACCACCTGGTGCCGCCGCTCCCGCCGACGTCCGACGCGCAGGGCAGGTCCACCGTCGACGTCACCCTGGACCTGTACCCGGGCGCCGGCGACCGCGTCGCCGGTCCGTACGGCCTCGGCCCGCGCGTGCCGATGCTCGTCGTCTCGCCCTGGAGCAAGGGCGGTTACGTCTGCTCCGAGACGCTCGACCACACCTCCGTCATCCGCTTCATGGAGCGCCGCTTCGGGGTGCGCGAGCCGAACATCTCGCCCTGGCGGCGGGCCGTCTGCGGTGACCTGACCGGGGCCTTCGACTTCTCCCGCAGGGACACCGGTCCGGTCGCGCTGCCCGACACCGACGGGTACGAGCCGCAGGACCGCGAGCGACACCCCGACTACCGGCCCACCCCGCCCGCCGAGGGCACCCTGCCCAGGCAGGAGCGCGGTCTGCGGCCCGCCCGCCCCCTCAAGTACGCGCCGTCCGTCGACGGTACGGCCGATCCGGCGGCCGGGACGTTCACGCTCACCTTCGCCTCCGGTGCCAAGGCGGGCGCCGCCTTCCTGGTCACCTCCGGCAACCGCGCCGACGGGCCGTGGACCTACACCACCGAGGCCGGCAAGAAGATCTCCGACACCTGGAACTCGGCCTGCTCGGGCGGCTCCCACGACCTCACCGTGCACGGACCGAACGGCTTCCTGCGCGTCTTCAAGGGGCCGGGGGAGACCGCGGGACCCGAGGTCGTGGCACGGCACGTGGGCGACGACGTGGAGCTGACCTTCACCAACCGCGGTTCCGCGACGGTGGAGTTGAAGGTGGCCGACGGTTACCGCGGCCGTACCACGACCGTACGGGTCAAGGTGGGCGCCGTCCTCAAGCGCACCGTCGACCTGAGCGCCAGCCGGCGCTGGTACGACCTCACCGTCACCTCGGTCGCCGACCCGTCGTTCCAGCGGCGGTTCGCCGGACACGTCGAGAACGGGCGCCCCGGGGTGAGCGACCCGGCCATCGTCACGGAATGAGTGGGCCGCGTGGGTAAAAGCACGGTGAACACCGCATCGTGGGGGCTGGTCAGGTCCGGGTGGGCTCGGGGTAGTGTGCCCCGGTGACCACGCATTCGAACACGCCTGCAGGTTGGTACCCGGACCCGCACGGGGCCGACCGGACCCTGCGCTACTGGGACGGATCCCAGTGGACCGAGCACACCCACGCCGAGCAGCAGGCGCAGGGCCGGCCGCAGGCGCAGCAGCCCGTACCGGCTCAGCAGCCCGCAGCGGCGCAGCCCTTCCAGCCGCAGGTGCCGGCCCAGCCGGCCGCCGGACCCGACCCCCGTGTGCAGCAGCAGGTGCAGCAGCAGGCGGGCGTCGCGGCGGGCGGCCCCGGCGGCGGCACGCTGTTCAGCGAGCCGGTGCTGGTGGTCAACCAGAAGGCCAAGCTGATCGAGCTGACCAACGAGTACAAGGTCATGGACCAGCAGGGCAACCAGCTCGGCTCGGTCGTGCAGGTCGGGCAGAGCGCGCTGAAGAAGGTCCTGCGCTTCGTCGCCAGCATCGACCAGTTCATGACGCACAAGCTGGAGATCCGCGACGCCCACGGTCGGCCGGTGCTGCTGCTGACCCGCCCGCGCAAGTTCCTGAAGTCGCGGGTGATCGTGACGCGTCCGGACGGACAGCCGGTCGGCGAGATCGCCCAGCAGAACGTCTTCGGGAAGATCAACTTCGCCATCAACGCGGACGGCCGGCAGGTCGGCGCGATCAGGGCGGAGAACTGGCGGGCCTGGAACTTCGCGATCGTCGACCACGCCGACAACGAGGTCGCCCGGATCACCAAGACCTGGGAAGGCCTCGCCAAGACCCTGTTCACCACCGCGGACAACTACGTCCTGCAGATCCACTACCAGCTGCCCGAGCCCCTGCTGAGCCTGGTCGTCGCCACCGCGCTCACGGTGGACACGGCCCTGAAGCAGGACTCCCGCGGCCTCGGCTGACGCCGGTCACAGTGACGTGAGCTGCCCCGGTCCCGTGGCCGGCCGGGGCAGCAGCGCGGGCTCGGCGGACGCCGTCCCCGGCTTCAGCGCCAGCACCGCGGCCACCGGATGTTCGTCGTGCTCGTCCTCGTGGCGCGCGGCACGCTTGTCGGCGTCGTGGTGCACGACGTGTCGCGGGGTGTGTCCCGAGGCGTACAGCGCCGCGAGTTCCGCGGTGGGTCCCACCGTCGGAGCCGTCGGAGCCGTCGGAGCCGAGGCAGCTGCCACGGGTTCCGGTGTCGCACGGGACAGCAGAACCACGCCCCATGCGGACAGGCCCGCCCCGCCGACCGCGAGGAGCACGCCCGCCGCCCCACCCTGGAGCCGTTCGCCCAGCAGCGTGAGGCCGATCACCGCGGCGGCCAGCGGGTTCGCCAGCGTCACCACCGCCAGCGGGGCGCCCAGTCCGCCCCGGTAGGCGGTCTGCGACAGCAGCAGCCCGCCCGTGGCGAAGGCGGCCACCAGCAGCGCCACCACGATCACCTGCACGCTCGGCAGCGGACCGGTCCGGTCGGTCGCGGCCACCGTCACGGTCTGGGTGAGCGCGGAGGCCACCCCGGAGGCGAAGCCGGACGCGCCCGCGTGCCGCAGGCCGGGCCGGGTGCCGGGCCGGGCCAGCAGCCCGATCAGCGCCGCCGTCACCCCCGCCACCGCGACCGCCTCGGACCCGCTCAGCACGTCGTCGGGGGCCGGACCGGACGCCGTGACCAGGATCGCCGCCAGCCCGAGCAGGGTGAGGGCGGTGCCCCGCCACTCGGCCGCGCCGACCCGCCGCCCGGCGATACGCGCGCCCAGCGGCACCGCCGCGACCAGGGTGAGCGCGCCGAGCGGCTGCACCACGGTCAGCGGCCCGTACTTGAGGGCCACGACGTGCAGCACGGCGGCCCCGCCGTTGAGTCCCACCGAGGCCCACCAGGCGCCGCTGCCCAGCATGCGTACGAGGCCGGCGCCGGGGGAGCGGGCGGCCAGCCGCTCCTGGGCGACGGCCGCGGCGGCGTAGGCGACAGCGGAGAACAACGACAGGACGACGGCGACCATGGCGGCGTTCATCGGCCGGCCCCCACGAGTACCTTCTCCTCGGCCGGTAGGAGGTTCGGCGCACCGCGTCCGGCCGTCGTCACCGTGCGCCGCGGCGCGTGGACCACCGCGAGGGCGACGCCGAGGAGCGCGGTGGCCATCAGCGCGTCGAGCCAGTAGTGGTTCGCGGTGCCCACGATCACCAGCAGGGTGAGCAGCGGGTGCAGCAGCCACAGCCACCGCCGACGAGACCGGGTGGCGGCGATCATCCCGACGGCGACCATCACGGCCCAGCCGAAGTGCAGCGAGGGCATCGCCGCGAACTGGTTGGACAGGGTGTCGGTCTGCGGCGGCCCGTACACCGAAGGCCCGTACACGCGCGCGGTGTCGATCAGTCCGGTCGACGCGAGCATCCGGGGCGGCGCGAGCGGGAACGCGAGATGGACCACCAGGGCGGCGGCCGTGACGGCGGCCAGCACCCGGCGGGCCCAGACGTAGTGGGCGGGGCGCCGCAGATAGAGCCAGATCAGGAAGGCCGCGGTGGCGGGGAAGTGCACGGTCGCGTAGTAGGTGTTCGCGACGTGGACCAGGCCGTCGCCGTGCAGCAGCAGGGACTGCACCGTGTCCTCGTCCGGCAGCCGCAGCCATCGTTCCGCGTCCCACACGCGGTGCGCGTTGCGGAACGCCTCGGCCGTGTGACCCGTGGCCAGCTGCCGGCCGAACTTGTAGACGAGGAAGAGCCCTGCGACGAGCAGGAGCTCCCGGACTATCGGCGGCCGTACCGGTGTGACCGGTTCCGCTTCTTCAGGCTCGGTGCGGGCATTCATCCCCCGGCCCCTTCGCTGACGTGGTGCGTGCGGGTGGTGCATGTGGGTGGCGCAGTGGGTGGTGCGTGTGCTGGGCAGGTGTGCGCGGTGCTTCTGGTGCCGCTCTGGTGTGCGGGCTTGTGGCCCTGACCCATGTATGCACCATCGATACGACATCGTACCGATACGCCAGTGTACCGATACGGATGGGTACCGGTACACTGGCGTATCGATTGACATACGACACACTGGGAAGCGGTCCCTCGAAGGGCCGCCGGACAGCAGTGAGGAGAAGGGCCGATGACGTCGCAGGCCGCGGACGGACCGGAGTCGGTCGCCGCCTCGCGCCGCTCCAAGCTCACGCCCGAGCGCGAGCAGGAGTTCTTCGACGCCGTCCTGGAACAGATCCGCGAGTGCGGGTACGAGGCCGTCACCATGGAGGGCGTCGCCACCAGCACCCGGTGCAGCAAGTCCACGCTGTACCGGCAGTGGAAGACCAAACCGCAGTTCGTGGTGGCCGCCCTGCGCTCCCGCCGCCAGTCGCGGCTCGCGGGGATCGACACCGGATCACTCGCCGAAGACCTGCGCGAGGCCGCGCGGGGAGCGGCCCGCTGGTCCATGACCGACACCAAGCTGCTCCAGGCGCTGGGGCACGCCGTCACCCAGGACGCGGACCTCGCGGGCGCGCTGCGCGAGGCGATCGTCGAACCGGAGATCACCGCCCTGCGGGAGATCCTGCGCAGGGGCGTCGAGCGCGGCGAGGTCGCGGCCGGCCATCCGGCGCTGGAGTACGTCCCGGCCCAGATGTTCGGCATGGTCCGCGCCCGTCCTGTGGTGGACGGGGAATACGCCGACGAGGCGTACCTGCTGCGCTTCGTGGAGGCGGCCGTACTGCCGGCACTGGGCCTCGGCCCGGGAAGACCCAGGCCGCCGTCCGCGGGATGACCGGACGGTGACCTGACCGCGCCGCACCGTGGGGACGGGGGCGGCGCGCACCCCCCGGCCGGGTGGGGCCCCCTTGAGCGGAGGGGCGCCCCACCCGGCCGTCGGTGTGTCGGGGCGGTGCTGGTACGGCGACGGGGCGGGGGGCCGGGACGTCCGGCCGGAATGGGCGAGTCGGGTGGACGCCGGCCTGTGCGGAGCCGACGAGTCGGCCGGGTGTCGGTCTCTGCGGGGGACCGGTTTCCCGGGTGCGTGACAATGACGCGAGGGCGAGTGGACCGACTCCGACCGGCTCGCCGGGGCCGGTGTGGACCGACTCCGGCCGACCGTGTCCGACCCGGTTCGGCCGGTCCGCTCGATCAGACTCTGCCGTCCCGTCCCGTCCCGTCCCGTCCCGTCCGGTCGCGACGGGCGGGCCGACCCGACTGACTGAACCCAGCGACGAGCGTTCGCGCTGACCTGACCTGACCTGACCTGACCTGACCTGACCTGACCTGACCACCTGACCTGACTTGACCGGACCTGCCGGGACCGGTCGGCGCCTGCCGACATCGCTCGGCCCGTCGGGACCGCGAGGCCCGGCCGGCGCCCGCCGACACCGCTCGGGCCGCTCGGGTCACCGGGCCACCCGGTCTGCCCGGCAGTTGAGACTCCCCGGCGGCGCCCGCCATCACCGTTCGGGTCGGCCGACACGGCCCGCACGGCCTGCCCACGCACCCGACACCGGCCGGCGCCCGCCGACACACCGGCCGGTACCGGATCGGGCCGGTCGGCACCGGGTCGGGTCGGCCGGTTGTGGCCCACTCCGGCCGGCCCATGTCGGCCGGCGTGGGCGCCGGCCCCGCTCACACCCCCTGCCCGCTGCCGCCCCCCGTCGACACCTTGATGCCCTTGGTGATCTCGTCGATGACGGACACCTTCTGGTCGGCGTCGACGCCGAAGCGCAGGACCACCATCCGCTTGGGGTCCGAGGGCGCCGGGAACGCCAGGGACTCGACGTAGCCGTCGGCGCCCTTGCTCGTGACCGCCTTCCAGCGGACCAGGTAGCCCTTCTGCCCGGCCACGGTCACCGCCTGCGAGGCGAGCACCTGGTGCGAGGTGATCTCGCCGTAGGTGGTGCCGCCGTAGGACTCCTCGGCGTTGGCCTCGATGTCCGCCTTGGCGACCGCCTCCGCGGTGGAGCCGGCCACCTGGGCCGGGGCCGAGTACACGCCGCCCTTGGTGCAGGTCTTCGACGTGTCGCCGGGGCACTTGTAGGAGGAGTCGGACGTGATCTGGGCGCCGACGCTCAGCTCCTGCCCGCTCCAGCCGTCCGGGATGGGGATGCTGATGCCGTTGAGCGCGTCGGTCACCGCGCCGCTCTCGATCTTCGGCGCCTCCGACCCCTCCGGGGACGGCGAGGCACCCCCCGAGCCGCCGGAGCCGCCCGGGTCACCGAAGGGGTCCTGCCCGTCGGAGCCGCCCGGACCGCCCGGCCTCTGCGCCGTACCGGGTGCGTCGGAGCCGCCGTCGTCCTTGGTCAGCGCGTACACGCCGACGCCGATGCTGGCCAGGACCGCCACGGCCGCCGCGACGGCTATCCCGGTGCGCAGCCCGCGCCGCGAACCGCCGGGTGGGGCCGCTGGATAGGTCGGATATGCGGGAAAGGCGCCGACCGTCGGGGCCTGGGCCGGCGCACCCCACGCGGCGGCCGAGCCCGCGGGACGGGTCTGGTCCGTCCATGCCTTGCCGTCCCACCAGCGCTCGGTGGGCGGGGCGTCACTTGTCTGCCCGGGATCGGGGTACCACCCGGGGGGAGTCACCTGCGTCATGCCCCCACCGTATGAGGCGTCGGTGAAAGTCGTATGAGAGGGATGGCTTCTTGTTCGCGGTGTCGTTCCGGCACCCCGTGCCCCGTCGGCCTGAATTCGACGTCGGTCGGCGTCGGTCGGCGTCGGTCGGCATCGGACGACGTCAATTCGGCGTGAGTCCCCTCTCGTTGACGTTCCGGGGCCTCAGTCGCAGGCCCGCGGGGCCCCGGCGGAGTACCGCCCGTCACCCGCCGGGGCAACAGCTGGGCGGACCACCCTCCGCGCGGACCGCCGGACGGCTACGCTCGAGGTCGTACGTCGTTCGGGCGACTTGGGGAGGTAGCGGGATGACGAAGGTACGGCCGGCGGCGGCCGCCTCCGCTTCCCTGTGGGAGCGCGACAAGGAAGTGGCCGCCATCGAGCGGGTGGTGGACACGCTCTGCGCCGACCGCTCCTCGTCGGGCCGGGTGCACCTGCTGCGCGGCGACGCGGGACTCGGCAAGACGGCACTCCTGGCCGAGACCCGGCGCATCGCCGAGGCCCGCGGCTGCACGGTGTGGTCGGCCCGCGGCGGCGAGACCCTCAGGTCGGTCCCCTTCAACGTGGTACGGCAGCTTCTCCAGCCCGCGCTGCTGTCCCTGCACCCGGAGGAGGCCCGCGAATACCTCGGTGACTGGTACGACATCGCCGGCCCCGCCCTCGGCATCGCGGACCCCGGTGAGAGCCCCGCCGACCCGCAGGGCGTGTGCGACGGCCTCGTCGCCGCCGTGACCCGGCTGGCCCGGCGTGACTGGCCGCTCGTGCTGCTCGTCGACGACGCGCACTGGGCCGACCAGGAGACCCTGCGCTGGCTCGCGGCCTTCGTGGAACGCCTCGACGAGCTGTCCGTGCTCGTCGTCGTGGCCCGCAGGCCCACCGAGGTCAAGGGCGACAGCGCCCGGCACCTCGACACGGTCGCCGCGGCGGCCGGACAGTCCGTCACCAGCCTCAGCGTCCTGACCCCGGAGGCGGTCGCCGGGCTCACCCGCGCCACCCTCGGCGAGCACGCCGACGACCCGTTCTGCCGCGAGGTCTGGGCCGTCACCGGCGGCAACCCCTACGACACCGTCGAACTCCTCGCCAAGGTCCAGGACCGGGCGCTGGCACCCGGCGAGTCCTCCGCCACCGAACTACGCCCGCTGAACCGCTCCGCGCGCGGCGGCGGCCTCGTCACCCGCCTGGAACAACTGGGCGTCGACGCCACCCGGTTCGCCATGGCGGCCGCCATCCTCGGCGCCGAGATCACCGTCGACCAGGCGGCCCGGCTCGCCGGCATGCGCCGCGAGGTCGCGGTGCGCTGCGCCGAACTGCTCCGCAGCGCCCGCATCCTGACCGCACCCGACGCGATGGCCGTCCCCGCCGACGACGGCGACCTGGAGTTCGTCCACCCACTGATCGCCACCGCCGTCTACGACTCCATCCCCGACGGCCTGCGCAGGGCGATGCACGGCATCGCCGCCCAGGTCGTCATCGACGCCGGCAAGGGTCTCGCGGCGGCCTCCCGGCATCTGCTCCAGGTCCACGCGGACGACGACGAGGAACTCGTCGAGCAGCTGCGCGAGGCCGCCCGCGAACACCTCGCCGTCGGCGCCCCGGACGCGGCCCGCCGCTGTCTGGAACGCGCTCTGAGGGAACCGCCCGCGCCCGACGTGCACCCGCACGTGCTCTACGAACTCGGCTGCGCCACCCTCCTCACCTCGCCCGCCCGGACCATCGAGCACCTGCGGACCGCGCTCGCCATGCCCGGCCTCGACAACGCCAAGCGGGTCGACGCCGTCTACCGCCTCTCCCAGGCCCTCACGCACAACGACCAGCTGGAGGAGGCCGTCCGCACGGTCGAGGCGGAGGCCGCCCGGCAGACCACCGGAGCGGCCAGGATGCGACTCCAGGCCGTGCAGTTCATGTGGGAGGGCATCTACGCGGGGGAGACCACCTCGCCCGGCCGCTCCGAGAAGCTCGCAGCGCTCGCCGCCACCTGCACCGGCCGGGACAACGCCGAGCGGGCCCTGCTCATCCTGCGCGGCTTCGACGCCATGACCCACGGGGAGAACGCGGAAGTCGTCGCCGAACTCTGCGACCGTGCCCTGGTCAACGGCCGCCTGGCACCCGGCCTCGGCTGGACCGACCCCGAGTGGGGCCTGGAACTGCTGATGATGCTGGCCAGTTCGTACGCCTACACCGACCGCCTCGACCGAGCCGAAGCCCTCTTCAACGAGGCCCTGCGCGCGTACACCACCGCCGGCTGGAGCGGCGGACACCTCGCCGTGGCCCACGCCTACCTCGGACTCGGCCTGCGCCGCCGGGGCCGGCTGCGGGAGGCCGAGGAGACCCTGCGGGAGTCACTGCGCATCGCCGAACGCGTCGGCCGCGGCCTGCCCCTGTACTGGTCGGCCATCTGCAACCTCGTCGACACGCTGCTCGCCCGCGGCCACACCCAGGAGGCCTGGGACATCGCCGAGCAGTACGGCTTCGCCCCGCCCTACCCGTCCACGATCGTGCTGCCCGACCCGCGGTCGGTGCGCGGCCGGCTGCTGCTGGCCGTCGGCCGCACCCAGGACGGCATCAACGAGCTGGCGGAGGCCGAGAAGGCGGCCGCCGTCCGAGGTCACCTCAACCCGGTGATGGTGCCCTGGGCCGCCGATCTGGCCAGGGCCCTCGCCACCGAGGACCCGGCGCGCGCCGCCCGGCTGGCCTCCGACGCCCGCCGCCAGGCCGAACGCTTCGGCACGGACACCGCCATCGGCGAGGCCCTGCGCTGCGCCGCCGCCCTGGAGACCGGCCAGCGCGCGGTCCGCCTCGCGGCCCAGGCGGTCACCTACCTGGAAGCCTCGCCCTGCCAGTACGAACACGCCGCCGCCCGCGTCGAGTACGGCATCCTCTCCCGCTCGGCCTCCGAACTCCACCGCGGCCTCACCCTGGCCCGCTCCTGCGACGCGGACGGCCTGGCCACCGAGGCCCAGACAGCCCTCGACGCCCTGGGCGCACCGGCGGTGGGCCTGGTACCGGGCCAGAAACGAAGGTAGGTGGCCCGGCAGACCCCCGGGGCGATCACGCGAGGTCAGTCCCCGCTCTCCTCCCCCTCCTCCTCGGCCAGTACCCGCTGGGCCGTCGCGAAGGCAGAGTTCGCTGCCGGGACGCCGCAGTAGACGGCCGTCTGGAGGAGGACCGCGCCGATCTCCTCCGGGGTGAGCCCGTTGCGCCGGGCCGCCCGGACGTGCATGGCCAGCTCGTTGTAGTGGCCGTGGGCGACCAGCGCGGTCAGGGTGATCATGCTGCGCTCGCGGCGGCTGAGCGTGGGGTCGGTCCAGATCTCGCCCCAGGCGTAGCGGGAGATGAAGTCCTGGAAGCGGGCGGTGAACGGCGTCTGCCGGGCCTGCGCCCGGTCCACGTGCGCGTCGCCGAGGACCTCCCGCCGTACCCGCATGCCCTGCCCGGCGCCGGTGCCGAAGTGGGCGCGCAGCGCGGTCAGTACGGCTCGTGGACACTGCGCGGGGGCCAGGTGCGAGGCGCCCGGGATCTCCACGAGCGTGGCGCCCGGCACCGCGTCCGCGATCTCCCGCAGATGCGCCGGCGGTGTCGCCGGGTCCTCGCGGCCGGCGACCAGCAGCGTGGGTACGGCGATCTCCGCGAGCCGCTCGCGCAGGTCGAACGCGGCCAGCGCGTCGCAGCAGGCCGCGTAGGCACCGGGGTCGGCGCTGCGGTGGTCGGCGACCAGTTCCGGCACCGTGAACTCACCGCTGAACCAGCGGGAGTTCGCGTTGTCCGCGAGCGAGTCCAGCCCCTCGCGGCGCACCAGCGCGGCCCGTTCCTGCCACGGCCGCGCGCCGTTGAAGTGGGCCGAGGAACAGATCGCCGCAAGTGACGAGACCCGCTCGGGGTGGTGCAGCGCCAGATGCAGTCCGACCGCCCCGCCCAGCGACACGCCCGCGTAGGCGAACCGTTCCAGGCCGAGGGAGTCGGCGAGCGCCAGCACCAGCCCGGCCAGGTCGCCGACGGTGGCGCCGGGACCGATCAGGTCGGCCGCCGAGCCGCCGTGCCCCGGCAGGTCCCAGCGGATCACCCGATGCGTGATGGACAGTTCGGGCGCGACCTCGTCCCACAGCGCGTACGAGGTGCCGAGGGAGGGCCCGAGGAGCAGCGGGGGGGCGGAAGTCGGACCCTCGGCACGGTGGTTGAGCAGCTTCTCGGTCAACGTCGCTCCAGGGCGCGGTCGGTGAGGGCTCCGGCGGAGCCGGTGTAGTGGGCGGGGTCGGTGAGGTCGTCCAGGTCGACGTCCTTCAACGTCGGTTCCTCGGCGAGGAGTTCGCCCAGCGAGCGGCCTTCGGCGAAGGTGCGGGGTGCGAGCCGGGTCAGCAGCTCCTTGGCGCGGGCCCGGCCGAGCACCGCCGACAGCTCGGCGGCGAGCCGCTCGGAGACGATCAGCCCGTGGGTGAGTCCGAGATGCTCGCGCATGACGTCCGCGTGCACCCGCAGCCCCTCGGTCAGTTCCGCCGCGTCCCGGGCGGCCCCGCCGACCAGCCGCAGCAGGTCCCGCAGCGGCTCCCACTCGGCGTGCCAGGCGCCGGCCGGCCGCTCGTCCGGCGCGACCAGCGCGCCGTACAGCGTCGCCGCGAGCTGCGGGGCCCGCCGGGCGGCGGCCGCGATCAGCGTGGACCGCACCGGGTTCGCCTTGTGCGGCATGGCCGAGGAACCGCCACCGGTGGCCTCCGCGACCTCCCCGATCTCGGTGCGGGAGAGGGTGAGCACATCGGCCGCCGTCTTCCCCAGCGCGCCCGCCGCGAAGGCCAGGCATCCGGCCAGGTCGGCGACCGGTGTGCGCAGTGTGTGCCACGGCAACAGGGGTGCCCTCAGGCCCAGTTCACGCGCGTACGCGGCGGGCAGCGCGGTCGCCTCCTCGGCGCCGTACGCCGTGAAGGCGGCCAGCGTCCCGGCCGCACCGCCGAGTTGGGCGGGCAGGGAGTCCCGTACGGCCGACACCCGGTCCCGCGCGTCCAGCACCAGCGAACGCCACCCGGCGGCCTTCAGGCCGAACGTCGTCGGTACGGCGTGCTGGGTGAGCGTCCGGCCCGGCATGGGCGTGTTCCGGTGCACGGCGGCCAGTCGCGCCAGCGCCCGCTGCGTACGGTCGAGGTCGGCGAGGACCGGCTCCAGCGCCCGCACCGCGACCAGCATGGTCGCCGTGTCCATGATGTCCTGGCTGGTCGCGCCCCGGTGGACGTACGCCCCGTACTCCGCGCCGACCGCCTTCGTGAGGTCCGCGACCAGCGGGATCACCGGGTTCCCGCCGCTCCTCGCGCGCTCGGCGAGGGACCGTACGTCGAAAGCGCTTGCCGCGGCCTGGGTCACGGCCGCCGCGGCCGCCGCCGGGGCGAGGCCCAGCGCGGCCTGCGCACGGGTCAGCGCGGCCTCCGCGTCGAGCAGCGCCCGCAGATAGGCGGCGTCGCTCGTCGCGGCGGCCGCGGGGGAGCCGGTCCACCCGGGGGCGAGCAGACCGGCGTCCGACTGATCAGCTGTCACTGGAACTCCAGGAAGACCGTCTCGCCTTCGCCCTGAAGGCGGATGTCGAAACGGTAGGTGCCCTTTCCGTCGTCCGCGGCGATCAGCGTGCCCCGGCGCGCCGGATCGAGCCCGGCCAGCAGCGGGTCCGTGGCGTGCGCGGCCGTGTCCTCCGGGAGATAGATCCGGGTGAACAGATGGACGAGCAGCCCGCGCGCGAACACGCACACGCTCAGGTAGGGAGCGCTGCGGCCGCGCGCGCCGGGCCGCAGGGTGCGCGCGTACCAGTGGCCGTTGGCGTCCGTCTGGATGCGGCCCCAGCCGGTGAACTCCACGCCGTTGCGCCCGAGATAGCCGCCGGTCGACGGGTCGCGCCGGATCGAGCCGTCGACGGCCGGCACCCGGCCGTCCGGGTCGGGGCCCCACAGCTCGACGAAGGCGTCCGGCAGCGGCCTGCCCTCGCCGTCGTACACGTAGCCCTGGACGGTGATCGTGTCCGGGTGGCCGACCGGCGCGATGTCACCGCCGCCCGGGAAGGGCAGCGCGTACCCGTAGAAGGGGCCGACCGTGTGCGACGGGGTGGGCAGCACGCTCTCCGGGCTGCTGGTGTCGATCTTCGTCATGGCGGGTCAGCGTCCTTCTTCGATCCAGGTGGCGTTCGGGCCGTCCAGCACGATGTCCCAGTGGTAGCCGAGCGAGAACTCGGGCACGGACAGGCTGTGGTCGTAGGTGGCGACCAGCCGCTGCCGCGCGGCGTCGTCCGTCACCGACTGGAGGATCGGGTCGTAGGCGAACAGCGGGTCGTTCGGGAAGTACATCTGTGTCACCAGCCGCTGGGTGAACGCCGAGCCGAACAACGAGAAGTGGATGTGCGCGGGCCGCCAGGCGTTGACGTGGTTGCGCCACGGGTACGGCCCCGGCTGGACCGTGGTGAAACGGTAGAAACCGTTGTCGTCGGTGAGTGTGCGGCCCACTCCGGTGAAGTTCGGGTCCAGCGGAGCGTCGTGCTGCTCGCGCTGATGGGCGTACCGGCCCGCCGAGTTGGCCTGCCAGATCTCCACCAGCTGGCCGCGGACCGGGCGGCCGGAGCGGTCGAGGAGCCGGCCGGAGACGGTGATGCGCTCGCCGATCGGCTCGGCGCGGTGATGCCGGGTCAGATCGTTGTCGATCTCGGTGATGTCCCGCTCGCCGAAGGCCGGCGAGGCCAGCTCCACCAGCTCCGGGTCCTTGGCGACGTCGATCGCGACGGGCGGCTGCTGCGGGTGGCGCAGGGTGGAGGAACGGTAGGGCGCGTAGTCGCGGCGCGGGTGGTGCTCGACGGGGGCGCCGTCGGCGAGCCGCTTCTCGTACGCGGCGTGCTCGGCCGCGATCTCCTGGTCGATGTCGGCCTGCGTGAGAGTCATGAGGAGTCCCGGGGTCACTGACGTTCGAGGACGAGGGCGAGGCCTTGGCCCACGCCGATGCAGAGGGTGGCGACACCGACACCGGAGCCGCGGCGGGCGAGCTGGTGGGCGACGGTGCCGGCGAGGCGGGCACCGGAGGCGCCCAGTGGATGGCCGAGGGCGATGGCGCCGCCCTGCGGGTTGAGGATCGCCGGGTCGAAGCCGGGCCACTCGGCCACGCAGCCCAGCACCTGGGCGGCGAACGCCTCGTTGAGTTCGAGCACGGACAGGTCGTCGAAGCCCTTGCCCGCCCTGGCGAGGGCCCGGTTGACCGCCTCGACGGGAGCGAGCCCGAAGTACTGCGGGTCCAGCGCCGACACCCCGGTGGCGCTCACCCGGGCGAGGGGTTCACGGCCGACGGCCGCCAGACCCTCCTCGTCGACGAGGAGCAGGGCCGCCGCGCCGTCGCTCAGTGGCGACGCGTTCCCGGCGGTGACCGTGCCGTCCTCCGTACGGAAAGACGGCTTGAGCTTCGCCATCGCCTCCAGGGAGGCGTCCGGCCGTACCGACTCGTCCGCGGCGACGACCAGTGGGTCACCCTTGCGGCGGGGGATCGTGACGGGCGCCAACTCGGCGTCGAACAGGCCCTGTTCCTGGGCCAGCGCCGCCTTGCGGTGGCTGTTCAGCGCGAACTCGTCCTGCTGCGCACGGCTGATTCCGTGCTTGTCGGCGATCAGCTCCGCGCTCTCGCCGAGCGGGATGGTCCACTCCGGCTCCATCCGCGGGTTGACCATCCGCCAGCCCAGCGTGGTCGAGTACAGCTCCGCGTGGCCCGCCGGGAACGGCCGGTCGTTCTTGGGCAGCACGTACGGCGCACGGGTCATCGACTCGACCCCGCCGGCCACGGCGATCGAGGCGTCCCCGACGGCGATCGCGCGGGCCGCCTGGATCACCGCCTCCAGGCCGGAGGCGCACAGCCGGTTGACGGTCACGCCCGGCACGGAGGTGGGCAGGCCCGCCAGCAGCGCGGCCATCCGGCCCACGTTGCGGTTCTCCTCACCGGCGCCGTTGGCGTTGCCGAAGTACACGTCCTCGATCCGGGACGGGTCCAACGCGGGCGTACGCGCGAGGAGTTCGCGGATCGCGTGGGCGGCGAGGTCGTCGGGGCGCACCGAGGCCAGACCGCCGTCGTAGCGGCCGACCGGGGTGCGGACGGCGTCGACGATGTAGACGCTCTTCACGGCTGGGTCTCCTCCGGGACGCGAACCTTGGCATCGGTCTTCGCGATGATCTCGTCCACGCCCACGCCGGGCGCGGTCTCGACGAGCACCAGTCCGTCCCCGGTGACGTCGAGGACACCGAGGTCGGTGATGATCCGGTTCACGCAGCCCTTGCCGGTCAGGGGCAGCGCGCACTCGGCGAGGATCTTCGGGCTGCCGTCCTTCGCGGTGTGCGTCATGACGACGACGACCGTACGGGCGCCGTGGACGAGGTCCATCGCCCCGCCGATGCCGGTGATCAGCTTGCCGGGGATCGCCCAGTTGGCGAGGTCGCCCTTCTCGGACACCTGCATCGCGCCGAGCACGGCGACATCGATGTGGCCGCCGCGGATCATGCCGAAGGAGAGCGCCGAGTCGAAGAAGGAGGCGCCCGGCAGGACCGTGACGGTCTCCTTGCCGGCGTTGATCAGATCCGGGTCGACCTGGTCCTCGGTCGGGTAGGGGCCGGTGCCCAGGATGCCGTTCTCGCTCTCCAGGACCACCTCGACGTCCGTGGGGAGGTAGTTGGGGATGAGGGTCGGCAGACCGATGCCGAGATTGACGTACTGGCCGTCCTTCAGCTCGCGCGCGGCGCGGGCCGCCATCTCCTCGCGTGTCCAGGCCATCAGCCGTTCACCCGTTCCTTCGTCGCGGGCGCCGAGACGGTCCGCTGCTCGATCTTCTTGTCGGCGGCCTGCTCGGGCGTCAGGGCCACCACCCGCTGCACGAAGACGCCCGGCAGGTGCACGGCGTCCGGGTCGATCTCGCCGGGCTCGACCAGCTCCTCGACCTCGGCGATCGTGATCCGCCCGGCCATCGCGGCGAGGGGGTTGAAGTTGCGGCTCGACCTGTTGAAGACGAGGTTGCCGTGCCGGTCCCCCTTCGCCGCCCTGACCAGTGCGTAGTCGGTACGGATGGCGCGCTCCAGCACGTACTCGGTGCCGTCGAACTCCCGCACCTCCTTCGGCGGCGAGGCGAGCGCGACCCCGCCCTCACCGTCGTAGCGCCAGGGCAGTCCGCCCTCGGCTACCTGGGTGCCCACCCCGGCCGGGGTGTAGAAGGCGGGGATGCCGGCGCCGCCGGCCCGCAGACGTTCGGCGAGCGTGCCCTGCGGGATCAGCTCGACCTCCAGCTCACCGGACAGGTACTGGCGCGCGAACTCCTTGTTCGCCCCGATGTAGGAACCGGTCACCCGGGCGATCCGCCCGGCGGCCAGCAGCACGGCGAGGCCCGACTCCATCGCCCCGCAGTTGTTGGAGACGACCGACACCCCGGTGACGCCCCGCTCGTACAGGGCGTGGATGAGAACGCCCGGCACGCCGCTCAGTCCGAAACCGCCCACTGCCAGCGACGCGCCGTCCGGCACGTCGGCCACCGCCTCCAGGGCCGTGGCGACCACCTTGTCCATGCGTGCAGCCCCATCTCTTTCCGTGCGCCCCAGCCCTCAATTAATCAGGGCACTGACTATTTTGGCGAGGTGTCCTTCACGCTGCCACTGGCGGGCCGGGGCGTCAAGAGGTCGGAGAAGAGTGAGGTCAGTCGGGCGGAGGGCGGGCAGACAGCTGCCTTCTCTCCGGGTATTGTTCAGTGCACGTACGATTCTACTTCGGGAGCGCGCATGGCTGCGGTGGACCTCAACACCCATCCCGGACACCTGGCCCGGCGGCTCCAGCAGGCGCACTACCTGTTGTGGAACGCGATGGTCTCCGAGGAGATCACCTCCCCGCAGTTCGCCGTCCTCAACGCGCTCGTCGCCGAGCCGGGCCTCGACCAGCGCACGGTGGGGGAGCGGGTGGGACTGGACCGCTCCACCGTCGCCGAGGTGATCAGCAGGCTGATCCGCCGCGAACTCCTCGACAAGGTGCGCGACCCGCAGGACGGCCGCAGGTTCCTGCTGCGTCTGACCGACGACGGCGTCCGCACCCAGCGCAGGCTCGCCGTGCGCGCGGCCCGGATGAGCCAGGTCTTCCTCGCCCCGCTCTCCGGTGACGAGCAGAAGGTCTTCTTCGACCTGATCCGCCGGGTGGCGGACGCGGCGGAAGGACTGCGCAACCCGGCGGAGCCGCTGGTCGGCCGGGGAGCGAGCACGTAGGGCTTCGGGGAGAACCGTCGACACGGTCGAACGCGGTTTCCGGGCGTTACCGTCCGGGCGAACACGGTCGAACGCGGTTTCCGGGCGTTACCGTCCGGGCGAACACCGTCGAACGCGGTTTCCAGGCGTTACGACGCCCGCGCACACCACCGAAGGCGGTTTCCGGGCGTTACGACGCCTGCGCGAACACCACCCACACCTGGCCCTCGGCGAACGCGACCGGCTTGCCGTCCCGCGTCGTGAACCGCGTGCCGTCCGCCGCCGTCGGACGCTGCCACCGCACGTCGTGGGAGGTCCCGTCGCGCAGCACCTCGGCCGTCCCCGAGCCGACCGTCTCCGTGTACGGCGTGTGGTTGCCGAGCACGTCGTGGTAGCCGGACCTGCGCACGTTCACGTACTGCACGACCACCGTCGCCGGTGCGAGCCGCCGCCCGTCGGCGGTCACCGTCGGTGTCCCGTCCGTCGTGACCTCCCAGCCCCGCCGCTCCTGCGACCAGGTGAACGTGAAGCGGGCCGAGGGATAGCGCACGGCCCGCGAGGCCGCGGGTGTGCCCCCGTCGGGCGCGGGGCCGTAGCGGAAGCCGGTGGTCAGCGCGGCCTCGCCCGGCGCGGACGGCAGCACGCGGCCGGGGCGCAGATAGAGGTTGTGCGGGGAGGTCTTGCCGGTGTCCCGGTAGTAGGCGTCCTCCGCGTCCTGCGGAGTGACGCCCTCCAACGGCTCCTTGTCGATCACCGGCAGCAGCTTGCCCTGCGCGCCGGAGAAGGCGAGGACCGGCCGGTCGAACTGGCGCAGCAGTTCCAGGTCGGACTCGCGGGCGCTGCGCACCGGCCCGACGGTCTTCGGCAGCCGCGTCGCGTACACCGCCATGAGCCGGCTCAGACCGCCCTCGACCTGTTCGACGTAGACGATGTCCGCGGCGTCCAGACCGGTCTGCGGGCGTGCCGCGCGGACGTTGTCGATCTTCACGGCGAGGATCTGCCCGACGGTGCCCGTGTCGGTGCGGCTCGGCGGGCGGTCGGTGCCGCGGCCGTCGTCGGCCGGTCCGGGGCCGCTCGTGCAGCCGGCCGCCAGCGACAGCGCGAGCGCCGCGGCGAGCGCGGACACCGTCGCCGCCCCGCGGCCGGGACGTGCCCCTCGCCGGGCGGGCCGCCGTCCGTGTGAGGCCCGGAACCGCCTGCGGGGACTCCGGACCGTCGCACCGTCCACCGTTGCCATGTCCACCATCGCCACCCCGTTCCGTGCCCTGATTGTGCGCTTATCGGTTCGCTGGTGGCCATACCCGATCGATCCTGATTGTCCGCGTCGACTGGGCCGATCGGCCCACGCCCGTACGTGCGGTGCCTGCGGTACATGCGGTGGGCGGGTGCGCGGGTGCGCGGTTCGGAGCCGGGGCCTCGGGTACCCGGGCAGCACCCCGGGACCCGGCCCGGCACGGCGGGCCCCCCGAACTCGGTGGAGGGAGCGCGGCACGATGAAGGCAGTGACCTGGCAGGGGAAGCGGGACGTACGGGTGGAGTCCGTGCCCGATCCGACGATCCAGGAACCCACGGACGCCGTCATCCGCGTCACGTCCACCGGACTGTGCGGCTCCGACCTGCACCTCTACGAGGTGCTCACCCCGTTCATGACCCCGGGCGACATCATCGGCCACGAACCCATGGGCATCGTCGAGGAGGTCGGCGCCGGGGTGATCGACCTCAGCGTCGGCGACCGGGTCGTCGTGCCCTTCCAGATCGCCTGCGGCGACTGCTGGATGTGCCTCAACTCCCTGCCCACCCAGTGCGAGACCACCCAGGTCACCGCCGAGGGCATGGGCGCCGCGCTGTTCGGCTACACCCGCCTGTACGGCGCGGTGCCCGGCGGCCAGGCCGAGTACCTGCGCGTCCCGCAGGCCCAGTACGGCCCCATCAAGGTGCCCCAGGGCCCGCCCGACGACCGCTTCGTCTACCTCTCCGACGTCCTGCCCACCGCCTGGCAGGCCGTCGCCTACGCCGGCATCCCCGAGGGCGGCAGCGTCGCCGTGCTCGGCCTCGGTCCCATCGGCGACATGGCCTGCCGCGTCGCCCAGGTGCGCGGCGCCGGGCGGGTGTTCGGCGTGGACCTGGTCGGTGACCGGCTGCGCCGGGCCCACGCGCGCGGCGTCGAGACGTACGACCTCAGGAACTTCGACAGCGAGAAGGAACTGGTCGACGCGATCCGTGACGAGACCGACGGGCGCGGCCCGGACGCCGTGATCGACGCCGTCGGCACCGAGGCGCACGGCAGCGCGGTCGCCCGCATGATCCAGAACGCGTCCGCCCTGCTGCCGCGCAAGGTCAGCGGCCCCCTCGCCGAACGCTTCAGCGTCGACCGGCTCGCCGCCCTGCACACCGCCGTCGAACTGGTGCGCCGCGGCGGCACGCTCTCCCTCGTCGGCGTCTACGGCGGCACGGCCGACCCGCTGCCCATGCTCACCATGTTCGACAAGCAGCTCCAGATCCGGATGGGCCAGGCCAATGTGCGCCGCTGGAGCGACGACATCCTCCCCTACCTCACCGACGAGGACCCGCTCGGCGTCGACGACTTCGCCACCCACCGCATACCGCTGTCGGAGGCCCCGGAGGCGTACGAGATGTTCCAGCAGAAGCGGGACGGTGCGGTGAAGATCCTCATGACGCCGTGAGACGGATGCCCCGACTCCGGCGTCGGCGACCCGGCGTCGGCGACGGGCGCCGGGCGACGGGCACCGGTGTCAGGAGGGCGCGGTCCGTGGCGGCGCCCCCAGGATCTCCGCGAGGTCGTAGCGCACCGGCTCCTCCAACTGCGCGTACGTGCAGCTCTCCGGTGTCCGGTCCGGGCGCCAGCGGCGGAAACGGGCCGTGTGCCGGAAGCGTGCCCCGTTCTCCATGTGGTCGTACGCCACCTCGGCCACCCGCTCCGGCCTGAGCGGCACCCAGGACAGGTCCTTCTTGCCCGACCAGCGGCTCGGCGCACCGGGCAGCCGGGCACTCTCGTGAGCCGCCTCCTCCGCCCAGGCGGCCCAGGGATGCCCCGCCACGTCGCCCATGCGCAGCGGTTCCAGCTCCTCGACCAGCTCGGCGCGGCGCTTCATCGCGAACGCGGCCGACACACCGACGTGCTGCAGGGCACCCCGGTCGTCGTACAGACCCAGCAGCAGCGAACCGACCACCGGCCCGCTCTTGTGAAACCGGTATCCGGCCACCACCACGTCCGCGGTCCGCTCATGCTTGATCTTGAACATGGCCCGCTCGTCCGGGCGGTACGCCAACGTCAGCGGCTTGGCGATCACCCCGTCCAGGCCCGCGCCCTCGAACTCCTCGAACCACCGCCGCGCCACCTCGATGTCCGTCGTCGACGGCGCCAGATGCACCGGCGGCGTCACCCCGTCCAGCGCCCGCTCCAGCAGCGCCCGGCGGTCGCTCTGGGGGACGTCCAGCACCGACTCGTCGTCCAGCGCCAGCAGGTCGAAGGCCACGAAGGAGGACGGCGTCCGTTCGGCGAGCGTGCGCACCCGTGAGTCCGCCGGGTGGATCCGCTCGGTCAGCGCGTCGAAGTCCAGCCGGCCCTCGCGCGCGATCACGATCTCCCCGTCCAGCACGCACCGCTCGGGCACCCGCTCCCGCAGCGCCGCCACCAGCTCGGGAAAGTACCTGGTGAGCGGCTTGCCGGTACGGCTTCCCAGTTCTACCTCGGCGCCGTCGCGGAACACGATCGCCCGGAAGCCGTCCCACTTCGCCTCGTACTGCATCCCCGTCGGAATCGCCGCCACCGACTTGGCGAGCATGGGCTTCACGGGCGGCATGACGGGCAGATCCATGGGTCCGATTCTGCTCGGAAACGGCCGAAGCCGCCCGGTGTGCGAGCTGTGCGAGGTACGCCTACCGTGGCTCGCATGGGCGATGCGGTGGAACTCGAGGTGGCCGGCCGGACCGTACGGCTGTCCAGCCCCGACAAGATCTTCTTCCCGGAGCGCGGCTACACCAAGCTGGACCTCGCCCGCTACTACCAGGCCGTCGCCCCCGGCATCCTGCGCGCCCTGCGCGACCGCCCCACCACCCTGGAGCGCTACCCGGACGGCGTGACCGGCGAGTCCTTCTTCCAGAAACGGGCCCCGAAGAACATGCCCGACTGGATCCCGCGCGCCCACATCACCTTCCCCAGCGGCCGCAGCGCCGACGAGATGTGCCCCACCGAACAGGCCGCCGTGCTGTGGGCCGCCCAGTACGGCACGCTCACCTTCCACCCCTGGCCCGTGCGCCGCGGCGATGTCGACCGCCCCGACGAACTCCGCATCGACCTCGACCCGCAGCCCGGCACCGACTACGACGACGCCGTCCACGCCGCCCACGAACTGCGAGCCGTACTCGAGGAGTTCGGCGGTCTGCGCGGCTGGCCCAAGACCTCCGGCGGACGCGGCCTGCACGTGTTCGTGCCGATCGAGCCCCGCTGGACCTTCACCCAGGTCCGCCGCGCCGCCATCGCCGCCGGCCGCGAGCTGGAACGCCGGATGCCGGACCGGGTCACCACCAAGTGGTGGAAGGAGGAACGGGGCGAACGCATCTTCGTCGACTACAACCAGACCGCCCGCGACCGCACCATCGCCTCCGCCTACTCCGTACGGCCCCGCCCGCACGCCCCCGTGTCGGCGCCCCTGCGCTGGGAGGAGGTCGGCGTGGCCCACCCCGTCGACTTCGACATCGTGACCATGCCGGCCCGCTACGCCGAACTCGGCGACGTCCACGCCGACATGGACGAGCACGCCTTCTCCCTCGACGCGCTCCTGGAACTGGCCCGCCGTGACGAACACGACCACGGGCTCGGTGATCTGCCGTACCCGCCCGAGTATCCGAAGATGCCGGGCGAACCCAGGCGGGTACAGCCGAGCCGGGCCCGCAAGGACGGGCCGGCCCCTACAACTCCCTGACCGGTACCGTTCGTCGACGCCTACAACTCCATGATGCGGATGTCCCGGTACGACACCACGTCGGTCGTGCCGTGCACCTGGAGGCCCACATAGCCGGAGGCGAACCGCCTCCCGTCCGTGCCCGGATCGTCCGCGCGCGGCGGGGAGAACTCCTGGCCGCCGGTGTTGTCGAACTCGTTGATCAGCACGCCGTTGCGGAACACCGAGTAGTGCTGGCCGACCACCCGGATCTCGTAGTCGTTCCAGGTGCCCTTCTGCGTCACGCCGGCCCCGGCGAGGCCCACCCGGTCGAAGCCGTAGACCGAGCCGGTCTTGTACATGTCGCCGTCGGGCCGGTCCAGTACCTGCACCTCGTGCCCGTACTTGATGGCCGCCCACTCCGGACGCGGTTCCTCGGCATGGCCGTGGATCCACGGGAACCGCACGAACAGCCCGGAGTTGGCGTTGCCGGTGCCCGGTGCGTCGTCCCGCCACTGCAGACGCAGCGAGAAGTCGGCGTACTTGCGCTGCGGGAACCACAGCATGCCGAGGCCGGCTCTCGTCGTGCCCGAGGTGATCGAGCCGTCGCCGTTCGGGGCGAAGGAGCCGCCGCCCACGTGCTCCCACCGGGCGAAGGACGCGGTGCTGCCGTCCATGATCGTGCGGTAGCCCTCGGTCTGGCCGGGCTTGCCGATCCCGGAAGCGCCGGCCGCATCGAGGACGGTGTCGTACTCCCGCTCGTCGACGACCCCGTTGCGGAACAGCCCGTCCAGGACGGTCCTCACATGCTTGAGGAACAGGGCGTGGGACGTCCACTCCCGCTCGTCCTCGATCAACTCGTTGATCCGGCACCGGTTGTCGGTCACCCGGTTCTGGACCCCGGTGCCGACCGTCCCGACGATCACGGTCAACCGTTCGTCCCACTCCGGGCAGTTGGGCGCGGGCACGCCGCCGCCGGCCGCCACCGTGAAACTCACGTCGCGCGCCGCCGAGGTGTTGCCCGCCTTGTCGGTCGCCCGGTACGCCACGGTGTGGGTGCCGGCGCGGTCGACGACCACGGGAGCGGTGTACGCCAGGTAGGGCCCGCCGTCGAGCGAGTACTCGACGCCCGCGACCCCCGACCCGCCCTCGTCGCTGGCGCCGACCGTCACACGGGCGCTGCCGACGTAGGCGCCCGCCGAGTTGCCGGTGCCCTCGACCGTCACGCCGGTCACCGGGGGAGTGGTGTCCCGCGGGGGTGCGGCGACCACCGTGAAGGTGACGCTCTTCCCGGCCGAGGCGTTGCCCGCCTTGTCGACGGCCCGGTAGCGGACGGCGTGGGTACCGACCTGGTGGACCATGACGGGGGCGGTGTAGGGGATCCAGTCGCCCGCCGCGCTGACCGCATACTGTATACGGTCGACACCCGACCCCGTATCGGATGCCGTGACGGTGACGGTCGCCATGTCGACGTACGTCCCGTCGGCGTTCTGCTCACCGCTCACCGTCGCCGAGGTCTCAGGCGGAGTGGTGTCGTCGGAGGCCGGTGGGACCACGCTGAACGCCTCGGTCTTCTCGGCCGAGACATTGCCGGCCCTGTCGAAGGCGCGGTGGCGGATCGTGTGGCTGCCGACCCGGTCCACGACCACGGGTGCTGTATACGGTAGCCAGTCGCCCGTGGCGTCGACGGCGTACTGGATCCTGTCGACCCCCGACCCGCCGGCCTCGTCGGTCGCCGCGACCGTCACGCTCGCCGACCCGACGTACTCGCCCTGCGCGTTCTGCACGCCGCTGACCCGCGCGGACGTCTCCGGGGCGGTGGTGTCCTCCCCGCTGCCCTCGGACACCACGAGGATGCCCTGCATCTGCCCGTGGCCGGGGATCGTGCAGTGGTAGAAGTACCGGCCCGGAGAGAGCGTGACCTCGGCGGTGTGACGGCCGCCCATGTCGTCGTTCGGGTTGGCGAGGATGTTCAGCTCGACATCGCCGTTGAACTCGGGATCGCTCGTCACGAACGTCAACGTGTGCGGCATCCCCGTGGTGTTGTCCGTCGCCGCGCTGTTCTCGAAGACGATCGTCGCCGGGCCCGCCACCGCGGTCGTCGGCACCGTCGTGTACCTGGTGATGTCATCACCGGCCGTCCAGGTCAGCACCTGCTCGGCTGCGGCCGGAGCGACAGCGGGAACCGGTTGCTGCTCAGGACGCGCCGCGCTGGGCGCGGCCTGCAACCCGAGCACCATCAGTACGGCGGCCAGCAGGGCCGTCCACACTCTTCGCCGACGTGTCACCGCGTCCCCCTCGCGAGTTGTCCGGCGGCCGGGGTCGGCCCGCCGCCGGTGTAAGTGACCCGCCACAGCGCCGACCTGGCGTCGGAGGTGAAGAATCCGCGCCCGTAGTCGAGGACGTAGAGGGCGCCGTCCGGACCGAACCTCCAGTCCATGAGGTTCCTGATGCCGTCGTTGCCGACCGGCACGATCTTCTTCAGCGACTCGGAGTGCACCGGCAGGCCCCCGTCACCTTGCGTCGCCGGGTTCATCAGGACGGCGTTGCGCGGCTGGTCGGCGTCGTAGAAGTCGCCGACGAACCACTTGCCGTCCCAGTAGGCGGGCCACTTTGCCGTGCTCGCGCTCGCCGCGTCGTAGCGGTAGACCGGCCCGTTCATCGCGGCCTGGCCGCCGCCCTTCAGCCAGGGCAGCAGGTAGCGGGCCTCCTCCTGCTTGTAGGACGGGACACCGCTCGCGTCCCGCGGATAGTCCGGGGCGCCGCCCTGCGGCGAGTACCAGATGTTGTTCGCGGTGACCGGCGGCAGGTTCACCAGGCCGTCGTTGTTCGGCGACTCGTTCCTCGGGTGGTCGCAGTCGTACCAGCCGAGCGGCTTCGTCGGGTCCGGCAGATTGCGGTCGCGGTAGGGCTGCTTGTTGCCCATGCAGTACGGCCAGCCCCGGTTGGACGCCTCGGTGATGACGGCGAACGTGTCGTACTTGGCCGGACCCCAGGTCGTGGAGGGGACGCCCGCGTCCGGACCGACCCAGCCCGCGTACAGGATGTCGGTCCGCCGGTCGACGGAGATGCGGGCCGGGTTCCTGACCCCCATCACATAGATCTCGCCGCGCGTCTTGCCGCCGCCCTCGTCGCTCTCCCGGCCCGTGAAGAGATTGCCCTCGGGGAGCGTGTACGTCCCGTCCGGCTCCGGGTGGATGCGCAGGATCTTGCCGTTCAGGTTGTTCGTGTTACCGGCGGTGCGGCGCGCGTCGGCGAAGGAAACGCCCTTGTAGTTCGGTTGCGGGTTGTTTCCGGAGTAACCGTCGCTGAAACCGCTTGAGTTGTTGTCGCCGGTCGCGATGTACAGGTTGCCCCGCGAGTCCCAGGCCATCCCACCGCCGGCGTGGCAGCAACTGTGCACCTGCACCGGCCACTTCAGCAGCACCTTCTCGCTGCCGAGGTCCAGCTTGTTCGTGGTGAGGCCGAGCGTGAACCGGGAGACGCGCCGCTCGGCCATCCGCTTCTCGCGGTCGACCCCCGAGTGGGGCGTGTAGTGGAGGTACACCCAGCCGTTCTGCTCGAAACGCGGGTCCAGCTCGATGCCGAGCAGGCCCTCCTCGACCTTCACCAGCTCGTCACCGCCGCCCTTGTTCCCGAAAACGGTCAACGCGCCGGCCAGGGTGACCTTCTTCGTCGCCGGGTCGTAGACATGGACCTCGCCCTTGCCCTTGCCGATGTCCGGGTCGTTCCAGTCGGTGATCACCGGCTGCGAGGAGTCGGCACCGCCGCGGCCGATGTAGAGCACCCGGCCGTCGGGTGCCGTGACCAGCCCGTGCGGCTCGCCGATCTGGTCGTTCAGGCCGGGGCGATTGGGCTGTGTGAGCCGCTCGGCCTTGTAGTTGGCCGCGATGGTCGCCTTGCAGTCGGCCTGCGTCAGCCGGGTCGTCCACAACAGCGCACCCCGCAGATGCGCGCGGAAGTCCGTCTCGTCGTACGAGGACACCGTGCCGCCCATGCCCGTGTAGAAGGACCGGCCGCCGTCGTAGTCCCGGCACCAACTGATCGGATGGTCCGCGCCGTTGGCGCTCGTCCCCGGCTGATACGTCGACTCGCGCACCCGGGCGACGGTGTGCACCGTGCCGGAGGGGTTGCGCGTCCAGTTGGGCCACCGGTCGGGCCGTTTCCACTCGACGGGGAGGTCCTTTCCGGCCGGATGCCGGCGGTCGCCCACCTCGACGGTGGCCCGCTGCACGGCCGTCGGACCGTTCGCCGCCGGGCGGGCGCCGATCAGGCCGGTGAACCAGTCCGAATACGGTTCCGCGCGCGCCGCGTCGTGGAGGCCGACGAAGCCGCCGCCGGCCTCCATGTAGGCCTCCAGGCCCGCCTCCTGATCGGGGTCGAGAACGTCTCCGCCCCCGGTCAGGAACACGATGGCGTTGTAGCGGCCCAGCCGTGGCCCGTCGGTGAAGACCGAGGCGTCGTCGGTGGCCTCGACCTCGAAGCGCTCGTCCGTCGCGCCGGTGAGACCGATGTCCTCGATCGCCTCGATCCCGGCGTCGACGACCGGCGACTCGTCCCCGGCGGCGGAGCCGTGGAAGAGGAGGACGCTCACGCCCGGACCGCCCGGCGGCGAGGCCACGGACATCGTTGTCAGGGCTGGTTCGGGCGCCGGGCGCGCCTGCACGGCCGGTCCCGACAGCAGCCCGGCGGTGACGACCCCGGCGGCCACGGCGGCCACTCTGGCCCGTCGCCTGCGGCGTACGTCGCGTCTCGCACTCTTCGCGCTTCTCGTGCTCAACCCTCGTAAGTGCATGGGCACCTCCTTGGTCACGGCGGCAGCGCCAAGGAAGCTAGACCCCTTTGCCCGGCTCGCCAATACCTATCACCGCAATGGCACGAACTTTGTCCTGGGTGTGGATGAACGGCGGAACGCCCGGTACCGTCGCACCGGCTCATCACAGGTACGCCCGGTCAAGTCCCGTATCAGGGTGGGAGTTCCGCATGGACAGACGTGGTTTCAACCGGCGGGTGCTGCTCGGCGGCGCCGCCGCCGCGACATCGTTATCACTGGCGGCGTCCGAAGCCTCCGGCGCCGGACCCACGGCCGCGGCGGCCCCCGTCGGCGGCCAGGTGAGGCACCTCAAGCTGTACGCCGAGAAGCTCCCCGACGGGCAGTTCGGCTACGGCTTCGAGAAGGGCGGGGCAACGATCCCGGGCCCGCTGATCGAGGTGAACGAGGGCGACACCGTCCACATCGAGTTCGAGAACACCCTGGACGTGGCGGCGAGCCTGCACGTGCACGGCCTCGACTACGAGATCTCCAGCGACGGCACGGCGATGAACCGCAGCGACGTGGAACCGGGCGGCACCCGCACCTACACCTGGCGCACCCACGCCCCCGGCCGCCGCGCGGACGGCACCTGGCGCGCCGGCAGCGCGGGCTACTGGCACTACCACGACCATGTCGTCGGCACGGAACACGGCACGGGCGGCATCCGCAAGGGCCTCTACGGCCCGGTGATCGTCCGCCGCAAGGGCGACGTCCTGCCCGACGCGACCCACACGATCGTCTTCAACGACATGACGATCAACAACAGGCCCGCCCACAGCGGCCCCGACTTCGAGGCCACGGTGGGCGATCGCGTCGAGTTCGTGATGATCACGCACGGCGAGTACTACCACACCTTCCACCTGCACGGACATCGCTGGGCCGACAACCGCACCGGCACACTCACCGGCCCCGACGACCCCAGCCAGGTCATCGACAACAAGATCGTCGGCCCGGCCGACTCCTTCGGCTTCCAGGTGATCGCGGGGGAGGGCGTGGGCGCCGGCGCGTGGATGTACCACTGCCATGTGCAGAGCCACTCCGACATGGGAATGGTGGGCCTGTTCCTGGTGAAGAAACGGGACGGCACGATCCCTGGCCACGAGCCGCACGAACCCCACGAGCACTGAGGGGTGACGGACGTCCTCGTCTGCCCGGAAGCCCTGCGCGAGGCGTAGCGGCACGCGCAGGGCCGATGTCCTCGATCGCCTCGATCCCGGCGTCGACGACCGGCGACTCGTCCCCGGCGGCGGAGCCGTGGAAGACGAGGACGCTCACGCCCGGACCGCCCGGCGGCGAGGCCACGGGCCCGGCGCGAGGCGTAGCGGCACGCGCACCCTCGCCCAGCGCCGAGAGCGCTCTCACCTCTCCCTCCTGCGCGGCTATCCTGAGCCGCACCGCACGGAGGAGGAGCCCCGAAGTGAGCGACACAGTGCCGCGTCCCACGTTGGAGGCAGTGGCCGCACGGGCGGGGGTCTCCCGGGCCACCGTCTCACGGGTCGTCAACGGCGGGGACGGGGTCCGTGAGCCCCTCGTCGAGCGGGTCCGGCGGGCCGTGGAGGAACTCGGGTACGTGCCCAACCAGGCCGCGCGCAGCCTGGTCACGAGACGGCACGACGCCGTCGCCGTCGTCATCGCCGAACCGGAGACCCGCGTCTTCGCCGACCCCTTCTTCGCCCTCCAACTGCGCGGCATCAGCAAGGAGTTGACCGCCCACGACAACCAACTGGTGCTGCTCCTCACCGAGGGCCGCGACGACCACACCCGGGTCGCCCGGTACCTTGCCGGCGGCCATGTCGACGGCGCCCTCGTCTTCTCCCTCCATGTCGACGACCCGCTGCCCGGACTGATCCAGGGCGCCGGAGTGCCGACGGTGTTCGGCGGCCGCCCCGGCTGGGGCGACGGCACCCGCGACGTCGTGTACGTGGACAGCGACAACCGCGGCGGCGCGCGTGCGGCCGTACGCCATCTCGTCGGCCTCGGCCGTACCCGGGTCGCGCACATCACCGGCCCGCTCGACCAGACCTCCGCGGCGGACCGCCTCCAGGGCTACCGGGACGTGATGGGAGACGCCGACCCGCGGCTGGTCGTGGAGAGCGACTTCACCCCCGGCGGCGGCGAGCGGGCCATGCGGGACCTCCTCGACCGCTGCCCGGACGTGGACGCCGTGTTCGCCGCCAACGACCTCACCGCCTCGGGTGTCCTGCGGGTCCTGCGGGAACACGGGCGGCGGGTGCCCGAGGACGTCGCCGTGGTCGGCTTCGACGACATGGTGCCGGTCGCCGAACAGACCGACCCGCCCCTCACCACGGTCCGCCAGGACATCGAGGAGATGGGCCGCATCATGACCCGCCTCCTGCTGAGCAGCCTCGACCGGCGCAACACCGGCGAGGCCGCCCCGGACCCGGTGCGGCCCACCGCCCCGGGTGGTCCGGTCCTGCCGACCGTCCTGCCGACCACCCTGGTGCGCCGGGCTTCCGCATAGCGGGGGTGCTCTCACGCCTCCCGCGGCTCGCTCCTGATCACCGCGAAGCGGGCCCCGTCCGGGTCGGCCAGCCTGGCGATGCGGCCGACGCCCTCGACGTCCGTCGCGGCCATCCGGACGGTGCCGCCCAGCTCCTCGGCCCGCGCCACGACCGCGTCCACGTCCGTCACCTCGATGTACGGCAGCCAGTGCGCCGGGTAGGGCGCCTCCGTGGGGTCGTCGGCCAGCGGGACGACCCCGCCGAACATCGAATCCTCGCCGGCCCCGACGGGGTTCACACAGGTGTACGTACCCCCGGGGAAGGGGACGCCCGAGGTCTCCAGGCCCAGCGTGGCGTGGTAGAAGGCGGCCGCCGCGGCGATGTCCGGGGTGTACAGCTCGACCCAGCACAGCGAGCCCGGCTCACCCGCCACGTCCACGCCCTCGAGCCGGCCCGGCTGCCAGACGCCGAAGGGCACTCCGGCGGGGTCGGCGATGATCGCCATCGTGCCCTGGCCCATGACGTCCATCGGCGGGAACAGCACCCTGCCGTGCGCCTGCTCGGCCCGCTTGCAGGTGGCGTCCGCGTCCGTCGTCCGGAAGTAGACGGTCCACGACGGAGGGCCCTGCTCGGGCGCCGACTGCATACCGCCCGCCGCGGTCCTCCCGTCCAGCTGGAAGAAGCCGTAGCCGCCGGCGTCGGGGCCCGCGGACACGAATCGCCAGCCGAAGAGGGCGCCGTAGAAGGCGGAGGCGCGGTCGATGTCGGACGTGCCGATGTCGAGCCAGTTCGGAGCGCCGTTGACGAAACGGGTGGTGAGCATCTTCGCCCTCCTCCTCGGAAGTCCCGTTCTCTGCACTGCTTCGCAGCACTGCCGAGTCTTGCACCGCCCACCGACAACCGCTGCCGGAGCGCGGGGGACGGGCCCGGCGCGCCGCCGTGCGCCATGGTCGGTCCCGGGGGCACCATCAGTGCGGCCGGGGGCCCTGCCGAGCCGCGTATATCCGGCGTTGATGGAACGTTTTTCGCCGCGCGTCACGATTCTGGCCATGTACACCGACACGATCCCCACGCCCGACCTCGCCTGGCAGCGGGAGGCGCTGTGCGCCCAGACCGGGGCGGACTTCTTCTTCCCGGAGCCCGGCAGCTCGGTCCGGGAGGCCAAGCGCATCTGCGGCATGTGCGAGATGCGGACCGCGTGCCTCGACTACGCCCTCGCCCACGACGAACGCTTCGGCGTATGGGGCGGCCTGTCCGAGAAGGAACGCCTCCAGCTGCGCCGTACGAACTGAGCCGACAGGTCGCCCGGAACCCGCAAATATGTACGACCGCATCGCGGGGGTGCGGTTAAGATCCGGGAGCGCTTCCGGACGTAGCGCAGAGGCAGTCGCGGTGCCCTGCACAGGCACGTCACGCCGGTTCGAATCCGGCCGTCCGCAGGCGTGCGCGGTCCCGTGGAGCAGAGGCGGACTCACCGCCTTGTCAGGGCGGACACGCCGGTTCGAATCCGGTCGGGACCACGGCACGGCGGGCACGGGTGCGGGCGGGCGGGAAAACATGGACGAGGCGAACGGGTCCGTCTCCGACGCGGAGACGGCCGTCTTCCGCGAGGTCGTGGGCAAGCTGCGGGCCCTGCCCGTCGACGATCCCGTACGGCTGCGGGCCGAGCAGGTCGCCGCCTCCTTCGCCCGCGACGGGCGGCTGCGGCGGCGCAAGGCGCGTGCCGCCGAGGTGTCGGCCGCCGACGCCGCGGCGATGGCCGCGACCGCGACCGGCGCCCCGGACCGCCGCGAGGACGTGCCGCTGGACGGCGCCGGCCGCACCGGCGTCTTCCACCGCCCGCGTACCTGCTACGTCTGCAAGTCGCCCTACCGGCAGGTCGACGCCCGCGCGCGCAGCGCCGGCGGGCAGTCGGGGCGTACGGACAGTGCCCAGCGCGTGTAGCCGGGCAGTGGGCGCTCGGCGTCCGCTTCGGTGACCGTCCGCCAGTCGTCCCGGGTCAGGACCATGGACGCGGCGGACCGTGCGGCGGCCATGGTGCCGGCCTCGCGCAGGGCACCGACGAGGCCGAGGCGGACGTAGCTCCCGGGGACCTCGGGTTCCTCGCCCGGCACCCTGTGCACCCGGACCGGCCGCGTGCGGCCGGGTCCGAAGGGGACGCCGCGGGCGACGGCCCGGCGCAGACCCGCGTCGGTGCCGAGGTGGCGCCACACCACGGCGTTCAGCTCGGGATCGTCCTCCTCCAGGATCCACAGCACCACCGAGGACGGCACGTTCCGCCGGCTCCACACCCGGTTAGGCCTGCTCTGGACCGCCTCGGGTCCGTCGGGTTCGGGGGTGGGGAGCGCGATCCGGTTCCCGGATCCGGACGGCGGCGTCCTCGTCGGTCGGACCGAGCAGGAAGCCGAGCGCCTGCCGGACCGTGTGGCTGTAGTGCATGGCGGAATGATGCCGCAGGCCGCGAACGGCCCGCACCGGGAATTCGCTTCCCTGTGCGAGCCGTTCGCGTGCGGCGCGGTGGTGGCCGGTGGGTCAGCCCGCGGCGCGGGCCGCCATGCGGGCCTTGCGGGCCGCCAGCTTCTCGTCGAACTTCGACGCCTCCGCGTCCAGGCCGCCCAAGTACAGGCCGAGTTCCTCCTGCGCCTTGAGGCCCTCCGGGCCGAGACCGTCCATGTCCAGGACCTTCAGGTAGCGCAGGACGGGCTGGATGACGTCGTCGTGGTGGATGCGCATGTTGTAGATCTCGCCGATCGCCATCTGCGCGGCGGCCCGCTCGAAGCCGGGCATGCCGTGTCCGGGCATCCGGAAGTTCACGATCACGTCGCGCACCGCCTGCATCGTCAGGTCGGGCGCGAGCTCGAACGCCGCCTTGAGCAGATTCCGGTAGAAGACCATGTGCAGGTTCTCGTCGGTCGCGATGCGTGCCAGCATGCGGTCGCAGACCGGGTCGCCCGACTGGTGGCCGGTGTTGCGGTGCGAGACGCGGGTCGCCAGCTCCTGGAAGGCGACGTAGGCCACCGAGTGCAGCATCGAGTGGCGGTTGTCCGACTCGAAGCCCTCGCTCATGTGGACCATGCGGAACTGCTCCAGCTTGTCCGGGTCCACCGCGCGCGAGGCGAGCAGGTAGTCGCGCATCACGATGCCGTGCCGGCCCTCCTCCGCCGTCCAGCGGTGCACCCAGGTGCCCCAGGCGCCGTCACGGCCGAACAGCGAGGCGATCTCGTGGTGGTAGCTGGGGAGGTTGTCCTCGGTGAGCAGGTTCACCACGAGGGCGATCCGGCCGATCTCGGTGACCTTGGACTGCTCCTTGTCCCAGGACTGGCCGTCCTCGAAGAAGCCGGGGAAGTTGCGGGCGTCGCTCCACGGCACGTACTCGTGCGGCATCCAGTCCTTGGTGACCTTCAGATGCCGGTTGAGTTCGGTCTCGACCACTTCCTCCAAGGCGTACAGCAGCCGGGCGTCGGTCCAGACGGCGGAGGGACTGCCGAGGTGCGGGGAGGTGGTCGTCACGGATGCTCCAGGGGGACGTGATCAAATGCGGACTACGTCCGGCGGGCGGGCGCCGGAACTTACGGGATCGTAGGCTACGAACCCGTAGGTTACGTAGCCGTAGGTTAAGTTCGCTGTAAAGACTGCTGATCAGCCACTGTTCCGTCGGACGTCCAGGAGCTTTTCCAGTACCCCGGAAGGGCCCCGGGACACGCAGGTCGCGGGGCCGAACCGGTGACACGATCACCCGGTCAGGCGTACAGGTCCCGCAGGCGCACCGAGAGGCATGTCACACACCCCTCCAGCTTCTCGAACTCGCTGATGTCGACCACGACGGGCTCGTACCCGAGGTCGGCGAGCAGCTCCGTGGTCTTGGGCGCACTCGCCGAGATGAGCAGCCTGGGGCCGCCGAGCAGCACCACATGGCCGCCGGCCTCCTCGGGCACCGACAGGAACCGCGGGAACAGCGCCGGCCGGTCCACCTTCGGGATGTGGCCGATCACGGTGCCGTCGGGCAGTGCGGTGACCGCCGACTTCAGATGCAGCACCTTGCTGACGGGGACGGCCACGACCCGCGCCCCGAGCGGCTCGAAGGCCTCCCGGACCTGCTGGACCCCGGCCGCGTTGGTGCGGCCGCCCCGGCCGACGTAGACGGTGTCGCCGGCCTTGAGGACGTCGCCGCCGTCCAGCGTGCCCGGCTCCCAGATCCAGTTGACCGAGCAGCCCAGCCGGGCGACGGCCTCCTCGACCCCGGCGGTCTCCGCGCGCCGGGACTCGGCACCGGACCGCGCGATCAGGGCGACGTTGCGGTACATCACCACCGTGTCCTCGACGAACACGGAATCCGGGCAGTCGTCGGCGGGGTCGACCTCGACGGTCTCCCAGCCGTTGGTCCGCAGGGCCTCGGCGTAGGCCTCCCACTGCTCCAGGGCGAGGCCCACGTCGACCGCCTCGCGCTCGACATGCGTCACCAGGCCTTCGGCGAGGCGCGGGCTGGGGCGGCGGATGAGGGCCTTCTTGCTGGGCACGTCCAGGTCTTTCGCATCGGCGGTGGCTGACCGGCGCCGCGTGAGGGGCGCCGGTCAGCCATCATGCAGGGCCCGTCCACGACGGCAAAACCCCGCCGCCGGGCTGTGGCCCTTCTGAGACCCGCCGCGCTACGCCGGATCCGCCAGCTCGTCCGCCGAGGTCTCCCGCAGCTCCCCGTCCAGCAGCAGCCAGCGGGTGATCCCGATCGACTCCAGGAACGGCAGATCGTGGCTGGCCACGATCAGGGCGCCCTCGTAGGACTCCAGGGCGGACGTGAGCTGGCGGACGCTCGCCATGTCGAGGTTGTTCGTCGGCTCGTCCAGCATCAGCAGCTGCGGCGCGGGCTCGGCCAGCATCAGCGCCGCGAGCGTCGCCCGGAACCGTTCGCCACCGGAGAGCGACGCCGCCTTCTGGTCGGCGCGGCCGCCCTTGAACAGGAAGCGGGCCAGCCGGGCCCTGATCCGGTTGTTGGTGGCGTCCGGCGCGAAACGGGCCACGTTCTCGGCGACCGTCAGCTCGTCGTCGAGGACGTCCAGCCGCTGCGGCAGGAAACGGAGCGGCACATGCGCGTGTGCCTCGCCCGCGACCGGGGCCAGCTCCCCGGCGACCGTGCGCAGCAGGGTCGTCTTGCCCGCGCCGTTGCGCCCGACCAGCGCCACCCGCTCGGGCCCGCGCAGGTCGAGACCGCCCTCCACGCGCGCGCCGTACGCGAGCCGCAGATCCAGCAGGGTGAGGACGTCACGGCCCGGCGGTACGGCCGTGTACGGCAGGTCGACGCGGATCTCGTCGTCGTCCCGGACGGCCTCGACCGCCTCGTCGAGCCGCTCCCTGGCCTCGGCGAGCTTCTCCTCGTGCATGATGCGGTGCTTGCCGGCGGACTCCTGCGCCGCCCGCTTGCGCGCCCCCATGACGATCTTCGGTTCGCGTTTCTGGTCCCACATCTTCTGGCCGTACCGCTTGCGCCGGGCCAGCTTGACCTGGGCGTCGACCAGTTCGCGTTTCTGTTTGCGCAGGTCGGACTCCGCGACCCGCACCATGCGCTCGGCGGCCTCCTGTTCGGTGGTGAGCGCCTCCTCGTAGACGGAGAAGTTCCCGCCGTACCAGGTGACCTCCCCGGCGCGCAGGTCGGCGATCTGGTCGACGAGTTCGAGCAGCTCCCGGTCGTGGCTGACGACGACCATCACGCCCGGCCAGGAGGTCACGGCCGCGTACAGCCGCCGCCGGGCGTACAGGTCGAGGTTGTTGGTCGGTTCGTCGAGCAGCAGGATGTCCGGCCGGCGCAGCAGCAGCGCGGCCAGCCGCAGCAGGACGGACTCGCCGCCCGACACCTCGCCGATGGTGCGGTCCAGGTCGATGTGGCCGAGGCCGAGTTCGCCGAGGGTGGCCAGGGCGCGTTCCTCGACGTCCCAGTCGTCGCCGACGGTCTCGAAGTGCTCCTCGGACACGTCCCCGGCCTCGATGGCGTGCAGCGCGGCCCGGCGGGCGGCGATGCCGAGGGTCTCGTCGACGCGGAGGGAGGTGTCGAGCGTGACGTTCTGCGGGAGATATCCGACCTCGCCGGCCGGACGGACGGTGCCGTCGGAGGGGGTGAGTTCGCCGGCGATCAGCTTCAGCAGGGTCGACTTGCCGGAGCCGTTGACGCCGACGAGGCCGGTCCGGCCGGGGCCGAAGGCGACGTCGAGCCCGTCGAGGACGGGGGTGCCGTCGGGCCAGGCGAAGGAGAGGGACGTACAGGTGATCGAAGATGACAAGGGGGCCTCGCGGTCGCGTGTGCGGTCAGGGCAACGCGTATCGAGACACCGGAAGGCGGCGACCACCGCGGGAGCGGGGGAGCCACGGAAACCCGTGGGAAGGCCCTGCTCCGCAAGGACGGCTCGAACGCCGAGGTCGCACGCGACGCCGACACCCTCCTGGGTGCGGCGTGGTGTCTCAGGACCTCAGACGAGCAACGTCCTTCTCCTATCGGCGGCAACAGATGCGTTCCACACCGTAGGAGCGGCCGGGAAGGGCTGTCAACGGATTAACAGGCGTCCCGCATCAGCTCCGCGAGGTCGTGGTCCAGGTCGAGCTGGAGGTGCTCCAGACCGGCCGGCACCAGCTCGCTGGTGGCCTGGAGGAACCGCCGGATCTCCGACGAGTGCACATGCACGATCGCGGTGCCCTCGGGCGCGTGGAACTCCAGCACGGTCCGGTCGTAGCCGTACGGCCGCACGCGGACGTCTCCGTCGCCCTCGGCGTCGTGCAGGCCCGCGGTGAGCAGGTCGCGGGCGAACGTCCAGCAGACGTCCACGCCCTCCAGGGTGGCCGGGGCGGGGAAGGTCATGCGGACGGCGAAGGGATCACGCCGGTCGTAGTGCAGTGTGGCGGGGATGCTCTGCATCCGAGGCGCGGCGGCGACCAGGCGCGCCTCGACGGGCTGCTCGATGACGATGGACAACGCCTTGCTCCCTTGTGACGGCGGGGCGAACTTGCGGACGGGTGGGGCCGGACACTGGAAGAGACGCCGGAACCGGCCGATCCGTGCACACGAAGACCGAGTGACCTCGGTCACCGCCTTTCATGCACAGGAGTGACTCACCTCTCCCGCTGTGCCCCGTCGGGCCGTTGAGGTGATCGCGGGCATCTGGACGCCACCGAAGCGGTGGACTAGCTTCGCCCGCCATGAGGCCCTTGGGGAAGACGCGGCGCAGGACAGGCACGGTACGGACGGCACCGGCGAGGCGCGCGGGGCGGACGGCCGCGGCGGGAGCGGTCTGCGCGGCGGCGCTGGCCGTGCTGACGGCCGTACCCGCGCAGGCCCACCAGGCCGGGCCCGGAGGCCACGCGCCCGCGTGGGCGCTCAAGGACACCGGCACCCCCGCCGTCCGTTTCCGCGGGCTGGCCGCGGTCGACCGGGACACCGCCTGGGTGGCCGGCACGCAGGGCACCGTCCTGCGCACCACGGACGGCGGCGCGAGCTGGCGGAACGTCTCCCCGCCCGGCGCCGCCGACCTCCAGTTCCGGGACGTCGAGGCGTTCGACGCACGGCACGCCGTGGTGCTGGCCATCGGTGAGGGCGAGGCCTCCCGCGTGTACCGCACCGACGACGGCGGGGCGACCTGGACGGAGTCCTTCCGCAACACCGACGCACGGGCCTTCTACGACTGCCTGACCTTCTTCGACCGCCGCCACGGCCTGGCGATGAGCGACCCCGTGGACGGCCGGTTCCGCATCCTGTCGACCAGCGACGGCGGCCGCTCCTGGACGGTGCTGCCGGACGCGGGCATGCCGTCGGCCCTGCCGGGCGAGGCGGGCTTCGCGGCGAGCGGCCAGTGCCTGGTGTCGGCCGGTTCCCGCGACGTGTGGCTGGCCACCGGCGGCGCCGCACGCGCGCGCGTGCTGCACTCCGCGGACCGGGGACTGACCTGGACGGTCACCGACGCCCCGATCCCGGCGGGCGACCCCGCGCGCGGGGTGTTCGCACTCGCCTTCCGCGACCGCGGCCACGGCCTCGCGGTCGGCGGCGACCACCGCGCCGACCGGCCCTCCCCGTCGGCCGCCGCGACGACCGGCGACGCCGGTCGCACCTGGCGGCCCGCCGGCACGCCCCCGCCCGCCTACCGCTCCGGCGTCGCCTGGCTGCCGCACAGCCGTACCGCCGCCCTCGCGGTCGGCCCGACCGGCACCGACCTGACCACGGACGCCGGCCGCACCTGGCGCACGCTCGACACCGGCTCGTACGACACCGTCGACTGCACCCCCGACCGTGGCTGCTGGGCCGCCGGCGAACAGGGGCGGGTGGCACGGCTGGAGCGATAGCCGTTTGGGTACCCGGCCGGGGCGGACACGAAAGGAAGTGAGCGCACATGCCACGCGGTTCCAGCCCCAAGCGGGAGCGCCAGTACCAGCACATCAAGGAAAGCGCGCAGGAGCGGGGGGAGAGTGCCGGCCGGGCGAAGGAGATCGCCTCCCGCACGGTGAACAAGGAGCGCGCCCGGTCCGGCGAGTCGAAGACCGCGAGCCGCACCTCCACGCAGGACATGTCGTCCGGCGAGCGGGGCGGCCGGCGGTCCGGGAAGGGCTCCCAGGGGCCCACGTACGACCAGCTGTACGAGGAGGCCAAGCGGCGCGGCGTCCACGGCCGTTCGGACATGAACAAGAGCCAGCTGCGACGCGCCCTCGGCAAGGACTGACGGCGCGGCCCGCTCAGCCGGGCGTGACCCGGTACCGCTCCAGCTCGGGCGCCGTCTTCGTGGCCTCGAACTCCGTGACCCGGTACGCGCACACGCCGGCCAGGACGAAGGGATCGCCCGCCGTGAGTTCCTCGATCCGGGCCCGGTCCTCCGCGACGGCGACGATCACCCCGCCGTCGCGGGGGTTCTTGCGCCCGGACGCCAGGAACGCCCCGCGCGCGTACTGCTCCTCGAGCCAGGCGACATGGTCCGGGAGTACGGCGTCCACGGCGTCGAGCGGTGCGGTGTAGGTCAGTTCCAGTACGAACATGATCGCGAGCCTACGCCGCCCGGGGGCCGCCCCGTAGGCTCGTCCCCACCATGAGGACCGTAAGCATTCCGGCGGGCCGGCCCGCCACCGAGGAAGAGGCCCGCGCCGTCCAGGACGAACTCCGGGCCGGGTTGGTGCTGGACGAACCCGGGCCGCCGCCCGGCACCGGGCACGTGACCGGGGTCGACGTCGCCTACGACGACGAGCGCGACGTCGTGGTGGCGGCCGCCGTCGTGCTGGACGCGGCGAGCCTCGACGTGGTCGCCGAGGCCACCGCCGTGGGGCGGATCTCCTTCCCGTACGTCCCCGGCCTGCTCGCCTTCCGGGAGATCCCCACCGTGCTCGCCGCCCTGGACGCCCTGCCCTGCGAACCCGGCCTGGTCGTCTGCGACGGCTACGGCCTCGCCCACCCCCGCCGCTTCGGCCTGGCCAGCCACCTCGGGGTTCTCACCGGCCTGCCGACGATCGGCGTCGCCAAGAACCCGTTCACCTTCACGTACGCCGACCCGGCCGCCGCGCGCGGGTCGACGGCACCGCTGCTCGCCGGTGACGACGAGGTCGGCCGCGCCCTGCGCACCCGTGCGGGCGTCAAACCGGTCTTCGTGTCCGTCGGCCACCGGGTGAGCCTGGACAACGCCTGCGCCCACACCCTGGCCCTCGCCCCGGAGTTCCGCCTGCCGGAGTCGACCCGGCGGGCGGACGCGCTGTGCCGCAGGGCGCTGAAGGAAGCCCTTCAGGAGGCGCCTCAGGGGATGCCTCAGGAGTCGGCCACCCGCCACTGACCGACCTCGCGGTACTCCGAGTCGTACACCGGCGACCCGTCGCCGGGCTCCAGGGCGTAGTGGCCGAGGTTCCCGCCCCAGTACCGCAGGACACGCCCCAGCTCACGGGCCCGGTCCTGGGCCGACGCCCCCTCGTCCAGGGCGACTTCGAGAACGAACTTCACGCAGCTCACCTCCCTCCGCTCGCGCCCTTCCATCGTTTCATTGAAGTGCTTCTTGGCACTTTGCGTCCCAACAGCACCCGAAACACGGGGGGAAGGAGGTCAGAAGTCTCAAATCCGGGTCACGCCGGGGCCGTCGACGGGATGGGGCACGAGTGCGCCGAACTGAGTACCTGTACGGATGTGCCGCCCGGTGCGCGGCCGACAGGCTGGCCGCATGACGACGCACCGAGCCCCGAAGCCCCTCGCCGACCCCGACCGGCCCGTCGAGCGCGCCGTGAACGCGGCGCTGGTCCTCGCCGTCCTGGCCGGACTCGGCTGGATCGCCGGGATGATCTACACCCTGGTGGAGTGGCCGGTCTAGGCCGACGGGACCCGGACCGGCCCCTCGGTCAGCGGCTCGCCGCCACCCGGAAGCGGATGCCCGCCGCGCGCAGCCGTTCGGTCAGCGCGTCACCCATCGCCACCGCCGTCGTGACCTGCCCGGCCGTCTCCGGCAGGTCGTCGAAGGCCAGGGACAGCGCCGCCTCGGCGAACATCTTCGCCGTCTCGTCGTAGCCGGGGTCCCCGCCGGAGACCTCCGTGCACACCCGCCGGCCGCCGCCCTCGCCCACGAACCGGACGGAGAACCAGCTGCGCGCCCGCTTCTCGGCGCTCGGCCCCGCACCGGGCTTCAGCCGGTCCGACAGCCACCGCCGGGCGGGTGGCACCTGGGCGGCGGCGAACAGCGCACCGACGGCCGCGGTCCCGCCCACCGCGACCGGCAGCCGTCGTACGGCCGCGTAGTGGCGGTAGCGGAAGTCGGGGCCGTAACGCTCCAGGGCCTGCGCCGACCGGCGCACGATCTGCGGGTCGATCGTCGGCAGGGGGAGCGCCCAGGCATCGACCTCCGGGGCGAACCGTGGCGTCCCCAGCGGTGCCGTGGCCCGGCGGCCCACCAGCCGGGGTTCGTGCCGGTGCCGTTCGCGGGCCGCGGTGACCATCTGCCGACCGCGGGCGAACTGGCCGAGCGCGGAGGCGAACGTGCCGCCGGAGAAGGTGGCGTCGGCGCTCACATAGCCGTCCACGGTCAGCGGCACGCCCTCCGGGAGCTGCCGGACGGTGAAGTACGCGCCCAGGTCGTGCGGGACGGAGTCGAACCCGCACGCGTGCACCAGCCGGGCGCCCGTCTCCCGCGCGCGTGCGTCGTGCCGGACGTACATCAGGTCCACGAACTCCGGCTCACCGGTCAGGTCGAGATAGTCGCTGCCGGCGTCCGCGCAGGCGGCCACCAGTTCCTCGCCGTACGCCACATAGGGGCCGACGGTCGTCGCGACCACGCGCGCGTGCTCGGCGAGGGCGCGCAGCGACGCCGGGTCGGACACGTCCGCCCGCAGCACACCGGGCTCCGCGCCGCCCGGCAGTCCGTCCCGCAGCTGCCGCAGCTTCTCCTCGTCGCGGCCGGCCAGCGCCCAGCGCAGATCCGCGGGCGCGTGGGCCGCGAGGTACTCGGCGGTGAGCGTCCCGACGAAGCCGGTCGCCCCGAAGAGCACGAGGTCGTACGGACGGTCCGTCATTTTCATCCTGCTCATGACACCCCTTGGTCTCGCAGCCCGCGCCGCTGTCGGTGGCTGAGGCTAGCGTGAGCAGTGCGGAGCCCGACGACGAGCCCGGAGGCAGCAGGTGGCCGTGGACAGGAACGCCCTGAGGAAATGGGAGAGAGTACGCCGCTTCGCGCTCGGCCTGCCGGGTGCGACCGAGGAGTTCCCGTGGGGTGAGACCGTCGCCAAGGTCGACCGGAAGGTGTTCGTCTTCCTCGGCGTCACCGACGGCAGCCACCCGCTCGGCCTCACGGTCAAGCTGAAGGACGAGACGGCCCACGCCCACGCGCTGGCCTCCCCGGGCGCCGCGCCGGCCGGGTACGGCCTCGGCAGAGCGGGGTGGGTGAGCGTCCCGCTGGCGGGGGAGGGCGCCCCCGCGGCCGAGCTGCTGTGCGACTGGGTCGAGGAGAGCTACCGCACGATCGCCCCGAAGCGGCGCACGACGGAACTCGACGCTCCTTGAGGGGGGCGGACGGGACTCCCGGACCGGGACCCGGCCGGCGCACCCTGGCCAAGCGCTTGCTCGCCATGTCTTGTGTCCACTGGAACACGTTCTTAGCATCACTGGTGTTACATCGGTTGTGTCACAGCAAGGGGGCTGGATGACGACGACGGCAGACACGGCGGGGCACGGCCCGCTCGCCGGGGTGCGCGTGGTCGAGCTGGCCGGCATCGGGCCCGGCCCCTTCGCGGCCATGCTGCTGGCCGACCTCGGCGCCGACGTCGTCCGGGTGGACCGCCCCGGCGGCTCCTCCCTCGGCATCGACCCCGCCCACGACGTCACCAACCGCAACAAGCGCTCGGTGCTCGTCGACCTGAAGGCACCGGACGGCCCCGCGCGCGTGCTCGACCTCGCCGCCCGCGCCGACGTGCTCATCGAGGGCAACCGCCCCGGCGTCGCCGAGCGCCTCGGCGTCGGCCCCGAGGCCTGCCACGCCCGCAACCCCCGGCTCGTCTACGGCCGGATGACCGGCTGGGGCCAGGACGGCCCCCTCTCCCAGCGGGCCGGTCACGACATCGCCTACATCGCCCTCACCGGCACCCTCGGCATGATCGGCGCCCCTGGCACCCCGCCGCCCGCCCCCGCCAACCTGCTCGGCGACTACGCCGGCGGCTCCCTCTACCTCGTCGTCGGCGTCCTCGCCGCCCTGCACCACGCGCGCGCCACGGGCACCGGGCAGGTCGTCGACGCCGCCATCGTGGACGGCACCGCCCACCTCTCCGCCATGATCCACGGCATGCTCTCGGCCGGCGGCTGGCAGGACCACCGCGCCGCCAACCTCCTCGACGGCGGCTGCCCCTACTACGGCACCTACGAGACCGCCGACGGCGGCCACATGGCCGTCGGCGCCCTGGAGCCGCGGTTCTACGACGAGTTCCTGCGCCTCCTCGGCATCGACGGCTTCGACGACGCCCGCACGGACCCGACCCGCTGGGGCGACCTGCGTGAGGCCGTCGCGGCCGGTTTCACGTCCCGCACCCGCGACGAGTGGACAGCCGTCTTCGACGGCACCGACGCCTGTGTGGCGCCCGTGCTGTCGCTTCGCGAGGCCCCGCACCACCCGCACCTCGCCGCCCGCGGCACCTTCACCGACCACGGCGGTATCACCCAGCCCGCCCCCGCCCCCCGCTTCTCCGCGACCCCCACCGCCGTGCGCGGCGGGCCCGCGCGGCCAGGCGCCGACACGGCCGCCGTCGCCCGCGACTGGGACGTGCCCCGGCTCGCCGAAACCCGAGACCCCCAGCTCCCCGACCCTCACCGAAAGGCCTCCCCGTGAGCACCGAAGCGTACGTCTACGACGCGATCCGCACCCCGCGCGGGCGCGGCAAGGCAGGCGGCGCCCTGCACGGCACGAAGCCCATCGACCTCGTCGTCGGGCTCATCCACGAGCTGCGCGAGCGCTTCCCGAGCCTGGACCCGGCCGCGATCGACGACGTCGTGCTCGGCGTCGTCGGCCCGGTCGGCGACCAGGGCTCCGACATCGCCCGGATCGCGGCGATCGCCGCCGGACTGCCGGACACCGTGGCGGGCGTACAGGAGAACCGCTTCTGCGCCTCCGGCCTGGAAGCGGTCAACCTGGCCGCCATGAAGGTCCGTTCGGGCTGGGAGGACCTCGTCCTGGCGGGCGGCGTGGAGTCGATGTCCCGGGTGCCGATGGCCTCCGACGGCGGCGCCTGGTTCAACGACCCGATGACCAACCTCGCCGTGAACTTCGTGCCGCAGGGCATCGGCGCCGACCTCATCGCCACCATCGAGGGCTTCTCCCGCCGGGACGTCGACGAGTACGCCGCCCTCTCCCAGGAGCGCGCGGCCACCGCCGTCAAGGAGGGCCGCTTCGACCGCTCGATCGTGCCGGTGAAGGACCGCAGCGGCCTCGTCGTCCTCGACCACGACGAGCACCTGCGCCCCGGCACCACCGCCGACTCCCTGGGCAAGCTCAAGCCCTCCTTCGCCGACATCGGCGAACTGGGCGGCTTCGACGCCGTGGCGCTCCAGAAGTACCACTGGGTGGAGAAGATCGACCACGTCCACCACGCGGGCAACTCCTCCGGCATCGTCGACGGCGCCTCGCTCGTCGCGGTCGGCTCCAAGGAGGTCGGCGAGCGGTACGGCCTCACCCCGCGCGCGCGGATCGTCTCCGTGGCCGTCTCCGGCTCCGAGCCCACGATCATGCTCACCGGCCCCGCGCCCGCCACCCGCAAGGCCCTCGCCAAGGCCGGCCTGACCATCGACGACATCGACCTCGTCGAGATCAACGAGGCGTTCGCGGCGGTCGTCCTGCGCTTCGTGCGGGACATGGGCCTGTCCCTGGACAAGGTCAACGTCAACGGCGGCGCGATCGCCCTCGGCCACCCCCTCGGCGCCACCGGCGCCATGATCCTCGGCTCGCTCGTCGACGAACTGGAGCGCCAGGACAAGCGCTACGGCCTCGCCACCCTGTGTGTGGGCGGCGGCATGGGCATCGCCACGATCGTCGAACGCGTCTGACCACCCCGGCGGAACCAAGAGACTTCTACGGAGACCCTGTCATGACACAGAGCACCACCATCCGCTGGGAACAGGACCGCACCGGCCTCGTCACCCTCGTCCTCGACGACCCGGACCAGTCCGCCAACACCATGAACCAGGCGTTCCGCGCCTCCCTCGCGGTGGTCACCGACCGCCTGGAGGCCGAGAAGGACACCGTCCGGGGCGTCATCATCACCTCCGCGAAGAAGACCTTCTTCGCCGGCGGCGACCTGCGCGACCTGATCCGCGTCACCCCCGAAACCGCCCAGGAACTGTTCGACGGCGGCCTGGAGATCAAGCGCAACCTGCGCCGCATCGAGACCCTCGGCAAGCCCGTCGTCGCCGCCCTCAACGGCGCGGCCCTCGGCGGCGGTTACGAACTCGCCCTCGCCTGCCACCACCGCATCGCCCTGGACGCCCCCGGCGCGAAGGTCGGCTGCCCCGAGGTCACGCTCGGCCTGCTCCCCGGAGGCGGCGGCGTCGTCCGCACGGTCCGTCTGCTCGGCATCGCCGACGCCCTCCTCAAGGTCCTTCTCCAGGGCACCCAGTACAGCCCGCGGCGCGCCCTGGAGAACGGCCTGGTCGACGAGGTCGCCGACACCCACGAGGAGATGCTCGCGAAGGCCCGCGCCTTCATCGACGCCAACCCCGCGTCGCAGCAGCCCTGGGACAGGCCCGGCTACCGCATCCCCGGCGGCACCCCCGCCCACCCCAAGTTCGCGGCGAACCTGCCCGCCTTCCCCGCCACCCTGCGCAAGCAGACGGGCGGCGCCCCCTACCCCGCGCCGCGCAGCATCCTCGCCGCCGCCGTCGAGGGGGCCCAGGTCGACTTCGAGACCGCGCAGGTCATCGAGGCCCGCTACTTCGTGGAACTGGCCGCGGGACAGACGTCCAAGAACATGATCCAGGCCTTCTTCTTCGACCTGCAGGCCGTGAACTCCGGCGTCAGCCGGCCCCAGGGCGTCGCGCCCCGCCAGGTCCGCAGGATGGCCGTCCTCGGCGCCGGGATGATGGGCGCCGGCATCGCCTACTCGGCCGCCCGCGCGGGCATCGACGTCGTCCTCAAGGACGTCTCCCTCGAAGCGGCCGTCAAGGGCAAGGCGTACTCCGAGAAGCTCTGCGCCAAGGCCGTCTCCCGCGGCCGTACCAGCCAGGAGAAGGCGGACGCGCTGCTCGCCCGCATCACGCCCACCGCGGACCCGCAGGACCTGGCGGGCTGCGACGCCGTCGTCGAGGCCGTCTTCGAGGACACCTCGCTCAAGCACAAGGTGTTCCAGGAGATCCAGCACATCGTCGAGCCGGACGCCCTGCTCTGCTCCAACACCTCCACCCTCCCCATCACCGTCCTCGCCGAGGGCGTCGAGCGGCAGGGCGACTTCGTCGGGCTGCACTTCTTCTCGCCCGTCGACAAGATGCCGCTCGTCGAGATCATCCGGGGCGAACGCACCGGCGACGAGGCCCTCGCCCGCGCCTTCGACCTGGTCCGGCAGATCAAGAAGACGCCGATCGTCGTCAACGACTCGCGCGGCTTCTTCACCTCACGGGTGATCGGCCACTTCATCAACGAGGGCGTCGCCATGGTCGGCGAGGGCATCGAGCCCGCGTCCGTGGAGCAGGCGGCCGCCCAGGCCGGCTATCCGGCCAAGGTCCTGTCCCTGATGGACGAGCTGACGCTGACCCTGCCACGCAAGATCCGCAACGAGTCGAAGCGGGCCGTCGAGGAGGCCGGCGGCACCTGGCCCGGCCACCCCGCCGAGGCCGTCATCGACCGCATGGTCGACGAGTTCGGCCGCACCGGCCGCAGCGGCGGCGCCGGCTTCTACGAGTACGGCGAGGACGGCAGGCGGGCCGGCCTGTGGCCCGGCCTGCGCGAGCACTTCACCCGTGAGGACACGCGGATCCCCTCCGAGAGGGTGCCTTTCGAAGACATGCAGGAACGCATGCTCTTCTCCGAGGCCCTCGACACCGTCAGGCTCCTGGAGGAAGGCGTCCTGACGTCGGTCGCCGACGCCAACATCGGCTCCCTGTTCGGCATCGGCTTCCCCGGCTGGACCGGCGGCGTCCTGCAGTACATCAACGGATACGACGGCGGCCTGCCCGGATTCGTGGCACGCGCGCGGGAACTCGCCGAGCGCTACGGCGACCGCTTCACCCCGCCCGCGCTGCTGGTGGAGAAGGCGGAGAAGGGCGAGACCTTCACGGACGGGCGCTGAGCCGCCGCGCCCGTCACGGGGAGCCGTCCGACTCCGGCGGCTCCCCGAGCCACTCCCGCACCTCCTGGGTGAGCGACCGCTGGAACGCCGTCAGCAGCGCCTGCACCACCAGCGGCTGCATGTGCGCCGACAGCGACCGCACCGCCCGCGCGTCCCGCTCCGCCACATCCTCCCGCAACAGCCGCGACAACTCGTGGGCCGCGGCCCGCGCATGGTCCACCAGAACATTGCGGGCCGCGAGGATCGCCTCCTGCGACAGCGGTACGGCGAGGAGGCGGACGCCCAGCCTGAGCAGCCCGGCGTCGACGCGGTAGGAGCCGTCGCCGGCCCGCTCGCCCAGCACGCCCATCGCGGCGAGCCGCTCCACGTCCTCCTCGTCCAGCGTCCGCCCCGCCCGCCGCTGGAGCTCCTCGCGCGTCACCGTCTCCACGCTGTCCGGCGCCCAGGACGCCACCACCGCCCGGTGCACGGCGAGGTCGTGGGCGTCGAGACCGGGCGGCAGCCGGTCCAGGTAGCGCTCGATCGCCGCCAGCGTCAGGCCCTGCCGCTGCAACTCCTCGATCAGCGCGAGGCGCGCGAGGTGCTCCGGGCCGTACTGCCCCACCCGGCGCGGACCGATCACCGGCGGCGGCAGCAGCCCCTTGGTGCTGTAGAAGCGCACCGTCCGCACGGTGACCCCCGCGCGCGCGGCCAGCTCGTCGACCGTGAGGGCCGGCTCCTCGGTCTCGATCGTCATGTGCAGCAGTATCGCTGTCACACCAATGGTGTGAAACCCGCGGGCGTCCATGACGATCACCCCTGAGAAGTGACGAAGCAGCGGGCCTGAGCCACTGTCGGTGGCATCGCCTACGGTGGCGTCATGTCGGAGATCACTTATGTACGGGGTGACGCCACCGTGCCATCGGTGAAGGGCGTCAAGGTGATCGCCCATGTCTGCAACGACATCGGGGGATGGGGCAAGGGCTTCGTGCTGGCGCTGTCGCGCCGCTGGCCCGAGCCGGAGAAGGCCTACCGCGCCTGGCACCGCGAGCGCGCGGCGAACGACTTCGGGCTGGGCGCCGTCCAGCTCGTCCAGGTCGAGCCGTACGTGTGGGTGGCCAACATGGTCGGCCAGCGCGGCATCAGGACCGGCAGCAAGGGCGTCCCCGTGCGCTACGAGGCCATCGACACGGCGCTCGAACGCCTGGCGGGCGAGGCCACCGAACTCGGTGCCTCCGTCCACATGCCCCGCATGGGCTGCGGACTGGCCGGCGGCAAGTGGTCCCGGGTCGAGCCGCTCGTCCTCGGGCGGCTGGTGGAGCGGGGGATCGCGGTCACGGTCTACGACCACGGGGAGGGGGCGAAGTGAACCGGGACATCGACGTGCTCGTGCTGGGCGGCGCGGGTGTGGACACCATCGTGTACGTGCCGGAGCTGCCGCTCCCGTACGCCGACAGCTACATGATCGACAGTGGGGTCCGCACCCGGGCCGGACAGACGGGCGACTTCGTCGCGCTCGGCCTGACCGCCCTCGGCCTGCGCACCCACCACCTGGACCTCCTCGGCGACGACCCCGAGGGCGACCTGGTGCGCGCCCTGCACGAGGACAGGGGCATCGCCCTCACCGCGGTCCCGCAGCCCGCCGGCACCAAACGCGCCGTCAACCTCGTCGGACCCGACGGCCGGCGCCTCTCCCTGTACGACACGAGCCGCGCCCACCCCGACGACCGGTTCCCCGACGACACCCTGCGCACCCTCGCCGCAGCGAGCCGGCACGCGCACGTGTCCGTCACCCACCCCTGCGCGCACGCCCTGCCCGTCCTGCGCGAGGCCGGCGTGACCCTCTCCACCGACCTGCACAACTGGGACGGCGAGAACCCCTACCACGAGCCGTTCGCGCACACCGCCGACATCGTCCTCCTCTCCACGGCGGCCCTGGCCGACCCCGAGCGGACCATGCGCCGCATCGTCGAACGGGGCCGCGCCGAGGTGGTCGTCGCCACGGCCGGCGCCGAGGGCGCGTACCTGCTGGCCGACGGCGAGCTGACCCACGTACCGCCCGCGCCGCCCCCGGCCCCGGTGGTGGACAGCAACGGCGCCGGGGACGCCTTCGCCGCCGCCTTCCTCTACGGCCGCCTCACCGGCGAACCCCCGCACCGATGCGCCGAGTACGGTGCGATCGCGGGGGCGTACGCCTGCACGGTGCCGTCGACGGAGGCCGACGCCATCGGGGCGCCGGACCTTCTCGCCCGCGCGGCCCGGGGGAGCCGCATCACCTGAGCCCCGGCCGACACCCAATCGCCCTGCCCGCGTCCCGTTCGTCGGCGGCGTGCGGCCCTTCGCCGCCGCCACGGCCGGCACGCCGACGGCCACGCCCGACTCCGGGCCGCTGGACGGCGTAGAAGCCCCACGGCATACGCAGCGCGTCCCGTAGGGCGCCGGGTCAGAAGGGGACGGCCAGTCCGGCCGCCTCCTCCGCGCATCCCCACGCCACGGTCACCCCGGCCCCGCCGTGCCCGTAGTGGTGCACCACCACCCGCCCGTCCGGCAGCACCTCCCGCTCCAGCCGCACCGCGGGCCGGACCGGCCGCAGCCCCACCCGGTGTTCCAGCACCCGCGCCCCGGCCACCTCCGGCCGCAGGGCCGCACAGCGCCGGACGATCGCCGCCGCCACCGCCGGATCCGGCTCCAGGGACCACACGTCGTCCTCGGCCGTACCGCCCAGCAGCAGCCGCCCCGGCTGCGGGAAGAGGTAGGCCATCTCCCCCTCGGCCGTGGTGGACACGAGCCAGGTGCGGACACCCGGGTTCTCCACGACGACCAACTGCCCGCGCACCGGCCGTACGGAGGGGTCCGCGGCCAGGTCGCGGGCGCCCAGGCCGGTGCAGTTGACCACCACCGGCGCGTCCGCCTCGGCCAGGTCCCGGACCGTACGCTCCTCGACCGTGCCGCCCGCACGCCGCAGCCGCTCCCGCAGCCAGGGCAGATGGGCCGCCATGTCGATCAGCGGCAGCCGGGCCCGGACGGCGCTCCCGCCGGCGTACTCCGCCGTCGTCGCCCGGCGCAGCCCGGCCAGCCGGCCGACGGCCCAGCCCTCGACGTCGTCCAGGTCCGTCTCGCCCATCACTCCGTCGACCAGACGCACCCCGGTCGTCCCGGGCCGCTCCGCCAGGTCCTCGTACACCTCCAGCGAGCGCAGCGCCCAGGTCCGCGCCGATGCGATCGGCTCTATGTGGTACGGCCACCACAGCGCGCCCGCGACCGCCGAGGTGGTCCGCTCCACCGGGTCCCGGGTCCACACCCGGACCCGCCGGCCCCGCTCGGCGAGGACGACCGCCGTCGTCAGCCCGACGACCCCGCCCCCGACCACGATCACATCGCCGCTGCGCTGAGTGTCCACGCACGGACGGTAGCCGGTCACCGCCTCCCGGGCGACGGGGCGAAACCGGCGTGACCCCGACACCGCGGGGCCGACTAGGATCTACCGTCTGATGACTGCCACCCTCGTCGCCAAGAACCTCGCCGCCGGCCACGGCGACCGCTCCCTCTTCTCCGGGCTCGACCTCGTCGTCGCCCCCGGGGACGTGATCGGGCTGGTCGGAGCCAACGGCGCCGGCAAGTCCACCCTGCTGACGCTCCTCGCCGGGCTCACCGCACCGGAGCAGGGCGAACTGCGCCTGTCCCCGCCGACCGCGACCGTCGGCCACCTGCCCCAGGAGCCCGAGCGCCGCCCCGGCGAGAGCGTGCGGGACTTCCTCGCCCGCCGCACCGGTGTCGCCGAGGCCCAGCGGACCATGGACGAGGCCACCCAGGCCCTCGTCGACGGGGCGCCGGGTTCCGACGACGCGTACGCGACGAGCCTGGAGCGCTGGCTCGACCTCGGCGGCGCCGACCTCGACGAGCGCGCCGAGGAGGTCGCCGGCTCCCTCGGCCTCGGCGTCGGCCTGGACCAGCCGATGACCTCCCTGTCCGGCGGCCAGGCGGCCCGCGTGGGCCTCGCCTCCCTCCTCCTGTCCCGCTACGACGTCTTCCTCCTCGACGAGCCGACCAACGACCTCGACCTGGACGGCCTGGAGCGCCTCGAACGCTTCGTGACCGGCCTGCGCGCCGGCACCGTAGTCGTCAGCCACGACCGCGAGTTCCTCACCCGCACGGTCACCAAGGTCCTCGAACTCGACCTCGCCCAGCAGCAGATCAGGCTCTACGGCGGCGGCTACGACGCCTACCTGGAGGAGCGGGACGTGGCCCGACGGCACGCCCGTGACGACTACGAGGAGTTCGCCGACAAGAAGGCCGCGCTCCAGGACCGCGCGCAGACCCAGCGCTCCTGGATGGACAAGGGCGTGAAGAACGCGCGCCGCAAGGCGGCCAACGACAACGACAAGATCGGCCGCAAGTTCCGCAGCGAGGCCAGCGAGAAGCAGGCCGCGAAGGCCCGCCAGACGCAGCGCATGATCGAACGCCTGGAGGTGGTCGACGAGCCGCGCAAGGAGTGGGACCTGCGCATGGAGATCGCGTCCGCCCCGCGCTCCGGCGCCGTCGTGGCGACCCTCCGTGACGCCGAGGTGCGGCGCGGCGGCTTCGCCCTCGGCCCGGTGACCCTCCAGATCGACTGGGCCGACCGGGTCGCGGTGACCGGCGCCAACGGAGCGGGCAAGTCCACTCTGCTCGGCGCGCTCCTCGGCCGGGTCCCGCTGGACGCGGGACACGCCACCCTCGGCTCGGGCGTCCTGGTCGGAGAGGTCGACCAGGCCCGCAAGCTGTTCCACGGCCCCGAGGCGCTGCTGGACGCGTTCGGCGCGGCCGTCCCCGACACCGAACCGGCGGAGGTGCGCACCCTGCTGGCCAAGTTCGGCCTCAAGGCGGACCATGTGCTGCGCCCGGCGGCCACCCTGTCACCCGGCGAGCGCACCCGCGCCGCTCTCGCGCTCCTCCAGGGCAGGGGAGTGAACCTCCTCGTCCTCGACGAGCCCACCAACCACCTGGACCTCCCGGCGATCGAGCAGCTGGAATCGGCCCTCGACGCCTACGAGGGCACCCTCCTGCTGGTCACCCACGACCGCCGCATGCTGGACGCGGTCCACGTCACCCGCCGCCTGGAGGTCGCCGACGGAAAGGTGACGGAGCGCTAGCCGGTCACCCCGCGATACGCGTGGCCAGCCCCGGACAGTCGACGACGAAGCCGTCCGCGTCGAGGTCCAGGTCGCTGCGGAAGGTTCCGGAGGCGAACCGCACCCGGCCCCCGCCGCCACGCGTGCGCGCCAGATGGGTGTACGTCTGGCACGACGGCCGTACGGTCAGGTCCGGCACGGACACCCAGGCCATCAGCATCCGCCGCTCGCCCGCCGCCCGGTGCAGCCCGTGCCGCAGCACCGGCAGGTGTTGGTCAGCGGACACAGGCCCAGGTCGCAGTCGAGCGCGCCCTCGAAGGCGGGCAGCCGCTCGCCGTCGGCCGTCCAGCCGCCCCGCCCGTCGTGCCGCAGATCGAGGCTGCGGCCGCGGGCGGCGGTCTCGGCCGTCACCCGCAGCAGGCGCGTGACACAGCCGTCCGACGTCTGAAGCTCGTACGTGATCCAGTACGTCTCCGGCACGGTCCCCACCGCCCGCCCCCGGGCCCGCAGGACGCCGCCGTCGAGTTCGGCCCAGGCGGTCTCGTAGCCCCGGCTCGCCGGTACGTCCCAGGTGAGTACACGCGAGGTGCTCATACCGGCACTGTACGAGACGGGCCCGGTCCCCGCGGCGTGCGGCAACCGGGCCCATGCGCGCGTGTCACCGCTTGCCCTTCGGGTCGGCCAGGCCGGCCCGGCGCAGGGCGTCCGCCATCGCGCTGTTGGCCGGCGGCGGAGCCTGACGCCCGCCGGCGGCCCGCTGACCGCCGCCCCCGCCACGCTGCCCGCCCTGCTGACGCTGCCCGCCGCCCTGCTGCCGCTGCTGCGGCGGACGCCCGCCGCGCTGCGGCCGGCCCTCGCCCGAGGGGTCGCCCTTCGGGGCCGCCTCGTCGTCCAGCCGGAGCGTCAGCGAGATCCGCTTGCGCGGGATGTCGATGTCGAGGACCTTCACCTTGACGATGTCACCGGGCTTGACCACGTCCCGCGGGTCCTTGACGAACGTCCTGGACAGCGCGGAGACATGCGCCAGCCCGTCCTGGTGGACGCCGATGTCGATGAACGCCCCGAAGGCCGCCACGTTCGTGACGACACCCTCCAGGACCATCCCGGACGCCAGGTCGGAGATCTTCTCCACACCCTCCTTGAACGTGGCCGTCCTGAAGGCCGGCCGCGGGTCGCGGCCGGGCTTCTCCAGCTCCTTCAAGATGTCGGAGACGGTCGGCAGACCGAACTTCTCGTCCACGAAGTCGGTCGGCCGCAACGAACGCAGCACCGCCGTGTTGCCCACCAGCGAAGCGACCTCCTGCCCGGACGACTTCACCATCCGCCGCACCACCGGGTACGCCTCCGGGTGCACGCTGGAGGCGTCCAGCGGGTCGTCGCCGCCACGGATCCGCAGGAAGCCCGCGCACTGCTCGTACGCCTTCGGGCCGAGCCGGGGCACCTTCTTCAGCGACTGCCGGGACGTGAACGGCCCGTTGGAGTCCCGGTGCGCCACGATGTTCTCGGCGAGACCGGAGGTGATGCCTGAGACCCGGGCGAGCAGCGGGGCCGAGGCGGTGTTCACGTCGACACCGACGCCGTTCACACAGTCCTCCACCACCGCGTCCAGCGAACGCGACAGCTTCAGCTCGGACAGGTCGTGCTGGTACTGGCCGACCCCGATCGACTTCGGGTCGATCTTCACCAGCTCGGCCAGCGGGTCCTGGAGCCTGCGCGCGATCGAGACCGCGCCGCGCAGCGACACGTCCATGTCGGGCAGCTCCTGCGAGGCGAACGCGGACGCCGAGTACACGGACGCGCCGGCCTCGGACACCATCACCTTGGTGACCTTCAACTCCGGGTGCTTGTCGATGAGTTCACCGGCGAGCTTGTCGGTCTCGCGGGAAGCGGTGCCGTTGCCGATCGCGATCAGCTCGACCGCGTGCTCCTTCGCCAGCCGGGCCAGCCTGGCGATCGCCTCGTCCCACCGGTTCGCGGGGACGTGCGGATGGATGACGTCGGTGGCGACGACCTTGCCGGTCGCGTCGACGACGGCGACCTTCACGCCCGTACGGAAGCCGGGGTCCAGGCCGAGCGTCGCGCGCGTGCCCGCCGGGGCGGCGAGCAGCAGATCGCGCAGGTTCGCCGCGAAGACGTTCACCGCCTCGTCCTCGGCGGCCGTGCGCAGCCTGAGCCGCAGATCGATACCGAGGTGCACCAGGAGGCGGGTTCGCCAGGCCCAGCGGACCGTGTCCTTCAGCCACTTGTCGCCCGGCCGCCCGCGGTCCGCGATGCCGAACCGGTGCGCCACGATCCCCTCGTACGAGGACGGCCCGTCCGTCGGCTCCTCCGGCTCCAGGACGAGGTCGAGGACCTCCTCCTTCTCGCCGCGCAGCATCGCCAGGATCCGGTGCGAGGGCAGCGCGGTGAACGGCTCGGCGAAGTCGAAGTAGTCGGCGAACTTCGCGCCCGTCTCCTCCTTGCCCTCCCGTACCTTCGCCGCCAGCCGGCCCCGCACCCACATGCGCTCGCGCAGCTCGCCGATCAGGTCGGCGTCCTCCGAGAACCGCTCGGTGAGGATCGCCCGCGCCCCGTCCAGCGCGGCCTGCGGATCGGCGACGCCCTTCTCGGCGTCGACGAAGGCGGCCGCCGCGGCGAGCGGTTCCACCGAGGGGTCGCCGAGCAGCCCGTCGGCGAGCGGCTCCAGGCCCGCCTCCCGTGCGATCTGCGCCTTCGTCCGCCGCTTCGGCTTGAACGGCAGGTAGATGTCCTCGAGCCGCGCCTTGGTCTCGGCGCCCCGGATCCGCGCCTCCAGCTCGTCGCTGAGCCTGCCCTGCTCGCGCACGGACTCCAGGATCGCCGTCCGGCGCTCCTCCAGCTCCCGCAGATAGCGCAGCCGCTCCTCGATCGTGCGCAACTGCGCATCGTCGAGCATCTCGGTCGCTTCCTTGCGGTAGCGGGCGATGAAGGGCACCGTCGAGCCGCCGTCGAGCAGCTCCACGGCGGACCTCACCTGCCGCTCCCGTACGCCGAGTTCCCCGGCGATCCTGCCTTCGATGGACCCTGCGAGGGGTGGCAGCTCTGTCGTCACGATTCCCGTACCGCCTTCTCCACTGAGGTTGCGCGGCAATTGTGGCAGGCGGCGCCGACACCCGGGGATCAGGGCGCGTCCCGGCGGGCCTCAGGCCCTCCCGTTTCGCGTGGTGGAGGAGGCCCCGCCGAACAGCCGGGCCAGGGCCCGGAAGGGAAGCGTCACGACGGTGGCGACGGCACCACCGATCTGCCGCAGTACGTCTGCGATCGCACGGAACACGGAGTTCTCCTCTCGTCTCCCGGCCGCTCGGCCGGGCCGCCCGGGTACCTCGACCGCGCCGGACCATGCCACGTGCGCGTCGGGCGGTGGCGGAAAAGGTGGGGAACTCGTCGTTGCGGCCGTCGCGCGGGCCGCGAAGAATCGACCGCATGGCCCAGCGAACCGTCCTCGTCGTCCTCTTCGACGACGTCCAGAGCCTCGACGTCACCGGTCCCGTGGAGGTCTTCGCGGGAGCCGACAAGCACGTCCCGGGCACGTACCGGGTCCGGACCGCCTCCCTGGAGGGCGCTGCCGTGCGCACCTCCAGCGGCCTCACCCTCGTACCCGACACGGCTCTCGCCGACGCGCCCGTCCCGCACACGCTGCTCGTGCCGGGCGGGCAGGGCACCCGCGCGCCCGACCCGCGGCTGACCGACTGGCTGCGCGAGCACGGCCCGCGCGCCGAGCGACTGGTCTCCGTGTGCACCGGCGCGATCCTGCTCGCCGAGGCGGGCCTGCTCGACGGCCGCCGCGCCACGACCCACTGGGCGTACTCCGACACCCTCGCCCGCAACCACCCGGCGATCGAGGTCGACGCCGACCCCATCTACGTGCGCGACGGGCCGGTCTCCACCTCGGCCGGCGTCACCGCGGGCATCGACCTCGCCCTCGCCCTGGTCGAGGAGGACGTGGGCCGGGACGTGGCGCTCGGCGTCGCCCGCCACCTGGTCGTCTTCCTGCGCAGGCCCGGCAACCAGGCCCAGTTCAGCGCCCAGCTCGCCGCGCAGACCGCCCGGCGGGAGCCGCTGCGCGAGGTCCAGCAGTGGATCACCGAACACCCCGACGGCGACCTGAGCGTCGAGTCCCTCGCCGCCCGCGCCCTGCTCTCGCCCCGCCACTTCGCCCGCGCCTTCCGCGCCGAGACCGGCATGACGCCCGGCCGCTACGTCGACCGGGTCCGCCTCGAACACGCCCGCCGGCTGCTGGAGGACACCGGCGACGGCGTCGAGGAGGTCTCCCGCGCCAGCGGCTACGGCACCCCCGAGGCCATGCGTCGCGCCTTCGTCAAGGCCCTCGCCGCCTCCCCGGCCGAGTACCGCCGCCGGTTCCGCCCCGCCGCCCCCGTCCACTGAACGTTCACCGGCTACTTCCGGAAGGCAGCACATGCAGATCGCCATCGTCCTCTTCGACCGCTTCACCGCCCTGGACGCCGTCGGCCCCTACGAGACCCTCGGCCGCCTTCCCGGCGCGCGGACCGTCTTCGTCGCCGAGCGGACCGGCCCGGTGCGCACCGACATCGGGAACCTCGCCCTCACCGCCGACCGGACCCTCGCCGAGGTGACGAGCCCCGACCTCGTGGTCGTGCCCGGCGGCCCCGGCCAGACCCCGCAGATGGACAACCCCGTGCTGCTGGACTGGCTCCGTGCGGTCGACGCCACCAGCACCTGGACGACCTCGGTGTGCACCGGTTCGCTGATCCTGGCCGCCGCCGGACTCCTCCGGGGCCGCCGGGCCACCTCGCACTGGCTCGCCCTGGACCACCTGAAGCGGTTCGGCGCGGAGCCGACGGAGGAGCGGGTCGTCACCGACGGCAAGTACGTCACCGCGGCCGGCGTCTCCGCCGGCATCGACATGGGTCTCACCCTGCTCGGCCGGATCGCCGGCGAGGAACACGCCCAGGCCGTCCAGCTGCTGACCGAGTACGACCCGCAGCCGCCCTACGACGCCGGGTCACCGCACAAGGCGCCGGCGCACCTCGTCGAGGAGTTCCGCGCCACCAGCCGGTTCAGCCTGACGCAGTCCAGGTGAAGCGCGGTTCCCTGCGCTCCAGGAAGGCGGCGACCCCCTCCGCGGTGTCGCCGCTGCCGCGCGCCTGTGCCGTCCAGTGGGCGTCGCGGTCCGTGCGGCCGTCCGCGAACTCCTTCGCCGCGGCCTGCGTCAGCCGTGAGCGGGACACCAGGACGCGCGTGAACTCCTCGACCCTGCCGTCGAGTTCGCCGGCCGGCAGCACCTCGTCGACCAGGCCCGTGCGCAGCGCCCGCTCCGTGTCGATCAACTCGCCCGAGAACAGCAGGTACTTGGCGGTGGCCGGACCCGTCAGGGCCACGAGTCGCCGGGTCGCGGAGGACGAGTAGACGATCCCGAGCCTGGCCGGCGTCACCCCGAACAGCGCGCCCTCCTCGGCGAACCGCAGGTCGCAGGCGGCCGCGAGCTGCGCGCCCCCGCCCACGCAGTGCCCCTTCACCGCGGCCAGCGTCGGCCTGGGGAAGGCGGCGAGGGCCTCCTCGGCCCTGACGGCCAGCGACTGGGCCTCGTCCGGCGAGCCCTGGAGCGTGGAGATGTCGGCCCCCGCGCAGAAGGTGCCGCCCGCGCCGGTCAGCACCAGCGCCCGTACGCCGGGATCGGCGGCCAGTTTCTCCAGCAGCGGCGGCAGCGCCCGCCACATCGCGGCGGTCATGGCGTTGCGCTTGGCCGGATGGTGCAGGACGACGGTGGCGACAGCGTCGGTGACACCGTGCAGCAGTTCGGGCTCCATGGCCCGGATGCTAACCGTCCGGCCGGACACCTGATCGAGCCCGTCCGGGTGAGCGTTACGTCATCGAGGGCAAAGGGGACTCGAGGGGAAACCGATGCGAGGAGATGCCCATGGACACGTCCACCCGGCCCGAGGGCGAGGCGGCCAAGCTCCGCAGGGGGTTCGGCTGGCTCGCCGTGCTCGGGGTGATCCTGGTGGTGGCCGGGCTCGTGGGGCTCGTCTACACCGGTGTGGCCACCCTGACCTCGATGCTGCTTTTCGGCTGGCTGCTGCTGATCGGCGGCGTGGTGGGCCTGCTGCACGCGGTCCAGGCGCGCGGCACCAGCTTCTTCTGGCTCGGCGTCATCGTGGCCGCCCTGAACATCGCCGCCGGGGTCGTCATCATCAGCAAGCCCGACGAGGCCGCCGCCGCGCTCACCATGTTCGCCGCCCTGCTGTTCCTCACCGGCGGCCTCTTCCGGCTGGTCGGCAGCATGGTCGTACGGGGCTCGCAGTTCGGCTGGACGCTCCTGCTGGGCGTCTTCGACCTGCTGCTGGGCATCCTGGTGCTGATCGACTGGCCGAGCAGCAGTCAGTACGTGATCGGCTGCTTCTTGTCCCTCGCCCTGCTCTTCGACGGCCTCGGGCTGGTCGCCACCGGCTTCGGCGGCCGGCGCATCGTGGGCCTGGTCTCCGAGCGCATGGCCGGGGACGCCGGCGCCGGGGGCGAACCGGGCGAGCGCACCGCCAAACCCGTACAACCCGAATAGTGCGCGAAGGGGGCACGTCTGCGACAGAAGCGGTCCCAATTCCGGCAAGAGGCCGCATGAGGGGTCGTGAATGCTCGATATCGGCTGACTTCTGTTCAGGCATCCGGCGGGAAGCGCCGCGTTACCAACACTCGACGTGTGGTGACAATCGAGCGCAAGGGCGGCGACCGGACGATGGAGAACCATGGGCGCGGGCCCGGCCCACGCCCCGAGGGCGAAACAGGGTCACCTTCCGAAACCCCGGAGACCCCCCCGGCCGGCAGAGTGCCGCAACCGCTGCCGCAGGCGATGCCCAGACCGCTGCCGTACGAAGGCGTCTGGCGGTTCACCGCACCGGCCGAGGACGCCTCGGTCCCGCAGGCCAGACACGCCGTGCGGGACCTGCTGTACCGGCAGGCGGTGCCGGCCTCGGACGACCTGGTCCAGGGCCTCCTGCTGATCGTCTCCGAGCTGGTGACCAACGCCGTACGGCACGCGGCACTGCTGTCGCCGACGCTCGCGGTGGAGGTGGCCGTCGGGGCCGAGTGGGTGCGGGTGTCCGTGGAGGACAACCACCCCTACCGCCCGACCGCACTGGAGACCGATCACGGCCGGACGGGCGGCCGGGGACTGCTGCTGGTGCGGGAGATCACCCGGGAGGCCGGCGGCGTCTGCGAGGTCGAGCACACCTCGAGCGGCGGCAAGGTGATCTGGGCCGCCCTGCCGCTCAAACCCGTGGGAATCCGCTAGTTCACCCGGCTCACCAGCCGGCCGAGGGGCCCGTCAGCTCCCGCACCGCCGGCCTGGCCGCGTCCAGCACGGTCATGAACCAGGAGGAGAACACGTCCTTCGCATGCCGCTCCGCCAGCTCGGCGGGCGTGACGAAGACGATGTCGCCGACCTCCTCCGGGTCCGGCCGCAGTGCGGACTGCACCATCCCGACGAACAGATGGTTGTACTCCTGCTCCACCAGGCCCGAGGCCGGATCCGGGTGGTTGTAGCGGACCGTGCCCGCCTCCGCCATCAGTGAGGGGGACACCCCCAGCTCCTCGAACGTGCGCCGCGCCGCCGCTGCGAAGGGCGCCTCACCCGGGTAGGGGTGACCGCAGCAGGTGTTGGACCAGACACCGGGCGAGTGGTACTTGCCGAGCGCCCGCTGCTGGAGCAGCAGCCGGCCCAGCTCGTCGAAGAGGAACACCGAGAACGCCCGGTGCAGCCGCCCCGGCGCCTGATGGGCCGCGAGCTTCTCCGCGGTGCCGATGGTCACGCCGTTCTCATCGACCAGTTCCAGCAAAATCGGGTCCGCGGTGCCGTTCGACGAGCCGGTCGTCGCGGTGGCAGGTGTGATCGGCATACCCATCCTTAACATCGGTCCTCGCGCCCCCAGTCTGCCGTACGCGCACGGCACTCCCGGCACTTCCACGCGAACGCCCGCATGTCCCGCCGCCCGGCGCGACCACGGCCGCCGCCACTCCGTCACCGGAAACGGGGCCCGGTGGGTGATCTTGCCCGGCACAGCGCTGCCGGAACCGTCCGGAACGGATGTGCGAACCCGGTGCCGCCGGACGGTCAGTGGCAGAGCCGCGCCTCGTGCTGCGCGTGCCCGCTCGGCTCCAGCTGGAAGGTGCAGTGCGCCACGTCGAAGTGATCGCCCAGGCAGCCCTGGAGCTCGTGCAGCATCTTCTCGTGGCCGATCGCGTCCAGCACGTCCGAGCGCACCACCACGTGCGCCGACAGCACCGGCATTCCGGAGGTGATCGTCCACGCGTGCAGGTCGTGCACGTCCTCCACGCCGTCCAGGGCGACCATGTGGGTGCGCACCTCCGCCATGTCGACGCCCTTCGGGGCCGCCTCCAGCAGCACGTCCAGCGTCTCGCGCAGCAGCTTCACGGTCCGCGGCACGATCATCAGGCCGATGACGAGCGAGGCGACCGGGTCGGCGGCCTGCCAGCCGGTCGTCAGGATCACCACCGCCGAGACCAGCACCGCGACCGACCCCAGCGCGTCCGCCGCCACCTCCAGGAAGGCGCCCCGCACATTGATGCTGTCCGCCTGCCCGCGCATCAGCAGGCTCAGCGAGACCATGTTGGCGACGAGGCCGATCCCACCGAACACGATCATCAGCCCGCCCTCGGTCGGGGCCGGCGTGAAGAAGCGCTGGACGGCCTCGTACACGACGTACCCGCCCACGCCGAGCAGCAGCAGACAGTTGGCGAGGGCGGCCAGGATCTCGGCGCGGGCGTACCCGAAGGTGCGGTTCCCGGTCGGCGGGCGGCCCGCGAAGTGGATGGCGAGCAGCGCCATGCCCAGGCCGACCGCGTCGGTCGCCATGTGCGCCGCGTCGGCGACCAGGGCGAGGGAGTCGGCGAGCACACCGCCGACGATCTCCACCACCATGACGGTGAGCGTGATCGAGAGCGCGGCGCGCAGTCTGCCGCGGTACGCCGCCGCGGCCGTACCCGTGGTCGGCGCGTGCGTGTGGCCGTGGTCGTGCCCAGCCCCCATGAGAAACAGCCTCCTGTGATCCGCCCGGGGCCCCAGTGAACTACGGGTGGGGGGTATCCGGCAACGCGGCACTGAACACCGTTGTCATGTGCCCTGACCTGCGGAAACGAAGTGCAGGTCAGCGGCCTGACAGGCAGCAGCTCACCCGCCGTGGTGAAGCTGCCAGCCCCGCCATGCCGACGCGACCATCTCGCGCATCCCGCGAGAGGCGGTCCAGCCCAGTTCCCGTGCGGCCAGCGCGGCCGAGGCCACCGCACGCGGGGCGTCCCCGGGGCGGCGGCCCTCGACCAGGGCCGGCCGGGTGTCCCCGGTGACCTCGCCGATCAGTGTGACCAGCTCGCGCACCGAGACGCCCTCGCCGCGGCCGATGTTCACCGTCAGATCGCCGCGCACGCCCGGCGCGGTGAGCCGCCGGGCCGCCGCGAGATGCGCCCCGGCCAGGTCGGCGACGTGGATGTAGTCCCGTACACAGGTGCCGTCGGGCGTCGGATGGTCGTCGCCGAAGATCCGCGGGGCCTCGTCGCGGGTGAGCCGGTCGAAGACCATCGGGACGATGTTGAAGACGCCGGTGTCGGCCAGCTCCGGCTCGGCCGCCCCGGCCACGTTGAAGTAGCGCAGGCACGTCGTCGCGATGCCGTGCGCCTCGCCCGCCGCCCGCACCAGCCACTCCCCGGCGAGCTTGGTCTCGCCGTACGGGTTCACCGGGGCACAGGGGGTGTCCTCCGTGATGAGGTCCACATCGGGGTTGCCGTAGACGGCCGCCGACGAGGAGAACAGGAACCGGCGGACACCGGCCTCGGCGACCGCCTCCAGCAGGGTGGCCAGACCGCCGACGTTCTCCCGGTAGTAGCGCGTGGGCTGCGCCACCGACTCGGCGACCTGCTTGCGCGCCGCCAGGTGCACCACCCCGGTCACCGCGTGCTCGGCCAGCACCCGCTTCAGCAGGCCCGCGTCGAGCGCCGAGCCCGCCACGAGCGGCACGTCCGCCGGCAGCCGCGCGGGCACGCCGGCCGACAGGTCGTCCAGGACGACGACGCGCTCGCCGGCGCCGGTCATGGCCCGCGCCACATGTGCCCCTATGTATCCGGCCCCGCCGGTGATCAGCCACGTCATGGCCGCCCACCCTATGCCGAGGCCCCGGGTCCGTGCGCAATGTCCCGGATGTCTGCCGCGGGGGAGCGCGGTTTGTGGGCGGGGCCGCCGATCACACATGATGATCTCGGCGACGGCCGGTTCGGACCGTGTGGATCGGACCTGAACGGCCGGTGAACACGGCCTTCCCGGCATCCGATAGCCTCTGCCGAACGCCGCGCCCGGTGCCCTCACCGCGGCGCCGCCAAGGGGCGCCCGCCATGCAGAGCCCACCATGCAGACGACCGGCGCGCACGCGCCGGGACCCAGGGAGTGAGTTCGGTTGTCGACCGCCATCCTCACCGGTCAGCCGGTCCCCGGTTCGTCGATCGAGGCAGACCTGCGGTCCCTCGGCTTCGACGTCCGGACCGCCACCGATGCCGCCGACGCGGAGACGCTCCTCGCCGGCGTCCCGGGTGACCAGCGGGTCGCCGTCGTCGACACCCGCTTCGTGGGGCATCGGCACGCGCTGCGCCTCGGCCTCACCGACCCCCGCTTCCCGCTGGCCGCCGTCCCGGGTGCCGTCACCGCGCAGCCGGCCGGCCGTCAGGCCCTGACCCGCGCGATGGCCCGCGAGAACTCCGCGAGCGGCGGCACCGCCCTCGCCGTGGACAGCCTCGCCGACCGGCTGGTCACCGCCCTCGACGCCGACGGCGGCGAGGTGCACCGGCCCGAGCTGGGCAGCCTGGTCGCCGCCGTCCCGGCCGACCCGCAGGCCCGCAACGAGGCACGGCAGGCCGTCGGCGCCGTCGACGACGAGGCCGTACGCCTGAAGTCGGCCGTGAAGGCCCGCGACGGCTTCTTCACCACGTTCTGCATCAGCCCCTACTCGCGCTACCTCGCCCGCTGGTGCGCCCGCCGGGGCCTCACCCCCAACCAGGTCACCACCGCCTCGCTGATCACCGCGCTGGTCGCGGCGGGCTGCGCGGCCACCGGCACCCGCGGCGGATACATCGCCGCCGGACTGCTGCTCCTCTTCTCCTTCGTGCTGGACTGCACCGACGGCCAGCTCGCCCGCTACTCCCTCCAGTACTCCACCCTCGGAGCCTGGCTGGACGCCACCTTCGACCGGGCCAAGGAGTACGCCTACTACGCCGGCCTCGCCCTCGGAGCGGCCCGCGGCGGCGACGACGTATGGGCGCTGGCCCTCGGCGCGATGGTCCTCCAGACCTGCCGGCACGTCGTGGACTTCTCCTTCAACGAGGCGAACGCCGACAGCACGGCCAACACCAGCCCCACCGCCGCCCTCTCCGGCAAGCTGGACAGCGTCGGCTGGACGGTCTGGGTGCGCCGGATGATAGTCCTGCCCATCGGCGAACGATGGGCCATGATCGCCGTCCTCACCGCGGCCACCACCCCGCGCATCACCTTCTACGTCCTGCTCGTCGGCTGCGGCTTCGCCGCGACGTACACCACGGCGGGCCGCGTCCTGCGCTCCCTGACCCGCAAGGCGCGCCGCACGGACCGGGCGGCGCGGGCCCTGGCGGACCTCGCGGACAGCGGGCCGTCGGCCGGCCTGCTGGTCCGTTTCCTGCCCGGCGAGGCGCGTCCGACGGCGACCCTCAGCGCCGCCGTCGGCGCCGTGCTCGTCACGCTCGGCGCCTGGCTGTGGGGACCGAGCTGGTGGGTGGTGCTGATGGCCGGCGCCTATGTGCTGCTGTCCGCCGAAGCCGTCGCCCGCCCCCTCAACGGCGCCCTCGACTGGCTCGTCCCGCCGCTGTTCCGCGCCGCCGAGTACGGCACGGTGCTGATCCTCGCGGCGAAGGCGGACGTGAACGGAGCGCTACCGGCGGCTTTCGGGCTCGTTGCCGCCGTCGCCTACCATCACTACGACACGGTGTACCGCATCCGCGGCAACGCCGGAGCGCCGCCGGCCTGGCTGGTGCGCGCAGTCGGGGGACAGGAGGGGCGGACGCTGCTCGTGGCAGTCCTGGCCGCGGTGCTCACCGCCGGGCAGTTCACGGTCGCGCTCACCGTCCTCGCCGTGGCCATCGCCCTCGTGGTGATCGCCGAGAGCATCCGCTTCTGGGTCGCCGCCCACCGGGCGGGCGCCCCGTCCGTACACGATGAAGGAGAACCCGCATGATCGGCCTCGTGCTGGCGGCCGGCGCCGGACGGCGTCTGCGCCCCTACACCGACAGCCTGCCCAAGGCGCTGGTGCCGGTGGGGCCCGCGGGCATAGAGGGCGAGCCCACGGTGCTGGACCTGACCCTCGGCAACTTCGCCGAGATCGGTCTGACCGAGGTCGCGGTCATCGTCGGCTACCGCAAGGAAGCCGTGTACGAGCGCAAGGCGGCCCTGGAGGCGAAGTACGGCCTCAAGCTGACCCTCATCGACAACGACAAGGCCGAGGAGTGGAACAACGCCTACTCCCTGTGGTGCGGGCGTGACGCCCTCAAGGACGGTGTGATCCTCGCCAACGGCGACACCGTGCACCCGGTCTCCGTCGAGAAGACCCTGCTCGCCGCCCGCGGCGAGGGCAGGAGGATCATCCTCGCCCTCGACACCGTGAAGTCCCTCGCGGACGAGGAGATGAAGGTCGTCGTCGACCCCGCGAAGGGCATGACGAAGATCACCAAGCTGATGGACCCCGCCGAGGCCACCGGCGAGTACATCGGCGTCACCCTCATCGAGGGCGACGCCGCCCCCGAACTGGCCGACGCGCTGAAGACCGTGTGGGAGACCGACCCGCAGCAGTTCTACGAGCACGGCTACCAGGAACTGGTGAACCGCGGCTTCCGGATCGACGTGGCCCCGATCGGCGACGTCAGCTGGGTCGAGATCGACAACCACGACGATCTCGCCCGTGGACGGGAGATCGCGTGCCAGTACTGACCCGGCTGATCCCCTCGCCGGTCGTCGTCGACATCCGCCCGGGTGCCCTCGACGACCTCGTGGGCGTCCTCGCCGACGAGCGCATCTCGCACTCGGGCAAGCTCGCGATCGCCGTCAGCGGCGGCTCGGGCGCCCGGCTGCGCGAGCGCCTCACCCCCTCCCTTCCCGGCGCCACCTGGTACGAGGTCGGCGGCGGCACCCTCGACGACGCCGTGCAGCTCGCCGGTGACATAAAGGCCGGCCACTACGACGCGGTCGTGGGCCTGGGCGGCGGCAAGATCATCGACTGCGCCAAGTTCGCCGCGGCCCGGGTGGGTCTCCCGCTCGTCGCCGTACCGACGAACCTCGCGCACGACGGCCTGTGCTCCCCGGTCGCCACCCTCGACAACGACGCGGGCCGCGGCTCCTACGGCGTGCCGAACCCGATCGCGGTCGTGATCGACCTGGACGTCATCCGCGAGGCGCCGGTGCGCTACGTGCGGGCCGGCATCGGCGACGCCGTCTCCAACATCTCGGCGATCGCCGACTGGGAGCTGGCCCACCGCGTCAAGGGCGAGAAGATCGACGGCCTCGCCGCCGCGATCGCCCGGCAGGCCGGCGAGGCGGTCCTCAGGCACCCGGGCGGCATCGGCGACACCGACTTCCTCCAGGTGCTCGCCGAGGCACTCGTCCTCAGCGGCATCGCGATGTCGGTGTCCGGCGACTCCCGCCCGTCCTCCGGTGCCTGCCACGAGATCAACCACGCCTTCGACCTGCTGTACCCCAAGCGCGCCGCCGCCCACGGCGAGCAGTGCGGACTGGGCGCGGCCTTCGCGATGTACCTGCGCGGAGCCCACGAGGAGTCCGCGTACATGGCCGAGGTGCTGCGCCGGCACGGGCTGCCGGTGCTGCCCGACGAGATCGGCTTCACGACCGACGAGTTCGTCAAGGTCGTGGAGTTCGCCCCGCAGACCCGCCCCGGCCGCTACACGATCCTCGAACACCTCGACCTCAAGACCGAACAGATCAAGGACACCTACGCCGACTATGTCAAGGCCATCGGTAGCTGAACTCAGACCGGTCGTCCACCCCGCGGGGGTGAAGGACCGGCGCAGCGGTGAGCACTGGATGGGACGCCTCTACATGCGTGAGGTGTCCCTGCGGGTCGACCGCTACCTGGTCAACACCAGGGTCACGCCCAACCAGCTCACGTACCTGATGACCGTCTTCGGCGTGCTCGCGGCCCCGGCCCTGTTGGTGCCGGGGATCACGGGCGCCGTGCTCGGCCTGGTCTGCGTCCAGATGTACCTGCTGCTGGACTGCGTCGACGGCGAGATCGCCCGCTGGAAGAAGCAGTACTCGCTCGGCGGCGTCTACCTCGACCGGGTCGGCGCCTACCTGACCGACGCCGCGGTGCTCGTGGGCTTCGGCCTGCGCGCCGCCGACCTGTGGGGCACCGGCCGTATCGACTGGCTGTGGGCCTTCCTCGGCACCCTGGCCGCGCTCGGCGCCATCCTGATCAAGGCGGAGACCGACCTCGTCGGCGTCGCCCGTCACCAGGGCGGACTGCCGCCGGTCAAGGAGACGGCGTCCGAGCCGCGCTCCTCCGGCATGGCGCTGGCCCGCCGGGCCGCCGCCGCGCTCAAGTTCCACCGCCTGGTCCTCGGGATGGAGGCCTCGCTGCTCATCCTGGTCCTGGCGATCGTGGACCAGACGCGCGGGGACCTCTTCTTCTCCCGGCTCGGTGTCGCCGTACTGGCCGGCATCGCGCTGCTCCAGACCGTGCTGCACCTGGTGTCCATCCTCGCGTCGAGCAGGCTGCGGTGAGCGCGCCCATGAAGGTCGGCGCGGTGGTCATCACCATGGGCAACCGCCCCGAGGAGCTGCGCGCGCTGCTCGACTCGATCGCCAAGCAGGACGGCGACCCGGTCGAGGTGGTCGTGGTCGGCAACGGCTCCCCGGTCCCCGACGTCACCGAGTTCTCCCCGCACGTGCGCACCGTCGAACTGCCCGAGAACCTCGGCATCCCCGGCGGCCGCAACGTCGGCATCGCGGCCTTCGGCCCCAGCGGCCGCGACGTCGACATACTGATGTTCCTCGACGACGACGGACTGCTCGCCCGGCACGACACCGCACGGCTGTGCCGCGAGGCCTTCGCGGCCGACCCCGAGCTGGGTATCGTCAGCTTCCGCATCGCCGACCCCGACACCGGGATCACCCAGCGCCGCCACGTGCCCCGGCTGCGCGCCGCCGACCCGATGCGCTCCTCCCGGGTCACCACCTTCCTCGGCGGCGCCAACGCGGTGCGCACCCAGGTCCTCGCGGAAGTCGGCGGACTCCCGGACGAGTTCTTCTACGCCCACGAGGAAACCGACCTGGCATGGCGGGCCCTCGACGCGGGCTGGATGATCGACTACCGGTCCGACATGGTGCTGCACCACCCGACGACCGCGCCCTCGCGGCACGCGGTCTACCACCGGATGGTCGCCCGCAACCGGGTCTGGCTGGCCCGGCGCAACCTCCCCGCGCCCCTCGTCCCGGTCTACCTCGGGGTCTGGCTGCTGCTCACTCTGCTGCGCCGCCCCTCGCGCTCGGCCCTGAAGGCGTGGTTCGGTGGTTTCCGGGAAGGGTGGACCACGTCGTGCGGACCGCGCAGGCCCATGAAGTGGCGTACGGTGTGGCGGCTGACCCGACTGGGCCGGCCTCCCGTCATCTGACAAGCTCGTCCCCGAGGGCCCCGGGCCGTTCCGCGGCCCCCCGGCACGTGCCGGCCCGGTTCAGGCCGCGCATCCCGAAGACGAAAGTTTCCTACTGGTGAGTGAGACAACGCATGACGGCGCAGTCGCGGTGAGTGCGCCGCCGTCGCCCGACGAGGGCCTCACGGCGGCGCAGCTGGCCGCCAAGTACGGGTTGGCCGTGAGCGGGGCCCGGCCGCCGCTGCGGGAGTACGTCGGCCGGCTCTGGGGGCGCCGTCACTTCATCCTGGCCTTCTCCCAGGCGAAGCTGACCGCCCAGTACAGCCAGGCCAAGCTGGGGCAGCTGTGGCAGGTGGCCACGCCGCTGCTGAACGCCGCCGTGTACTTCATGATCTTCGGCGTGATCCTCAACGCCAGCCGCGGCATGGAGAAGGAGGTGTACATCCCGTTCCTCGTCACGGGCGTGTTCGTCTTCACCTTCACCCAGTCCTCGGTGATGAGCGGTGTCCGCGCGATCTCCGGCAACCTCGGCCTGGTCCGCGCCCTGCACTTCCCGCGGGCCGCCCTGCCGATCTCCTTCGCGCTCCAGCAGCTCCAGCAGCTGCTGTACTCGATGATCGTGCTGTTCCTGGTGGTGATCGGCTTCGGCAGCTACCCGGACGTCTCCTGGCTCCTGATCGTCCCGGCGCTGGTGCTCCAGTTCTGCTTCAACACCGGTCTGGCGCTGGTGTTCGCGCGGGCCGGCGCGAAGACCCCGGACCTGGCGCAGCTGATGCCGTTCGTGATGCGGACCTGGATGTACGCCTCCGGCGTCATGTTCTCCATCCCCGTCTTCCTCGCCGACAAGCCGCAGTGGATGGCGAACGTCCTGCAGTGGAACCCGGCCGCCATCTACATGGACCTGGTGCGCTTCGCCCTCATCGACGAGTATGGCTCCGAGAACCTGCCCCAGCACGTGTGGGCCGTCGCCGGCGGCTGGGCCGCGCTGTTCGCGATCGGCGGCTTCGTCTACTTCTGGCAGGCGGAGGAGAGGTACGGCCGTGGCTGAGCAGGCGCCGGGCACCCGGGTCCCCACCGTCATCGCCGAGGACGTCCACATCGTCTACCGCGTCAACGGCGCCCGGACGGGCAAGGGCAGCGCGACCGCCGCCCTCAGCCGTATCGTCAAGCGCGGCGGCGAGGAGCGGGGCGTGCGCAAGGTGCACGCGGTGCGCGGCGTCTCCTTCGTCGCCCACCGCGGCGAGGCCATCGGCCTGATCGGCTCCAACGGCTCCGGCAAGTCCACGCTGCTGCGGGCCATCGCCGGCCTGCTGCCGCCGGAGAGCGGCAAGGTCTACACCGACGGCCAGCCCTCCCTGCTCGGCGTGAACGCCGCCCTCATGAACGACCTCACCGGCGAGCGCAACATCGTCCTCGGCGGTCTGGCCATGGGCATGTCCCGGGAGCAGATCAAGGAGCGCTACCAGGAGATCGTCGACTTCTCCGGCATCAACGAGAAGGGCGACTTCGTCACCCTCCCCATGCGCACCTACTCCTCCGGCATGCAGGCCCGCCTGCGGTTCTCCATCGCCGCCGCCAAGGACCACGACGTCCTGATGATCGACGAGGCGCTGGCCACCGGCGACGCGAAGTTCCGCAAGCGCTCCGAGGAACGCATCCGGGAACTGCGCGGGCAGGCCGGGACGGTGTTCCTGGTCAGCCACAGCAACAAGTCGATCCGCGACACCTGCGACCGCGTGCTGTGGCTGGAACGCGGCGAGCTGCGCATGGACGGACCGACCGAAGAGGTCCTGCGGGAGTACGAGAAGTTCTCCGGGAAGTGACCCGGTGCCGTCGGGGGGCGGCCCCCGGAGCGGGACGGGGGGCCCCCACCGACCCCCACCGCCCCTCAACACCCGCCGCCAAACCCGACTAAAGGTGAAAAAAGGGGTGGTGGTGTTAT
>NZ_JBHXHX010000009.1:0-278510 GCF_042723915.1 Streptomyces sp. NPDC058335 | reverse complement strand
GGTTCTCGGGGCGTCTGATGTATGGCCGCCACCCGGTTCTGTGGTGGGGGGGGTGTGGTTTTCGGCCGCGGTTGCGGCCCGGGGGCCGGGGGGGCCCGCTGTCCTGGGGGCGGGGGGGGCCCCGACGTCCGCAAAGGAAGCGTCAACTCCGGCCCGTCCCAGGAAGCTTGACGGCAATCGGTGTGTTGTTGTGATCTGCGGGACACCCGCGCGAACCTCGCTGCCTTGTACAACGTAAGCTGTGGCGGGTCCCGAAACGCGTCAAGTGGGGCCATAATGCGCGACACCCCCAGCCACGGCTGCCGCGCGGGCGGCCGGGCGGCGTGTCCGAAATAGTGGGTGTCGGGTTGTCGGTGTAGAACGGGAGATGTGACGGCAATGGCTACGGAAACTCCCCAGCTCAACGCAGCATGCGCCGTCCCTGCCCAGGGAAGTCGACGATGACGGCGCCGAGCCCCGCGGACGCGGAGCGCGGCACCCTCGCCAAGGCCGCGGACGAGAACTTCCCCGTGGCCCCCTTCTTCCTGCCCCGGGACTGGCGCGAGGATCTGGTCGCCGTGTACGGCTTCGCCCGCCTCGTCGACGACATCGGTGACGGCGACCTGGCACCCGGCGGTGCCGATGCCCGCCTGCTCGGCGTGCCGGCCGGCGAGGCCGAGGAGCGGCTGGTCCTCCTCGACGCCTTCGAGGCCGACCTGCGGCGCGTCTTCGACGGCACCCCCCGCCACCCCCTGCTGCGCCGCCTCCAGCCCACCGTGCGCCGCCGCTCGCTCACCCCCGAGCCCTTCCTCGGCCTGATCGCCGCCAACCGCCAGGACCAGCTCGTCACCCGGTACGAGACCTACGACGACCTGCTGGCCTACTGCGAGCTGTCCGCCAACCCCGTGGGCCGGCTGGTCCTCGCCGTCACCGGCACCGCGACCCCCGAGCGCGTCCGACGCTCCGACGCGATCTGCACCGCGCTCCAGATCGTCGAGCACCTCCAGGACGTGGCCGAGGACCTCGGCCGCGACCGTGTCTACCTTCCCGCCACGGACATGAAGCGATTTCACGTCCAGGAGGCGGATCTCGCCGCGGCCACCGCGGGCGCGTCGGTGCGCGCCCTGGTCGCCTTCGAAGCCCAACGCGCCCGCGACCTCCTGAATGAAGGCGCCCCCCTCGTGGGTAGCGTCCACGGAAGGCTGAGGCTGCTGCTCGCGGGCTTCGTGGCGGGAGGAAGGGCGGCGCTCCACGCGATCGCCGCCGTCCAGCACGACGTTCTTCCCGGCCCGCCCAAGCCCGGCAAGCTCCGGCTGCTGCGCGAGGTGGGCGTGACCCTGCGAGGAGAGGGGTGATCCGGAACGTGGAGTCACCGCCACCCGTGTCAGCACCGGTACTCGCCGCCTACGGCTACTGCGAGACCGTCACCGGACAACAGGCGCGCAACTTCGCCTACGGCATCCGGCTGCTGCCCACCGCGAAGCGGCGTGCGATGTCGGCGCTGTACGCGTTCTCGCGCCGCGTCGACGACATCGGCGACGGCGCGCTGGACGGCGAGGTCAAGAGCGCCCGGCTGGAGGACACGCGGGCGCTGCTCACCCGGATCCGTGCGGGCGAGGTCGAGGAGGACGACACCGACCCGGTCGCGGTCGCCCTCGCGCACGCCGCGAAGGCCTTCCCGCTCCCGCTCGGCGGCCTGGACGAGCTGATCGACGGCGTCCTGATGGACGTCCGCGGCGAGACCTACGAGACCTGGGACGACCTGAAGACGTACTGCCGCTGTGTGGCGGGCGCCATCGGGCGGCTCTCCCTCGGCGTGTTCGGTACGGAACCGGGGGCGCGCGGCGGCGACCGGGCGCCGGAGTACGCCGACACCCTCGGGCTCGCCCTCCAGCTGACCAACATCCTCAGGGACGTCCGCGAGGACGCCGCCGGCGGGCGCACCTATCTGCCCGCCGACGACCTCGCCAAGTTCGGCTGCTCGGCCGGGTTCGACGGGCCGACGCCGCCGGAGGGCTCGGACTTCGCGGGCCTCGTGCACTTCGAGGTGCGACGGGCCCGCGCCCTCTTCGCCGAGGGCTACCGGCTGCTTCCCCTGCTCGACCGGCGCAGCGGCGCCTGCGTGGCCGCGATGGCCGGCATCTACCGCCGCCTCCTCGACCGCATCGAGCGCGACCCCGAGGCCGTCCTGCGCGGCCGGGTCTCGCTGCCCGGCCGGGAGAAGGCCTACGTCGCCGTCCGCGGCCTCTCCGGTCTGGACACCCGCCATGTGTCCCGGCTGGCCGGCAGGAGGCAGATCTGATGGACCCACGGGGTGACGAAGAAGTGGACCAGGGCGATGCCGCCGGAGAAAAGCGGCACGCAACCCTCCGCCGCGGCGCGGCGTCCCTGACTGCGACGGCCTGCCGTGCAGAGTTCAACCGTCACGGTGGACGCACAGGGGAGGGTGCACGATGAGCGACGAGCCGCGCTCCGACATCCCGGAAACCTCCGGGCGGGACGCCGTCGTGATCGGCGGCGGGCTCGCCGGCATCACCGCCGCGCTCGCGCTCGCCGACGCGGGCGTGCGCGTCACCCTGCTCGAGGGCCGGCCCCGGCTCGGCGGCCTGGCCTTCTCCTTCCAGCGCGACGGGCTCACCGTCGACAACGGCCAGCACGTGTACCTGCGCTGCTGCACCGCCTACCGCTGGTTCCTCGACCGCATCGAGGGCACGGCGCTGGCACCGATCCAGAACCGTCTCGACGTGCCCGTCGTCGACCTCGCCAAGCCGGAGGGGCGACGGCTCGGCAGACTGCGGCGCGACGCGCTGCCGGTCCCCCTCCACCTGGGGCGCAGCCTCGCCACGTATCCGCATCTCTCGCTCGCCGATCGCGCCAAGGTCGGCCGCGCCGCGCTCGCGCTCAAGGGGCTCGACCTCGCCGATCCGGCCCTGGACGAGCAGAACTTCGGCGGCTGGCTGACCGCGCACGGTCAGTCGGCGCGTGCCGTGGAGGCACTGTGGGACCTGGTCGGGGTCGCCACCCTCAACGCGGTCGCGGGCGACACCTCCCTGGCGCTCGCCGCGATGGTGTTCAAGACCGGTCTGCTGTCCGAACCGGGCGCCGCCGACATCGGCTGGGCCCATGTGCCGCTGGGCGAACTGCACGACCGGCTGGCCCGCAAGGCGCTCGACTCCGCGGGCGTGCGCACCGAGGTCCGTACCCGCGTCACCTCCGTCTCTGCCGAGGACAACGGCAGTTGGACCGTTCAGGTTCCCGGCGAGACGCTCCGCGCGGACGCCGTCGTGCTCGCCGTACCGCAGCGCGAGACGTACGACCTGCTACCGGACGGGGCGCTCGACGCCCCCGAGCGGCTCCTGGACATCGGGACGGCGCCGATCCTGAACGTGCACGTCGTCTACGACCGCAAGGTGCTCGACGTCCCCTTCCTCGCCGCGCTCGGCACCCCGGTGCAATGGGTGTTCGACCGCACCGAAGCCTCCGGGCTGTTGGGCGGCGGGCCCGAAGGGCCTCCGTACCAAGGCGGTGGTGGGCGACGGGCGGGACAGTACCTCGCCGTCTCGCAGTCCGCCGCGCACGAGGACATCGACGCACCCGTGGCCGCCCTGCGCGAGCGCTACCTGCCCGAGCTGGAGCGGCTGCTGCCCGGCACGCGCGGCGCCACGGTGCGGGACTTCTTCGTGACCCGGGAGCGCACGGCCACCTTCGCTCCCACCCCCGGCGTCGGACGGCTCAGGCCCGGCGCCCGCACCAAGGCATCCGGCCTGTACCTGGCCGGAGCGTGGACCGCCACAGGGTGGCCCGCGACCATGGAGAGTGCGGTCCGCAGCGGCGTGAGTGCGGCGGACGCCGCCCTCGGCGCCCTCGGCCGGCCCCGCCCCCGCCGCCTCTTCGCGTTCGAGGAGGCCGCCTGATGACCGATCAGCACGGCTCGGCACACCCCCGCACCCCCTCCGGTACCGCGACAAGAGGAGAAACTGTGCCCACTGTGCCCCCGGCCGAGAAGGCCGCCAGGAGGACCGCGGTGGACGTGACCGCGCTGCTGGAGCGCGGCCGGACCCTGGCCACACCGGTGCTGCGCGCGGCCGTGGACCGCCTGGTGTCTCCCATGGACACGGTCGCCGCCTACCACTTCGGCTGGATCGACGCCCAGGGCAACCCGACCGACGGGGACGGCGGAAAGGCCGTACGTCCCGCGCTCGCGGTGCTCTCCGCCCAGGTCACCGGCGCAGCGCCCGAGGTGGGCGTGCCCGGTGCGGTCGCCGTCGAACTGGTCCACAACTTCTCGCTCCTGCACGACGACCTGATGGACGGCGACGAGCAGCGCCGCCACCGCGACACCGTCTGGAAGGTGCACGGCCCCGCCCAGGCCATCCTGGTCGGCGACGCCCTGTTCGCCCTCGCGGGCGAGGTCCTCCTCGAACTCGGGACGGTCGAGGCGGGCCGGGCCGCCCGGCGGCTGACCACCGCCTCCCGGGCCCTGATCGACGGCCAGGCCCAGGACATCTCCTACGAACACCGCGACCGCGTCAGCGTCGAGGAGTGCCTGGAGATGGAGGGCAACAAGACCGGCGCCCTGCTGGCCTGCGCCAGCTCGATCGGCGCCGTGCTCGGCGGCGCGGACGTGCGCACCGCCGACACCCTGGAGCGCTACGGCCACCACCTCGGCCTGGCCTTCCAGGCCGTCGACGACCTCCTCGGCATCTGGGGCGACCCGGAGGCCACCGGCAAGCAGACCTGGAGCGATCTGCGCCAGCGCAAGAAGTCCCTCCCGGTCGTGGCCGCCCTCGACGCCGGCGGCCCCGCCTCCGAACAGCTCGGGGAGATGCTCGCCGCCGACGCCAAGCGCAGCGACTTCGAGAACTTCTCCGAGGAGGAGTTCGCGGCCCGCGCCGCGCTCATCGAGGAGGCCGGCGGCCGCGAGTGGACCGCCGGGGAGGCGCGCCGTCAGCACACCATCGCCATCGAAGCCCTGAACGCCATCGACATGCCCGAGCAGGTGCGGGACCAGTTCACGGCTCTCGCCGACTTCGTCGTCGTACGAAAGAGATGATCACTATCGGTCGAATAACCCTCGCGTAGTCGCCGGCCGGTGTCGCGGGAAGAGACGCACCGGCCGACGGCGGACCCACAGCAGACGCAACGCCATGCACACTGCACGAAGGGGAAGCCATGACAGCGACGACCGACGGAAGCACCGGGGCCCTCCCGCCCCGCGCTGCCGCGGCCAGCGAAACCCGTATCGACATCCCCGCGGCGGCCGGGGTACAAGAAGCCGCCGTGCGCGCGGTGCAGCGCGCGACCGACTTCCTGCTCGCCCGGCAGGACGTCGAGGGCTGGTGGAAGGGCGACCTCGAGACGAACGTCACCATGGACGCCGAGGACCTGCTGCTCCGTCAGTTCCTGGGCATCCAGGAGGAGTCGACGACCCGCGCCGCCGCCCTCTTCATCCGCGGCGAACAGCGCGCGGACGGCACCTGGGCCACCTTCCACGGCGGCCCCGGCGACCTCTCCGCCACCGTCGAGGCGTACGTCGCCCTGCGGCTGGCCGGGGACGAGCCGGGCGCGCCGCACATGGCGAAGGCCTCCGCCTGGGTCCGCGAGCAGGGCGGGATCGCCGCCGCCCGCGTCTTCACCCGGATCTGGCTGGCGCTGTTCGGCTGGTGGAAGTGGGAGGACCTGCCCGAACTCCCGCCGGAGCTCCTCTACTTCCCGAAGTGGTTCCCGCTCAGCATCTACAACTTCGGCTGCTGGGCCCGGCAGACCATCGTGCCGCTCACCGTCGTCTCGGCGAAGCGCCCGGTGCGTCCGGCGCCCTTCCCGCTCGACGAACTGCACACCGACCCGGCCGATCCCAACCCGCCGAGGCCACTGGCACCGGTGGTCAGCTGGGACGGACTGTTCCAGCGGCTGGACAAGGTCGTGCGCGGCTACCGCACGGTCGCGGTGCGCAGACTGCGCAAGGCAGCCCTGAACTCCGCCGCCCGCTGGATCATCGAGCGGCAGGAGAACGACGGCTGCTGGGGCGGCATCCAGCCACCGGCCGTGTACTCGGTCATCGCCCTGTACCTGCTCGGCTACGACCTCGAACACCCCGTGATGCGGGAGGGCCTGAAGTCGCTGGACCGGTACGCGGTGTGGCGCGAGGACGGGGCCCGGATGATCGAGGCCTGCCAGTCACCCGTGTGGGACACCTGCCTCGCCACCATCGCGCTGGCCGACGCGGGGGTGCCGGCCGACCACCCCCAACTGGTCAAGGCGGCCGACTGGATGCTGGGCGAGCAGATCGTGCGGCCCGGCGACTGGTCCGTACGGAGGCCCCAACTTCCGCCCGGTGGATGGGCGTTCGAGTTCCACAACGACAACTACCCCGACATCGACGACACCGCCGAGGTGGTCCTCGCGCTGCGCCGGGTACGCCATCACGACCCGGACCGGGTGGAGAGCGCGATCGGGCGCGGGGTGCGCTGGAACCTCGGCATGCAGTCCAAGAACGGCGCCTGGGGCGCGTTCGACGTCGACAACACCAGCCCCTTCCCCAACCGGCTGCCGTTCTGCGACTTCGGCGAGGTCATCGACCCGCCGTCCGCGGACGTCACCGCGCACGTCGTCGAGATGCTCGCGTTCGAGGGCCTCTCCCACGATCCGCGCACCCGGCGCGGCATCACCTGGCTGCTCGCCGAACAGGAGCCGGACGGCTCGTGGTTCGGGCGCTGGGGCGTCAACTACATCTACGGCACCGGCTCGGTGGTGCCCGCGCTCACCGCCGCCGGACTGCCCGCCCGGCACCCGGCGATCCGGCGGGCGGTCGGCTGGCTGAAGCGCGTACAGAACGAGGACGGCGGCTGGGGCGAGGACCTGCGCTCCTACCAGGACTCGACACGCTGGAGCGGCCGGGGCGCCTCCACCGCCTCACAGACCGCCTGGGCGCTGATGGCACTGCTGGCGGCCGGGGAGAAGGACTCCAAGGCCGTCGAACGGGGCATCGCCTGGCTCGCCGAGAACCAGCGCGAGGACGGCTCCTGGGACGAGCCCCAGTTCACCGGCACCGGTTTCCCCTGGGACTTCTCCATCAACTACCACCTGTACCGGCAGGTCTTCCCGCTGACCGCGCTCGGGCGGTACGTCCACGGTGAGCCCCTCGCCGCGAAGGCACCGGTTCCCGCCGAGGCCGAGGGACGCTGATGAAGGCCCAGCCCGCCTCCGCCCCGCTGCTGATCGCCTGCGCGCTCGGCATCGAGCACCTCGCGCTGCGCATGGGCGACCGCGGCGGGGCCGGCGGGCCGGTGACCGTTCTGCGCACCGGCATGGGGCCGAAGGCGGCCGAGCGCTCCGTCACCCGGGTCCTCGCCGACCCGGTGCTCGGCGGGGCGGCCGTGCTCGCCACCGGCTTCTGCGCGGGACTGGCCCCCGGCATGCACCCCGGTGATCTCGTCGTCGCCGAGGAGACCCGCGACCCGCTCGGCACCGTGCCGTGTGTGAACACCGACCTGCTCGTCAAGGAACTCGTGCGCACCCTGCCCGGACGCACCGTCCACACCGGCCCCCTGACCGGCTCCGACCACGTGGTGCGCGGCCCGGAGCGGTCCGACCTGCTCGCCACCGGCGCGATCGCGGTCGACATGGAGTCGGCGGCCACGCTCCTGAGCGCCGTCCGCGCGGGCATGCGCCCGGTTGCGGCCGTCCGGGTGGTCGTGGACGCTCCTGAACATGAACTCGTCCGGATCGGCACGGTGCGCGGTGGAATATCGGCTTTCCGCGTCCTTCGTTCCGTCCTGCCTGCATTCTTCGAATGGCACCGCAATGTGCTGCTCCCCCGGAGGTGAGCCAGATGGCCATGCCGCTGCGCCAGTCCGTCAAGGTCGCTACATACTTGGCTGAACAGAAGCTCCGCAAGCGGGACAAGTTCCCGCTGATCGTCGAGTTGGAACCCCTCTTCGCCTGCAACCTGGCGTGCGAGGGCTGCGGCAAGATCCAGCACCCGGCCGGTGTGCTGAAGCAGCGCATGCCCGTCGCCCAGGCCGTGGGCGCGGTGCTCGAATCCGGTGCGCCGATGGTCTCCATCGCCGGCGGCGAGCCGCTGATGCACCCTCAGATCGACGAGATCGTGCGGCAGTTGGTGGCGAAGAAGAAGTACGTCTTCCTCTGCACCAACGCCATGCTGATGCGCAAGAAGATGGACAAGTTCACGCCCTCGCCCTACTTCGCGTTCGCCGTGCACATCGACGGGCTGCGTGAGCGGCACGACGAGTCCGTGGCCAAGGAGGGCGTGTTCGACGAGGCGGTGGAGGCGATCAAGGAGGCCAAGCGGCGCGGCTTCCGGGTCACCACCAACTCGACCTTCTTCAACACCGACACCCCGCAGACCATCATCGAGGTGCTCAACTTCCTCAACGACGACCTCAAGGTCGACGAGATGATGATCTCGCCCGCCTACGCCTACGAGAAGGCCCCCGACCAGGAGCACTTCCTCGGCGTGGAGCAGACCCGTGAGCTGTTCAAGAAGGCCTTCTCCGGCGGCAACCGGCGCCGCTGGCGGCTCAACCACTCCCCGCTCTTCCTGGACTTCCTGGAGGGCAAGGTCGACTTCCCGTGCACGGCCTGGGCCATCCCGAACTACTCCCTCTTCGGCTGGCAGCGGCCCTGCTACCTGATGAGCGACGGCTATGTGCCGACGTACCGGGAACTGATCGAGGAGACCGACTGGGACAAGTACGGCCGTGGCAAGGACCCGCGCTGCGCCAACTGCATGGCGCACTGCGGCTACGAGCCGACCGCCGTCCTCGCCACCATGGGCTCGCTCAAGGAGTCGCTGCGCGCCATGCGCGAGACCGTCTCCGGAAACCGCGAGTAGCGCCATGACCGCCATTTCCTTGGGCCTCCCCGAGGTACCGGTCCGGCCGATCGCCACGCGGCGCGTGTCGCGGCAGATCCAGGTCGGGCCGGTGGCGGTCGGGGGCGGGGCCCCGGTGTCGGTGCAGTCGATGACGACGACCCGTACGTCCGACATCGGCGCGACCCTTCAGCAGATCGCCGAACTCACCGCGTCCGGCTGCCAGATCGTCCGCGTCGCCTGCCCCACGCAGGACGACGCGGACGCCCTCGCCACCATCGCCCGCAAGTCGCAGATCCCGGTGATCGCCGACATCCACTTCCAGCCGAAGTACGTGTTCGCCGCGATCGAGGCGGGCTGTGCGGCCGTCCGCGTCAACCCGGGCAACATCAAGCAGTTCGACGACAAGGTGAAGGAGATCGCGCGGGCCGCGAGGGAGCACGGCACGCCGATCCGGATCGGGGTCAACGCCGGGTCGCTGGACCGGCGGCTGCTCCAGAAGTACGGCAAGGCCACCCCGGAGGCGCTCGTCGAGAGCGCCCTGTGGGAGGCGTCCCTCTTCGAGGAGCACGACTTCCGGGACATCAAGATCTCCGTCAAGCACAACGACCCGGTCGTGATGGTCGAGGCCTACCGGCAGCTGGCGGCCCGGAGCGACTACCCGCTGCATCTCGGGGTGACCGAGGCCGGTCCGGCGTTCCAGGGGACGATCAAGTCGGCCGTGGCCTTCGGGGCGCTGCTCTCGCAGGGCATCGGGGACACGATCCGGGTGTCGTTGAGCGCGCCGCCCGCGGAGGAGGTCAAGGTCGGCATCCAGATCCTGGAGTCGCTCAACCTCAGGCGGCGCGGGCTGGAGATCGTCTCCTGCCCGTCCTGCGGCCGCGCCCAGGTCGACGTGTACAAGCTGGCCGACGAGGTCACCGCGGGGCTGGAGGGCATGGAGGTCCCGCTCCGCGTCGCGGTCATGGGGTGTGTGGTCAACGGCCCCGGCGAGGCACGGGAGGCGGACCTGGGAGTCGCCTCCGGCAACGGCAAGGGGCAGATCTTCGTGAAGGGCGAGGTCGTCAGGACCGTCCCCGAGTCGAAGATCGTGGAGACCCTCATCGAGGAGGCGATGAAGCTCGCCGAGCAGATGGAACAGGACGGCGTCGCGTCGGGGGAGCCGGCCGTCACCGTGAGTTGAACAGCACGGACCGAGAGGGGGCCCGAGCGTGACGATCCTGGAGAGCATTCGGCAACCGCGCGACCTGAAGGCGCTGTCCGAGGCGGAACTCGGCGAACTGTCCGGCGAGATCAGGGAGTTCCTGGTGCACGCCGTCGCCAGGACCGGCGGACACCTCGGACCCAATCTGGGGGTGGTGGAACTGACCGTCGCCCTGCACCGGGTCTTCGAGTCGCCGGTCGACCGCATCCTGTGGGACACCGGCCATCAGAGTTATGTGCACAAGCTTCTGACGGGACGTCAGGACTTCTCCAAGCTGCGGGGCAAGGGCGGCCTGTCGGGCTATCCCTCACGCGCGGAGTCCGAGCACGACGTCATCGAGAACAGCCACGCCTCCACCGCCCTCGGCTGGGCCGACGGCCTCGCCAAGGCCCGCCAGGTGCAGGGCGAGAAGGGCCACGTCGTCGCGGTCATCGGCGACGGCGCGCTCACCGGCGGCATGGCCTGGGAGGCGCTGAACAACATCGCGGCCGCCAAGGACCGGCCGCTGATCATCGTCGTCAACGACAACGAACGCTCCTACGCCCCGACCATCGGCGGCCTCGCCAACCACCTGGCCACCCTGCGCACCACCGACGGCTACGAGAAGGTGCTGGCCTGGGGGAAGGACGTACTGCTGCGCACGCCCGTCGTCGGCCACACCGTCTACGAGTCGCTGCACGGCGCGAAGAAGGGCTTCAAGGACGCCTTCGCCCCGCAGGGCATGTTCGAGGACCTCGGCCTGAAGTACGTCGGTCCCATCGACGGGCATGACATCGGGGCCGTCGAGTCGGCGCTGCGGCGGGCCAAGCGCTTCCACGGGCCGGTGCTGGTGCACTGCCTCACCGAGAAGGGCCGCGGCTACGAGCCGGCTCTCGCGCACGAGGAGGACCACTTCCACACCGTCGGGGTGATGGACCCGCTGACCTGCGCGCCGCTCGCCCCGGCCGGCGCCCCCTCCTGGACGTCCGTGTTCGGCGACGAGATCGTGCGGATCGGTGCGGAACGCGACGACGTCGTGGCGATCACCGCCGCCATGCTGCACCCGGTCGGCCTCGCCGAGTTCGCCGCCCGCTTCCCCGGCCGGGTGTGGGACGTCGGGATCGCCGAACAGCACGCGGTGGTGTCCGCGGCCGGGCTGGCGACCGGGGGCCTGCATCCCGTCGTCGCCGTCTACGCCACCTTCCTCAACCGGGCCTTCGACCAACTGCTGATGGACGTGGCCCTGCACCGCTGCGGGGTCACGTTCGTCCTCGACCGCGCGGGGGTGACCGGGGTCGACGGCGCCTCCCACAACGGCATGTGGGACATGTCCGTGCTCCAGGTCGTCCCCGGCCTCAGGATCGCGGCTCCGCGCGACGCCGACCAACTGCGCGCGCAACTCCGGGAAGCGGTTGCCGTGGACGACGCGCCCACCCTGATCCGCTTCCCGAAGGAGTCGGTCGGCCCGCGGATCCCGGCCGTCGGCCACGTCGGCGGCATGGACGTGCTGCACCGCGGCGCGGCGCCGGAGGTCCTCCTGGTCGCCGTCGGCGTCATGGCACCGGCCTGCCTCAGGGCCGCCGAACTGCTGGAGGCCCGGGGAATCGACTGCACGGTGGTGGACCCCCGCTGGGTGAAACCCGTCGACCCGGCCCTGCCCGGCCTGGCCGCCGAACACCGTCTGGTGGCCGTCGTCGAGGACAACAGCCGTGCGGCGGGCGTCGGCTCGGCCGTCGCCCTGGCCCTGGGGGACGCCGAAGTCGACGTGCCCGTGCGGCGGTTCGGCATCCCGGAGCAGTTTCTCGCCCACGCCAAGCGGGCCGAGGTGCTCGCCGACATCGGCCTGACGCCCGTCGAGATCGCCGGACGGATCAGCGCGAGCCTGGCCGTCCGCGACGTCGACGGCCCCGTGAGGAAGACCGCCGGCGGGCGCGTCACGGAGACAACCGGTGGCCCGGTCAAGGAGACAGCGGAATGAGTACGGAGTTCGACCTCGGCGCGCTGCTGGCCGAGCGCGGAGCCGAACGCTACGAGTTGCACGGCAGGTACCTCAACCACCAACTGCCGCGCATGCTGCACACCATCGGCTTCGACAAGGTCTACGAGCGGGGCGAGGGCGCCTACTTCTGGGACGCGGACGGCAACGACTACCTGGACATGCTCGCCGGGTTCGGGGTGATGGGCCTGGGCCGCCACCACCCCGTCGTCCGCAAGGCGCTGCACGACGTCCTGGACGCCTCGCTCGCGGACCTCACCCGCTTCGACTGCCAGCCGCTGCCCGGACTGCTGGCCGAGAAGCTCCTCACCCACAGTCCGCACCTGGACCGGGTGTTCTTCGGCAACAGCGGTACGGAGGCCGTCGAGACCGCCTTGAAGTTCGCCCGGTACGCCACCGGGAAGCCGAGGGTCCTGTACTGCGACCACGCCTTCCACGGCCTCACCACGGGCTCCCTGTCGGTCAACGGCGAGGGCGGGTTCCGGGACGGCTTCGCGCCGCTGCTGCCCGACACCGCCGTACCCCTCGGTGATCTCGACGCGCTGGCGCGGGAGTTGAAGAAGGGCGACGTGGCCGGCCTGATCGTCGAGCCGATCCAGGGCAAGGGCGTGCACGAGGCCCCGCCCGGCTATCTGCGCGCCGCCCAGGAACTGCTGCACCGGCACAAGGCGCTGCTCATCGCAGACGAGGTGCAGACCGGCCTCGGCCGGACCGGCGACTTCTACGCCTACCAGCACGAGGAGGGCGTCGAGCCGGACCTGGTGTGCGTCGCCAAGGCGCTCTCCGGCGGCTATGTGCCGGTCGGCGCCACGCTGGGGAAGGACTGGATCTTCAAGAAGGTCTACTCGTCCATGGACCGGGTGCTGGTCCACTCGGCCAGCTTCGGGTCCAACGCGCAGGCCATGGCGGCCGGGCTCGCCGTGCTGTCCGTCATGGAGAACGAGCAGATCGTGGCGGGCGCCCGCCTGACCGGGGACCTGCTGAAGTCCCGGCTCACGGCGCTGATCGACAAGTACGAACTGCTCGCCGACGTCCGCGGCCGGGGCCTGATGATCGGCATCGAGTTCGGAAGGCCCCGTTCCCTGAAACTGCGCAGTCGCTGGACCATGCTCCAGGCGGCCCGCAAGGGCCTGTTCGCGCAGATGGTCGTCGTCCCGCTGCTCCAGCGGCACCGCATCCTCACCCAGGTCTCCGGCGACCACCTGGAGGTGATCAAACTGATTCCGCCGCTGGTGGTGGGCGAGGCGGAGGTAAACCGGTTCGTGGACGCCTTCACCGAGGTGATGGACGACGCGCACAACGGGGGCGGGCTGGTCTGGGACTTCGGCAGGACGCTGATCAAGCAGGCGGTGGCCAACCGGTAGGTCTCTGCGGGCCTGCACGTCCGGAACCCCTTTGCCTCTGAGGCAACGAATTTGCCGCGGAGGCAAAGTTCCGGCTGAATGAAGTCATGAGCCACCCCGCCTCCGAGTCCGGGCCGGTGCACGACCTGGGCGCCGTCGCACCCCAGCTCCGCGCCCTGCGCCGACGCGCCTCCCTCACCCTGGAGGCCGCGGCCCGCGCCGCCGGGCTGTCACCGGCCCACCTCTCCCGGCTGGAGACCGGGCAGCGCCAGCCCTCGCTGCCGATGCTGCTCGCACTGGCCCGTATCTACGGTACGACCGTCTCCGAACTGCTCGGCGAGACGGTCACCGACCGGGACGCCGTGGTGCGCGCCGCCGACATGGAACCGACCCACGCGGGCGGCTGGACCTACTGGCAGTCCGGCGCCTCCGGGCGGGGCATGCAGGCGCTGCGCGTGCAGGTGCCGTACGGCTCGCAGGGCGACATCGTGCGGGTGCATCCCGGCGAGGAGTGGCTGCACGTCCTGCGGGGACGGCTGCGGCTGCGCCTCGGGGACACCACGCACCTGCTCGGTGCGGGGGACAGCGCGCACTTCGACTCGCTGACCCCGCACCGTATCGCCGCCCAGGACCCCGACGGGGTCGACCTGCTGTTCGTCCACACCCTGCTGCAGAGCCCGACGGCCGCGCTGTGCCTCGGCCCCACCCCTGGAGTGACGCCATGACCGACATCGAGGAGAAGTTCCCCCGGAGCCTGTGGATCCGGCTGATCATCTACATCGCGGTGGGGCATGTCTTCGCCGGGTTCCTGTGGCTGCTGTTCGAGGTCGGCGCCAGGCAGTAGTCGGCGGCCCCGGACAGCGGGGGCTCAGTCGAGCAGCCGCTCGCGGAGCCGCTCGCGGGTCTGCGGGGTCAGGCCGAGGCCCTGTTCCAGGTAGGCGTCGACCCCGCCCCAGGTCTCCTCGATGGTCTCGAACGCGGCCGTCAGGTACTCGGCGCGGGCGTCGAAGAGGGGGCCGAGCAGCTCCATGATCTCGGGGGAGTACGCGTCGGCGGAGGTGCCGCTGCGGCGCACCTTGTAACGGCGGTGCTTGGCGTTGGACTCCAGGTAGTCGGCCAGGATCGCGTCGCGCTCCACGCCCAGGGCGAGCAGTGTCACGGCGATGGACAGGCCGGCGCGGTCCTTGCCCGCCGCGCAGTGCATCAGCGCCGGGACGCTGTCCTCCGCGAGGGAGTGCAGCACGCGGGAGTGCTCGCCCGTGCGCTCCTTCATGATCGAGCGGTAGGAGGCGATCATCCGGCCGGCCGCCTTGCCGTCGCCGAGGATCTCGCGCAGCTGGTCGATGTCGCCTTCGCGGACCATCTTCCAGAACTCCGAGCCGTCCGCCGGGTCGGAGAGCGGCAGGTTCACATTGCGCACGCCCGGCAGCTCGACGTCCGGGCCCTCCAGCTTCTGGTCCGCCGCGTTACGGAAGTCGAAGACCGTGTGCAGGCCCAGCGAGGAGAGGAACGCGGCGTCCTCGTCGGTGGCGTGCGCGAGATGGCCGCTGCGGAACAGCACGCCGTGGCGGACGCGCCGGCCGTCGACGGTCGGCAGACCGCCCACGTCCCGGAAGTTGCGCACTCCTGCCAGCTCGGGCTCGGTCGACGGGATCTGCTGCGTCACGGGGGCTCCTCCCGGTCGTCGGTCCCGGCCGGCGCGGCTCGAGATGGCCACCGGAACACCTCATTGACCATACGACATGGACGGCCGGGGCAAACGGGTTGTCGACAGGGGCCTCCGGCGGTGGTGCGACGCCTGGCGTGGACGCCGGTTCCGGGTGGGTGGGGAGGGGGCGGCTCGGGTGGGTGGCTGGGGCGGGAGTGCCGTGAGTGACGGTCGCCGGGGAGGGGGTGGTGGGTGAGCGTGGTGGGGTGCCTGGGTGGCGGGCCGTGGGGGAAGGGCGCCGCGGTGACGGGCTCCTTGCCAGACGGGGAGTTGTCGGACCTGTGGACTCGTCCGGGCGGGATGCGTGATGGGGGTCATCTGGGCTGAGCGAGGCTTTCGGCCGGGGGCTTGAGTGGCGGCGCCTTGGCTGCGCGAGGCCCTCGGTCGGGGGAGTGCCGGCTGCGGCTCCGGCCAGGGGGGTGGGAGATCGGGGTTGCGGGTTGGGGGAGAGGTGGTCTGTGGGGAGGGGAGACGCCTGGGCGGCGGTTCTGGATCAGGCAGGGAGGGGTTGGGCGATGGCCCGGCCGGCCGGGTTGCCCGAGTGGCGGCCTTCAAGAGGGAGTTGCCCGAGCGGGGCTCGGCCAGGTTGGTGAGTCGCCTGGGCGGTGATGGCCAACCCGGACAGCGAGCTGTACCGGGCCCACTCCGTCCGGGTGCAGTTCTGGCCCGGACGAAAGCGGACGGAACTCTGCAATCAACTCGTACTGAACCTCGGGCGGGAGGACGCCCAGGAGTACTTCTGGCGGCAGCTCCACGCACTCCTGCCCGGCACGGCCATCGACTACGTCAAGTGGGACTGCGGCCACGTCTTCGCCGACGCCGGCCGGCCGGACGACCCCTACCCGCGGCGGTTCTGGGTGGATCATGTGTGCGCCCTTTTGCACCCTTTACGTCCTGTACGCCCTGTCGGACCGGCTGTGCGCCGCCCACCCCGGCGTGGCCTTCGAGTCCTGCTCGGGCGGCGGCTGCGGATGGATCGGCCCCGGCATCCTGAGCCGTGCCGACCAGGTGTGGACCTCCGACGACACCGACCCGCGGGACCGGCTGGCCGTCCGGCACGGCTTCAGCCGGAGCCGCTCCGCGCGCGTGATGGCCGCCTGGGTCACCGGCAGCTCCGACACCCGGCTCGACGGCCGGGTCGGCTCGCTGCGCCTCCGGTTCGTGAGCGCCATGGCCGGGGTGCTCGGCGTCGGCGGTGACCTCTCCGGGCGGACGGCGGGGAGTCGGCCCAGGCGCGGGAGTGGATCGGTCTCCACAAGGGGAGCAGTCCCCTGGTGCGGCACGGCGACCTCCACCGGCTGCGGCCCCCCGGAGGGCCGACCGAGCACCGTCCAGTACGTCCGCGAGAACCAGAGCGTCGTCCTCGTCTGGCTCCAGGGGCAGCGCTTCGGCGAGCCCGCGCCCGCGCTGCGGCGGTGCGCCGTCGACCCGGCAGCGGTGTACGAATGCCGTGAAAGGGTCGAAGTTCACCGGAATGCGGTGCTGCTGCACCACGGGTCGTGTACCGGGATGCGTGGTGGCCTTGATGTGTCGGTTATCCGGCTGCGTCGCATCTGGGAGTTCTGTCCGAATTGGATTCTTCATTCCAACTCGCTCTGGAATAAGGGGCTCTGGGGTCATGTCACGTGAGCAGCGTCATATTCGTGACGTTGAGTCGCCCGTCATGTTCACGTAATACGGCTGTTTTCCAAGGGTGTTTATGGGAAAACCGGCCTCTCGATGCACGGAGGGTGACCGGAAATTCTCACAGGGGATCAAGAGAATGGCGCGAGGAGTGCAACCTTCGCTTGTACCTGTGCGTCTTGGTCGCTTACGTTCCACACCAATCCGGACGGACGCCCAATCCTGCCGCCGCCCGGAGACCGCACACTCACCCGTGAACGGCAGGAGCGGGGGACCCACAGGCAGTACCGCCTGTTCCGGTCTCCGGAACGGCTAGGGGTAAAGCCGCGCCTCGGCGCGGCCGGACATCTCCAGTCCGCACCCGACAGCTCACCTCGCAGGCGCCGGAGAGGAATTCGTCATGCCCGCAAAGGGTAAGCACCGCCGTCCGAAGTCCCAGCGCTTCACCCGTTCCATCGCCGTCGCCGGAACCGGCGGCGCCGCGCTCGCCCTGCCGCTCATGGGGGCCACCGGCGCGCAGGCCGCACCGTCCCAGTCGGCGCCGCAGTCGGTTTCCGCCGTCTCCGCCGCTTCCGCCCTTTCCTCTGTTTCGGAAAAGGCTGTCGAGACTGTTTCCGTGGCACAGAAGTCCGCGAAGTCCGCCACGGGCGCCAAGACCTACACGGTGCAGTCCGGCGACTACCTCTCGAAGATCGCGGACGAGCAGAACGTCAGCGGCGGCTGGAGCCGGCTCTACGCGGACAACCGTGAGGCCGTCGGCGAGGACCCGTCGCTGATCCACCCGGGGCTGAAGCTGTCGATCGGCAAGAAGGCCGCGACCGGCACGACCAAGTCGCCGTCCACTTCGTCCGGTTCATCCGATTCGTCGACCTCGTCGAAGCAGTCCTCGGGCTCCTCCGCGAAGTCGTCCTCCTCGGACTCCTCGGACTCCGCGAAGTCCTCCTCGTCGAAGGCGTCCACCACGCAGGCGGCCGAGAAGGCCACCGCCTCCAGTGGCTTCACCCTCCCGGTGGCGGGTGCGACCGTCGGCACCCCGTACAAGATGTCCGGCAGCATGTGGTCCAGCGGTTACCACACCGGTGTCGACTTCGTCGTCCCGACCGGCACCTCGCTCAAGGCCGTCGGCGCGGGCACGGTCGTCTCCGCGGGCTGGGGCGGCGCGTACGGCAACCAGGTCGTCATCAAGCTCGCCGACGGCTACTACGCCCAGTACGCCCACCTGTCCTCGCTCTCCGTCTCGGCCGGCCAGTCCGTCTCCGGCGGTCAGCAGATCGGCCTGTCCGGTGCGACCGGCAACGTGACCGGCCCTCACCTGCACTTCGAGATCCGTACCGGTCCCGACTACGGCTCGGACATCGACCCGGTCGCCTACCTGCGCTCGCACGGCGTCTCCGTCGGCTGACGTACCGCTCGACCTCCCGCCTGACAGACACGCCACCGAAGGCCGGACCCCGATCCCGGGGTCCGGCCTTCGGTGTTTCCGTCTGCCCGCACACCGGTGCCCGCACCTGCTCCTGCTCCTGCACCCACGCTCGCATCGACGCCCCCCCGCAACCGATCCGCGCCTGTTCGAGTTTGCGCGTTCATGATCGTTCCATTGCGGTCTTGTGGCAGGAGTGCCGGAGGTGTCGACAGGCGGAGCAGGGCGGGGACACAGTGATCGAAAAGAGCGGCAAGCGCTTCCCCGCATCGCGCCCGTCCGTCTCACGCAATCCTGTGCCGTGAAGGAGCCCTGGTGCACGCCACCCCGCGCCGAAGAACCGTCACCGTCACCGCGACCGCGGCGGCCCTGCTGGCCGGGCTGTTCACCGCGCCGGCCACCGGCCGGGCGGCGTCCGCCCACGCCGAACAGCCGCGCCGCGTCGTCGAGGACCTCGACCGCGGACTGGTCGCCGTCCCCTCCGCCGAGGGCACCTTCCTCAGTTGGCGGCTGCTCGGCACCGAGTACGCCCGTCACGGCGACGCGATCGCCTTCAACGTGTACAAGAACGGCCGCCGGCTCAACCGCGAACCGGTCAGGAAGTCGACGACCTACCGTGACGACAGCCCCGGCAAGGGCAGGTACACCGTCCGCGCGGTCGTCGACGGGCGGGAGGCCGAGGCGGATTCCCCCGCCCTCGACTTCGCCGACGGCTACGCCGAGATCCCCCTCTCCGCCGCCGACGGCTACACCGTCCAGCACGCGTGGCCCGGCGACCTCGACGGCGACGGACGCTACGAACTCGTCGTCAGCCGGCTCTCCCGGACCCGGGACCGCCCCGACCTGCTGGAGGCGTACACCCTCACCGGCGAGCGGCTCTGGCGGGTCGACCTCGGCCCCGGCTCCTACACCCAGGCCGGCGGGAACGGCGCCAACGACCCCGCGCCCGCCGCGATCAGCGGCTCCACCGCGATCGGCGGCTACCGCAACGACGACAACGTCACCGTGTACGACCTCGACAGCGACGGGAAGGCCGAGGTGCTGGTGCACACGGCCGCCGGGACCACCTTCGCGGACGGCGCCCGCGTCACCGCCGACTCGCCCGCGGACCAGTTCGTCTCGGTGATCGACGGCGCGACCGGCGCCGAACGCACCCGGCAGCCCGTCCCCGACGACTTCGTCGCCGACGGCCCCTCCGGCGGCCACTTCGGCATCGCCCACCTCGACGGCGAACACCCCAGCCTCGTCACCAAGTCGGTGACCCGCGTCGGCGCCCGGCGCGGCGCGTTCCGCACCCTGTTCCAGACCTGGGACTTCGACGGCACCGATCTCACCCGCCGTTGGAAGTACGTCGTGGACCCGGCCTCCGGCGCGACCAGCTTCCACCAGATCCGCACCGTGGACGTCGACCAGGACGGCAAGGACGAGATCGCCGACGGCAACTACGTCGTCGACAGCGACGGCACCCTGCGCTATGTCGTCGACCGCGCCATCCACGGCGACCGCTTCCACATCGCCGACCTCGACCCCGCCCGCCCCGGCCTGGAGGGCTTCGCCATCCAGCAGTCCGAACTGGGCATCGTCTCGAACTTCCCCTGGTACTACTACGACGCCGACACGGGCGAACGACTGGTGACCGGCGCCCACCCGGCGAACCCGGTGAGCGACGCCGACCTCGACGTGGGCCGCGGCAGCGCCGCCGACATCGACCCGGGCCACCCCGGCTACGAGTACTGGACCTCCACGGCCGACGTCACCCGGCCCGGCGCGGGCGTCTTCAACGTGCGGGACGGCAAGGTCTCCGGCACCACACCGAGCGTCAACTTCCGCGTCTGGTGGGACGGGGACAAGGCGTCGGAGCTGCTCGACCTCACCCACGTCGAGAAGTGGGACCCCGTCACCGAGACCGCCACCACCCTCTTCGAACCCGCGGGCGTGGTCTCCGGCGCCCGCAACGCCACCCCCTTCTACGGCGACCTCGTCGGCGACTGGCGCGAGGAGATCCTCGCCGAGACCGCCGACCACACCGCCCTGCGCCTCTACACCACCACCGAGCCGACGAAGACCCGCGTCTACACCCTCGCGCAGAACCCGGCGTACCGGCTCGGCTGGACCGTGCGCGGCTACCTCCAGTCCACGTACACCGACTACTACCTCGGCACCGAGACCCGCCGTGTCCCCGAGCCGCTCATCACCACGCCCAGCGCCACCACGCCCACCCTCCTCACCACGCCCTGAAGGAGCCGCTTCCCATGACCACCACCCGCAGAGCCTTCGGCGCCCTGGCCGCCGGTGCCGCCCTGGCCGCACTCGCCCCCGCGACCGCGGCGAGCGCCACGCCCCGCCACCGCCGCCTGATCGCCCACGACGACTTCCGCCACGGCCTCGGCCGGTGGGCCGTCGAGCTGGAGAAGGGCGGCTCCGTCACCGCCTCCCGCGGCACCCTGGAGGTCGACGTGCCGGCCGGCGCGACGATCTGGTTCAAGAAGCGGCTCGAAGGGCCGTACGTCCTGGAGTACACGGCCATCCCGGTCTCCGCGGGCGGCGTCAACGACCGCGTCTCGGACCTCAACAACTTCTGGAACGCCGTCGACGCCCGTTCTCCGGACGACCTCTTCGCCACCCCGCGCGGCGGCGCCCTCGCCGAGTACGACCACCTCAGGACGTACTACGCCGGCTACGGCGCCAACACCAACACCACGACCCGGCTGCGCCGTTACGTCGGGCAGGCGGGAGTGCGGCCGCTGATCTTCGACTACACCGAGCCGCTGCTGGTGGCGAACGCGCCGCATCATGTCCGCATCGTCTCCGACGGTTCCACCGTCCGGTGGTGGAACAACGGGCGGCTCGTCTTCGACCACACGGACCCGGAGCCGTACACCGCAGGGCATTTCGCCTTCCGCACCACCTGGAGCCATTTCCGGATCAGCGACTTCCGGGTGTGGTCGTTGCACCGACGCGCCTGAGGAAAACCTTATTCCCGCATTGGCCAAGTCTTTAGGAGTGGCTTATCTCACCGTCCGTCAACCCCTGCCTACGGTCGCGTAAGTCACATTCGAAGGTGAATCATGAACGGTTGTGGCAGACGATTCGAAGAATGACGACAGTTCAGTGATCGGGTCGTACGTGGCGGTGGGGGACAGCTTCACCGAAGGCGTCGGCGACCCCGGCCCCGACGGGGCGTTCGTCGGCTGGGCCGACCGGTTCGCGGTACTGCTCGCGGACCGCCGGCCCGAAGGCGACTTCAGGTACGTGAACCTCGCGGTGCGCGGCAAGCTGCTCGACCAGATCGTGGAGGACCAGCTTCCCCGGGCGGTCGAGCTCGCGCCGGACCTGGTCTCCTTCTGTGCGGGCGGCAACGACATCCTCCGACCGGGCACCGACCCCGACGAGGTCGCCGAACGCTTCGAGCGAGCGATCGCGGCCCTCACCTCCGTGGCCGGCACCGTCATGGTGACAACCGGTTTCGACACCCGTGGCGTCCCCGTGCTCAGGCATCTGCGCGGCAAGATCGCCACCTACAACGGGCACGTGCGCGCGGTCGCGGACCGGTACGGCTGTCCGGTCCTCGACCTGTGGTCGCTGAAGTCCATCCAGGACCGACGGGCATGGGACGGTGACCGGCTCCATCTCGGCGCGGAGGGCCACACGCGCGTGGCGCTGCGCGCCGGTCAGGTCCTCGGCCTCGAGGTACCCGCCGACCCGGAGCAGCCCTGGCCGCAGCTCCCGCCGCGCGGCACCCTCGAGATCCGGCGCGACGACGTGCAATGGGCGCGCGAGTATCTGGTGCCCTGGATCGGGCGCCGGCTGCGCGGGGAGTCCTCGGGCGACCACGTGACCGCGAAGGGCACGCTCTCACCCGACGACATCAAGCTGCGGATCGCGTCCGTGGCCTAGGGCGTGTTTCGGAAGTCCCGACTGCCGGGCGACGCCTGACGCGCACGCTCGCCGCGTGTCGGGGTCGTCCCGATACAACCAGTGTCGGGACGCCCCTCCGCCTTGCGATCGCACGCACCAGACGCCGCCCGGCCTGTCCTTCGGGCAGACGACGCTGCTTTCGAAACACGCCCTAGCCCGGGGGGACGCGGCCGGCCGTTCCCGAGGTACGGCCGGCCGCAACGCGACCGGCTATCCGCGCCCGGTGCCCCCGGCCGCCGACGCCGCCTCCGGCGGAGTCCCCGTGGCGCCGGGCGTCATCCGCGCGACGGCGACGGTGACGGCCGTGTACGAACTCGACTGAGCCGTGTACAAAATCGACTGATCCGGCCTCAGCGCTCCTGGGCGCCCAACGTCTGCGCCCCCAGCCCGAGTTCCCGGTCCAGTGCCTCCTCCACCCATTCCTGCGCACGGGCCCGGGACACCGCACCGTCGTAGGACGTGAGCTGTACGGCGAGACCGTCGAGGAGGGCCGTCAGACGCAGGGCAGTCCCGGCCGGGTCGGGACAGCGGAACTCACCCGCGGCCACCCCCTCCGCGATCACCTCGGCGAGCGCCGCCTTCCACCGCCGGTCCAGGTCGCGGGCGACGTCCCGCAGGGCGGGTTCGCGCAGCGACGCCGCCCAGCCCTCGATCCACAGCCGCCAGCCCTTGGCCGGTCCCGTGGGGGCGTACCAGCGCACCGCCGACCGCAGCCGGCGCAGTGCGGTCGTCCGGCGGCCGAGCAGTTTGCGCAGATGGGCCAGGTCGCCGTCGGCGGCGAAGGCGAACGCGTCGGCGACGAGCCGCTCCTTGGTGGAGAAGTGGTAGAGCACCAGCGCGTTGCTCACACCGAGAGCCGAGGCCACGTCGGCGATCCTCACCGCGGCCACGCCCCGCGCCTCGATCTGCTCGATGGCCGCCCGCAGCAACTCCTCGCGCCGCTCCGCCACACTCAACCGGACCCTTGCCACGCCGTCACCCTACACAGCGCCCGCGACCTGCGCCGACGCCCTCAGCGGTGCTGCCCGAACCGTTCCGCGACGACCGGCAGCCGCTGGTCGGCGATCGCGTGCGCGGCCCGGCGCGGGGTCGTTCCGTCGGCCTCCGCGCGCGCCAGCACCAGTTCCACCAGAGCGCGCATCGAGCGGCGCGTGTGGGCGAACGCCTCCCCGGCGTCCGCGCCGATGTCGCCGAACAGCGTCCACCACCACCAGGCGTTGGTCCCGGAGTTGACGACCACGTCCGGCAGCACGCTCACCCCGCGCGCGTGCAGCAGCTCCTCCGCCTCGGGCAGGACGGGCATGTTGGCCGCCTCGGCGATCCAGCGGGCGGCGATCCGCGCCTGCTCGTCCGGCCCGATCGCGTACGACACGGCGGCCGGCACCAGCACCTCCGCCTCGGCCGACAGCCAGGCGTCTCCCGGCAGTTCGCGGTCGTCGGGGCGCAACGCGCGGCGCTCGACGGTGCCGTGGGCGTCCCGCGCCGCCGGCAGCGCCTCCACCTCGAGGCCGGCCGGGTTGGCGATCGTGCCCTTGACGTCGGCGACGGCCACGACCGACAGCCCCGCGCGCGTGAGGAAGCGCGCCGTGGCCCCGCCCATGGTGCCGAGCCCCTGGAGGGCGACCCGGGTGCCGGCGTGCGGCACCCCGGCCCGGTCCAGGGCGGTGAGGACGGACTCGGCGACCCCGCAGCCGCCGACCAGCTCGTCCAGGCCGATGCCGTCCACCTCGACGGCGAAGGCGTCCGCGAGCCGTCGGCGGGCCGCGCTCTCGTCGTCGAGCAGCGGATGGACGGCCTGGACCGACGACACGAGCCCGGCCTCCGCGACGGCCCGGTCGACGACGTCCCGGCTGAGCCCCAGGTCCTCACCGGTGGCCCAGCAGCTCTCGACGTAGGGCCGTACCGCCCGCAGGTACCGCACCAGCAGCCCGTACGACTCCGGGTCCCGGGGATCGCAGTCGATGCCGCCCTTCGCCCCGCCCAGGGGGACGTAGCGCGCCGCCGGGTCGTAGTGCAGGGCCTCCTTGAGGCTCATGCCGCGGGCCAGGCCGGTCACCTCGTCGAGGGTGCAGCCCTCCCGCATCCGCAGGCCGCCGCTGCACACGCCGCGCACGACCCGGTCGACGACCAGGTAGCCCCGGCGGCCGGTGAGATGGTCGGTCCAGGTGAGGGACAGCAGGGGGGCGGTCAAGCGGACTCCTCGCCAGGAACCTTTACTGAACAGTGGGTCAGTATCGAGAGCCCGGAGGCGCCGTGTCAACGCGCCGCGGCCTGCCCGCGGACCAGGGCGGCCCGAGGTTTGTCGGACCGGCCGACCATAATGGGAATCCTCAGCGACCCCACCTGGAGGTACCGTGGCCGGATTCCGTTCCCTGAGCCCCGGGCTCCGCGCACTGCAGCCCGAGGCCTTCGGCGCGGACCCGAGCGGTGAGCGCCTGGCGCGTATCCGCAGATCACCACACTTCAAGAACGGGGTGTTCCAGAACCCCGGCGGCATCGGCGCGCGGATCCGGCCCTCGGGCACCGGGCTCGACTTCGCCAAGGCCTTCTTCGACAAGGACACCCGCCCCCGCCGCTCCCCCTCCGGCCCCGTCCCGGTGCACCCCACCACCCTCGCCGACCTGGCCCGGCCGCCCGCCACGGGCCTGCGCCTGACCTGGATGGGGCACTCCAGCGTGCTCGCGGAGATCGACGGGCACCGGGTGCTGTTCGACCCGGTCTGGGGCGAGCGCTGCTCCCCCTTCCCCTTCGCGGGTCCCAAGCGGCTGCACCCGGCCCCGCTGCCGCTGGCCGCCCTCGGCCCGGTCGACGTCGTCGTCATCTCGCACGACCACTACGACCACCTGGACCTGCCCACGATCAAGGCGCTGGCCGGCACGGACACCCTGTTCGCGGTGCCGCTCGGCGTCGGCGCCCATCTCGAGCACTGGGGCGTGTCCGCGGACCGGCTGCGCGAGCTGGACTGGCACGAGGCGACGCGGGTCGGCGGCCTCACCCTCACCGCCACCCCGGCCCGCCACTTCTGCGGCCGCGGCCTGCGCAACACCCAGCACACCCTGTGGGCCTCCTGGTCCGTCGCCGGCGACGAGCACCGGATCTTCCACAGCGGCGACACCGGTTACTTCGACGGTTTCAAGGACATCGGCGCCGAGTACGGCCCGTTCGACGCGACGATGATCCAGATCGGCGCGTACTCGGAGCTGTGGCCGGACATCCACATGACCCCCGAGGAGGGGCTGCGCGCCCACCTCGACCTCCAGGGCGGTCCGAGCGGGGCGATCCTGCCCATCCACTGGGCCACCTTCAATCTCGCCACGCACGCGTGGTCCGACCCGGGGGAGGGCACCCTGGCCGCCGCGCGCGCGGCCGGCACCCGGATCGCGCTGCCCCGCCCCGGCGAGCCCTTCGAACCGACCGCCGAGACCGTGCCCGCCGAGCCGTGGTGGCGCGGTGTGGCGCTCGCTCCGGCGGGCGGGTGGCCCGAACTGCTGCCGGAAGTCAAGGCCATGGCCGATACGGTGCGTGACATTCCGAAGAGTGTGGCCGAGGGTGGGGACGCCCCGGAGGCCGTTCCGGCGGGTTAGCCGGGGCAGCCGGATCGGGCCGGACCACCCGACGACGGGGGCCGGGGAGCGAACAGCTTCCCGGCCCCCGTCGTCCGTTTCCGAACACCTCTGACCAGGTCTGATCGACTTCCGCACCTCATCTGTCCGGACACCTCACGGGTTCATCGGTCTGTCGTACGAAGCCTCATACCAGAGCGGGACGCTCACCGGGGGACTTTGTCAACTGCGCATCGCACATGACGGCTTGGCAACTACTGTGAGTGGCCGTGGGGCGAGAAGGGTTCACCGAACTCTCGCTCTCCCGACCGACACCGCGATGGCGCGAGCCCGAGGAGCGCACCCCACGCGAGCCCCAGGCCCGACGGACAGTACGAGGACACCGATGTCTCACCTCCGCGCACCGGCCGCACGCGCAGACCGCCGTGAGGGCGGACGGCACGGACGGCCGGTCTCCCGCCCCGCCCCCGCGCCGGCCGAGACGCACATACGGCCGCAGCTGCTGCGGCTCGCCGTGCTGCCCCCGACCGCCGTCGCCCTCAGCGCCTGCGCGGCCGTCCTGTTCACCGTGCGCTCCACCGGCGCCCGGCCGGGACCGGTCCTGTGGGCCGTCCTCGCCGGAGCCGTCGCGGTGACCGGCGTCGGCATCGTCGTCGCGGCCGTGGCCGCCGACCGGGCCGCCCGCTCCGTCAGCGACCGCATCACCGCCCTGCGCCGCAACAGCGCGCGCGGCGAGGCCGACCTGCGCGCCCTGCTCGAGGCGCTGCGCCGCGGCGAGCCCCCGCCGCAGCGCACACCGCGCGGCGGCCCGCCCGGCGACGCCGACGAGTTCGAGCTGCTCGCCGCCGATCTGTCCCGCGCCCACGACGGGGCCGTCACCGCCGTCGTCCAGGCCACCCAGCTCTCCAGCCAGACGGGCAGCGAACAGAAACTCGAGGTCTTCGTCAACCTCGCGCGGCGGCTTCAGTCCCTCGTGCACCGGGGGATCTCCACCCTGGACGAGCTGGAGAACGAGATCGAGGACCCCGACCTCCTCAAGGGCCTCTTCCACGTCGACCACCTCGCCACCCGTATCCGTCGCCACGCCGAGAACCTCGCCGTCCTCGGCGGCGCCGTCTCCCGGCGGCAGTGGAGCCACCCCGTCTCCATGACCGAGGTGCTGCGCTCCGCCATCGCCGAGGTGGAGCAGTACTCGCGGGTCAAACTCGTCCCGCCGGTCGAGGGCGAACTCCGTGGGCACGCCGTCGCCGACGTCATCCACCTGCTCGCCGAACTCGTCGAGAACGCCACGGTGTTCTCCGCCCCGCACACCCAGGTCCTGCTGCGCGCCAACCTGGTCACCTCCGGGCTCGCCGTCGAGGTCGAGGACCGCGGCCTCGGCATGCCCGTCGAGGAACAGAGCCGGATGAACGCCCTGCTCGCGGACCCCGACCAGGTCAACGTCGGCCGCCTGCTCGCCGACGGCCGCATCGGCCTCTACGTCGTGTCCCAGCTGGCCCGCCGCCACGGCATCCGGGTCCGGCTCCAGAACAACATCTACGGCGGCGTCCAGGCCGTACTCGTCGTACCGCAGGCTCTGCTGGGGTCGGCCGGGCTGCCGTTGCCGCAGGCCGAGGAGAGCGGCGCGGGCGTGGGGGCGGCGGGGTCGGCGGGCGGACAGGTGGCGCGGGGAGGGGGGAGGCCGGAACTGGCTCCTCAGGCCCGCGTGCAGTCCCAGGGGCAGGCCCACCTCCAGCCCCAGCCCCGCATGGAACCGCAGCCGCAGCATCAGGCCCAGCCCACGTCCGGCGCGCAGCCGCAGCCGCAGCTTCAGCCCTTGACCCAGCTCCAGCCGCAGGCACCGTCGCCGACGCCCCATCAGCCCCATCTCCAGCCGCCGCTTCAGCCCCAGCTCCACTCTCCGGTCCCACCGCGGAACACGTCCCCCCGGCCCGCCCCGGAAGGGCATCCGCACGGCGGCGCCCCCGCCCCGGCCACCGCCCCGCCCCCCGTCCAGCACGACACCCCCCGCCCGGACGGCGGCCGCCCGGCCCCCCTCCCCGTCCGCGGCGCGCACGAGGAACGGCCCAATCCGGCCGAGGCCGTGCCCGGTGTCCGGCCCGGTGACCGGCCCGCCGTGGAGGAGATCGCGGGCCTCGTGCCCACCCCGCGCGCGGGCGCGGTGCGCGGCACCATGGGCAAACCCCAGCTGCCCCGCCGCCGCGCCCACGAGCACCTCGCACCCCAGTTGCGCGGCGGCCCGGCCCCCCGCCCGGACGGCGAGCAGCCCGCCGGGCACGACCCCGGTCTGATGGCCGCGTTCCAGCGCGGCGTCGGCCTCGCCGAGGCCCAGCAGAACCTGGAGCAGGACGCCCATCCGGACCCGGCCGAACCGGCCGCCGCGGACGTACCGCCCGTCATGCCGGTGTCCCCCATATCCGAGGCCCGCACCGTGTACGGCCTGTCCGGCGGCCTCGACCACCAGTCCACCACCCGGCACGACGGGAGCACACCAGCCGGATGAGCACCCCCCTCACCACCCCCACCGCACCCGCTCCCGCTGACCTTCGTACCCCAAGGAGTCGATCCACCATGGCGAGCGATGCGCCGACCGGCCAGGTATCCGATCTCGACTGGCTGATGAGCGGCCTCGTGCAGCGCGTACCGCACACCACCAGCGCGGTCCTCCTCTCCTGCGACGGCCTCGTGAAGTCCGTCCACGGCCTCGACCACGACAGCGCCGACCACATGGCGGCCCTGGCCTCCGGGCTGTACTCCCTCGGCCGCAGCGCCGGTCTCCGCTTCGGCGACGGCGGGGACGTACGGCAGGTCGTCGTCGAACTCGACTCGACGCTGCTGTTCGTCACCACCGCGGGCTCGGGCACCTGTCTCGCGGTGCTGGCCGGGCGCGAGGCCGACGCCGCCGTACTCGGCTACGAGATGGCGATGCTCGTCAAGAGTGTGCGGCCGTACCTGGTCACCGCGCCCCGGCAGCACGCCGTCGAACCCTCGGTGATGGGGCCTTGAGGGTGGCGGCGGCCGGCGACGGACCCTGGCTCGACGACGCGGCCGGACGGCTGGTGCGCCCGTTCACGGTCAGCAACGGCCGCACCAAGCCCACCGTCGCCCTCGACCTCATGTCACAGGTGCGGGCGACCGGGTCCACCCCCCTCGGCTATCTCGGCCCCGAGCACGCGCAGGCACTGGACCTGTGCCGTGCCCCCGTCCCGGTCGCCGAGGTCGCCGCCCATCTGAGGTTGCCGGCAGCCGTCACCAAGGTGCTGCTGGCGGACCTCGTGGACTGCGGGGCGCTGACCACCAAGCCCCCCGAGCTCCACCACAACCCCACCGACCGGGCCCTACTGGAGGCAGTGCTCGATGGACTACGACGACAGCTCTGAACACGACGACGGCCAGGCCGCCTTCCCGACCGCGCTGAAGATCCTGGTCGCGGGCGGGTTCGGGGTCGGCAAGACCACGTTCGTCGGCGCGGTCAGCGAGATCGCGCCCCTGAGTACCGAGGAGCTGCTCACCACCGTCGGCGCCGCGACCGACAACCTCGACGGCATCGAGAACAAGGTCGAGACGACCGTGGCCATGGACTTCGGCCGCATCAGCCTCGACCCGCAGCATGTGCTGTACCTGTTCGGCACCCCCGGACAGGAACGGTTCTGGTTCATGTGGGACGAACTGTCCGAGGGCGCCCTCGGCGCGGTCGTCATCGCCGACACGCGCCGCCTGGAGGAGTGCTTCGCGGCCGTCGACTTCTTCGAGGAACGCGGCCTCGGCTTCATCGTGGCGATCAACGAGTTCGACGGCGCCCACCGCTACGACCCGGAGGAGGTGCGCGCCGCCATCGACCTGGACCCGGCCGTCCCCATCGTCCGCTGCGACGCCCGCATCTCCGCGTCGGGCGTGCAGACCCTGCTCACCCTCGTCCGCCACCTCATCGCCCACGCACCGGCGGCACCCCGGCCGAGCCGCGGCGCCCACATGTGATCCCCGCACACCACACACCGGAGCCGCACATGCCGTACGCCCACAGCGACGGAGTCCGCCCATGAGCTACGACCCGCCCCGCACGGCCGGTCGACTGTTGCTCACCCCCGAGGACAAGGAAGCTCCCGCCCGCACCCGGAGGCTGCGCCGACTCGGCCTCGGGGAGCGGGCGGAGCCCTCCCTGGACGCCTTCGCGGACCGCCTCGCCGAGGTGACCGACGCGCCGTACGCGATGGTCAACTTCATCGGCGAGGAGCGGCAGTTCTTCGCCGGGCTGCACACCCCGCCCGGCGGCCGGGCCGTCCGCGGCGGCAAGCCGGAGGTGGGCCGCCGGCTGCCCCGTGAGTACGGCTACTGCCCGTACGTCGTCGTGCGGCGCAAGGCGCTGGTGCTGGAGGACGTCCGCGACTACCCGCGGTTCGCGGGCAACCCGGTCGTCGACGAGTACGGCATCCACGCGTACCTCGGCGCCCCGCTGATCGACACGGCCGGCCTGGTCCTCGGCACGGTGTCGGTGGCCGATCTGGCGCCCCGGCCGTGGGGGAAGGCGGGACTGGAGACCATCAAGGCGACCGCGGCGGATCTCGCCGGGCGGCTGGAGCACCGGGAGGCCGGCGGGCCGCCCCTGTGACCCGACGTCGCGCGTCCGTCACAGGCCCCGCCAGACGTTGTCGAAGGCGGAGTCCTCGACGGACCGCCGCTGCTGTACGGCCGTCAGTTCCGTCACCGCGTCGCCGACCGCGGCCAGAACCGTCGCCACCGGGTCGGTGAGGGGACCCGGGAAGCCGTCGCCCGGTTCCTCGCGCAGACCGGCCGTGGTGGCCAGGCCGGCGAGGACGGGCTCGGCCGACGCCCAGCGTTCGGCGGCGCGGCGCCGGGCCGGTGAGTCCACGGCCTCGCTCCGGTCGGACCGCGCGGCGAGCCAGCGGCCGCGCGGGTGGGTCAGCAGCCCGTCGGCCTCCATCCGGGCGGTGTAGGCCGACGCGAGGCCACGGCCGCGGCGCCACAGCCACTCCTCGACCGACTCGTACGGCTCCCGCCGTACCAGCGAGGACGCCGCGTCCGCCAGCAGGCGGTCGGCCGGAGCCGAGGCCCGGCCGGGCGTCACCCGCTCGCCGTCGAGGACGACCACGCCGGCCTCCGTCAGGTCGATCAGCTCGGCCCCCGCGAGAGCGAGGGAGAGTTCACCCTGCTCGACGGGGCGCGGGGGCGCCACGTCCAGCGAGACGATCATGAGGTCCTGCGCTGTGGTCATGAGCGGCTTCCCGTCGTCGGTCCCCCTCCAGAGTGGCACGTCGGGCCGGGGCGTGAAGCGGAGCTGTGGCGCCGCTTAAGAAAGTCTCGATGGACCGCGGCGCCGCCGTACGGCAGATTGCTACCGGATTCCACCCCCCTTCCCCCGCCGCGGGCCGCTCCGGCATGCCCGGCGCGGGGGTCTCACCGTCAGGAGCCGTAGCGTGAAGGCGCTGGTCAAGGAGAAGGCGGAGCCAGGACTGTGGCTCGCGGACGTGCCGGAGCCCGCCGTCGGACCCGGTGACGTACTGATCAAGGTGCTGCATACCGGCATCTGCGGCACCGATCTGCACATCCGGTCCTGGGACGGCTGGGCGCGGCAGACGATCCGCACCCCCCTCGTCCTCGGGCACGAGTTCGTGGGCGAGGTCGTCGAGACCGGCCGGGACGTCGGCGACATCAAGGCCGGTGACCGGGTGAGCGGCGAGGGACACCTGGTCTGCGGCAGGTGCCGCAACTGCCTCGCCGGGCGACGCCACCTGTGCCGGGCCACCGTCGGGCTGGGCGTCGGCCGCGACGGCGCGTTCGCCGAGTACGTGACACTGCCCGCCGCCAACGTCTGGGTGCACCGTGTCCCGGTGGACCTCGACGTGGCGGCGATCTTCGACCCGTTCGGCAACGCCGTCCACACCGCGCTGTCCTTCCCGCTGGTCGGGGAGGACGTGCTGATCACCGGGGCCGGCCCGATCGGCCTGATGGCCGCCGCCGTCGCCCGGCACGCGGGCGCCCGCAACGTGGTCGTCACCGATGTCAGCGAGGAGCGCCTGGAACTCGCCCGCAAGATCGGCGCGAGCCTCGCCCTGAACGTCTCCCGCGCGACCATCGCCGACGGACAGCGTGAACTGGGCCTGCGCGAGGGCTTCGACATCGGCCTGGAGATGTCCGGCCGCCCCGAGGCGATGCGCGACATGATCGCCAACATGACGCACGGCGGCCGGATCGCCATGCTCGGCCTGCCCGCCGAGGAGTTCCCGGTCGACTGGGCCCGCATCGTCACCTCGATGATCACCATCAAGGGCATCTACGGCCGCGAGATGTTCGAGACCTGGTACGCGATGTCGGTCCTGCTGGAGGGCGGCCTCGACCTCGCCCCCGTGATCACCGGCCGCTACGGCTACCGCGACTTCGAGGCGGCGTTCGCCGACGCGGCGAGCGGCACCGGCGGCAAGGTCATCCTCGACTGGACCGCGTAACTCCCTTTCGGCGCAAGCACTCTAGGAGCTTCCCCATGTTCGACTCCGTGCGCGACGACCTGCGCGCCACCCTCGACGAGATCCGCGCCGCCGGCCTGCACAAGCCCGAGCGGGTCATCGGCAGCCCGCAGTCCAGGGCCGTCGCCGTCACCGCGGGCGGCCGGCCCGGCGAGGTCCTCAACTTCTGCGCCAACAACTACCTGGGCCTCGCCGACCACCCCGAGGTGATCGCCGCCGCCCACGAGGCCCTGGACCGCTGGGGCTACGGCATGGCGTCCGTGCGGTTCATCTGCGGCACCCAGGAGGTCCACAAGGAGCTGGAGGCGCGGCTGTCGGCGTTCCTCGGCCAGGAGGACACGATCCTGTACTCCTCCTGCTTCGACGCCAACGGCGGTGTCTTCGAGACGCTGCTCGGCCCCGAGGACGCGGTGATCTCCGACGCCCTCAACCACGCCTCCATCATCGACGGCATCCGGCTGTCCAAGGCCCGCCGCTTCCGCTACGCCAACCGTGATCTGGCAGACCTGGAACGGCAGTTGAAGGAGGCCGTCGAAGGGGGCGCCCGCCGCCGGCTGGTCGTCACCGACGGCGTCTTCTCCATGGACGGCTACGTCGCCCCCCTCGCCGAGATCTGCGACCTCGCCGACCGCTACGACGCGATGGTCATGGTCGACGACTCCCACGCCGTCGGCTTCGTCGGCCCCGGCGGCCGAGGCACCCCCGAGCTGCACGGCGTGATGGACCGCGTCGACATCATCACCGGCACCCTCGGCAAGGCGCTGGGCGGGGCGTCCGGCGGCTATGTCGCCGCCCGCGCCGAGATCGTGGCGCTCCTGCGCCAGCGCTCCCGCCCCTACCTGTTCTCCAACACCCTCGCGCCGGTCATCGCCGCCGCCTCCCTCAAGGTCCTCGACCTGCTGGAGTCGGCCGACGACCTGCGGCTCCGGCTGGCCGAGAACACCGCCCTGTTCCGCCGCCGGATGACGGACGAGGGCTTCGACGTCCTCCCCGGCGACCACGCCATCGCGCCCGTGATGATCGGTGACGCGGCGCGGGCGAGCCGGATGGCGGAGCTGCTGCTGGAGCGCGGGGTGTACGTGATCGGCTTCTCCTACCCGGTCGTCCCGCAGGGCCGGGCCCGCATCCGGGTCCAGCTGTCCGCCGCGCACTCCACGGCCGACGTCGACCGTGCCGTGGACGCCTTCGTGGCGGCGCGGGCGGAACTGGAGGCCTGAGCCGGCCACCCCGGACATATTGCGATAATCGATCCCATGATCGAAGCGCGGCGGCTCCACATCCTCCGTGCGGTGGCCGACCACCGCACGGTGACGGCGGCTGCCGCCGCGCTGTACCTCACCCCGTCCGCGGTCTCCCAGCAGCTCACCGCCCTGGAACAGGAGACCGGCCACCGCCTGGTGGAGCGCGGGGCCAGGGGGGTACGCCTCACCCCGGCCGGCGAGATCCTGCTCACCCACACCCACGCGGTCCTCGCCCAGCTGGAGCGGGCGGAGGCGGAACTCGCCGCCTACGACGCGGGCACGGCAGGCACGGTCACCGTCGCCGCCTTCGCGACCGGCATCGCCCTGGTCGTCGCGCCCGCCGTGGCCCGGCTCGCCGGCACCGACCCGGGGATCCGGATCCGTGTCCAGGACGCCGAGGGCGACGCCAGCCTGCCGATGGTCCTCGACCGGCAGGTCGACATCGCCGTGGCCGTCGAGTACCGCGGGGCACCCGCCGCCGACGACCCGCGCCTCGCGCACGTCCCGCTCTACGCCGAGCCCTTCGACGCGGTCGTCCCGGTCACCCACCGCCTCGCCGGGTGCGCCGAGGTGCCGCTGGCCGAGCTGGCCAAGGATCCGTGGATCGGTCCCTATCCCGGCAACCCCTGCCACGACGTGGTCGTCCTGGCCTGCGAGCACGCCGGCTTCCAGCCCCGCCTGGAGCACTCCTCGGACGACTTCCGCGCCGTCGTGGCGCTGGCCTCGGCCGACGCGGGCGTGGCGCTGGTGCCGCGCTCGGCGCTGCGCGGCATGGACCTGACCGGCGTGGTCGTCCGCCCGGTCGACGGGGCGGCCCCTACCCGCCGCGTCTTCGCGGCCGTACGCCGCGGGGCGGAGGAGCATCCACTGATCCGCCCGGTGCTGGACGCGCTGGAAGAGGTCACGCCGACCTGAGCCTCCGATGCTGTTTCATATCTGGGATAACATCCCGAATATGAAACAGTCTGTCGAGGACGAGGTCGACGCCCGGCTGGCCGCCCGCCTGGCCGAGCTGCGCGCCGAGCGCGGCTGGTCGCTGGGGGAGCTGGCCGAGCGCAGCGGGGTGAGCCGCTCCACCCTGTCCCGCGCCGAGCGCGCCGAGATCAGCCCGACCGCCGCCCTGCTCAACCGCCTGTGCCATGTCTACGGCCGGACCATGTCCCGGCTGCTCAGCGAGGTCGAGGCGGATGCCGGGCCGGTCCCGCTGGTGCGGGCCGGTGAGCAGGGCGTCTGGGAGGACCGCGCCTCCGGGTTCGTCCGGCGGTCCGTGTCGCCGCCGCACCCGGGACTGCGCGGCGAACTCGTCGAGGGCCGGCTCGCCGTGGGCGCCGACCTCGCCTACGACCGGCCGCCCGTGCCCGGCCTGGAACAGCACATCTGGGTCCTGGAGGGCGCCCTCGCGGTCACGGCGCAGGACGTGGAGCACCGCCTGGACGCCGGTGACTGCCTGCGGCTGCGGGTGTGGGGACCGACGAGGTTCCGGTGCGCGGGGGCCGAGGAGGCGCGGTACGTGCTGGCGGTGGTGCTGCCATGACGGCGACCGGGCTCGACGCCGCCGGACTCCTCGGCCGCGCGGGGGAGCTGGCCGACCTGCTGGTCGACACGGTGGCCGGCGGTGCCTCCGTCGGCTTCCTCACCCCGCTCGACCGTACGGACGCCCTTGCCTGGTGGGAGGGGCGCGCGGCCGGGGTCGCCGCCGGGCACCTGGCGGTCTGGGTGGCCCTGGACGGCGACCGGGTCACCGGGACCGTCACCCTGGCGTTCCCCGACAAGCCCAACAGTCGCCACCGCGCCGAACTCGTCAAGCTCATGGTCCACCGGGACGCCCGGGGGCAGGGCCTGGGCCGTCGGCTCCTGACCACGGCCGAGGAGGCCGCCGCCGCGGCCGGTGTCACCCTGCTGCACCTCGACACCGAGACCGACAGCCCAGCCGAACACCTCTACCGCACGGCTGGATGGACGAGAGCGGGCATCATCCCCGACTACGCAGCCGACCCGTCCGGTGTCCTGCGCCCGACGACCCTCTACTACAAACACCTCGCCGCGCGGTGACTGTCAGTGTCTGCCGCTACCGTGCGAAGCATGCCGGACGCCGAAGACGTACGCCGTGTCGCCCTGTCCCTGCCGGACACGACGGAGAAGACCGCCTGGAGCATGCCCACGTTCCGGGTCGCGGGAAAGATGTTCGCCACCCTGCCCGAGGACGAGACCTCCCTCGCGGTGCGCTGCCCCAAGGAGGAGCGCGACGAGCTGGCCCTCGCCGAACCGCGGAAGTTCTGGATCGCCGACCACGAGGCCCAGTTCGCCTGGGTCCGGGTCCGGCTGGCCGCCCTGGAGGACGAGGCCGAGCTGAGGGACATCCTCGCCGACTCCTGGCGCCAGGCCGCCCCGGCCCACCTGCTGGAGACGCATCCGGGACTGGGGGTGCCGGGGGAGGGAGCGCCGTAAAGGCGTGCGCGATCACCGACCCGAGTGCGGTATTGTTTCCCTGCGGGTCCGGCCGGGCGAAACCCCAGGTCAGACGGGCAGCGGGACGTGGCGCAGCTTGGTAGCGCACTTGACTGGGGGTCAAGGGGTCGCAGGTTCAAATCCTGTCGTCCCGACTTTACGAAGTCGGATCAGAGGCCGTCCTTCTCAGCGATGAGGAGGCGGTCTCTGTCGTGTCCGAGCGGCGGCCATGGCGCGAGGCCGGCCGGCGGCCGGTCGTCGTGCGGGGTCAGCCGGCCTTGGCGAGCACCTCGTCGACCAGCTTCTTGTCCAGTGCGGCCCGCACCAACGCCGCGGCGAGTTCGGCCGGTTCGATGGGCCCTGCTCCCTTCACCAGTTGGTCCGGCTCGTCCGGGAGGCCGAGCCGGCGCGCGCCGTCCAGGGCCTTCGCGTCGATGTACGGTGCCGCCTCCGGCCAGACGCTCTGGACCTCGCGCAGGAAGATGTCCGCTCCGGTGGGCCCGATCCCCGTCACCTCCTGGAGCAGGCGGCGCAGGCGGGAGACGTCCCCGTCGGCTTCCTCCCGCAGGCGTCGCAGGTCACTGCCCCACCGCTCGATCAACAGCTCGGCCGCCTCGCCCAGTTGGGCCGCCGTGCGTTCGTCGTAGCGCCGGTAGCCGCCGCGGCCCAGGGCGTCGACCCGCTGCTGCCAGGTCGCTTCGGCCATGCTTCGGGGGTCGCGCATGCCCGCGTCGTACAGGGCGCGGGTTGCCGCGACGGCGGTGGAGGCGCGGATACGTGCGCTGAGCAGGTGGGCCAGGACCAGGGTGCGGTACAGCGGCTGCGGGGTGTTCGTCAGCCGGATGCCCGCCTCCTCCGCGTAGGTGCGGCCGTAAGAGGAGACGAGTTCCTTGATGACGTGCTGCTGCTTGTCGCTCATGGTGCGAGCCCGTCCTCGGCCTGGGAGTGAGAGCCCTCAGAGCCCCTCTGCGTGACGAGTGCCCGCGGTAAACGGGAAGAAACCGTACAAAGCCGGGGTGGGCCCCTGCTCACCGCGAGGGCGACCGCCGGTCGCGCCGTGCGCGGCGAGCCTCCACCAGCACGGGCAGCAGGGAGAGCGCGACGACCACGGCGACGAGCGGCAGCAGATAGGCCTCGATGTGGGGAACGGACGAGCCGAGGGTGTACCCGGCCAGGACGAGACTCTGCGACCAGAGCAGGCCGCCGACGGCCTGCCAGACGGTGAAGGTTCGCGTGGGCACACCGAGCGCACCGGCCGCCGGGTGCAGCACCGTCCGCAGCATCGGGACGAAGCGGCCGATCACGAGGGCCTTGCCGTAGCCGTAGCGGGCCAGGAGCTTCTCCGCCCGTGTCATGCCCTCTTCCAGGCGCCGGTTCGAGGTGCGGGCCAGCAGCGCCCGCCCGCCGCGCCGCCCGAGCAGGAACCCGATCTGCGCGCCCGCCACGGCGCCGACGGCCGCGCACACCAGCACCTGCCACAGCTCCAGCCGTGGCGCCTGGTGGCCGCTCCCCGCGCACAGCACGCCGGCCGGGAGGAGCAGCGCGTCACCGGGCAGGAAGAAGCCGATCACCAGCAGGCCCGACTCCGCGAAGATCACCACCAGCACGCCCAGGGCGCCGAAGGCGGCCAGCAGCGAGGCGCTGTCCATCGGATTGACGGCGATCACGGTCATCGCCTCCCGGCCGTTCGCGTCGAGCCGTCGTCGTCGAGCCGTTGTCACCGGTCCCGCCGACCGGGTTCCCTGTCCTCGCACATCCAGTGGACGTGGCGCTGCCGGAGATTTTCGGGGAGCGCACAGGCGTACCCGTGCCGTCCGGTGCGTACATCCTCGGACTCCGTCGGAGCCGTCGCGGGACAGTGCGAAGGCCGGCCCGGCCGGTTGCCGGACGACCGCACGGGCTGGGGATGGGACCGTCTGCATCGCGCGAGGTCATGCCCGGCAAGGGCTCCGTACTGCTCGCACTTGGTTGCTACGGACGGGAGTCGGCCCGCCTTCCGGTGGCTGACCGTTCCCGCCATGCTGTTGCCGGCGCTCGGCAACAGCGGCATCAACCACCTCGCTCCGCCGGTCGTCGCCAAGCTCGTCGGGCGGCTCGCGGGTGACCCGGACATCGGGGTCGGCCCGGCGTTGCCGTATGTGCTCGGCCTCGCCGGTGTGCTGCTGGCCGCGGAGGCGCTGTGGCGGGCCGGGCCGCACTGTCCGAACCGTCTCGACGCGCTCGGCATCGAGCATCCGTACGTGATCGGCATGGACGGGCTGTTCGCCAAGGAAGCCGCTCCTTCCACGACGACTTCGCCGGGTCGCCCTGGACCGCGGACGGATCGTCGAGCAGGGCAGCCACCAGGAACTGCCGGCGTCGCGGGGCGCCTACGCCGAGCCGTGGCAGCACCAGTCGGGCGGCTTCCTCGACGACAGCCCGACGCGGGCGGCCGGCCTGCTCTGAGCGGCGGGCGCTCCGGACCACCCGCCCGGCCGACTGATCACCTGCGGGTGCGGGCCGGGCGGGGTGGGTTGATGAACTGGAGTTCCAGGGTGGCCGACGGCGCGGCGACGCCCGGACCGCCCGCCGCCGCCCAGGACAGGATGTCCTCGGTGCAGTCGTCGTCCATGGCGAAACCGACCCAGGTGGCACGGCCGCCCGCCCGGCGGCCCGCGCCGGACGGCTGGACGACGATCACGTTCGCCTGGTCGCACGGGCCCAGACAGTCGGTCGTACGGACCTCGAAGCCGCCCGCCGACGCGGCGGCCGCCGCGCGCAGGCGCTCCAGTTGCCAGGCGTGGTCGTAGCCGGGGTGCTTGCGGGCGTCGCCGCAGCAGCAGCCCCGGCAGACCACGAGGGTGCAGGGCCTGCGTGCGGCGGCGCCGATCGACACCACGCGCTGGGCCGGCAGGGCGGTACGGCGTCCCACGCCGTCAGGACGCCGACTGGCCGACGTGGGCCAGCGCCTGCCGTACCAGGAAGCCGTGTCCGCCCGGCATCTCGGTCTGCACCTCGGGCGAGACCGCCTCCTGCGGGTCGAACCACACCAGGTCCAGGGCGTCCTGCCGGGGCCGGCAGTCACCGGTCACCGGCACGATGTACGCCAGCGACACCGCGTGCTGACGCGGGTCGTGGTACGGCGTGATGCCCTGTGTCGGGAAGTACTCCGCGACCGTGAAGGGCTGGAGGGACGCCGGGACGCGGGGCAGCGCCATGGGGCCGAGGTCCTTCTCCAGGTGCCGCAGCAGCGCGTCGCGGACCCGCTCGTGGTGCAGGACGCGGCCCGAGACCAGGGTCCGGCTGACGTTGCCGTCCGGTCCTATCCGGAGCAGCAGGCCGATCTTGGTGACTTCGCCGCTGTCGTCGACGCGCACGGGCACGGCCTCGACGTACAGGATCGGCATGCGGGAGCGAGCGGATTCGAGTTCGTCCTGGCTCAGCCAGCCGGGCGTGGTATCGGTCAAGTCAGACATTGCTTGATCATACTTTCAGTCCGTCGGGAAGCCGGTAGACCCGGCGGGCGTCGGCACCGCAGGCGTCGGAGCCGTGGAGCGGTTCGCGGAACGGTGTGATCTCCAGCGTCTCCTCCAGGACCGTCCGCGCCGGCAGTGCAGAAGGATCGTTCCCGCGGTGAGGGCCGGCCAGTCCGCCGGACGGGCCGGACCCACCCGGTGCGGGCGGATGCCGTTGCCGCCGCAGCCGGTGTGCGGCTGATCCGGTCGACGGGCGCCCGGGTACACCGTGGGCTGCGCCGGGGACGTCCCTGACCGGCGCGGCCCACGCGTGCGGGACGCGCCCCTGGAGGCCGATGTGACCGCCCTTGCCGATCCCCTGCCCGGCGGCCGCCCCGGCGACGTGGAACGGGCGGGACGCGCCCCCGGGCCCGAGGCCGGCTCCGGGGCCCCCGGTAGGGTGACAATCCGGTCACCCCCGTACAGGAAGCAGGACATGCCCTACTCCCACGCCCCTCAGCTGACCGCTCCCGAGCCGTCGGCCGGCAGTGCCGACATCCGTCTCGTCGTCACCGACATGGACGGCACGCTGCTCGACGACGACAAGCGGACACCCGACGGGCTCTGGGAGGTCCTCGCGCTGCTGCGGGAGCGGGGCGTGCTGTTCAGCCCCGCCAGCGGCCGGCAGTACGCCACGCTGGCGCGGGAGTTCGCCGAGGTCGCCGACGGCATGGTCTTCATAGCGGAGAACGGCACCTACGTCGTCCGCGACGGCGAGGAACTCAGCTCCGACCCGCTGGACCCCGCCGTGGTCACCCGCGTCGTCGAGGCCGTACGGAGGCTCGTGGCGGGCGGTGCCGACGTCGGGGCCGTCGTCTGCGGGAAGCGGTCCGCCTACGTCGAGCGGGCCGACGAGGCCTTCCTGGCCGAGGTCGGCCGCTACTACCTGAGCCACCAGGTCGTCGAGGACGCCGCCGCCGTCGAGGACGACGTCATCAAGGTCGCCCTGTTCGACTTCGGGTCGGTCGAGGAGAGCACCGCGCCGGCCCTCGCGCCGTTCGCGGACACCCACCAGGTCGTCGTCTCCGGCGAACACTGGGTCGACGTCATGAACCGCACCGCAAACAAGGGTGCCGCCCTGCGCCGGCTCCAGCGGGAGCTGGGCATCACGCCCGCGCAGACCGTCGTGTTCGGCGACTACCTGAACGACCTGGAGATGCTGGACGCCGCCGACTGGTCCTTCGCCATGGCCAACGCCCATCCCGAGGTCGTCCGGCGGGCCCGCCACCGGGCCCCCTCCAACAACGACAACGGGGTCCTGCGCACCCTGGTCCGCCTCCTCGACCTGCCGGTGACCGGACTCTGACCGGCGTCCTCAGGACGCCGGCCGGACGTGGCCGCACTGCGACTACTGGTACGTGACCTCGACGCCGGCCGAGGTGTGGGAGGCGTCGCCGGGCCAGGCACTGGCGCGGACGAAGATCGATGCGGTGCCCGGCGACCACAGCCCGCTGTCCGCCCCGGACCTGTCGGTGGTCGTGACGGGTGTGCGGACGCTCGTGGCCGCGGCCCTGAGCCGCCGCCGCGCGGGGGTCAGGCCCAAGGCCTGAGCGAGACCGGGCTGACCGGGCTCAGGGCTTGAGCGGATCGTGGCCCAGCGTCATCAGCCGGTGGCGCAGGGCGGTGTCCTCGGCCGCGGGCTCGTCCGCCATGTCGGTCCGGTCGGCGACCGTGTCCACCACCTGCCGCATCACGCGGAGGTCGTCCTCCGTGAGGTCGGTGCGCCGTTTCTGGAGGATGGCCAGCACATGCCGGCCGGTCGGGGAGCCCGCCTCGTCGGGCAGTGCCTCGGTGGTCTCGTCGGCGTCGCGCACCCGGAGCCAGGCGGCCAGCTCCTGCGAGGTCATGTTCACCACGCGGTGGAAGTCCTCCCAGAGCGCGTCGAGTTCGAGGGCGTCGGTCATGGCATGCCCTTCCGTCGTTGTCGTGCAGGCGGTCAGCTCTCGCGCGGCCAGTTCTCCGCCTCGAACATCCACCGCTGCTTCTCCAGCTCGGCGGTGATGCCGATCAGCAGGTCCTGGGTGACCGGGTCGGGCTGCGCGGTCGCGTCGATGCGTTCCCGCAGCCGGCCGATGGCCGCGCCCAGTGTCTCCGCGATCACCTCGACCACGTCCTCGTCGCGCAGCCAGCCGTCCTTCGGGGCGGGCAGCGTGAACGCCGAGGCGATCGTCTCCGGTCGGCCGTCCGGCGGCAGGCCGAGGGCGGCGGCGCGCTCGGCGACCGTGTCGGCGTACGAGCGGGCCATGGAGACCACCTCGTCGAGCTGGAGATGGATCGAGCGGAAGCGGGGGCCGACGATGTTCCAGTGCGCCTGCTTCCCGATCAGGGAGATCCCCAGCAGATCGACCAGGGTGTTCTGGAGGGCGTCGAAGGTGACCTGACGGGCCGGTTCGGGGAGCGGACTCTTCACGACTGTCATACGGAGGTCCTCCTTCTCACGTCATCTCGTGCGGTACGGAGCAGGCCGGCACGTTCCGCCTCACCGGTCCCGCCCCACACCCCGGACGTCTGCCCGCTGACGAGGGCGTAGTCCAGGCAGTCGGCGGTCACCGGGCAGCGGGCGCACACCCGCTTCGCGTCCGCGATCTCCCGCAGGGCCGGTCCGGACGTGCCCACCGGGAAGAACAGTTCGGGATCCTCACCGACGCAGGCGGCACTGCGCAACCACTCCATGGGGGCGCGGGTGCCCAGCTCGAATCGCCGCAAACACGGCTCGCGGCGGGGTGGGGACACGGCTCCGGGGACCTTCCCAGGGGACCTGGCCGCGGTCTATAGTCCGAAACTAGCAGTGCTAATTAATCTGTCGATCCCCAGCTGATCTTCCGGTCCACAGCGTCGTCGTCGGTCAGGAGACCCCAGTCGTGCGTCCCGTCCACTTCGCGGCCGCCCGCCGCACCCCCATCGGAAAGCTGCGCGGCGCCCTGTCCGCCGTCCGTCCCGACGACCTCGCCGCCGCCGTCATCCGCGGCCTGGTCGCCGACCTGCCCGCGCTCGACCCCGCCCTGATCGACGACGTGTACTGGGGCGCCGCCAACCAGGCAGGCGAGGACAACCGCAACGTCGCCCGCATGGCCGCCCTGCTCGCCGGACTCCCCGAGACCGTGCCCGGCGCCACGGTGAACCGGCTGTGCGCCTCGGGCATGGAGGCCGTCACCGCCGCGGCCCGCACGATCGCCGCGGGCGAGGCCGAGATCGTGCTCGCGGGCGGCTCCGAGTCGATGAGCCGCGCCCCCTTCGTGCTCGCCCGCCCCGACGAGGCCCTCCCGCACCGCGTGGAGACCGTCGACACCCGGCTCGGCTGGCGCCTGGTCAACCCCGCCATGCAGGACCTCCACGGCCTGCTGTCGATGGGCGAGACCGCCGAGGAGGTCGCCGAGCGGTACGGCATCCCCCGCGAGCGCCAGGACGACTTCGCGCTCCGCAGCCACCGACGCGCCGCGCTGGCCCGCAAGAACGGCCACTTCGACGACGAACTCCTGCCCGTACGGCGCCCGGACGGCGTGGTCGTCGACGCCGACGAGTGCATCCGTGACGACACCTCCCACGACAGGCTCGCCGCGCTGAAACCCGTCTTCCGGCAGGGCGGCACGGTCACCGCGGGCAACGCCTCCCCGATGAACGACGGCGCCGCCGGTCTCCTCCTGGTCAGCGAGGAGGCCCTGAACGCCCTGGGCCTGGAATCCCTCGGCCGTTACGTCGCCGGCGCCTCCGCCGGTGTCCACCCCGACGTGATGGGCATCGGCCCGGTCCCCGCGACCCGCAAGGCGCTCGACCGCGCCGGGTGGAGCGTCGGCGACCTCCAGGAGGCGGAGTTCAACGAGGCGTTCGCCGCGCAGGCGCTGGCCTGCGTGGACCAGCTGGGCATCGACCCCGAGCTGGTCAACCCCAGCGGCGGCGCGATCGCCCTCGGCCATCCGCTCGGCTGCTCCGGGGCCCGCATCCTCACCACCCTGCTGCACCGGATGCGGCGCACAGGGGCGGAGCGGGGCCTGGCGACGATGTGCGTCGGCGTGGGGCAGGGGAGCGCGGTGCTGGTGGAGCGGCACTAGGGTCTGGCGCACCTTCCCGTCGTCCGCCCGGAGGGCGGGGAGGTGCAGGCGTCGCTGGGCGGACGGGAACGTGACGACAGCCCCCAGGACGCCGGGACCGCAGCGGCGTTCGCGGAGCCATCAGGCGAGACCGCCTCACCGGGGCCCGTTAGGTGTGCGTAGCATCGGTTCCCGCATGAACACGATGACGTTGTGGCACATCACCGGCTGGGAGTTCGCCGTCCTCGCCCTCGCGGCCCTGCTGGTCGGCTTCTCCAAGACGGCCGTCAGCGGGGCCAACACGGTCAGCCTGGCGATCTTCGCCGCGGTCCTGCCCGCCCGCGCCTCCACCGGCGTCCTGCTGCCGATCCTGATCGCCGGGGACGTGCTGGCCGTCCTCACCTACCGCCGGCACGCCCACTGGCCCACGTTGTGGCGGCTGTTCCCGGCGGTCGCGGCCGGTGTCGTCGTCGGCACGCTGTTCCTGATGTGGGCCGACGACGCGGCCGTCCGCACCTCGATCGGCGCGATCCTGCTGTTCATGGCCGGGGTCACGGTGTGGCGGCGGCGCACCGCGGAGGCGGCCGACGACCCCGACGCCGTGGTCACCCGCGCCGGCCGCCTGAAGGCCCGCTCCTACGGCGTCCTCGGCGGCTTCACCACGATGGTCGCCAACGCGGGCGGCCCGGTGATGTCGATGTACCTGCTCTCGGCCGGCTTCCGCAAACTCGGCTTCCTCGGCACCTCAGCGTTCTTCTTCCTCATCGTGAACGTCTCGAAGGTGCCGTTCAGCGTGGGCCTCGGCCTGATCGACGGCAGCTCGCTGCTCCTGGACGCCGCGCTCGTCGCGTTCGTCGTCCCCGGCGCGCTGCTCGGCCGGTGGGCGGTGCACCGCATCAACCAGCGGCTGTTCGAACGGCTCGTCATCGCGGCGACGGTGGTGGGCGGCGTCCAGCTGCTGGTGCGCTGACCGCCCTCCGTACGGGGACGACAACACCGGTCCCCCCGCCCCCCCGGCCCGCCCACCTCGTACGCTCGACGGCATGTCCCCCCATGTGCTGGTCCTCGGTGGCACCGCCGAGGCCCGTGAACTGGCCGCCGTCCTGGCGGCACGCCCCGGTGTCCGGGTGACCTCGTCGCTGGCGGGGCGGGTGTCCCGGCCGGGGGCCCTCGCGGGGGACGTACGCATCGGCGGGTTCGGCGGGGCGGAAGGGCTCGCGGCCTGGGTGGGCGAGCACGGTGTGGACGCCGTGGTCGACGCCACCCATCCCTTCGCCTCCGGCATCACCGCGAACGCGGCGCGGGCCGCGACGGCCGCCGGACGGCCCCTGGTCGTGCTGCGCCGGCCCGGCTGGCGGCCCGGACCCGGGGACCGCTGGCACCCGGTCGGCTCCCTGGCCGAGGCGGCGGAACTGCTGCCCGGTGTGGGCCGGCGCGTGTTCCTGACGACGGGACGCCTGGGCCTGGCGGCCTTCGCGCACCTCGCCGGTCCGCACTTCGTCGTCCGTTCGGTGGAGCCGCCCGATCCGCCGATGCCGCCGGACACCGAACTCGTCCTGGCGCGCGGCCCGTTCACCGTCACCGACGAGCTGGCGCTGCTGCGGGAGCACCGCATCGACGTGCTGGTCACCAAGGACAGCGGGGGAGAGGCCACGGCCGCGAAACTGGCGGCCGCCCGCCGGCTCGGCCTGCCCGTCGTGGTCGTGCGGCGGCCGCCGCTGCCGGACGGCGTGACGGCGGTCCCGGACGTGGCGGGGGCGCTGGAACGGCTGGGGTTCAGCGAACCGTGACGGAGGCGCGCAGCCGGTCGATCGCGCGGAGCACCTCGGTGCGGTTCTTGGCGCTCTTGATCCAGGCGGGCAGCCGGGCGATATAGGTCATCTTGCGGCCGTGCTCGTACCAGGGGTCCCGCTCTCGCAGGGAGGCGGCCACGAACCGCCGGAGCAGATCGAGGTGTTCGAGGTTGTACGCCCACACCTCGCCGTGCCGGGTACGGGTCGACAGCCACAGCGCCGGCCTCCCCGCGGGCCGGGACAGGCCGCACGAGCGGCACACCAGCCGGTGTACGGGCGTGTGCCCCGCCCGCCGCTCGTAGTGGGCGAGGCGCGCGCAGCGCGGGCACCTGACCAGCGCCGACGCGGCGTGGTCGCCGAGGGTGGTGGCGGGATCGCGGAAGCGGACCGGGGCGGGCGACATGGCGTCGAGTATGCGGTCCGCGGACCCCGGCGGGCATCCCGTTTTCAGGGGGCGGCCGGGGCGAGCGCCGGCGACCGCTGGGTCAGGCCGGCGCTGAGGTCCTCCACCACGAGCCGCTTGGCGATGGTGTCCACGGCGGCCCGCAGGTCGCTGCCGGCCGGGCGGCCGAAGTCCTGCCGGACCCGCTCCTCCAGCCAGTCGCCCCACGCCCGGGTGATCACGCGGGCCTCGCGCGCCCCCGCCTCCGTGTGGCCGATCAGCGAACCGTGACGGGTCAGGAACCCCTCGTCGACCATGCGGTCGAACACGGGCAGCAGCACCTCCGGCGGCATGTGACGGCGGGCGGCGATCAGCCCGAGGCTCGCGTGGCCGACCAGCCGGTCGAACAGCTCGACCTGCATCACCGCCCACGCCCCGGCCACGTCGAGCCGGGTGTCGGACTCCGCCACGATCCGGCGTGCGGTGTCCACGTCCGTCCTGCCGATGATCTTCGCCACGGCTGTCTCCAGCAGCCGCTGCGCGTTCGCGTCGTGCGGCGAGCCGAACCCCTCACCGAGGTCGGTGGAGGTCCTGCGGGCGCTGTCGCGCAGCGGGACCTGCTTGAGGAACAGCGCGACGAGGAAGCCGAGGACGGCGACCGGCACGGTCCACAGGAACACCGTCTGGATGGTGTCGGCGTACGCCTCGACGAGCGGGGCGGCGGTGTCCGGGGGCAGTCGGTGCAGGCCCTCCGGGCTGGTCGCGGCCCGGGAGACGGTCGCCGGGTCGGCGCCGCCGGCCGCCGTGGCGGACGCGATGCCGTCCTCGAGGTTGGGGGCGAGTGCGTTGGCGTAGATCGTGCCGAAGACGGCTGTGCCGAAGGCACTGCCCAGGGTGCGGAAGAAGGTGACGCCGGAGGTGGCGGTGCCCAGGTCGGCGTATTCGACGGTGTTCTGCACGGCGATCGTCAGCACCTGCATGCACAGACCGATGCCGGTGCCGAGCACGAACATGTACAGCGACTCCAGCCAGGCGCCCGTGGACGGGTCCATGAGGGACATCAGGTACAGCCCGACGCCCATCACCAGCGAGCCGATGATCGGGAACAGGCGGTACCTGCCCGTCCTGCTGACCATGTTGCCGCTGAACACCGACGCGATCAGCAGCCCCAGCACCATCGGCAGGGTGCGCACGCCGGACACGGTCGCCGAGTCGCCGTCGACGTACTGGAGATAGGTCGGCAGGTACGTCAGGGCGCCGAGCATCGCGAAGCCGACGATGAAACTGAGGATCGAGCAGACCGTGAAGACCGGGCTGAGGAACAGCCGCATCGGCAGCATCGGCTGCTTCGCCCGGGTCTCCACCCAGCAGAATCCGGCGAGGGCGAGCAGGCCGCCGACGAACAGGCCGACGATGACGCCCGAACCCCACGCGTACTCGTTGCCGCCCCAACTCGTCGCCAGGATCAGGGCGCTCGCGCCGACCGCGATCAGCGCGATGCCCAGATAGTCGATGACCGGGCGGGCCGCCGACTTCACCACCGGGATGGTGCGGGCGGCCGCGAACACGACGACGACCGCGATGGGGACGTTGATGTAGAACGCCCACCGCCACGACAGGTGGTCGGTGAACAGGCCGCCCAGCAGCGGCCCGATGACGGTGGCCACACCGAACACGGCGCCGATCGCGCCCTGGTACTTGCCGCGCTCGCGCAGCGGGATGACGTCGGCGATCAGGGCCATCGAGGTCACCATCAGGCCGCCCGCGCCGATGCCCTGCATCGCCCGCCAGAGGATCAGCAGCGTCATGTCGGTGGCCAGGCCGCACAGGAACGACCCGGTGATGAAGACGATCGCGGAGACCTGGAAGACCACCTTGCGGCCGAACAGGTCGCCGAACTTGCCGACCAGGACGGTCGCGACGGTCTCCGCGAGGAGATAGGCGGTGACCACCCACGACATGTGCTCGGCGCCGCCGAGGTCCGACACGATCGTCGGCAGCGCGGTGCCCACGATCGTCTGGTCCAGCGCCGCCAGCAGCATGCCCAGCACGATCGTCACGAAGACGATGTTCCGCCGGCGCGGGTCGAGCACGGGTGGCTGTGTCGCGGCCGGCACGGACCCCGTGGATCCCCCGGACCCCGCCGATCCTTCGGTGACTGTCACGAGGTCACGATCACACCGGCCGCCCCGCCCCGCATGTGGATGCGGTCCGGCCGGGTGCGGGGCGACCCGCCCTACGCGTCCCGGGGGTTGCGGCGCAGCAGATACGTGTCCATGATCCAGCCCTTGCGCTCGCGGGCCTCGGCGCGCAGGCGCTCGATGCGGGGGCCGGCCTCGGCGAGCGGGCCCGAGACGAGGATCTCGTCCGGGGTGCCGATGTAGGCGCCCCAGTAGATGTCGACGTCCTGACCGGCGTACTGCCGGAAGGTCTGGTGGGCGTCGAGCATCACCACCACGTCGTCCACCCCCTCCGGGAAGCCCTCGGCGAGCCGCCGCCCGGTGGTGATCTGCACCGGCCGGGCCACCCGGTTCAGGCCCGTGCGGTGCCGGGCGACGAGCGCCGAGACGCTGCTGATGCCGGGCACCACGTCGTACTCGAAGGCCACCGTGCCCCGCGCCAGCACCTCCTCCAGGATGCCGAGCGTGCTGTCGTACAGCGCGGGGTCGCCCCACACCAGGAACGCGCCGCTCTCGTCCTCACCGAGTTCCTCGGCGATCAGCCGCTCGTAGATCCCGGCGCGGGCGCTGCGCCAGTCGCCTACGGCGGGGGAGTAGGCGGCGCCGCCCGCGCGGCGGTCCCGCTCCGGGTCGCGGGCCTCCACCACCCGGTAGCCGCCCTCCGGTACGTGCGTGTCCAGCATGTCCCGGCGCAGTTGCGTGAGGTCGCTCTTCACCTCGCCCTTGTCCAGGACGAAGAACACGTCCGTGCTCCGCAGCGCCCGGACCGCCTGAAGGGTCAGCTGGTCGGGGTCGCCCGCGCCGATACCGATGACATGAATCTCTCGCACGACCACGAGTCTGCCGTACGCCACTGACAGTGACGGTGGCGGGTGTCAGCGCAGTCTCGGCGCCGCGGCCCCCGCGTCCACCGCCGTACCCGACTCCTCCACCTCCGCGGCCAGCCGCCGCGCCCAGCCGGCCAGCCCGGCGAGGTCCATCCCGTACGGCCGCCACCGCCCGGTGTCGCCGGCCCACTCCTCCACGGCCGCCGCTCCGCGCCCCAGCAGCCGCGGCCCGCCCGTGAGGTTGCCGCGGGCGGCATGGGTGAGACCCACCGCGAGCTGGGCCAGCCCCCGCCACAGCGCGCGCTCCTCCTCCGGACCCGACTTCCAGGCGTCCTCGAACACCTCGTGCGCGTGGAACGGCTTCCCGGCGTCCAGCAGCGCCTGCGCCTCGGTGACACTGTCCTGCGGGCGCCGTACGACCCCCTCGGGCTGGCGCTCCACCCCGGCCGTCCCGTACGGCAGGGGCCGCCCCAGCCCGTCCCGCGGCCGTGCGCTGCGTGCCCGCCCTTCCTCGTCCCGGTCCCGCGCGTCCTCGCCGCTCCTCGTGCTGCTCATGGGGCGATTCTCCCGCGCCGGTGCCCCTTTCGGCGCACCGCCCGGCGTGGGGTAAAGTGCTGTTCGCGCGATCACGCGGAAATCCGCGGGAGCGCACCGGGACGTGGCGCAGCTTGGTAGCGCACTTGACTGGGGGTCAAGGGGTCGCAGGTTCAAATCCTGTCGTCCCGACCAGCGTCATCGCAGGTCGGAAGCCGCTTTCTCACTCGTGAGGGGGCGGCTTCGGTGCGTTCGGGGCGCGGTCGGCCACCGGGCGGCCGGGCGGGGGCGTGGGCGTGGATATTCTGGGATCATGCCGTCCTCCCGCCGCACCGCCCGACAGGCCGACCTGCTGGAGCGACTTGTCGTGCTGTTGACGGCGGAGGGGTTCTCCGACCTCACCCTGGATGATCTCGCCGAGCGGCTGCGCTGTTCCAAGACCACGCTGTACCAGCTGGCCCGCAGCAAGCAGGGGCTGGTCGTGGAGGCCGTCAAGCACTACTTCCGCGGTGCCACCGAGGCCGTCGAGAAGCGGGTGGCGCAGACCGACGACCCCTCGGACCGTGTCCGCGTCTACCTGACGGCGGTCGCCGAGCAGCTACGGCCGCTCTCCCGCCGCTTCCTCGACGACGTGGCCGAGTTCCCGCCCGCGCGCGAGGTGTACGAGGCCAACACGCGCATGGCGGCGGAGCGGGTGCGGCGGCTGATCGCGGAGGGCGTCTCCGACGGCGCCTTCCGCGAGGTGCACACCGCGTTCGTCGGCGAGGTCGCCGCCGCCACCATGCGCCAGATCCAGCAGGGCGAGCTGAAGGCGCGCACCGGGCTGACCGACGCAGAGGCGTACGAGCAGCTCGCGTCGCTCATCGTGCACGCCGTTTCCTCCTGAGAGAGGCCCGCGGCCCCGGCATCCTCCCCAGCGTGCGGATGCCTTGCCGTGCCCGCATGCCGTACTCTGAATGATACGTTCGTACTCTTTCCAGTATCACTTCGTGGAGGTCGACATGCCTGCCACTCGCGCCCTGCCGACCGAGGAAGCCGTCGACCTCATCCAGCTGACGCGCACCCTGGCCGCCAGGGAACTCGCACCCCGGGTCGCCGACGCGGAGGCGGACGGGGTGTTCCCCCGGGACGTCTTCCGCACCCTCGGGCGCAGCGGACTGCTCGGACTGCCCTTCGCCGAGGAGCACGGCGGGGCGGGACAGCCGTACGAGGTGTACCTCCAGGTCGTCGAGGAGGTCGCCGCCGTCTGGGCCAGCGTGGCCGTGGGCATCTCGGTGCACGCGCTGTCCTGCTTCCCGCTGGCCCGCTTCGGCACCGAGGAGCAGCGGGGCAAGTGGCTGCCCGAGATGCTGGGCGGGGAACTGCTCGGCGCGTACTGCCTCTCCGAGCCGCACGCCGGCTCCGACCCGGCGGCCATGCTCACGCGTGCGGTGCGTGAAGGCGACCAGTACGTCCTGAACGGCGCCAAGGCCTGGACCACGCACGGCGGGTACGCCGACTTCTACACGGTGATGGCCCGCACCTCCGACGACCGTGCCCACGGCATCTCCTGCTTCCTCGTCCCGGCGGACACCCCGGGGCTCAGCGTCGACCCGCCGGAGCGGAAGATGGGGCTGACCGGCTCGGCGACGGCCACCGTGCGGCTCGACGACGTGCGGGTCCCCGTCGAGCGGCGCATCGGGGAGGAGGGGCAGGGCTTGAGGATCGCGCTCGCCTCCCTGGACTGCGGCCGTCTCGGCATCGCCGCCGTCGCCACCGGCCTCGGCCAGGGCGCCCTGGACCACGCCGTACGCTACGCCCGCGAGCGGGAGACCTTCGGCAAGCCGATCATCGAACACCAGGGCCTGGCCTTCGTCCTCGCCGACATGGGCGCGGCGACCGAGTCGGCGCGCGCCACGGCCCTCGCGGCCGCCCGGCTCAAGGACGCCGGTCTCCCCTTCACCCGGGAGGCCTCCATCGCCAAGCTCGTGGCCACCGACAACGCGATGAAGGTGACCACGGACGCGGTACAGGTCCTCGGCGGGTACGGATACACCCGTGACTTCCCCGTCGAGCGCTACATGCGCGAGGCGAAGGTCATGCAGATCTTCGAAGGAACCAATCAGATCCAGCGCGTGATCATCTCCCGTGCGCTGGACCGGAACGAGGGCGGTGCGCTCACCGTCCTCGGCAAGGAGTGATGATGCAGCTCGAGAACACCGCCGCCCTTGTCACCGGCGGTGCGTCCGGCCTCGGCGCGGCCACCGCGAAGGCCCTCGCCGAGGGCGGTGCGCGGGTCTTCGCCCTCGACCTCAAGGACGGCATCGACAAGGCGCCCGAGGTCCCCGGCGTGACCTGGGTGCCCGCCGACGTCACCGACCCCGAGCAGGTGCGGGCCGCCGTCGCCACCGCGGCCGGCTCGGGCGTGCCGCTGCGCACGGTCGTCAACTGTGCGGGCATCGGCCCGTCCATGCGGATCCTCGGCAAGAAGGGCGTCCACGACCTCGCCCTCTACGCGAAGGTCATCCAGATCAACCTGGTCGGCACCTTCAACGTCCTCGCGCTCGCCTCGGAGGCCATCGCCGGCACCGAGGCCGACGAGAACGGCCAGCGGGGCGTCATCGTCAACACCGCCTCCATCGCCGCCTACGACGGCCAGATCGGCCAGGCCGCCTACTCCTCCTCCAAGGGCGGCGTCGTCGGACTGACCCTGCCGGCCGCCCGCGACCTCGCGCAGTACGGCATCCGGGTCTGCACCATCGCCCCGGGCATCGTGGAGACGCCGATGCTGGCCACCGTCTCCGAGGAGTTCCGCGCCTCGCTCGCCGCCGGAGTGCCCTTCCCGCAGCGACTGGCCCAGCCCGAGGAGTACGCCAAGCTCGCCCTGGCGATCGTCGACCACGACTACCTCAACGGCGAGACCATCCGCATGGACGGCGCGCTGCGGATGGCGCCCCGGTAGCTCTCAGGGGCCCGTGGCTCTCAGGGGCCGGTAGCCCTCACGGTCTGACCAGCAGCCGGAAGTCGAACGCGTACCGGGACGCACGGTAGACGTGCGTCCCGTACTCGACCGCGCGCCCCGTGTCGTCGTACGCCGTGCGCTGCATGGTCAGCAGGGCCGCCCCCGCCCTCTCCGCGAGCAGGGCGGCCTCCTCGGCGGTGGCGGAGCGGGCGCCGATGGTCTGCCGGGCGCTGTGCAGCGTGACGCCCGCCGCGCGCAGCAGCCGGTACAGTCCGGTCCCCTCCAGCCGTGCCGTGTCGAGGTCCAGCAGGGCCGGGGGCAGGTAGTTGCACAGGAACGCCACCGGCTGTCCGTGCGTCGAGCGCAGCCGCTCCAGGAGCGTGACCTCGGCGCCCTCCGGTATCCCCAGCGCGGCGGCGACATCGGCCGTCGCCGGGACGCGTTCGTTGCGGACGACGTGCGTGGTCGGTCCCTGCCCGGCCGCCTCCAGGTCGTCGTAGAGGCTGCTCAGTTCCAGCGGCCGTTTCACCTGGCTGTGCACCACCTGGGTGCCGACGCCGCGGCGGCGCACCAGCAGGCCCTTGTCGACCAGTGACTGGATGGCCTGACGGACCGTCGGGCGGGACAGGCCGAGCCGGGTCGACAGGTCGATCTCGTTGCCGAGCAGGTTGCCGGGGGCGAGTGCCCCGCGCTCGACGGCCGCCTCGAGCTGCTGGGCGAGCTGGTGGTAGAGCGGCACCGGGCTGGTGCGGTCCAGCGTGAAGTCCAGCGCGTCCAGCGCCGACCCCGACGCGGCACGGGTACGGTCACCGGTCCTCGGCAAACGGTCACCGGTCCTCGGCATCGGGCACCTCCTCGGGCGGGGGGTGACCCCCCTGTACGCGGGGTAGAGATCGCCCCCTCAGGTGTAGGGCCCGCCCGGCCCCGGTGTCAATGATTTGTTCTTACATTCGGACCTGATCGTGAAATGATGTCTTAACAAAGTATTGACAGCGGGCGCCTCCGGGGGATTGGATCCCGTCCCAGCAGCGTCGCAGTTCCCGACCTCCAGGTCCGGGCCCGGATCCTCGTGATCGACTCCCCTTTCCCCGTCGTTCCCCTGTCGCACAGTGAGGTGCAGGAAAGATGGACAGCTCTTCTCCCTCCCGTCCCCGCAGAATCGCCCCGGTCGTGGCCATGGCCGCGGCGGTCGCCCTGACCCTCGCGGGCTGCTCCAGCAGCTCCGGCGGCAAGAAGTCCGAGGACGGAGCGGGTGAGGCCTCCGCCGGCAAGGCCACGACACCCCGGATGACCGTCGCGCTGGTGACCCACCAGTCGCCCGGCGACACCTTCTGGGACATCGTCCGCAAGGGCGCCGAGGCCGCCGCCGCCAAGGACAACGTCGAACTGATCTACTCCGCCGACCCCAACGCCGGAAACCAGTCCACCCTGGTGCAGAACGCGATCGACCAGAAGGTCGACGGCATCGCCGTCACCCTCGCCAAGCCGGACGCCCTCAAGGACGTCATCGCCAAGGCGAAGGCCGCGAACATACCCGTCGTCGGCCTCAACTCCGGTGTCAGCGAGTGGAAGAACCTCGGTCTGCTGCAGTTCTTCGGCCAGGACGAGACGGTGGCCGGCGAAGCGCTCGGCAACAGGCTGAACTCCGAGGGCGCCAAGAAGGTCGCCTGTGTGGTCCAGGAGCAGGGCAACATCGGTCTCACCCAGCGCTGCGACGGGGTGAAGAAGACCTTCTCCGGCTCCACGGAGACCGTGTACGTCAACGGCACCGACATGCCGTCGGTGAAGTCGACGATCACCGCCAAGCTCAAGCAGGACAGCGCCATCGACTACGTCGTGACCCTGGGCGCCCCGTACGCGCTGACCGCGGTCCAGTCGGTGTCGGAGGCGGGCAGCAAGGCGAAGATCGCCACCTTCGACCTGAACAAGAACCTGACGGGCGCCATCAGCCAGGGCACCATCCAGTTCGCCGTCGACCAGCAGCCCTACCTCCAGGGCTACTTGGCGATCGACTCGATGTGGCTCTACAAGAACAACGGCAACTACATGGGCGGCGGGGAGCAGCCGGTGCTGACCGGTCCGGCCTTCGTCGACAAGTCCAACGTCGACGCGGTCGCCGCGTACGCCGCGAAGGGCACCCGGTGATGAGCATGACCCAGCACGCCGAGCCGGCGGTGACCACACCGCCGGCCCCCGGCCGTAAGGAGACCGACGGCCGGACCTCCCGACGCTCGCCGGCCCTGCGGCTGCTGGCCCGGCCCGAGGTGGGTGTCTTCCTCGGTGCCGTCGCGGTGTTCGTCTTCTTCCTGATCACGGCTCCGCCGGTGCGCGACGGCAGCTCGATGGCGAACGTCCTGTACCAGTCCTCGACCATCGGGATCATGGCGCTGCCGGTCGCGCTGCTGATGATCGGCGGCGAGTTCGACCTGTCGGCCGGTGTCGCGGTGATCACCTCGGCGCTCACGGCGAGCATGCTCAGCTACCAACTGACCATGAACATCTGGGTCGGTGTGGTCGTCGCGCTGGTCGTGTCCCTCGGGATCGGCGCGTTGAACGGCTGGATGCTGGTCAAGACCGGCCTGCCCAGCTTCCTGGTCACCCTCGGCACCTTCCTGATCCTCCAGGGCGTCAACCTCGCTGTGACCAAGCTGGTCACCGGGAACGTCGCCACCGACGACATCAGCAACATGGACGGCTTCGGCCAGGCGAAGAAGATCTTCGCCTCGTCCTTCGACGTCGGCGGCGTCCAGGTGAAGATCACGGTCGTGTGGTGGCTGGTCTTCGCCGCCATCGCCACCTGGGTGCTGCTGCGTACCAAGTACGGCAACTGGATCTTCGCCGTCGGCGGCAACAAGGAGTCCGCGCGGGCCGTCGGTGTCCCGGTGACGTTCACCAAGATCTCGCTGTTCATGCTGGTCGGTTTCGGCGCCTGGTTCGTCGGCATGCACCAGCTGTTCACGTTCAACACGGTGCAGTCCGGCGAGGGCGTCGGCCAGGAGCTGATCTACATCGCGGCGGCGGTCATCGGCGGCTGTCTGCTGACCGGCGGCTACGGCTCGGCGATCGGCCCGGTCTTCGGCGCCTTCATGTTCGGCATGGTCCAGCAGGGCATCGTCTACGCCGGCTGGAACCCCGACTGGTTCAAGGCCTTCCTCGGCGTCATGCTCCTGGGCGCCGTCCTGATCAATCTGTGGGTCCAGCGCACGGCCACCCGGAGGTGACCCCCATGACGAACGACAACACCGGCACCCACGGTGCCGTCCTCGCGGACATCCCCCCGGCCGACGCCGACCGCCCGCTGGTGGAACTGCGCGACGCGGGCAAGTCCTACGGCAACATCCGCGCCCTGCACGGCGTGGACCTGACCGTCCGTCCCGGCAAGGTCGCCTGCGTGCTGGGCGACAACGGCGCCGGCAAGTCCACCCTCATCAAGATCGTCTCGGGGCTGCACCAGCACACCGAGGGCGAGTTCCTCGTCGACGGCGAACCGGTGCGCTTCTCCACCCCGCGCGAGGCCCTCGACCGCGGTATCGCGACCGTCTACCAGGACCTCGCCACCGTTCCCCTCATGCCCGTCTGGCGCAACTTCTTCCTCGGCTCCGAGATCACCAAGGGCCCCTGGCCCGTGCGGCGCCTCGACATCGAGACGATGAAGCGGACCGCCGACGAGGAACTGCGCAACATGGGCATCGTCCTCGACGACCTCGAACAGCCCATCGGCACGCTCTCCGGCGGCCAGCGCCAGTGCGTCGCCATCGCCCGCGCCGTCCACTTCGGCGCCCGCGTCCTCATCCTGGACGAGCCCACCGCGGCGCTCGGCGTCAAACAGTCCGGCGTCGTCCTCAAGTACATCGCCGCCGCCCGCGACCGCGGCCTCGGCGTCATCTTCATCACCCACAACCCCCACCACGCCTACATGGTCGGCGACCACTTCAGCGTCCTGCGCCTCGGCACCATGGAACTCTCCGCCGACCGCGACCGGGTCAGCCTCGAAGAACTCACCAACCACATGGCCGGCGGCACCGAACTCGCCGCCCTCAAGCACGAGTTGGCGCAGGTCAGCGGTGTCGACGTCGACAAGCTCCCCGAGGAGCAGGACCTCACCGCACCCGTGGCGGGGTCGGGTGGGGGCAAGGCCTGAGGGCGCGTCACCTAGGCTGACGGGCATGGACGAGAGCGCCGTACGACAGGTACGACTGGAGGCCGGTGCCACCGGCTCGGCGCCCGCGCTGTTGCTGCGCCCGTGGCGTCCCGAGGACGCCGCCGGCGTGGCCGAGGCGTACCGGGACCCGGTACTGCGCCGCTGGGCCGCCGTGACCGTGCGGGACGAGGCGGAGGCGCTGCGCTGGGTGCGGCACCAGGGCGACCAGTGGGCGAAGGAGGAGCGCCTCGCCTTCGCCGTTCTGGAGGCGCGACCGGGCGGTGGCGAGGGGCGGTTGGCGGGGCACGTCGTGCTGAAGGCGCCGCACGGCGCGGAGCCGGAGGTCGGCTACTGGACCGCGGCACACGCGCGCGGCCGCGGCGTGGCTCCGCGGGCGCTCGCCACGCTGACGGACTGGGCCTTCACCGCCTTCCCCGGGATGACCCGGCTCCGGCTGATGCACGAGGCCGAGAACACCGCCTCCTGCCGGGTCGCGGAGAAGACCGGCTACGGCTTCGACACCGTGCTGCCCGCCGCGCCACCGGAGTTCCCGAACGACGGCCACCTCCACGTACGGTTCGCCACCGGGCAGGCTCGCGCGTGAACACCACCCGGGCCTGACCGGGACCGTTGTACTCCGCGTCCAGCCGGACGGCGAGGCCGAGGCTGCGGTGGAAGGCGACGGAGACCTTGTTGCCGGGCCTCGTGACGGCCTTGAGCCGGACGGCTCCCTGGGCGCGGGCCGCGTCCGTGAAGGCGTCGTGCAGCGCGCGGCCGAGGCCCGTGCCGCGGGCGTCGTCGCGGGTGGCGACAGGTGGACGCAGCCGGTGCGGTCGGGGGTGACGAAGCCCATGAGATGGCCGAGCACGCCGTCCGCGGAGCGCGCGACCAGGCAGGTGGAGCCAACTCGCGCACCAGGGGCCGGAGGTGGAGGGCGCGAAGGTCGCGCTCGCCCCGGTAGCGGGGTGGTCGGCGAGGACCTCCCGGATGCCGGTCACCCGGGCGGCAGGGATCTGCGCCTGCATGGGCCGACCATGGCGCACGGGCCCCGTGCCGCCGAGAGGCGACGGTCCGCCCCCGCTCCTATGCTGGTGCTGATGGGCCGCGCGCGGCCCGTGCCCCTGGTGCGGCTGTGGCCCGCGGCGAAGTCTCCTGGTGGGAGTGAGCCATGACGCATCCGTGTGTCCGCCTGTGCAGAGGGGCCGTCGTCGCGTCCGCGGTGGGGGCCCTGGTACTGCCGGCCCTGGGCGGTACGGCGGGGGCGGCGGCGCCCCTCGCCGGGGCGACCGTCGCCGCGGCGCCCTCCCCGACCCCCTCCGGTGACGAGGTGCGCGACCTCACGCCGGAGGTGAAGCAGCGGATCGACCAGGCCGTGCGGCGGGTGATGGAACAGGCGAACGTCCCCGGCGTCTCCGTCGGCGTCTGGACCCCCGACAAGGGCGAGCACGTGAAGTCCTTCGGCGTCGCCGACAAGGACACCGGCCGGAAGATGACCCCGGACCTCTTCATGCGGATCGGCAGCGAGACCAAGACGTTCACCGTCACGGCCGTGCTGGAACTGGTCGACGAGAAGAGGATCGGCCTCGACGACACCATCGACGAGTACGTCGACGGTGTACCGAACGGCGACAGGATCACCCTGCGGCAGCTGGCCGGCATGCGCAGCGGGCTGTTCAACTACTCGCAGGACGAGGACTTCTTCAAGGCGCTGACGTCCGATCCGCAACGGCCGTTCGCCCCGCAGCAGTTGCTCGACTACTCCTTCAAGCACCCCGTGATGTTCCAGCCCGGCGCGGAGTTCTTCTACTCCAACACCAATCTGATCCTGCTCGGCATGGTCGTCGAGAAGATCAGCGGGCAGACCCTCGCGGACTACATCCAGGAGCACATCCTCGATCCGGCCGGCCTGGACGACACGAGCTTCCCCGCCGGGAACGAGTTCCCGCAGCCGCACGCGCAGGGTTACACGAACCAGACCGCGACCGGCGCGGTCGAGGACACGGCCGACTGGAACCCCTCCTGGGGCTGGGCCGCCGGCGCGATGATCTCCACGCTGGAGGACATGCGGGTCTGGGCGCGGACCGTGGCCACCGGCCAGCTCCCCGACGGCGAACGGCTGATCAGCCCCGCCACGCAGAAGGAGCGGCTGACCACACCGCCCACGCCGATCCCCGGCGCCGGATACGGTCTCGGCATCTTCGACGTGCAGGGCTGGATCGGCCACAACGGCTCGCTGCCGGGCTACGAGTCCCTGACCATCTACCTGCCGTCGGCCCAGGCCACTCTCGTCGTCCTGCTGAACACCGACATCAATTACAAGAACGAGGAACCCAGCACCCTCTTCGGCGACGCCATCACGAAGATCATCTCTCCGGACCACGTCTTCAACCTGCCGAGCCAGCCCGCCGCGAGGTGAGGGAGGTACCCGGCACCGAGCCGGGTGACCTCCCAGCCGTACCCCCCTCAGGAGTCACGTACGCCGCTCAGGCGGTGCGGACCTCCGCGATCGTCACCGGCCGGTGCTCGCGCAGGGACAGCGTGCACGCCTCCGCGATCCAGCCGGCCTCCAGGGCGTCCTCGATCGTGCAGGGGGAGGGCCGGCTGCCGGCCACCACCTCGGTGAACGCGGTGAGTTCGGCCCGGTAGGCGGCGGTGAAGCGGTCCATGAAGAAGTCGTGCGGGGTCCCGGCCGGGAAGGTCACGCCCGGCTCCACCGAGCGCAGCGGCAGCTTGTCCTCCAGGCCCACGGCGATGGAGTCCTGGAAGCCGTGGATCTCCATGCGGACGTCGTAACCGCGGGCGTTGTGCCGGGAGTTGGAGATCACGGCGATCGTGCCGTCGTCCAGGGTGAGGATCGCCCCCGTGGTGTCGGCGTCGCCCGCCTCCCGGATGTAGTCGGCGCCCCGGTTCCCGCCCACCGCGTACACCTCGCGCACCTCACGGCCCGTCACCCAGCGGATGATGTCGAAGTCGTGTACCGAACAGTCCCGGAAGATACCGCCCGACGCGGCGATGTACGCGGCCGGCGGCGGCGCCGGGTCCAGGGTGGTGGAGCGCACGGTGTGCAGCGTGCCCAGCTCACCGGAGCGTACGGCGGCACGCGCGGCGACGAAACCGGCGTCGAAGCGGCGGTTGTAGCCGATCTGGATCGGCACGTCCCTGCCCCGCACGGCCTTCAGCACGTCGACGCCCTCCCGCATGGTCCGGGCGACGGGCTTCTCGCAGAACACGGGCACGCCCGCCTCCACGGCGGCGAGGATCAGCGCGGGGTGGGCGTCGGTGGCGGCGGCCACGACGATGCCGTCCACCCCGGCCGCCAGCACGGCCTCGGGGGAGTCGGCGACCTCGGCGCCGAACCGGTCGGCGGCGGACTTGGCGGCCTCGGCGAACGGGTCGGACACGACGAGCGACTCGACGGCGTCGAGTCCGGACAGGGTCTCGGCGTGGAAGGCGCCGATGCGGCCGAGGCCGAGAATGCCGATACGCATGGGGTGCAGCTCCTTGGGCGTCGTACAGGGGAGGTCGTTACCGGGGGAGGGGAGGAGTGAGCTAGTCGAGGCCGCCGAGCACGTTCTGGTCCCAGTCGATCACCGAACCGGTGACCACGCCGGACCGCTCGGACAGCAGGAACACCACGAAGTCGGCGATCTCGTCCGGCTGGCCGAGCTTGCCCATCGGCAGCCGGGCGGCCGCCCGCTCGAGCCAGTCGTCCCCGGCGCCGTGGAAGGCCCGCTGGGTCGCGTCCTCGCCTTCCGTCGCCGTCCAGCCGATGTTCAGGCCGTTGATGCGGACCCGGTCGTGGCGGTGGGCGTGCGCCGCGTTGCGGGTCAGGCCGGCCAGACCCGCCTTGGCGGCGACGTACGGGGCGAGGAACGGCTGTCCGCCGTGCGCCGACGAGGTGATGATGTTGACGACGGTGCCGGGGGCGCCCCGGCCGACCATGTCGGCGACGGCGGCCTGCATGGCGAAGAACGGCGCCTTCAGGTTGATCGCGATGTGCTGGTCGAACAGCTCGGGCGTGGTGTCCAGCAGCGTGCCCCGCGAGGTCAGCCCGGCGGAGTTCACGAGGCAGTCCACCCGGCCGTACGCCTCGACGGTGCGGGTCACGGCGGCCTTCGCCTGTTCCGCGTCCGCGAGGTCCGCCCGGACGAACATCGCCTTGCCGCCGGCCGCTGCCAGTTCCGCGACCAGTGCCTCGCCCGGTTCCGGGCGGCGGCCGGTGACCGCCACGACGGCGCCCTCGCGGACGGCGGCCCGCGCGATCGCCGCGCCCACGCCCTGGCTGCCGCCGTTGACGAGGACGACCTTGTCGGCGAGAAGCCCCGTGGAGGGGAGGGGGCCGGTGGAGGGGAGAGATCCCATGGGGGGAAGGTCCTTTCAGCTCGCGCGCCGTCGGGCGCCGGCCCGCAGCGCGTCCCGCAGGGCTTCGGGGGTCCAGGCCTCGCGCAGCGCCCGCCGTACGGTGTCCGCCTGCGAGGGCGGGGCCAGGCCGTCCACCGGCGGGTCGCTGTCGAGGTTGGTGGGGAAGGGGTAGCCCTCGGCGCTCGCGGCGACCACCCGCTCCAGCCAGGCCGTGCCGGCGCCGTCCGCGGCGCGCTTCAGCAGCACCGGGTACACGGCGTTCGTCACCGCCTCCCGGTCGACCGTCTCCATGGCCCGGCCGAACGCGGAGGACACCTGGAGCAGGTTCGCGGTACGGCGGATGCCGGCGGAGCGGTTGGTGCCGGCCGCGTGGAAGAGGGCCGGGTTGAAGAAGACGGCGTCGCCCCGGGTCAGGGGCAGCTGGACGTGCCGTTCCTCGAAGTAGGCCCGGAACTCGGGCAGTCGCCACGCGAGATAGCCGGGGCCGTACTTCTGCGAGTGAGGCAGATACATCGTCGGACCGGACTCCACGGGCATGTCGCAGTGGGCGACCGCGCCCTGGAGGGTGAGCACGGGGGAGAGCCGGTGGACGTGCGCCGGGTAGGCGGCCGCGGCCTCGTTCGACAGGAACCCGAGGTGGTAGTCGCGGTGCGCGGTCTGTGCGGCGCCGCCCGGATTGACGACGTTGACCTGCGAGGTCACCTGGTAGCCGGGGCCGAGCCAGGCCCGTGCGACCAGGGCGAGGAGGTCGTTGGCGTAGTAGTCGGCGAACGCCTCCGGGTCGTGCCGGGCGGCCTTCTCCAGCGCGTTCCACACCCGGTCGTTGGCGCCGGGCTTCGCGAAGTGGTCGCCGGCGGCCGTGCCCGACGCGCGCTGCTCGGCGATCAGGGCGTCGAACACGGCCGTCAGCCGGTCGACGACCGCCGGGTCGGGGAAGGCGTCCCGGAACACCACGATGCCGGGCCCGTCGGCGAGGGCGCGGACCAGCTCGGCCCCGACCTCCGGGACGACGCCGCCGCGCAGCCGGTCGCCGTCGTACACGAGGACGTTCTGCTCCACGGAGGCGGCGTGCGGGTAGTCGGCGACCTCGGTCCCGCGTTCGACCAGCGCGCGGAAGGCGTCGAGGTCGCAGTCCCGCTCGGACAGCCAGGGGGTGAAGGACATCGTCGTCCTCTCGGTGACAGGGGTGGTTCGGCTCGGTGGGACGGCTCCGTGGAGGGGAGTCGCCCGGCTCGGTCGGACGGATCGTGAACGGGAGTCGCCCGGCTCGGTGACAGGCGTTGCCCGGCGCTGTCATTCTTGTCAGTACAAACCCCTCGAACAACCAGCAGGAAGCCATCAAAAACCCCTCAAGGAGACGACGACATGGGGCATCCCTTCCCGATCCGTGAGATAGCCCGGCAGGCGGGCCTCAGCGAGGCCACCGTGGACCGGGTCCTCAACGGCAGGGGAGGGGTGCGCGAGAGCACCGTGCGGGAGGTCCGCCGGGCGATCACCGACCTCGACCGGCAGCGCACCCAGGTCCGGCTGGTCGGCCGCACCTTCATGATCGACATCGTGATGCAGACACCCGAACGGTTCTCCACCGCCGTACGGGCCGCCCTGGAGGCCGAGCTGCCGGCGCTGCACCCCGCGGTCGTCCGCTCCCGCTTCCACTTCCGGGAGACCGGACCCGTCGCCGAACTGGTCCGCACCCTGGACCGGATCGCCCGGCGCGGCTCCCAGGGCGTGGTCCTCAAGGCGCCCGACGTCCCCGAGGTCACGGCCGCCGTCGGCCGGCTCACGGAGGCCGGCGTCCCGGTGGTGACCCTCGTGACCGACCTGCCCACCTCGGCCCGCCTCGCCTACGTCGGCATCGACAACCGGGCCGCCGGCGCCACCGCCGCCTACCTCATGGGCCAGTGGCTGGGCGAGCGGCCCGGCAATGTGCTCACCAGTCTCAGCAGCGGCTTCTTCCGCAACGAGGAGGAGCGGGAGATGGGTTTCCGCGGCGCCGTGCGCGCCCGCCACCCGCAGCGCGCGCTCGTGGAGATCGCCGAGGGGCAGGGCCTCGACGCCACCCAGTACGACCTCGTCCGCGCCGCCCTCGAACGCGACCCGGAGATCCGCGCCGTCTACTCCATCGGCGGCGGCAACATCGCCACCCTGCGCGCCTTCGCCGACCTCGGCCGGGAGTGCGCCGTGTTCGTCGCCCACGACCTCGACCACGACAACACCCGCCTGCTGCGCGAGCACCGGCTCTCCGCCGTGCTCCACCACGACCTGCGCCAGGACATGCGGGAGGCCTGCCACGCCGTGATGCGGGCGCACGGCGCGCTGCCGCCCGCCGGGCCGGTACCGCCGTCGGCGATCCAGGTGGTGACGCCGTACAACATGCCGCCCGCCGCCCTCGGCTGACGGCCGTCCGGTCAGGCCGTGGGCACGTCCACCCAGGCCCCGCTCTCCGCCGAGCGCGCCATCGCGTCCAGAACGGCCGCACTGCGCACGGCGTCCGTGAGGGTCGCCCCGTACGGGGTGCCCTCGGCGATCGAGCGGAGGAAGCGGTAGGCCTCGATCACCTTCAGGTCGTCATAGCCCATCGCGTTCGCGGCGCCCGGCTGGAAGGCGCCGAACTCGCCCGCGCCGGGGCCGACGTACACCGTGCTCACCGGCTGGTCCTGGTACGTGGTGCCGCGGCTGACGGCCAGCTCGTTCATCCGGCGGAAGTCCCAGGACACCGCGCCGCGGGTGCCGTGCACCTCGAAGCCGTAGGAGTTCTGCTCGCCGACGGAGACCCGGCAGGCCTCCAGGACGCCGCGGGCGCCGGAGCGGAACCGGAGCAGACAGCTGACGTAGTCCTCGTTCTCGACCGGTCCCGGTTCGCCGCCCGTGGCCAGCGTGTGGCCGGCGGTGGTCCCGGTGGGACGGGCCCGCTCGGGGACGAAGACGGCGGTGTCGGCGGTCAGTGACATGATCTCGCCGAGCAGGAAGCGGGCCAGGTCGGCCCCGTGCGAGGCGAGGTCGCCGAGGACCCCGCTGCCGCCGCGCTCACGCTCGTAGCGCCAGGTCAGGGCGGAGTCGGGGTGGGCGGCGTAGTCGCTGAAGAGGCGGATGCGGACGTGGGTGACCACGCCGATGTCACCGGCGGCGATCAGGTCGCGGGCGGCCTCCACGGCGGGCGCGTTGCGGTAGTTGAAGCCGACCGCGCCCTGGACGCCGGCCTTCGCGACCGCGTCCGCGACCGCACGGGCGTCGCCGGCCGTGAGGCCCACCGGCTTCTCGATCCAGATGTGCTTGCCGGCCCCGGCCATCGCCACGCCGATCTCGCGGTGCAGGAAGTTCGGCGCGGTGATGCTGACCGCGCCCACCCGGGGGTCGGCGGCGACCTCCCGCCAGTCGCGGACCGCCGAGGCGAACCCGTACTGCCCGGCGGCCTGTTCGGCCCGGCCCGGCACCTCCTCGGCGACCGTGATCAGCTCGGGCCGCAGGGCCAGCTGCGGGTAATGGTGCGGCACGCGCGTGTAGGCCTGGGTGTGCACCCGGCCCATCCAGCCGAACCCGACGACGGCCACACCCAGCGGATCACTCACGGCAGCAGCCCTTCTTTGGACCGGTCCATATCCTGTCCAGGTCACCCTGAGGGTGCTCTTCCCAGCGTGTCAAGGCCCTTTGACAACCGGCGTGGCCCATGGAACGGTCCACCGCATGAGAGCGCCGACCATCCGTGACGTCGCCGACCGGGCCGGCGTGTCCAAGTCCCTGGTCTCCCTCGTCCTGCGCGGCTCCGACCAGGTGCGCGCCGAGAAGCGGGACGCCGTTCTGAAGGCCGTGCGCGAGCTGGGCTACCGGCCCAACGCGGCGGCCCGCAGCCTCAGCGAACGCCGCACCCGGACCATCGGGGTCCTCCTCAACGACCTGCGCAATCCCTGGTACGTCGATCTCCTCGACGGCCTCAACTCGCTGCTGTCCGCGAGCGGCCTGCACATGCTGCTCGCCGACGCCCGCCTCAACCGGCGCGTGGGCCGCGACCTCGCCGGACCGTTCCTCGACCTGCGGGCCGACGGCCTGGTCGTCGTCGGCACGCTGCCCGACCCGGCCGCCCTCGACGCGGTCGCCGCCCGCATCCCGGTCGTCGTCGCGGGTGCGCGCGAGCCGGTGCCGACGGGGGTGGACGTCGTCGCCAACGACGACGGGCGGGGCGCCCGGCTGGTCACCGAGCACCTCATCGGCCTCGGCCACCGCACGATCGCGCACCTCGCCGGCTACGGCGCCGTCGGCGAGCTGCGCCGGGCCGGCTTCGAGTCGGTGATGCGCGAGCGCGGGCTCGCGGAGCGGGCGCCGGTCGAGCCGTGCGACATGACGGAGGAGGGCGGCTACCGCGCCACCGTACGGCTGCTCAGCCGGCCCGACCGGCCCACCGCCGTCTTCGCCGTCAACGACATCGCGTGCGTCGGCGCCCTCTCCGCGGCCGAGGAACTGGGCCTCTCCGTCCCCCGCGACCTGTCCCTCGTCGGCTACGACAACACGAGCATCTCCCGCCTGCGCCACCTGTGGCTCACCACCGTCGACCACGCCGGCCACGAGGTCGGCCGCCGCGCCGCCCGCTGCCTCCTCGACCGCCTGGAGCGGCCCGGCGGAGAGGGCCGCCTCCACCTGACGGCACCGACGCTGGAGGTGCGGGGGACCTCGGGGCCGCCGGTGGTGCCGGGGACCGTCAGAGGTTGATGGCGTACGCCTTGCGCAGGGTCTCGTGCACGGTCCACGTCGTCCGGTCGCCGGCGCGCAGTACCGCCATGTCGCCGGGCCCGACCCGCAGCGTGGCCCCGCCCTCGACCTCGACGGTCGCCGAACCGCTGATCACCACGAACAGCTCGTCCGCCTCGGTGTCGGTGACGACTCCCGGCGTGATCTGCCAGATCCCCCGAACCTGCCGCCCGTCCGGCGACTCCCACACCACCTTGCCGCTCACCTCGGGCGCCCCCGACACGATCTGCCCGGGGTCGAGCGGCTCGGGTTCGAGATCGGCGTCGGGGATGTGGAGAGCGAAGCTGGGTGTCATGGGGCGACTTTAACGAGGCGGTGCGTGGGGCGGGGTTGACGGTGTGTGCGGTATCGGAGCGGACGGCGTGACATTTCGTCGCGGCCGAAGCCCCTGCCGGAGCCGGTGGCCTTGGGAGACAGGGCGGACCGGCGTACATGGCGGGATCCCACGGCTCCGGGCCCGTAGGCTCGTCGAGCCCACCGCAATATGGCAGACAAAATTGTTGACAATCTTGTTTGGCTAGATTTAGGTTCGACAGGCACTCACTCAGGGAGGGCAACGATGCCGAAAGAAGCCCGTCCGAGCACCGGGGAGCAGGCCAAGCAGCATGCGCTCGCGCAGCTGCGGCAGGCGATCCTGCACGGCGAGATGGCACCGGCGCAGCGGCTGGTGGAGAACGAGCTCGCCGAGCAGTTCGGTGTGACGCGGGCCAGCATCCGCGCGGCGCTCATCGATCTGGAGTCCCAGGGACTCGTCGAACGGATCCGCAACCGCGGCTCGCGGGTGCGGGTGGTGAGCGTGGACGAAGCGGTCGCCATCACCGAGTGCCGGATGGTCCTCGAAGGGCTGTGCGCGGCGAAGGCGGCCGTCGCGGCCAGCGACGACCAACTGGACCGGCTGACCGACCTCGGCACCGCGATGAGCAAGTCCGTGGCCGATGGTGAGCCGGTGACCTACTCCGAGCTCAACCACGAACTGCACGTCCGCATCCGGGAGTTCTCCGACCAGCGGACCGCGCAGGAGCTGCTGGAGCGGCTCAACGCCCAACTGGTGCGTCACCGCTTCCAGTTGGCGCTGAGGCCGGGGCGTCCGCAGCAATCCCTGAACGAGCACCTGACCATGATCGAAGCGATCAGGGCCAGGGACCCGCAGGCGGCCGAGGCGGCCGTCCGCGCCCACCTCACCAGCGTGATCGAGGCGCTGCGCGACTGATCACGGCTGCGCGGGGCGGGCGCCCACCTGTTCACCACGGCGAGTGAGCCGATGGGGCGCGCCGGTGTCCGGGAGCGCGAGCGTGCGGAGGCCCGAAGGGGGCCGAACGCGCGGTCGCGGTCCCACGAACGCCGGTCGGAGCGCTCCGGAGGCGAGCCGCCCCACAAGGGAGATTGCAGCATGACCCAGGCCACAGCGCCCGCCGGCCCACCCCGATCGACCCTCGTCGTCACCGCGCACGCCGGTGACTTCGTGTGGCGGGCGGGCGGTGCCATCGCCCTGGCCGCCTCGCGCGGGGAGCGGGTCACCATCGCGTGCCTGACCTTCGGCGAGCGCGGCGAGTCCGCCAAGGCATGGCGCGAGGGCAAGAAGCTGGACGAGATCAAGGCGATCCGCCGGGACGAGGCCGAGCGCGCCGCCGCCACCCTCGGCGCCGAGGTCCGTTTCTTCGACGCGGGCGACTACCCGCTGGTCGTGACCGCCGAGCTGACCGACAGGCTGGTCGAGGTCTACCGCGAGACCCAGCCGGACGTCGTCCTCACCCACCCCACCGAGGACCCGTACAACGGCGACCACCCGGCCGCCAACCGCATGGCCCTGGAGGCCCGCGTCCTCGCCCAGGCCATCGGCTACCCGGGTCCCGGCGAGATCATCGGCGCCCCGCCCGTCTTCTACTTCGAGCCGCACCAGCCCGAGATGAGCGGCTTCCGGCCCGAGGTCCTCCTCGACATCACCGAGGTGTGGGAGACCAAGCGCAAGGCCATGGAGTGCCTCGGCGCCCAGCAGCACCTGTGGGACTACTACACCGACCTCGCCGTCCGCCGAGGCGTCCAGCTCAAGCGCAACGCGGGCCCCAACCTGGGCCTCGCGCACAGGACGATGGCCGAGGCGTACATGCGCCCCTACCCGCAGATCGCGAAGGAGCTGGCATGAGCGGCGTGATCGTCACCGGCCCGCCGAAGGCGAACCCGAAGGACGTCGACGCGCTGGCCGCCTTCGGGGTGGCCACCGTGAGCGAGGCGATGGGGCGAACGGGCCTGCTGGGCCCGGGGATCCGCCCGATCCAGCAGGGCGTACGGGTCGCCGGCACCGCCGTCACGGTGCTCAGCTGGCCCGGCGACAACCTGATGATCCACGCGGCCGTCGAGCAGTGCGGCGAGGGCGACATCCTCGTCGTCACCACCACCTCGCCGTCCACGGACGGCATGTTCGGCGAGCTGTTCGCCACCGCGCTGCGCCAGCGGGGCGTGCGCGGCCTGGTCATCAACGCCGGCATCCGCGACACCCAGGAACTGCGCGAGATGGACTTCCCGGCCTGGTCCCGTGCCGTCTGCGCGCAAGGCACGGTGAAGGCCACCGGCGGCTCGGTCAACGTCCCCGTGGCCGTCGACGGCCAGGTGATCCGCCCCGGTGACGTGATCCTCGCCGACGACGACGGTGTCGTGGTCGTCCCGCGCGAACGCGCCCGCGCCACCGCCGAGGCGTCCGAGGCCCGCGAGGTCAAGGAGGCGAAGGCCCGCGCCGCGTTCCTCGACGGCCAACTGGGTCTGGACCGCTACGGGTTGCGCGACACCCTGAAGCGGCTCGGCGTCGAGTACCGGAGTTACGACGAGTACACGGCGGGCGCCGCGGACGCGGGGGAGTCCTCGTGAGCGGTGTGCCCGAGGGGGTGCCGTGCCTGCTGATGCGGGGCGGCACCTCCAAGGGCGCCTACTTCCTCGCCGCCGACCTCCCCGCCGAAGGGGCCCTGCGCGACGACCTGTTGCTGCGGATCATGGGCAGTCCCGACGAGCGCCAGATCGACGGCCTGGGGGGCGCCCATCCGCTCACCAGCAAGGTGGCCGTGGTCTCACCCTCGGCCGATCCGGACACCGATGTCGACTACCTCTTCCTCCAAGTCTCCGTCGACCGGCCCGAGGTGAGTGATCGTCAGAACTGCGGGAACATCCTCGCCGGCGTCGGACCGTTCGCCGTCGAGCGCGGACTCGTGCCGGCGGGCCCCCGGGAGACCTCCGTCCGCATCCGCATGGTCAACAGCGGCGACCGGGCCACGGCGACCTTCCCGACGCCCGGCGGCCGGGTCGACCACACCGGCGACGCGGAGATCTCCGGCGTACCGGGCGCCGGGGCACCCGTACTGATCGAGTTCCCGCCCGGCCCGAACCCGCTCCTGCCCACCGGCAGCGTCCGGGAGGAGATCGACGGCGTCCAGGTGACCTGCGTGGACAACGGCATGCCGACGGTCCTGATCGCCGCGACCTCCCTCGAGGTCACCGGCTACGAGTCGCCCGCCGCACTGGAGGAGGTCCCGGGCCTGGCCGGCCGGCTCCGCGGGATCAGGCTGGAGGCGGGCCGCCGTATGGGCCTCGGAGACGTGACGGACACCACCGTCCCCAAGCTCACGCTGCTCGCCCCGCCCCGCGAAGGCGGCGCCGTCACCACCCGCACCTTCATCCCCGTGCGCTGCCACCCCTCCATCGGAGTGCTCGGCGCGGCCGGAGTCGCGGCGGGCCTTCGGATCGAAGGGAGCGTCGGTGCCGACCTCGCGCACCTCGAGCCCGGCAGTGACCGGATTCGCCTAGAACATCCCACTGGTTTCCTGGACATCGAAAGCAGCCTCGTCCCCACCCCCGAGGGCCTGCCCTCCGCCCGCCGCACGGCCGTGGTCCGCACGGCCCGCAAGATCTTCGACGGCACCGTGTTCCCCCGGTCCGCCGGGACGGCACCGATCCACCCGCACCCCCTTGGAGGTCAACGATGACTCCGCCGCTCGGCGACATCGCGCACATCGGCCACGCCCAGCTGTTCACCCCGGACCTGGACGCCAGCGTCGGCTTCTTCACCGACTACCTGGGCCTCACCGTCAACGGCCGGGACGGTGACACGGTCTATCTGCGGACCTTCGACGACTACGAGCACCACAGCCTGGTCCTCACCGCCCGCGCCACCCCCGGCCTCGGCCGGCTCGCCCTGCGCACCTCCGGCGAGGAGGCGCTCCAGCGCCGCGTGAAGGCGGTCGAGGAGGCCGGCGGCACCGGCCGCTGGGCCGAGGACGAGCCCGGCCTCGGAAAGCTGTACGTCACCACCGACCCGGACGGCCACGAGCACGCCCTCTACTGGGAGAGCGAGTACTACCGGGCCCCCGAGGAGCTGAAACCGGCGCTGAAGAACCAGCCGCAGGCCAAGCCCAACCGGGGCGTCGGCGTACGCCGCCTGGACCACGTCAACTTCCTCGCCGCCGACGTCCTCGCCAACGCCGAGTTCCAGCAGAACATCCTCGGCGCCCGGCCCACCGAGCAGATCCGGCTCGACACCGGGAGGATCGCGGCACGCTGGCTGACGTACACGGACAAGTCGTACGACGTCGTCTACACCTCGGACTGGACCGGGAGTGCCGGGCGGCTGCATCACATCGCCTTCGCGACCGACACCCGCGAGGACATCCTGCGCGCCGCCGATCTCGCCATCGACAGCGGCGTGTTCATCGAGACGGGCCCGCACAAGCACGCCATCCAGCAGACGTTCTTCCTGTACGTCTACGAGCCCGGCGGCAACCGCATCGAACTGTGCAACCCGCTCACCCGCCTGGTGCTGGCGCCCGACTGGCCGCTGGTCACCTGGACCGAGGAGGAGCGGAAGAAGGGGCAGGCCTGGGGCCTGCAGACCATCGCGTCGTTCCACACGCACGGCACCCCACCGGTCGCGTAACGGCCCCAGCGGCCCCGATGCCCACACCTCGTCGATGAGATTGTTGACAAAAGTGTTGACGAAAATCGCCGTGGGTCCTTAGCGTCGGGGCACCCCGCCCGCACGAGAGGAAACAAAGATGTCCTCCTCCCCCTCCCCCCTGTCCGCCCGCGGCAGCAGACTGGCCCTCCTGGTCGTCGGTCTCTGCTGGCTGGCCGTCCTCTTCGACGGCCTGGACATGTTCATCTACGGCTCGGTCCTCCCGCACCTGCTGGAGACCAGGACCTTCGGCCTCACCCCGGACCAGGCCGGCGACCTCGGCAGCTACGCCACCTTCGGCATGCTGATCGGCGCGCTCGCCGCGGGCACGATCGCCGACCGGATCGGCCGCAAGAAGCTGATGGTCTCCTGCGTGACCCTCTTCTCGCTGGCCTCGGGCCTGTGCGCCCTCGCCGACAGCGTCGCCGTCTTCGGCCTCGGCCGGACCCTCGCCGGCGTCGGCCTCGGCGGACTGCTCCCGACCGCGATCAGCATGGTCTCCGACTACGCCCCGCGCGGCCGCGGCGCCATCGTCATCGGCCTGCTGATGACCGCCCACCACGCCGGCGGCATCCTCTCCGCCTACGTCGCCAAGTGGCTCGTGGAGCCCGTCGGCTGGCGTGCCGCGTTCTGGGTGTGCGTACTGCCGCTGCTGTTCGCCCCGGTCCTCGCCCGGTTCCTGCCCGAGTCGCTGAGCTTCCTCGTCGCCAGGGGACGTACCGAGGAAGCCCGCGCACTGGCCGCCCGCTACGACGTCGAGGTGCCCGCCGCCAAGTCGGCCAAGGCCGGCGCGGGCGAGCGCTGGACCAACCTGGTCAGCCTCTTCCGCGGTCGTGAGTGGACCCAGACGCTGCTGTACTGGCTGGCCTCCTTCGGCGGTCTGCTCCTCGTCTACGGCGTCGCCACCTGGCTGCCCACCCTGATGCGCGCCGAAGGCTACGAACTGGGCTCCGCGCTGTCCTTCGTGGTCGTCTTCAACCTCGGCGGCATCGCGGGCATGCTGATCGCCGGCCGGGCGGCCGACTGCTTCGGCGCCCCGCGCATCTCGGCGATCTGGTTCGCGCTGACCGCCGTCGGCGTGTACCTGCTCAGTGTGCACATGCCGATGACGGTGACGATGATCGTCGTCTTCCTCACGGGCGTCTTCCTCAACAGCGCCCAGACGATGATCTACGCGACGGTGTCCATCCGCTCCCACCCGGACAACCGCGCCACCGCCGTCGGCTGGACCTCCGGCATGGGCCGCTTCGGTGCCGTCTTCGGTCCGTGGCTCGGCGGCCAGCTCCTCGCCTCGAACCAGGGCGACTGGGGGTTCACCGCCTTCGCCCTGGCCGGCGTCTCGTCCATGGTCTTCATCGGGATCGCGGCCCTGCGCACCCCGGGGACGGCCGCCCAGGACAGCCCGCGCGCGCAGCAGCTGGCCGCGCACTGACCGGCCGGGCGGCCGGTCAGGGGCTGCCCGGCCACCGGAGGTGACGACGGACGCCGGCCACCGCGCCGCAGGTGCGGGGCCGGCGTCCGGTCGCACTCTCCTCCCCGTCGCGGAACGGCCGGGAACCTGCTGGGGTTACCGGTCGCGGCTACTCGGCCGTGCCCATCCGGTCCTCCGCCGACAGGTGTTCCACCGTCCGGCCCGTCTCGGTGAACGTGCGCGTGACGTGGCCCGAGGAGTACACCCACAGGATGCGCAGCGGACGGTCGCCGACGTTGCGGAACAGGTGGGGGACCGGGGAGGGGACGTACGTCGTGTCGAACCGCTCCAGCCTGGTCACCTCGCCGTCCACCCACACCTCCGCCTCGCCGTCGAGGACCGTCACGTGCTCGTCGCAGTTGTGCGAGTGCAGGGGCGCCCCGGAGCCGACCGGGTAGACGCTCATCCCGCTGGTGATCCGGTTCTCCCCGTTCGCGGCGGGGGTGGTGATCAGCGGGGTCGTCACGACCGAGCCGCCGCGGTCCGGCAGCGGGACCGACGCGACCTTGATGGTGGTCATCCGGAGTTCCTCGTTCCTCTCCATGGCCCGAAGGCATCGTGCCGAACGACGTTAGGTCGCCGCCTTCGTGAAGGGGGGCCTCCGGCGAGCAGGTCTACGTTGCGTTCCGAGGTGGGTGAGCAAGTCCGGCACGGCTGTACCTTCACCTGCACCGCACGGCTCTAGGACCCGTGACCGTCATGCGCCGGAAAGAAAAGGCAGGCATCATCGATCACATGGGCATAATGGCCCGCTGCGTCGACGACGCGATCGGCTACTGGGTCCAGGAGACCGCGCACCTCACCGTCCACCGTCAGGAGACGTCGGGCGCGGCGGCCCGCCGCAGGTGACGGGCGATCAGAAGGTAGGTGGAGCGGGCCCTCACGTCGTCCTTGGTGTCGTAGCCGTGGTCGGCCCCGGCGACCTCGTGGTGCTCGACCAGGGCGCCGGCCGCGGCCAGCCGCCCGGCGTAGCGTTCCGCCTCGTCGCGCAGCAGGTCGTACTCCGCCGTGATGACCAGCGCCGGGGCGATGCCCCGCAGGTCGGCGGTGTCCGAGACGCCGGCGGGCGAGACCAGCCGGTCGGCGCGGTGACGCGGGTCCGGCACGTACGAGGTGTCGAAGACCTCCGCCATCCAGGGCCGCAGCATCGGCCTGGCGACGGCGGCCTTCTTGTCGCGGGCGCTGGTCGCGAGGTCCAGCGGGGGATAGTGCAGCACCTGGAGCGCGAGCGGGGGACCGTCCTGTTCCAGGGACTGGCGGGCCACGGCGGCGGCGAGCCCGCCGCCCGCGCTCTGCCCGCCGACGCTGAGCCGGCCGCCGTCCCAGCCCTGTTCCGCACCGTGCTCGGCGACCCAGCGGACCACGTCGTACGCCTGTGTGGGCGGGGCCGGGAACGGGTGCTGTGGGGCGACGACGTACTTCACGTTGACCACGACCACTCCCGCCTCGACGGCGAGGATCCGGCAGAGCGCGTCGTCGATCTCCGGCATCGACATGACGTAGCCGCCGCCGTGGAAGTTGACGTGGACCGGAGGCCGTGCGGCCGTGCCGGCCGGGGGCGTGTAGATCGTGACCGGGGCCGGGGCGACGGAGGTCGGCACGGTCGCCTCGCGGGCGTCACGCGGGTAGGCGGGGAACCGGGCCTGCCGGGCGGCGGTGGAACCGGGTCCGTCGGAGCGGCGGCTCGCCAGCCGGGTGAGGCCCTGCAGGGTCTTGGCGGCACGGGTCGCCACCGCGGGTCTGGCCAGGAGGGACATGGGCTTTCCGTTCGTCGGGGCGTAGCGTCGGCCGGCAGGCCGTGATCGCTGTCATTGACAGGAATCCTGGCGATCGGTCGGGCTGAAAGTAGCACGGCGCCGACGCCCGCACACCCCCCTGGCCCCGCCCCCCCCCGCGCTCAGTCGCGCCGCGCCACGATCCGGTAGGCGTTGGACACGCCCAGCCGGTGCGACAGCGGCCGGACCGCGAACCGGTCGAGCAGCGTGCCCGCGATCAGCACCGGAACGCCGGTGAGGAACAGCGCGGCCCGCAGCGTGCGGAGCGCCGCGTTCGGGGGCTCCGGCAGCCAGGGCGCGTCCTCGCGCGGCGCCGCGCGGTCCAGCGCCAGCCATACGGCGGCCAGCAGATCCACCGGGTCGTGCGGCTCGGCGTGCTGCTCCGCGACCACCGTGAACCCGAGGTCCGTGAGCCGTTCCCGCAGGTTGGCCACCGGCACGAAGTGCAGGTGCTGCGGCTGGAGCCACGGCAGCCACCAGCGGCCCAGGAGACGGGCGTACCGGCTCTCCGGGTCCGGGACCTCGATGAGGAGATGCCCGCCGGGCCGGACGGTCTCCCGGGCGGCGCGCAGCTCACGGTCGGGATCGGTGCTGTGCTCCAGGTAGTGGAACATGCTCACCACGTCGTAGCGGGCGGCCAGTTCGGGCGCGAGGTCGGGGAACGCGCCCCGGTAGCCGTGCTCCACGCGGCCCTCCCGCGCGGCGAGTTCGACGCCGTCGGTGAAGTCCAGTCCGTCGAACGTCGTCCCCGGCAGCACTTCCTTGGCGACCGCGCAGAAGTGCCCGTGTCCGGTGCCGACGTCCAGCCAGGTCTTGGGCCCGGCATCGTGCGGCAGCATCGACCCGGCCCGGCCCCGGTACATCTTCGTGCGCCCGCCGAAGGCGTCGCCGAGCTTCTTCTCGCCGAGCCCGTCGTAGAAGTCCCGGTAGTAGAACTCCAGCCCCGCCGCGCTGAGCCGGGGGTTCTGGAAGGTGTGCCCGCAGCCCTCGCAGCGGTCCAGGACGAACCGGCCCGGCTTGTGCTGGAGCAGGTCCGTCGTGCGCAGCCGGGTGGTCAGCCGGTCGGATCCGCACCAGGGGCAGTCGGTGCGCCGGGGCTCGAAGAAGCGGTCCAGGCCCGCGGCGAGATCGGCCTGGTATCCGGGGCGCAGCGCCGCGATCCGGGCGCCGGGCTTGATCTTGTCGCGCTCGGTCTCGTCACTCATGACAACTCCCTGGCGAGTTCCTCGAGATGGTCCGCGGCCGCAGGGGTCCCGCCGGCCGCCCGGAAGGCGGCGCCGATCCGTTCGGCCGCCGCCCGGTGGCCGGGTTCGTCGAGTACGGCGTCGAGGGCCGCGCCCAGCCGCGGCGCGCCGGCCCGGCCGAACCGCACCCGCACCCCGGCCCCGGCGTCCGTGACCTGTCCGGCCACCACCGGCTGGTCGTCGCGGATGGGGGCCACCACCAGCGGGATCCCGTGCCACAGTGCCTCGCACACCGTGTTGTGCCCGGCGTGGCAGACCACCGCAGCCACCCCCCGCTGCAGCAGGGCGAGTTGGGGAACGGACGGCACGACCAGTACGTCCTTGTCGTCGCCCGGTGCCCGCAGGGTGCCGCCGGGGTCGACGACCACCCCCTGCACCCGGTCCGCCCGTGCGCGCAGCGCCTCCACGCACACCTCCAGGAAGCGGTCGCCGACGTCGGTGTTCGCGGTGCCGAGCGTCACCAGCACGGTCGCCCGTCCGGCGTCGAGCCACTCCCAGGGGAAGCCGGCCCCGGCGGGGCGGGCTGCCACGGAGGGGCCCACCCAGCGGACCCCGTCGGCGGGTCCCGCCAACTCCGGTGCGCTGAAGGCGAGGACGAGATGCGGCGAGAACCGCGGGTCGGCCCGGCCCGCCGGGTCACCGACCGAGGCGCGCAGGAGCGCCAGCCGCTCCTCCAGCCACTCCCTGACCTTCGGCAGCCCTGCCAGCGGATCGGTGAACTCGGCCGAGGTGGTCGCCGAGGTCGCCCACGGCACCCCGAGCCGTTCCGCGACCAGCGCGCCCGCGAAGGCCTGCTGGTCGGCGAGCACCACGTCCGGCCGGAACTCCCCGACGGCCGCGCGCACGCCCGGCGCCATCGCCTCGGCGAGCGGCAGCAGGTACCACTCCCACAGGAACCTCAGCGCCTCGGGCCCGCGCAGCTCGGGCGGCCGGCTCCCTTCGGGTGCCCCGGCGCAGGCGAACACCTCGGCGCCCGCACCCGCGAGCCGCCGGACCAGCGCGGGGTCGGCGCACACCCACGCCACCCGGTGCCCCCGTCCGGCGAGTTCGGCCGCCACGCCCACGACCGGGTTGATGTGCCCGGTCAACGGTGGTACCACGAACAGGAATCGGCTCACCGGACCTCGGCCCTCGCCGTCTCGGCCTCCCGCACCAGCGCCAGCACATGGCCGCCCACCGCCGGGGCCGCCTCCACCAGCACCGAGTGCTCGTGCCCCGGAATCACCACGGTCCGGCAGTCCGGCAGCAACGCCTCCAGCCAGGGCGCCAGTCCGGCGAGGTCGGAGTCGCCGCCGTACACGCCGAGCACCGGGCAGCGCACCGCCGTGATCTGCTCCTCCGTCAGCACCCGGCTGGCCGGGATGTCCCGTCCCAGTGTGGTGTCGCGGGCGAGGCGGGCCGCGCCCCTGGCGAGGCGCGCGGTGTTGTGGCCGCGGTGCGCGGTGATCCAGGCGATGGCGTCGGTCTCGTTGTGCGCGAGCTGCGTCACCACCCGGTCCAGGATGCCCCCCAGCTTCACCGCCCAGGCGGGCGTGGCCGGTTCGGACTCGATCAGGGTGACGCTGGCGGCACGCTCCGGATGCCGTGCCGCGTAGCCGAACGCGACCGTCCCGCCGTAGGAGTTGCCCACCAGATGCACCGGGCCGGTCACCGCGAGGCGGTCGAGGAGCGCCTCGAGGTCGTCGACGTTGTCGTCCAGGGTGTAGCCGTCGGCGGGGCGTCCGCTGCGGCCGTGGCCGCGCAGGTCGTACATGACGACGTCCAGGCCCGCGGCGGCGAACGCGGGGGCCACGGTGAAGTAGTAGCTGGCCAGGCTGTCGGTCAGCAGGCCGTGCACCAGCACCACGGTGGCGGTGGCCGGCCGGCCGTCGCGGGGGCCGATCCGCTGCACGTGCAACCGGACGGCGCCGGTGTCGACCATGGCCATGGTCAGCTCGCCTCCGCGGCCTTCAGGCTCGCCACTACGTACTCGACGAGGCGTCCGACGGTCAGCTCGATGATCTCGTCGAACTCCATGCCGGCCAGGAACTCGGCGAAGTTGACCCGGTCGCCGTACCGCTCCTGGAGCAGCCCGGCCAGGGTGACGAGGTCGATGCTCTCCAGTTCCAGGTCGCGGTTGAAGGTGGTGTGCGGGCCGATCGCGATGTCGTCGAGGCCGTACTCGTCCTCCATGAGCCGGGCGAGCAGCTCCGTGAGGTCGGCGAGGACGGTCCGCTCGTCGGCGGTGACGGAAGTGTGGGGGGTCATCGGTCGTACTCCTTCGCTTCGACGGGACCCGTCGTCCAGGCCACGGCATAGGTGCGGTCCGGCAGGTGGGGCGGGTTGGCGGCCGGGGCGCAGTGCACGGTGTACGCGCGTTCCAGACGGCCCGCGACGGTCAGCCGGTCGCCGGCCGGGGTGGCGCCGAGGACGGCGAAGTCCCGTGGCCGCCCGCCGAACCCGGTGCCCTCCGCCTTGGCGACGGCCTCCTTCGCCGCCCAGAAACGGGTGAACCACAGGGCCTCGGACCCGTCGGGCACCAGCGTGCGCAGCAGCCGCAGCTCGTCCGGGCCGAGGGCGGCGGCCAGGGTCTGCGGGGTGCGGTCGGTGACCTCCTCGATGTCGATCCCCGGCCCCGGCCCGGGGGTGTGGGGCCGCACGATCGCGACGCCCGCCTCCGCGCAGTGCGCCAGCGACACGTCCAGCGCCGGCAGGACCCGGCCGTGCACCCCGGTGACGTACGGCCGGCCCGCCTCGTCGTTGTGCACCCGCAGCTCGGCGGGGAAGACCGGCCCCTCACCCTGGTCCCACAGCCACTGCCGTACGGCGTCCTTGACGGCGATCCGGCCCAGCAGCCACTGCCGGCGGCCGCGCGGGGCGTGCTCCGCGTACCGGACGCGTTCCGGCCCGGCCAGCGAGTTGCGCATGATCAGCTCGCGGGACGCCAGGTCGGGCCAGCGTTCGTGGAGCAGCGACCAGCCGCCCGGCCGGGCCTCGGAGAGCGTGTTGCGCTCCGGGAAGCGCTCGACGGGGCGGGTCGTCGGGTCGTTGTCGAAGCGGCGGTCCTGCCAGCCGTACAGCTCCGCCCACACCGTGCCGTCGACCGTCAGCTGGACGTCGGCCTCCAGCAGGGCGTCGGTGAGCGAGGTGATCCGCACCAGGCACGCCACCTCGGTGCCGGGCGCCGGATGCGGCCCGTGGAAGCGCATCTCGCGCATGCCGACCGGGAACACGACGGTCCGGGACGTGCGGGTCGCCATGATCCAGTAGCCGAGGATCTGGCCGACGTTGTCCAGCAGGGCGCCGGGCGCAGGAGGGGTCGTGATCACGCCCCGGACATGCCGGTCGCCGATCGCGGTGAGGTCCGTGACGCCCTGGAAGGCCGGGCCGTGGAACATCCAGCGCTCGTCGTAGAGCTGGGCGGCCGTGTGCTCGGGGACACGTTCGGAGGCGGTGTCGGCCGGCCAGGGGGCCGGCGGGGCAGGGTGCGCGGCGGCGAGTTCGACGGTGGCGCGGGCCCGCGGGCCGAAGGAGACCGCCAGCCGGTCCTGGCCCTCGGGGACCGCCGTGACGGGGACGTCGACGGCGGGGGTGGCGGTGAGCCACTCCTCGAACCGCGCCCCGTGCACGGCGACCGGCACCCGGCCGGGCGCCGCCTCCCGTGCCGTGTCCATGATGTGCTGCACGATCGTCGTCGCCGGGACCACCGGCCACCGGTCGGAGACGTCCGGCCAGCCGGGCCGCTGCGGGAAGAAACAGTGGTCCAGGAGGTACGGCATCGTGTCGGGGGAGACCCGGACGGTCGCGCGGTACGGGGCCGGCGGTGACGGGGAGGCGGGGGTGCGGGCCGGTGCCGTCAGGAGGGCGGCCGCCGTGTCCGCCGTGTCCTGGAGAAGCGCGGACAGCTCGGCGGCGATCGGCGAGCCGGGGACGAGCGCGTCCAGGGCGGGGGTCGTAGGGCTCGTGGCCCTCGGCCTCAAATCGTCCCGCAGAACCGCGAGTTGAGCGGGCGCCAGCGATACCAGCCCGCCGCCCAGCTCCAGGCGCACCGGCTCTCGTCGCGTCCGTACGGTCCCGGCGCGGGCCGCCGGTGTCAGCGCCGGGGCCACTTCGGCGCCCGCCGCCCACAGCGCGGTCGCCACCCGGCGGAGCTGGGCGAGGCCCGTGCGGTGCGGGGAGTTGGCGGCGACGACCAGATGGTCGTGGGCGCCGAGGGTGTCGCCGACGAGGGAGCCGAGCCGGCCCGGTCCGACCTGGACGAACACCCGGTGGCCCGCGGTGTGCAGGGCCTCGGCGAGTTGCCGGAAGCGGACGGGTTCCAGCAGGTGCCGGACGAACAACTCCCGTACCCGCGCCTCGTCCTGGGGGAAGGGCGCGGCGGTCGTCCCCGACCACACGGGGGTGTGCGGGGGGTGCAGCCGCAATCGTGCGGCGGCCTCCTTGATCGGGTCGAGGTGGGGTTCCAGCATCGGTGTGTGGAAGCCGGACCGGAACGGCAGCACCTGGCTCGGCACGCCCTGGGCGCGGAACACCCGCACGAACTCCTCGACCGCCGCGTCCGGCCCGCACACCATCGACTGGCCGGGCGCGTTGTCGTGGGACAGCACCAGGCCCGCCCCGGCCCACTCCTCCGCACCGAGCGCGGCCAGCACCCGCCCGGCGGACGTGCCGATCGCCCCGAAGGCGAGGCCCGGCACGGTGAGGGCGTCCGGGTCGAAGTCCGCCATGAAGGCGTCGACCTCGTCCCCGGAGTACAGCCCGCCCGCGGCCATCGCCGTCCACTCGCCGATGCTGTGTCCGGCGACCGTGTCCGGCACGATCCCGGTACGGCGCAGCGCGGTGTCGAGGAGACGGCCGACGGCGACGACTCCCAGACCGTGCCGGCCGAGGTCGCCGACCCCGTCCCCGGCGACCGCGAGCGCGGGCAGCCCGAAGTGGGCGGCGACATCGTCCACGCGGGGGGCGAAGTCGCCCTCCAGGCCGGGGAAGAGGAACGCCAGCTTTCCGCCGCCCGCCCCAAGGAGCGGGTCCGGCCGGAACCAGACGTCGCTGCGGCCGTGCCAGGCCCGCCCCTTGGCGACCGCGCGCCGGGCGAGGGCGAGGCGTCTCCCGGTCGGGTCGACGATGCCCAGCCGGACCGGCCCGGCCTCCGGATGCGGGCGGGCCGGATCGAGTCCGGCGGCGCGTACGGCGCTGTCGTCGGCGTCGAGCAGGGCGGCGAGGCCCTCGGTCGAGGCGGCGGCCAGCAGGAGCACCGGCTCCGGCTCGGTGACCTGCGGGACGGGAGCGGCTCCGCGGGCACCCGGCGGTTCCTCCAGCACCACGTGCGCGTTGATCCCGCCGAACCCGAACGCGTTGACCGCGGCCCGCCGTACCGGCTGATCCGGGGTGGTCTCCCAGGGGGCGGCCTTCTCCAGGGTGCGGAAGCGGGTGCGGGCCAGCGCCGGGTGCGGGTCGTCGCAGTGCAGGGTGGGCAGCAGCGTCGCGTGGTGGACCGCGAGGGCGGCCTTGACCAGTCCGGCGACCCCGGCGGCCGGCATGGTGTGCCCGATCATCGACTTGACCGAGCCCAGCACGGCCTCGCCGTCACCGGGCCCGAACACCTCGGCCAGCGTCGCCAGTTCGGCCCCGTCACCGGCCGGGGTGGCGGTGCCGTGCGCCTCCAGCAGGCCGATCGAACCGGGCGCCGCCGGATCGATCCCGGCCGCCCGCCACGCCTGCCGTACGGCCTGTGCCTGGCCGCCCGGATCGGGGTTGACGAGCCCGCCCGCCCGGCCGTCGCTCGCCACACCGGTGCCCCGGACGACGGCGTAGACCCGGTCGCCGTCGCGCTCGGCGTCGGCGAGCCGCTTGAGGACGACCACGCCCGTGCCCTCGCCGATCAGGATGCCGTCGGCGTCCCGGTGGAAGGGCCGGATGCGCTGGCTGGGGGAGAGGGCGCGCAGTTGGGAGAACACGCTCCACAGCGTGATGTCGTGGCAGTGGTGGACGCCTCCCGCGAGCATCAGGTCGCAGCGCCCGGTGGCGAGTTCGCCCACCGCCTGGTCGACGGCGACCAGCGAGGAGGCGCAGGCCGCGTCCACCGTGTAGGCGGGGCCGCGCAGATCGAGCCGGTTGGCGACCCGCGAGGCGGCCAGGTTGGGCACCAGGCCGATCGCCGACTCGGGGCTGTCGGAGCCCAGCCGGTCCGTGAACGCCTCCCGCACCCGGTCGAGTTGGCCGGGTGTCAGGTCCGGCAACAACTCGCCCAGGGTGCGGACGAGTTGACCGGCGGTCCGGACCCGCTGGTCGAGCCGGACCAGACCCGGGGTGAGGTAGCCGCCCCGGCCCAGGACGACGCCGACCCGCGCCCGGTCCGGGAGCCGGTCCGTGCCGCCCGCGTCGTCGAGGGCGGCGGCGGCCACGTGCAGCGCGATGAGCTGATCGGGCTCGGTTCCGGCGACCGAGTTCGGCATGATCCCGAACCGGGTGACCTCGACCTGCGCGAGCCCGTCCACGAACCCGCCCCGCCGGGCGTACACCCGGTCCGCGACCGCCGGTTCGGAGGCGGTGCCGGGGTGGTAGTAGTCCGCGTCCCAGCGTCCGTCCGGCACCTCCCCGACGGCGTCCACGCCGTCCCGCAGGTTCCGCCAGTACGTGTCCAGGTCGGGCGCACCCGGCAGCAGCACCGCCATGCCGACGATCGCCACCGGCACTTGACGAGGTGTCACGGCCCCGGTCACCAGCCCGAGGCGGTGTGGACGACGGCCGTCGCGGACTCCTCGCCCCAGGCCAGCTCCCGCAGCAGCGCCGCGGTGCCCTCCTCGGGGTCGATCAGCCGGATGCCGCGCCGGGCGTACTCGCGCGCCAGCTCCGCCCCCACCATGCCGGTGTGCCCGGCCGCGGGCGCCCACGGACCCCAGTGCACGGTCAGCGCGCGACGGCCGGTGCGGGCGGCGAAGGCGGCGCCGAGGGACTCCAGGGCGTCGTTGGCCGCCGCGTAGTCGACCTGGCCCCGGTTGCCGAGGACGGCTGAGATGCTGCCGAACAGCACCGTGAACGCGGGCGCGGCGGGCAGTTCCTCCAGCGCCGTGAGCAGCGCCTGGGCGCCGGTGGCCTTCGTGCCGTAGACCCGCTGGAAGGACTCGGCGGTCTTCTCCGCGATGAGCCGGTCCTCGATCACCCCGGCCGCGTGGACCACGCCGTCGAGGCGGCCGTGCTCGGCGTGGATCTCCTTCACGGCCTGACGTACGGCGTCCGGCTCGCGGAAGTCGACCGAGCGGTAGTGGGCCCGGCTGCCGAGCGCCGCGAGTTCCTCCAGCGTCGCCCTGATCTCCCGCTGGGCCAGCAGGAGTCCGGCGGCCCGGTTGATCTCGGCCGGCTTCGCCCCGCCGCGCGCGGCGAGCGCGGCGCGCAGTTCCGCCGGGGTGCGGGCGGCCGCGGTGTCCGCGTCCTCCGGACCGTCCGGCGCGGGGGTGCGGCCGAGCAGTTCCAGGCGGCAGCGGGCGGCGCCGGCGAGCGCGGCGGCGAACTGCGCGGTGATGCCCCGCGCCCCGCCCGCCAGCACCACCACCGAGTCCCGGTCCAGGCCCAGCGCGGCAGCCTCGGCCGCGCCGGCCCCGGCCGGTCCGGCACCCGTGCCGCCGAGCGCGCCGAGCGGCGCCTCCACCAGCTCGAACCCGTACCGGCCGGCATCCGCCCGCACGACGACCGGCGTACGGTCCGGGGCGGCGGCCTCCCCGGCCACGGCGTCCGCGACGGCGGCGGGCGAGACATCGGCGAGGTCGACGACCCGTGCCACCGTCCCCGGGTACTCGCGGGCCACGGTGCGGAAGAAGCCGCGCAGCCCCGCAGACCGTGCGCCGCCGCCGGACGGCCGGACGGCCAGCAGCCACCGCGGCCCGCGCGCCAGGGCGGCCTTCAGCACCGGGAACGCGTCCGGCAGCACGGGCGTGCCGTCGTCCGCGAGCGCCCCGAGGTACAGCACCCCGTCCACCGGCCCGTCCCCGTCGCCCAGCACGTGGTCCCGGCCGCGTACGGCGACCTCGGCGCCCAACGCCTCGACGCGGGACGCCACTTCGGGCGCGTCACCGAGCAGGATCCAGCGGGTGCCGGGGAACAGGGCGGCGGGGTCGGCGCCGCCGGGGCCGTCGAGGAGCACCGGGCGCAGGACGTGCCGCCGGGGCGGCTCACCGGTCACCGCCTCCGAGCCGGGCGACTCAACGGGCGTCGACTCGACCGGTGCCGAGGCCACCTCCGGTGCCGCAGGTGCCCCCAGCCGGGCCGTGAGCCAGCCGGTCACCGCCGCCGCCGTACGCGCCTTCGCCAGCTCCTCCAGCTCCGCGTCGTCCATCGAGGTGAGGTCCGCGCCGCCGCCCGCGCCCAGCCGCCTGGCCAGCTCACCGGCGATCTCGGCCCGCTTGATGGAGTCGATGCTGAGGTCGGCCTCCAGATCGAGATCGGGTTCGATCATGTCGACGGGGTAGCCGGTGCGTTCGCTGATGATCTCCAGGACCAGCTGCCGCACGTCGACGGGCCCGGTGGCCTCCGGCACGGGCTCCGGGTCCGGCGGCGGTGCCGCGACGGGTGTTCCGGGCGCCTGCGGCACGGCCTCGACCGCGGGGAGCGGCGCCTGCGCGAGGACGGGACCGGCGACCGGCGTACCGGGGCTGCCGCCGAAGTAGGTGAGCAGCACGTCCCGTTGGGCGGCGATCATCTCCCGGCTGGTGCGCAGGAACTCGGAGACGAGCGCGTCCCGGTCGGAGGGGACGCCGTGCGGGGGGGTGGTCGTCACAGTCGTCTCCAGGGTGTCCACGACACGTCGGGCCGGTGCGAGCGCACCAGGGAGGAGGGCGCCGGCGGCGGTGCGGACGAGCTGCCCGTCCACCGTCCAGCCCGGGACCTCGGGAGCGGGGGTGCGGACCGCGTCGACGGCGTCCCGGCCGCGCAGCAGCCGTCCGGTGCGCACCGGCACCCCCGCGACGGCGAGCCGGGCGAGGGCGTCGAGCCAGTCGCGCAGGCCGCCGCCGGGGCGGGGCTCGCACGCGACGGTGGTGTGCGGGCGCTCGCCGAGGATCTGTCCGACCAGCCGGGTCAGCACCGACCCGGGACCGGCCTCGACGAAGACGCGCGCGCCCGCCTCGTACATCGCCTCGATCTGCTCGGTGAAGGAGACCGGGGCGCCGATCTGCGCGGCGAGTTCGGCCCGGACCGCGCCCGCGTCGGCGGCGTAGGGCGCGGCGGTGCGGTTGGACCACACCGGGAACTCCGGCGCGTGCACCGGGTGGACCGCGAGCGCTTCGGCGAAGCGGTCGCCGGCCCGGGCGACCAGCGGGCTGTGGAAGGCGCACGCCACGGGGATCCGCTGGGCCCGCAGACCGGCCTCGCGCAGCAGCCGTACGGCCTCGGCGACCGCGTCCGTCGGACCGGAGACCACCGTCTGGCGGGGGGAGTTGCGGTTGGCGACGACCACGGTGTCGGGTGCGCCCGCCGCCTTGAGGGCCTGCTCGACCTCCTCGGCACCGGCGGTGACCGCGGCCATGGTCCCCGGGTCCTCCCCGCCGGCCCCGAGGATCGCCGCCGCCCGCTCGGTGCTCAGCTCCAGCAGCGTTTCGGGGGCGAGGGCACCGGCGGCGCAGAGGGCGACCAGCTCGCCGTAGCTGTGCCCGGCGGCCATGTCCGGCTCCACGCCGGCGGCCGTGAGCAGGGCGTGCGCGGCGAGCCCGGCGATGCCGAGGGCCGGCTGCGCCACCCGGGTGTCGGTGAGCGCGGCCCGCTGCCGGTCCCGGGCGGCCTCGTCGAACGCGGCCGGTGGATACAGCGCGCCCGCGTGGGCCCGCCCCAGCTCCAGGTAGGGGCGCAACTCCGGGAAGGCGACGAAGAGTTCGGCGAGCATGCCGGGGCGCTGGCTGCCCTGCCCGGGGAAGAGGAAGGCGACCTTGCCGCCCCCGGCGGGCTCGGCGCCGGCCCGGTGGATCCCGCGGTCGGGGGCGGCGCCGGCCGGGCCGTCGAGGACGGTCCGCAGCTTTCGGGTCAGGTCGTCCACGTCGCTCGCCACGACCGCGAACCGCACCGGGTCCGTGCTCGCGTCCGACCGCCGCGCCGCTCCGAGCGCGAGGTCGCGCAGCCGCCACGGGCGGCCGTCGGTCCCGGCGACCCGGAGGAGGTCCTCGACGGCGCGACGGGCCGACTTCTCGTCCCGGCCGCGGAACACGAACAGTTCGGCCGGCCAGGCGTCCAGCCCTCGCGCCGGCGCCACCCCGTCCGGGTGGGCGCCCAGTACCACATGGAAGTTGGTGCCGCCGAAGCCGAACGCGCTGACCCCGGCGAGGCGTTCACCGGCGGGCGCGGCCCACGGCCGGGCCTCGGTGTGGAAGGCGAACGGGCTGCTGTCCGCGTCCCAGGCCGCGTTGGGCACCTCGACGTGCAGCGTCGGCGGCCGTACGCCCGTGTACAGCGCGAGCGCCGTCTTGATCAGGCCGGCCAGCCCTGCGGCGCACTTGGTGTGTCCGATCTGCGACTTGACCGAGCCGATCACACAGCCGCCCGCCTCGGCGCCCGCCTCGCCGAACACCTCGCCCAGGATGGCGAGTTCGGTGCGGTCGCCGACCACCGTGCCGGTGCCGTGCGCCTCGACGAGGCCGACCTGGGCCGGGGAGACCCCCGCGTTGCGGTAGGCGCGTTCCAGCGCGGACCGCTGGCCCTCGGGGCGGGGCGCGGTCAGCCCGAGGGAGCGGCCGTCGCTGGAGGAGCCGAGGCCCTTGATCACGCCGTAGATCCGGTCGCCGTCGCGTTCGGCGTCCGCGAGCCGCTTGAGGACCACGCAGGCCACGCCCTCGCCGAGGGCGATGCCGTCGGCCGAGCCGTCGAAGGCGCGGGAGCGTCCGGTGGGGGACAGGGCGTGCACGGAGGAGAAGAGGACGTAGTCGTTGATGCCGTTGTGCAGGTCGGCGCCGCCGCACAGCACGACGTCGCTGGTGCCGCCGAGGAGTTCCTTGCAGGCGACGTCGACCGCGGCCAGGGAGGAGGCGCAGGCGGCGTCGACGGTGTAGTTGGCGCCGCCGAGGTCGAGACGGTTGGCGATCCGGCCCGAGATGACGTTGGCGAGCATGCCGGGGAACGAGTCCTCGGTGAGCTGCGGGAGCTGCTCGTCGAGACCCTGCGGCACCTTCCCGTAGTAGGAGGGCAGGACGGCCCGCAGGGTGGCCGCGTTGGAGAGGTCGCTGCCGGCCTCCGCGCCGAACACCACCGAGGTGCGCGAGCGGTCGAACTCCCGCCCCCCGTCGCCGTATCCGGCGTCCTCCAGGGCCCGTCGGGCGGCCTCCAGGGACAGCAGCTGCACCGGCTCGATGTGGCCGAGGGAGGCGGGCGGGATGCCGTAGCGCAGCGGGTCGAAGGGGATCGGCGGCAGGAAGCCGCCCCACTTCGACGGGGTGGACCCGCCGTGGTGCACGGCCGGGTCCCAGCGGTCGGCCGGGACCTCGCCGACCGCGTCCACGCCGCCGACCACGTTGGCCCAGAAGGTGGGCAGGTCGGGTGCCTGCGGGAACATGCAGGCCATGCCGACGACGGCGATGTCGAGCGGTGCGGGCGCCTCCGGGCGCGGCACCTCCTCGACGCCGAGTTCGGCGGCCCGGCGGGACAGGAACGCGGCCGCTCCCGCCGTCACGGACGTGTGCAGCGCGGCGACCGTCGTGGTCGCCGACCGCAGCACGGCCACCTCGCCGGCCATGAACATCCCCTCGGCGAGCTGCCGTCGCTCGTCGACGGGCGTGAGCGTGCCGTCCGCCTCCCGGGTCGTGCCCTTGCTGGCGAGGCGCAGCCGGCCGACGTTGAGCCGCTCCAGCTCCTCCCAGATCCGCCGGTCGGGGACGCCCTCGGCGCGCAGCCGGGCCTCCTCCTCGCGGTAGCCGACGGCGAACGGGCTGGGCACGCAGCGGGTGGCGTGCCCCGGCGCCGACTCCAGCAGGGTGGTGCGGTCGGCGTCGAGCACCTGCCGCTGGAACAGCGGCCGGATCGCGCCGTGCGCCACAGCCTCCTCGGTGAACAGGTACGCCGTCCCCATCAGGACGCCGACGGCCGCCCCGCGCGCGGTCAGCGGCGCGGCGAGCGCGGCCACCATCGCGGCCGACCGCTCGTCGTGCACGCCGCCCGCGAAGAACACCTCGACGTCCCCGGCGTCACCGCCGTCGTCCAGGTAGTCCTCGAGCACGGCCAGTTGGGCCTCCCACAGCGGGAAGCTCGCACGCGGTCCGACGTGCCCGCCGCACTCCGAGCCCTCGAACACGAACCGGCGCGCACCCGCCTGGAGGAACTGCCGCAGCAGCCCCGGCGACGGCACGTGCAGAAACGTCCGGATCCCGTCCCGCTCCAGCGCCTGCGCCTGCGCGGGCCGCCCGCCCGCGATGACGGCGTGCGTCGGCCGCAGCTCCCGTACGGCCTCCCACTGCGCGGCCCGTACGTCCTCGGGTGCGAAGCCGAGCACACCGACCCCCCAGGGCCGGCCGTTCACCGCGTCGCGTGTGCCGGCCAGCATCTCCCGCGTCCGCTCACCGTCCGCCAGCGCCAGGGCGAGGAACGGCAGCGCCCCGTCCGCGGCGACCGCCGCCGCGAACGCGGCCCCGTCGCTGACCCGCGTCATCGGACCCTGCGCGACCGGCAGCCGGGTGCCCAGCGCCCGGCTCATCGGCGACCCGTCCGCCAGCGCCCGTACGGTCCCGTCGTCCCCCACGGCATCGCGCACCGCGTCCCGCACCGCCCGCACCGTCCGCCGTACGTCCCCCCAGCGGTCGGCGAACCGGGCGGCGAGGAAGCCGTCCTGCCCCACCGGCAGCAGCTGGGTGCGGGGGTCCCGCGCGCCGAGCAGCGCCGCGACCTCCTCCGGTCCGGCGTCCTCGGGAAGGCGCGGGGCGTCGGGGCCCCGGCGCAGCAGCACCCGGTGACCGGCCACGACGACGGTCTCCGAGCCGTCCAGGGGGCGCAGCGCGGCGGCCGCCGCCTCGGGCAGCGCGGACTCGGCCAGCAGCGCGAGCTGTGCGTCGAGGACGACCCCGGCAGCCCCGCCGGCCACCGCGGCGGCGGCCGTGCGCGGGCCGATGCCCCCGCAGGCCCACACCGGCACGCCCAACTCGGTCGCCGACAACAGTTGTTGGAGCAGGACGAAGGTGCCCAGGGCGCCGGTCCGGCCGCCGCACTCGCTGCCCCGCGCGATGAGGCCGTGCGCCCCGGCGCGGACGGCCTCCCGCGCGCCCGGCAGATCGGTGACCTCGACGAGGACGCGGTGCCGCGCCGTGAGGCCGGTGGGCGGCCGGGGCGCGTCGGCGGCCAGGACCACCGTGTGGGGGCCGTCGGCTCCGAGGTCGGCGGCGGACAGGGGGCAGCGCGGGCCGACCCTGACCCCGAAGCCGCCCGGCGCCGAGCGCCGCAATCGGGCCAGCGCCTCACGCGATCTTCGGCCGCCGTCCCCGAGATCGAGGACGCCGAGGCCGCCGGCACCGGCGACCGCGAGGGTGAGCCCGGCGTCGGGCTCGCCGAAAGGGGTGATGCCGATGATCATGTCCTCGGAGCGCACAGTGGACGTCATTGATTCTCCGAATCAAGGGTGAAACTGCACGGTGGGGGGTTCGGGACAGCAAAGGCGTGCACCGGGGTTCCGGCGGGAAAGGATCACCGCGGAAGGCCCAGGAAATCGCTTGTTCGAAGCGCGTTGAAGGTAGTGCGGTTATTACTCGCCAGTCAACGTTTGAACGACCGCTCGGTTTCCCGCCGTATTGATTCGGTCACCTTCGGAGAAAAGGCCACGGCGTAGGAAAACGGATCTATTGGTTTTCTCGCTGATCCGGTTCATCCGGTCCACACATTGTTGAAACGCGCACGACCGACGGAAATGGGTTCCTTTGGAGCGCATGTCCGAAACGGGGGTCGGAAGGTCCGGCCGCATGTGGCCCCCGGGGAAAATCTGCATGTCGCGCCCGAGTGACCGGGAAGGGCCCCAGTGCTTCCCCAGTGCATCCCCGGTGCCGCCTCCGCCTCCCCGCCGGTCCGCGACGGCCGCCCCGCCGGCCCGTCCGGCGCGGGGGCCCGCAGGGCCGCGACCGTGGCACCTGTACGCGTACGGTAGGGTTTACCTGCGCGTTCCCACGGTTCACCGGCGCGGGACGCGACGGGACGTGGCGCAGCTTGGTAGCGCACTTGACTGGGGGTCAAGGGGTCGCAGGTTCAAATCCTGTCGTCCCGACCAGCGTGAGGTGGTCGGAGGCCGCCTCCTCGGACGAGGAGGCGGCCTCCGCCGTGTCCGGACTCAGTTCCCGCCGTCGTGTGACGGGTACCGCGCCACGACCGCCCCCAGATACCCCCGCAGCATCACCTTCGCCTCCTCCAGCAGCGCCGCGTCCCCCGCCGGGTCCCGTCGGAACGCCTCCTGGGCCAGGGCGTCCGCCGCCAGGACCGCCGCGTGGCCGGCGCGGGCCAGCGCCTCGTCGTCCTCCGCCATGTCCAGGGCGAGCAGGACGCGGCGGATGCCGTCGGCCATCCGGCGTTTGTGCTCGCGGTCGGCGGCCCGGGTCCGCTCGGTCAGCCCGCTGCCGAACCACAGGGCGCGGAAGCCGTGTTCGGTGCGGTAGATGCCGGCGAACGCGTCGAGCAGCGCGCCCACGGGGTCCCCCCACCGCTCGGCCGCGGCAGCCCGCACCAGGTCGTCCATGACGGCCTCGATGCGCGCGAAGTACCCCGCCGCCAGAGCGTCGATGAGCGCGTCGCGGTCGGGCAGGTACTGGTAGAGCGAGCCGACCGAGACCTCCGCCTCGGCCGCCACCCGGGTCGTCGTGAGCGCCTCGACCCCCTCCGCGACCAGGACGCGTTCGGCAGCCCGGAGCACCAGCGCCAGCCGGGCCCGGCTGCGTGCCTGCCGGGGGGTGCGGCGCAGCGGGACGGCGCCCTGATCCGCGTGTGCCGGGCTCAAGAACTGCCTCCGAACATGAAGGTGACTTTGTTTCACGTTTACGCTACCGTCGCGGCCATGACCGACTCAAGCTCCGCGCTGGGTCAGGAGCGGGCCGCCGTCGCCGGCGCCTGCCGGCGCCTGGCAGCCGAAGGCCTCCTCATCGGCACGGCAGGGAACGTGAGTGCGCGCGCGGGCGACCGGGTCGCCGTCACGGCGACCGGAGCGGTCCTCGCCCGGATCACCGCCGACGAGGTGACCGTCGTCGACCTGGACGGCAAGGTCGTGGCCGGCACCCTGCGGCCCACCTCCGAACTGGAACTCCACCTCGGCGTCTACCGCCGCTACGGCACCGCAGCGGTCGTCCACACCCACGCCCCGATGGCCACCGCCGTTTCCTGCGTTCTCGACGAACTTCCGTGCGTCCACTACCAGTTGCTCGCCCTGGGCGGCACGGTCCGGGTCGCGCCGTACGCCACCTTCGGCACCCCCGAACTCGCCGCCTCGGTGCTCGACGCGCTGGACGGACGCGGCGCCGCCCTGATGGCGAACCACGGCGCGGTCACCCACGCCCCGACCCTCGACCAGGCCGTCGAGCACGCCCTGCTGCTCGAATGGGCCTGCGGCGTCTACCAGCACGCCGCCGCCATGGGACGGCCCCGCGTCCTCGACGAACGACAGCAACTCGCCGTGATCGAGGCGGCGTCGGCCCGTGACTACGGCACCACCCGGCCCGTACCGCCCGTGCAGGAGGGAAACCGATGAGCCTCGCCCCGATGAACGTCGTCACGATGGGCGTGCACGTCCTGGACGTGCTGGTACGGCCCGTGGAGGCCATACCCGAGGGGCAGGGCGCGACCCTGGTCGAGGACATCAGGATGACCGCCGCGGGGACGGCCGGCGGCACCGCACTCACCCTCGCCAGACTGGGCGCGTCGGTCCGCAGCGCGGGCGCCATCGGCACCGACCCCACCGGAGACATGCTCGTCCAGCTCCTCCGACGGGCCGGTGTCGACACCGAGTTCCTCGTCCGCCGCACCGGCACCGCCACCTCCGCGAGCGTCCTGCCGATCCGCCCCAACGGCGACCGGCCCTCCCTGCACCTGCTCGGCGCGAACATCACCTACGGCCTCGACGACGTGCCCTGGGACGCCGTCGCCGCCGCCACCCACCTGCACCTCGGCGGCCCCGAACTGATCGGCGTCGACGTCGCCGCGCGCATCCTGTCGTACGCCAAGGAGCACGGCACCGTCACCTCCGTGGACCTCCTCGCCCCCGGTGTGCTGGGCAGCTTCGACCAGATCGAGGCGGCCCTGCCCCACATCGACCATCTGCTGCCCAACGAGGACCAGGTGCTCGGTTTCTCCGGTGAGCCGGACCTGGCGGCGGGCGTACGGAAACTGCGCGGCGCCGGGGTGGGCGTGGTCGCGGTGACCCGCGGCGGGGACGGCGCCCTCGTGGTGAGCGCCGACGGGAGCGAGACGGTCCCCGCCTTCGCGGTCGACGTCGTGGACACCACCGGGTGCGGCGACGCGTTCTCGGCCGGCTATCTGCGGGGTGTCGCCCTCGGGCGCGCACCGGCGGAGGCCGCCGTCCTGGGCTGCGCCGCGGCGGCTCTGGTCGCCCAGGGACTCGGCAGCGACCACGGGGACTTCGACCTCGCCGCCGCCGAGGAGTTCGCGGAGAGCGGCAAGAGGCGCGCGTGAGGCCCGTGGGGCGACAAATGGTTGGACAACTCCCCGACGTCTGACCATCGTTGAGGCGCATGGATCAGCAGCAGATCTGGGACGCCGACATCGCCCAGCGCTACGACACTCCCGGCACCGGCATGTTCGCGCCCGAGGTACTCGGGCCGACCGTCGACCGGCTCGCCGAACTCGCCGACGGCGGAAAGGCATTGGAGTTCGCCGTCGGGACCGGCCGCGTGGCGGTCCCACTCGCCGCGCGGGGCGTGCCCGTCACCGGTGTCGAGCTGTCCCGCCCGATGCTCGACCGACTGCGCACCAAGGCCGACGAGACGGCGATCCCGGTGGTCGTCGGAGACATGGCGACGACGCGCGCACCGGGGGAGTACACGCTCGTCTACCTCGTCTACAACACGATCGCCAACCTGCTCACCCAGGCCGACCAGGTCGCGTGCTTCCACAACGCCGCCCGCCACCTCGGACCCGGCGGCCGGTTCGTCATCGAGCTGTGGGTGCCCGACCTGCGCCGTCTCCCTCCGGGGCAGGAGGCGACCGTCTGGCACTCCGAACCCGGTTACATCGGCCTGGACACCTACGACGTCCTGCGCCAGCACGTCGTCTCGCACCACTTCAGGTTCGACGAGAGTGGCCGGCAGGCCCGGCTGGACCGCACCCCGCACCGCTACATCTGGCCCGCCGAACTCGACCTGATGGCCCAACTGGCCGGCTTCCGGCCGGAGTCCCGGCACGCCGACTGGACCGGCTCCGAGTTCACCGCCGAGTCGCGGTCCCATGTGTCGGTGTACCGGCTGCCGGACCCCGGCACCCGCACCCCCTGACTCACCTGGTGGACGCCCTCTTGACGGCGGCCGGGGGCGGATCGACACTCGGACCGGTAATCCTAGTGAACAGGTAGGGAATCGCATGGGGTGTGAGACGGTCGCCCGCCGAGTGAGCCGCACGGCGTGGTCGTCACCCCTTCTCACCTCCCGCCGTCACATCGACCTGCTGCGCGTCTGCAGCGCGATGCCCCAGGGCTGAACCGGCCCCGCCTCCCTGCGCCGAGCCCTCTCGACGGTGTCCCCGCTCCCACCCCACCGGCGCGCGGGACCCTGGCCGCGTCCTCCCGTCCGGCCCCTCCCGTCCGACGTCGCATCCGCCGCGCGTCCGTCCACGCGCACGCCCCCCCGTGGAGAGTCATGTCCGCCACACCGCTCGCCGCCCACCCGTCCGCCCGCCCGGCCCCCGCCTTCCGGGGCCGCATCGGCCGCGACGCCCGCAGCGGCCACTACGCCGTGCCGCGCCGCTACCGGCTCCACCTGTCACCGGCCGACCCCGACGGTCTGCGCATCGCCGTCACCCACAGCCTGCTCGGCCTGGACCGCGCCTGTCCCGTCACCTTCCTGCCCGCCGTCCCGGACTGTCCGGACGGCGGCCACTCCGCGCTGCGCCCCCTGTACGAGGCCAGCGCCCACCACTACACCGGACCCGCCCTCGCGCCGGTGCTCAGCGACGACTGGTCCGGACGGATCGTCTCCACCCACGGCCCCGACATCGCCCGCGACCTCGCCCGGCACTTCGGCGGCGGCCGGACCTCGCTGTACCCGTGCGGCAGGGAGTCGGAGATCGAGGCCGTCGAGCGGATGTGCGCCCAGGGCATCGAGGAAGCCGCGCAGCGTGCCGGAGCGGCCGGCGCCGAGGAGTCCGGGCGCACCGCGGCTCTCGACACGCTGCTCGGCACGCTCGGCGTCCTCGACCAAGGGCTCGGCGCACAGCCCTTCCTGATCGGCGATCGCATCACGGCCGCCGACGTCGAGTTGTGGGCCGCGCTGGTCCAGCTCGACACCGTGCACCGGCATCACCTCGACGTGGACGCCGTACGCCGCATCGCCGGACACCCCGCCCTGTGGGCGTACGCCCGACGGCTGGCCGCCCACCCTGCCTTCGGCGCCCATCTCGACCTCGACGGCGTCAACCGCCGCCACCACGCCCGCTGTCAGGGCCTGGAGGCCGCCGGCTCCGCCGTCCAGATCCTGGACTGGGCGACCCACTCGACCCCCCGAACAGGCACAGACACGCAGGCCGGGCGGGTCTGACCCGGTCCACCACCTGGACGGCGTTGACATTCGTTCGGGCAACTGTCTTACTTACGGCCCAGAACGGTCATGAGCGTCAGCGACAAGCCCTGGCTCGCTGACCGGCAACCCTCGCTCGGCGGTGGGGTGCCCCAGGTGACGACCGGACCGGATGACGTTTTCGTGGACGCTTCGGTAAGCGCGAGGGCCCCACGGGGCCGGACAGAGACGGTGACGGACATGTACGCAGATCTCAGGACGGCGGCCCGCCGCCCCCGGGGCTGCGTACGGCCGTACCTCGACATCCTCGTCGCCGACCGCGCCGTCGATCTCCTGCGCGTGAGCAGCGCACTGTGTACCGCACCGGGCCGTGCCCGCTGTCGGGGCTGAACCCCTCACACCCTTCGCCCCGACACCGCGTTCCTGACGAACACCGCCCGAGCGGTGTGCCATTGTCCGCCCCACCCCGGTTCCCCGTACGCATCCGTGCGCCGTGCGCGCCGGCCCGTCACGGCGCGGTCCCCGCCGCCCTGCCGCGCCGCCGCAGCCACCCACGCCTGCCGTGATCCGGGGTGCCCCGACTCCCGCCGGAGCCCCTCATGAGTGAACCCCCAGGCGCCACGACCCTCGCCGAGGCGCCACCCGCCGACCCCCCGCCGCCGCAGAAACTCACCGCGCAGCGCGTCCAGCCGCTGCGCCGGCCCGGACGGTGGATCGCCACCGCGGTCGTACTGGTCCTGGCCGCCCAGTTCGTGCACGGCCTGGTGACCAACCCCTTCTACCAGTGGGACCGCTTCGGCTACTGGTTCCTGCGGCCGACGATCCTCGACGGGCTGCTGATCACCCTGGAAGTGACCGCCTGGAGCGCGGTGCTGGGCCTGCTCGGCGGCATCCTGCTCGCCCTGGCCCGGCTCTCCAGGAGCCCGGTGCTGCGCGCCGCGAGCTGGACCTACGTCTGGGCGCTGCGCTCCGTCCCGCTGATCGTCGTGCTGCTGTTCCTCTACAACTTCAGCGCCCTGTACAAGACGTTGAGCGTCGGCGTCCCCTTCGGGCCCGCCTTCTTCACCTTCGACGAGTCCCGGCTCGCCACCGACATGGCGATCGCCGTGATCGGCCTCAGCCTCAACGAGGCCGCGTACGCCGCGGAGGTCGTCCGCGGCGGCATCCTCTCCGTCGACCAGGGCCAGCACGAGGCGGCGTCCGCGCTCGGCCTGCCCAAGGGCTACCAGTTCCGGCGGATCGTCTTCCCGCAGGCCCTGCGGTCCATCACCCCCAACTACGTCAACCAGCTGATCGGCCTGATCAAGAGCACCTCGCTGGTCTTCTACGTGTCGCTGCTCGACCTGTTCGGCACCGCCCAGTCGATGGGGTCCACCTACCCCGGCGACATTGTGCCGCTGCTCCTGGTGGTCACTGTCTGGTACCTGATCCTCACGAGCCTCGTGTCCGTCGTCCAGTTCTACGTCGAGCGGTACTTCGCCCGGGGCGCCACGCGCTCCCTGCCGCCGACCCCGTTGCAGAAGCTGCGCACCGGCCTGCGGGACCTGCGGGAGCGTGCGCGCAGGGAGGCCGCCGTATGACCGCCGAGACCACCGAGACCGTCGTGACCACGAAGGCAGCCGGGACCGTCGTGCCCGCCGAGGTGCGGCCCGCCGCCGTGGAGGTCCACGGCGTGCACAAGTGGTACGGCGCCCACCGGGTGCTGGACGGGGTCGACCTGACCGTGCGCCCCGGTGAGGTCACTGTCATTCTCGGCCCGTCCGGCTCCGGCAAGTCCACCCTGCTGCGGGTCATCAACCACCTGGAGAAGCCCGACATCGGCCACGTCAGCGTCAACGGCGAGCCGATCGGCGTCCGCCGGCACGGCGACCGGCTGCGCGAGCTGAGCGAACGGGCCATCCGGGCCCAGCGCGGCCGCATCGGGTTCGTCTTCCAGAACTTCAACCTCTTCCCGCACCTGACCGTGCTCGACAACGTCGCCGCCGCCCCCGTGGCCACCGGCAGGCTCAACAGGCCCGCCGCCCAGGAACTGGCCCGCGAACTCCTCGACCGCGTCGGCCTCGCCGACAAGGCCGCCGCCTACCCCCGGCAGTTGTCCGGCGGCCAGCAGCAGCGCGTCGCCATCGCCCGCGCCCTCGCCCTGCGCCCCGGCGTCATCCTCTTCGACGAGCCCACCTCCGCCCTCGACCCCGAACTGGTCGGCGAGGTCCTCGCCGTCATCAAGAACCTGGCGACCAGCGGCACCACCCTCGTCATCGTCACCCACGAGGTCGGCTTCGCCCGCGAGGTCGCCGACCGGGTCGTCTTCATCGACGGCGGAAAGATCGTCGAACAGGGTCCGCCCGCCGAGGTCCTGGACAACCCGCGGCACGAACGGACCCGGGACTTCCTCAGCAAGGTCCTCTGACAGCCCCGCGCCGTACCACCTCTCTTCCCTCTCGTCCCAGCCACCAGCCACAAGCCACGAAGGACGGCCATGCCCACCCACTTCACCCGACGCAGCCTGATACGCGGCATCACCGCGGCGACCGCCGTCGCCACCCTGGCCACCGGACTCGCCGCCTGCGGTGGCGACAGCGACGCGGCCACCACGACCGACGCCGCCGCCTCGGGCAGCGTGACCGTCGGCCGGGTCTCCAACGGCGCCGCGAAGGAGACCACCCTCACGGTGTCCGAGGTGAAGTCGATCAGCGCCCGACTGCCCGAGGCCATACGCAAGAGCGGCAAGCTGGTGATCGGCAGCGGCACCCTGCCGTCCGGCTCCCCACCGCTGGGTTACGTGGGCGGCGACCAGAAGACCCTCACCGGCTCCGAGCCGGACCTCGGCCGCCTGGTCGCCGCGGTGCTCGGCCTGAAGCCGGAGATCAAGCGGTTCACCTGGGAGAACCTCTTCGTCGGCATCGACAGCGGAAAGGTCGACGTCGCCCTCACGAACGTCACCGTCACCGAGGAGCGCAAGCGGAAGTACGAGTTCGCCTCGTACCGCAAGGACGACCTGGCCCTGGAGGCGCCCGAGTCGAGCACCTGGACGTTCGACGGCGACTACGAGGTGCTGGCCGGCAAGACCGTCTCGGTCGGCGCGGGCACCAACCAGGAGCGGATCCTGCTGGCGTGGAAGAAGAAGCTGGAGAGCGAGGGCAAGAAGCTCACCGTCAAGTACTTCCAGGACAGCAACAGCACCTATCTGGCTCTGAACAGCGGCAAGATCGACGCCTACTTCGGTCCGAGCCCGAGCCTCTCCTACCACGTCACCCAGTCGGCCGGCACGCCCGACAAGACGCGTATCGCGGGGCAGTTCTCCGGTGCGGGGGAGAGCCTCCAGGGGCTGATCGCGGCGACCGCCAAGAAGGACAGCGGCCTCGCCGAGCCCCTGGCCGCCGCCCTCAACCACCTGATCGACAACGGCCAGTACGCCAAGTGGCTCGCCGCCTGGAACCTGTCCAACGAAGCCGTCGCCAAGTCCGAGGTCAACCCGCCGGGGCTGCCGCTGACCGACTCCTGATCCGGCGTCAGAGGGACGCCGCCGTACACCCGTAGACACCGGAAGGGGACCTCGCCTCCGTGACCCACCATCCGACCCGCCTCCGCGGAGGCGGAGCCCCGACCACCCGCCCGCACCCCCTCGACAACGCCGTCTGGGCGGCCCTCACCGGCCCGCACGCCCATCTCGCCGAACGCGTCGGCCTCGCCGCCCGCTACCCCGCGGACGTCTACGCCTTCGCCGCGCGCGCCGATCCGGCGGACCCGGCGGCCTGGGCCGACCTGCACACCCTCGCCGGACCCGCGACGGCCGTACGCGTCAAGCCCGTCGACGACGTACCCGACGGCTGGGAGGTCCTCGGCAGAGGCGAGGGCGTCCAACTCGTCGCCACCGACGCCTTCCAGGGCGAGCCCGCCCCCGAGGCCGAGCGCCTCGGTCCCGCCGACGTCCCCGAGATCCTGGACCTGGTCGCCCGTACCCGGCCCGGCCCGTTCCTGGAGCGGACCGTCGCCATGGGCGGCTACCTCGGCATCCGGCACGAGGGCCGGCTGATCGCCATGGCCGGGGAACGGCTGCGACTGGTCGGCTGGACCGAGATCAGCGCCGTCTGCACCGCCCCGGGCCACCGCGGCCGGGGCCTGGCCACCCGCCTGATCCGCGCCGTCGCCGCCGGCATCCGCGACCGCGGCGACACCCCGTTCCTGCACGCCGCCGCCGACAACTCCCCGGCGATCCGGCTCTACGAATCCCTCGGCCTCACCCTGCGCCGCCGCTCCGCCATCGTGTCGGTGCGCACGCCGGGAACACCCCGCGAAGACGCGGCGTTGTGATGCACGACGAGATGTACCAGGCGGCGCCGGGGACGGCGGCCGGCCGATCGCGGGGGGCGGAGGTGACGGACGTGCGGGACATGACGGCAGCGCGGCGTACCGGCGCCCCGAACCCGCTCCGTTCGATCCATCTCCATTCCCGGCCGCACATCGACCTTCAGCGCGTGGCCGGCGCCCTCTGTTGCTCCTGACCCCGTTGCCCCGCCCCCGCGCCCGCTGACCACCGGCGGGCCCGGCGCTCTCGTACGGACCTCCAGGAAGGCACCTCCGTGTCCTCGACTCCCGCTGTCCCCTTGCATCTCGCCGTCGCCCTCGACGGCACCGGCTGGCACCCCGCCTCCTGGCGCGAGCCGGTCGCCCGCCCCCGTGAACTGTTCACCGCCGGCTACTGGGCCGACCAGGTGGCCGAGGCCGAGCGCGGCCTGCTCGACTTCGTCACCATCGAGGACGGCCTCGGCCCGCAGTCCTCCCACTTCCTGGACCCGGACGAGCGCACCGACCAGGTCCGCGGCCGGCTCGACGCGGTCCTGATCGCCTCCCGGATCGCCCCGTTGTCCCGCCACATAGGCCTGGTCCCGACCGTGGTGGCCACCCATACGGAGCCGTTCCACATCTCCAAGGCCGTCGCCACCCTCGACCACGTCAGCTCCGGACGGGCGGGCCTGCGCGTCCAGATCACCGCCCGCCCCACCGAGGCCGCCCACTTCGGCCGCCGCACCATCGCCCGCATCGAGGCCTACGACGCCCCGGCCACCCGGGAACTGGTGGCCGACCTCTTCGACGAGGCGGGCGACCACGTCGAGGTCGTGCGCCGGCTCTGGGACAGCTGGGAGGACGACGCGGAGATCCGCGACGTCACCACCGGCCGCTTCATCGACCGCGACAAGCTGCACTACATCGACTTCGAGGGCCGCCACTTCAGCGTCAAGGGCCCCTCCATCACCCCCCGTCCGCCCCAGGGCCAGCCCCTGGTCACCGCCCTCGCGCACGACACCGTCCCCTACCGCCTGGTGGCCCGCGCCGCCGACGTCGGCTACACCACCCCGCACGACACCGGGCAGGCCCGCGCGATCCTCGCCGAGATCCGCGCCGAACAGGACGCGGCGGGCCGTGCCGAGGAGCGGCTGCACGTCTTCGCCGACCTGGTGGTCCTCCTCGACGACGACCCGGCCGAGGCCGCCGCCCGCCGCGACCGCCTCGACACCCTCGCCGGCCAGGAGTACACCAGCGACGCCCGGATCTTCACCGGTACACCGGCCCAACTCGCCGACCTGCTCCAGGAGTTGGCAGAGACCGGCCTGACCGGCTTCCGGCTGCGCCCCGCCGTGGTGGGCCACGACCTGCCGGCGATCACCCGCGGTCTCGTCCCCGAACTCCAGCGCCGCGAAGCCTTCCGCCGCGCCTACGAGGCCGACACCCTGCGCGGGCTGCTCGGCCTGCCCCGCCCCGCCAACCGCTACTCACCCGTCGCCTGAGCCGGAGGGCACCCCGACATGAGCAGGCCCCAGAAGCAGATCCACCTCGCCGCCCACTTCCCCGGCGTCAACAACACCACCGTGTGGAGCGACCCACGCGCCGGCAGCCACATCGAGTTCAGCTCCTTCGCCCACTTCGCCAAGACCGCCGAACGCGCCAAGTTCGACTTCCTGTTCCTCGCCGAAGGACTCCGGCTCCGCGAACAGGGCGGCCGCATCTACGACCTGGACGTCGTCGGCCGCCCCGACACCTTCACCGTCCTCGCCGCACTCGCCGCCGTCACCGACCGGATCGGCCTGACCGGCACCATCAACTCGACCTTCAACGAGCCCTACGAGGTGGCCCGCCAGTTCGCCAGCCTCGACCACCTCTCCGACGGCCGCTCCGCGTGGAACGTCGTCACCTCCTGGGACGCCTTCACCGGCGAGAACTTCCGCCGCGGGGGCTTCCTCCCGCAGGACGAGCGCTACTCCCGCGCCGAGGAGTTCCTCGCCACGGCGAACGAACTCTTCGACTCCTGGCGGGGCGACGAGATCATCGCCGACCAGGCCACCGGCACCTTCCTCGGCGACGCCAAGGCCGGCGCCTTCGTCCACGAGGGCCGGCACTTCGACATCCACGGCCGCTTCAACGTCCCGCGCAGCCCCCAGGGCCGCCCGGTGATCTTCCAGGCCGGCGACTCCGACGAGGGCCGCGAGTTCGCCGCGTCGAGCGCCGACGCCATCTTCAGCCGGTACGCCGCCCTCGACACCGGCCAGGCCTTCTACACGGACGTGAAGTCCCGCCTCGCCAAGTACGGCCGCCGCTCCGACCAGCTGCTCATCCTGCCCGCCGCCAGCTTCGTCCTCGGCGACACCGACGCCGAGGCCGAGGAGATCGCCCACGAGGTCCGCCGCCGGCAGGTCAGCGGCGCCACCGCGATCAAGCACCTGGAGTTCGTCTGGAACCGGGATCTGTCCGGCTACGACCCCGAGGGCCCGCTCCCCGACATCGACCCCGACCCCGGCGAGCACCACATCGCCCGCGGCCGTGCCCAGGTCCGCATGTACCGCGACCCGCTGGCCGTCGCCCGGGAGTGGCGGGAGCTGGCCGCCGCGAACAACTGGTCCATCCGCGACCTGGTCATCGAGACGGGCAACCGGCAGAACTTCATCGGCTCCCCGGCCACCGTCGCCAGGACCATCAACGACTACGTCCAGGCGGACGCCTCCGACGGCTTCATCCTCGTCCCGTACATCACCCCCGGCGGCCTCGACGAGTTCGCCGACAAGGTCGTTCCGCTCCTCCAGGAACAGGGTGTCTTCCGCACGGAGTACGAGGGCTCCACCCTGCGCGACCACCTCGGCCTCGCGCACCCGGACGAGAGGGGCGCGGCGCACCGGGCGGCCTCGTGACGTTCCCCGCGGTGAGTTGACCGGCCACCGTCGTGGCCGCGCCGGAAGCGGCCGGCGCCCGTCTCCCTCCCCCGAAGGTGACGGACGCCGGCCATTTTCCCCCGGCGCCGGAATGTGGTCTGTGTGCGCGTACGGCGCCGGCCCGTGCCGTCACCAGCACATGACGGCGGTCTCTCCCGCACCCCAGCCGGAGTACAGCCGGACCCGGACGAAGTAGCGGCGCCCCTTGACGAGCCGGGCCCTGATCGTGGCGTTGTGCGGAGTGCCCCCGTCGTCCCGGCCGGCCAGGAAGCGGGGCTCCCCGTCCCGTTCCTCGAAGACCACGACCACCGAGTCACCGTCCCCGAAGGTGCCGAAGGCGTACTCGCGGGTCTCCGGCGGCTCGACGGTGAAGTCGGCCTGCTCGCCCGCCGCCAGCGACAGCGGCACCGAACGGAACGGCACCAGGGCGGGCGGCCGCGGCGCACCCGGCGGCGGATACCAGCGGAGCACGAACTCCTTGTCCAGCGGCGACAGCGCACCGGGCGGATGCACACCCCCGCGGAACTGCTCCGGCTCCAGGATCAGCCCCGCCGAGAACGGATACTCCATCACGGACTGCGGGTCCCACACCGAGCCGTTGACCTCCGCCGGGTCCAGCTTGCGCAGGATGTTGAAGAACGTGCGGTCCCGGCTCCAGAAGTTCGGCGGGCCCGCCAGATCGGCGTACACGGCCTCGTCGTCCCAGTGGATGCCGGCGAACGGACTCTGGTGCTCGTGCTGCATACCGAGGGCGTGCCCGATCTCGTGCAGGGCCGTCGCGCGCTCCCCGGGCGCGGTCAGATCCCAGCCGAAGTTCATGGTGCGCTCGTTCAGACCGGCCCGCAGCGCGTCCCGGCCCACCGCCGACCAGGAGCCGTCGCCCTGCTGGAACCCGATGCGCAGCTCGGCCTCCGACCGGTCGTCGACCTCGACGAACGACACCCCGATGCCGAGATCCCGCCACTCGCGGAACGCATCGCGCACCACGTCCTGCTGAATCTTGTCCCCGGCCCACGACACCCACCGGGTCCCCCCGGAGCCCGGCACCGGGATGACCGACCCGTCGGTCTCGCCGCCGAGGAAGCAGTAGTGCAGCACGGTGCCGTTGACCCACATCCGGCGTCCGCTCATGAGCGCGCCGAGCCGCTCGGCGGCCAGCCCCGGAGCGAACGCGAGGGCCGGCTGCTGCGCGAGCGAGCAGTAACGGGCGGTCATGGGCTCCAGGTTGCCCCGCAACGCCATCCGGGGCCTGAGTCGGGGGCTACTCAAGTCGCCCTGTATCAGGCATGAGTATGCGGACTCCTGTAGATGTGACGACTTCCGTACGTGACGCAAGGACCCTGCGGCCGCTCCCGTCGCCGCCGTGGCCGTTCACCGGCCGGGACGGGGAACTGGAGCTTCTCCGCCGCTCGTCCGGAGCCGGCCGGGGCGGCATCGTGGTGACCGGCCCGCCCGGCTGCGGCCGTAGCCGGCTGGCCGCGGAGGCGGTGCGCGGGACGGACCGCGTGCGGGTCGCCGGAACGCCCGAGACCCGTCGCACGGCCTTCGCCGCGTTCGCCCATCTCCTGCCCGAGGGCGTCACCCTCCACCGAGCGGTCCAACTGCTCGCCGGAGTGCGGCTCTTGCTGGTCGACGACGCCCACCTGCTGGACGACGACTCCGCCGCCCTCGTCCATCAACTGGCCGTCCACGGGCGCACCCGGCTGCTGATCCTCGCCACGGACGGCGCACCCGCGCCCGGAGCCGTGGCCCGCCTCCGCTCGGGGGACCTCCTGCCGCGCCTCGCCCTGGAGCCCCTGCCCCGCGAGGACATCACCGAGTTGCTGGCCACCGCCGCCGGGGTCCCTCTGGAGCCGCTCACCGTCAACCGGCTGCAACGGCTGGCCCGGGGGGACCTCGGTCTGCTGCGTGACCTGCTGGACGCTCTGCGGGATCGGGAGGTGCTGCGCCGGGACCCGGAGGGTGAGGAGTGGAGGTGGCGCGGGCCGGTGCCGGTGACGCCCGCCCTGCGTGAGCGGGCCGCCGCCGTCCTCGGCCGGTCCTGCCCCGAGGAACGGGAGATCCTCGACCGGCTCGCCTTCGCGGAGCCGTTGCCGCTGGGGGTGGAGGGGCTGGATCCGGGGGTGCTCGAGCGGCTCGAGGTGGACGCTCTGGTGCGTGCCGACGGCGAGGACGACGCGACGGTTCGGCTCGCGCATCCGCTGCACGGTCCGCTCTTGCGGGCGGTCACGGGGCGGTTGCGGGCTCGCCGGCTGGCGGGGGACCGGGGGGCGTGGGGAGCGGCGCTGGAGGCGGAGGCGGGGGAGCTGGCGCGGCGGATCGACGGGGCGGATGTGCGCGACGGGGCTGCGCCGGTGGGGGAGTGGCTGGTGGGGGAGGCGGAGGGGGAGGTGGTGCCGGCCGGGTACGCGGCTGTGCGGGCCCGGTTCGCCCGGTTGCGGGGGGAGTCGCGGGAGGCGGTGGCCTGGGCGCGGGAGGGGTTGGCGGGGGCGCCGGGGGATGAGGGGTGTCTGTTCGAACTGGGCTGCGCGGCGGCCCAGTTGGGTGAGTCCGCCCCCGCCGCCCCTGCCCGACCGGACCTTGGGGGCTGCGCCCCCAGACCCCCCTTCGGCCCTGAACGGGCCTCGTCCGCGAACTCCCCCGGAGGGGGGACCCCCGGACGGGGTGGGTTGCCGGGACCGTCGCCGTCAGTCCCACCGAGCGGGGTACCGGGACGTTCACCTTCGCTCTCACCGAGTCGGGACGGGGGTCCCCCCGCGCGAGCGCAGCCGAGCGGGGGGGAGGGTGGGCATGGGCCGGAGGGTCCGGGGGGCGGAGCCCTCCGGACGGGAGGGCAGGGGGCGCTGCCCGGAACGCCGGACCAGCTGATCCCCTACGACGCCGTACGGCAAGCCGCCCCCGAGGGCGGGGTCTTCGCGCGGCATGCCGATGCCCTCGCCAGGGGGGACGGGCCCGGACTCGACGCCGCCGCCGCGGAGTTGGAGGAGCGCGGGTTCCTCCTGCTGGCGGCCGAGGCGCAGGCCCAGGCCGCACGACTGCACCGGGACCCCCGCGCGGCCCGCACCGCCCGTACGCGGGCCGTCGCCCTGGCCCGCCGCTGCCAGGGCGCCCGTACCCCCGCGCTGGCGGGCCTGGTGCTGGGCGAACTCACCACCCGGCAGCGTCAGATCGTCACCCTCGCGGCGGCCGGCCTCAGCAACCGGCAGATCGCCGAGCGGCTGACCCTGTCCGTGCGCACGGTCGGCAATCACCTGTACGGCGCGTACACCCGCCTCGGCGCGAGCGACAGGACGGCGCTGCCGTGGCTCGTGGAGCTGCCGGACAGCCGGACGGCCTGACCGACCCGCCGGGCGGCGGAAGTTCAGGCGGCGCCGAACGCGGTGAACGCCCACCCCGTCGCCTGGTGCGGCGCGTCCCCCGGCAGGGCGGCGCGGGCGTCGCGCAGCGCCTCCGCCAGGGACAGACCGGCACTGACCCCCTTGTGCAGGGCCAGCATCAGCGCGACCACCGCCTCGTCGTTGACGGGTGCGCTGCTCGCCACCACCCCGGCCGTACCCAGCGGCAGCAACGCCGCGACCAGGCCGAGGAGTTCGTCGGCGCCCACCGAGGCGAGGCGGGCGGTGTCGCAGCTGGAGAGGATGATCCGGTACGGGCTGCGGGCGAGGCGCTCGAAGTCGTGCACGATCAGCGGGCCGTCGGCCATCCGCAGGGACGAGAACATCGGGCTGTCGGCCCGGAAGGTGCCGTGGGCGGCGATGTGCGCGAGCGCGGCCCCGTCCAGTTCCTCCAGCACCCGCGGCACGCGCGCGTCCTCGTGTTCCAGCACCGTCGGCCTGCCGTACCGGCCCGCGACCTCGGGCACCTCGGCGCCCCCGGTCGCCAGGCCAGGCCCGCGCACCAGGACGTGCCGTCCGCCCGCCGTCGGCCGGGTCTCCCGGGCCCGCAGCCAGCTGCTCGCCGACGGCGACACGCTGAGCACCCGTTCCCGCAGCGACGGCAGCAGCGCCCACGGCACCTGATGCAGCCGGGCCGGGGGGACGACGACGACCGGGCCGGAGCCCAGACGCGCGGCGGCCTCGCCGAGCAGCAGCCCCTCCAGTCGCCGGCCGGCCGCCTCCACCACCGGCAGCCGCGCGTCCGCACCGGGATGCGCCAGCCGCCGCAGCCCCGCCTGTACGTGCTCGGCCTCGCGCTCCGCCTCGGCCACCGGCCCGCCCGCGAACCGCCGCACCCGCCCGCCCCCGCACAGCAGCACCTGCACCCGCCCGTCCAGTACGGCGATCTCGACCAGCCGTCCGTCGCCGAGCCGCTCCAGCAGCCGGCCCACGTCGAAGCGGTCGCCGTCCCCCGGGGACTCCCCGCGGATGTGCAGGGTGCGGGAGCGGATCTCCCGCTCCAGCCGGCGCTGTTCGCGCTCCAGCGTCGGCACCGGGCGGCCGTCCATCCGCGCGCCCTCCGCGCGGGCGGCGATCTCGCGGTAGGCGGTCAGCCCGCTGAGCAGCGCCGGATCGGCGGGCGGCCGGGTGGGCGGCGCCGACAGGACGGTGGCCCGCCAGCGTTCGCTCCACACCAGCAACTGCCGCGGCCCGCCCCGCTCCAGACTCACCTGCTGGGCGAGCGCCGCGAGTTCGGCACCCTGCGCGGTGGCACGGGCGCGCAGTTCGGAGGCGCCCAGGGTGGTGCGGTGGTCGTCGAGGACGTCGAGACCGCGCCGGCAGGCCTCCAGGACTCCCCGACCCGAACCGGTCGCCCGCGCCCACAGCGCCTGCGCCGCCCAGCCCGTCATCCGGGCCAGCGGCGGCCCGCTGCGCCGGCTGCGCGCGGCGACCGCCAGATAGCGTTCGGCGTCCTCGGCCCAGTGCAGGTCCAGCGCGATCCGGCCGGCCAGCAGCCAGCCCTCCGGCGCGGCGGGCGCCCCGAACGAGGACAGCCGCTCGGCGACCCGGACCGCGTCCGCGACCAGCCGCCCCGAACTCCGCCCGGTCGCCACCCGCGCCTCTGTCAGCACGAGTTGGGCGTGCGCCTCCCACCAGGTGCGCCGCTGCCCGGCGAACAGCCGCACGGCCAGTGCCGCCCGCGCGGTCGCCGTTCCCGGATCGCCCGCCAGCCGGGCCGCCCTGGCCGCGGCCAGCAGCAGTTCCGCCTTGCGGGTGGACTGCCCGCCGATCCCGTCGAGGACGGTGATGGCCGCGTCCGCCTCGGCGAGTGCCTCGGGCGCCAGCCCGGCCGCCATCAGCACCTCGCAGCGCCGGATGTCGAGCATGAAGGTGGGAGTGCCGAGCTTGGCGTACCGCTCCTCGGCCTCGTCCAGCAGCCGCAGCGCCGCCGGCACGTCCCCGGCGCGGAACGCGGCCAGCCCCCGGCTCTCCACCGCGTCGGCCTTGTCGTGCTCCTGGCCGGTGGTGTCCCACAGTGCCTCGGCCGCCGTGAAGTCGGCGTCGGCCCGGTCCACCGCGCCGAGCGCCAGGTGCACGGTGGCGCGCAGGGTGAGGGCGCGCGCGGTCCAGATGACGTCGTCCGCCTGTCGCAGCACGGTGATCGCCCGGCGCAGGTCGTCCAGGGCCTCGCGGTGATGCCCCAGGACCCACCAGGAGTAGGCCCGCCGGTACAGCACGCGCGCGCGGGTGTGCCCGGTGCCGCGCTCGATGCCCCGCTCGAACGCCGCCAGGCCCTGCCGGGTGCGGCCCGCGTGCACCAGGGCCACGCCGAGCGTGCCCAGGACGTCGGCCTCCCGCTCGGCGGAGTCGGCGCGCGCCGCCAGCGCGCGGGCGCGCCGCAGATGGTCCAGGGCGAGACGCATGTCGCCCCAGTCCCGCTGCCAGATGCCGATCACCTGGTGGGCGACCGAGGCGTGTAGGGGCGGGGGATCGGTGTGGAGCACTCCCTCCGCCCGTGCCAGGGCGTCGTTGGGGGCGGCGAACACCATGGGCAGCAGTTCCAGAACCGTGTCGTTTCCCGCTGTCACCCCACGGATGGTAGTGCTCCGGTCGCATGTCACACAGGGCTGGAGTCGTTTCAGGCCGTATCAATTGGACGTCGCGTCAACGGCACACGAACACCGCCCGGCGTACGCCCTGGGGCGCGCGGCCGCGTACGTCGAGGGCGCGCGGCCGCAACCGCACCACTCGTCCCTGTCGTCGCACCACCTGTATCAGATGAGGGTCTCGCGGCTCTGATTGAAGACCATCGGGTTCAGGGGAGGACACGCCATGGCGCCACAGCGATTCCACGAGCAGTTCGGGCAGATCCAACGCGCGCTGCCGGGTGTGCCGTTGGCGATGGGGCCGGACGACTCCGGCGAGTTCATCTACGAGAAGGGCGTCGTCCTCGCGCGCGACGGCGAGGAGGCCCAGGTCGTCGAGGACGCCGTCCGCACGCACTTCACGGCGGCGCCCGACCTCACCCCCGACCATGTGCGCCGGGCCGGACCGCAGGCCAACCGCTCCGGCATCACCCGCATCCAGGTCGCCGACCCCGGCCAGGGCGTGCCGGGCGCCGACCGCGCCGTCGCGGGAGCCCTGCGCGCCCTGCGCGGGGCCGAGGGCCGGGCGGGCCGCCGGCTGGTCAGCCGCAACCACGTGGTGTCCATCGCGGTCAACGCCTGCCCCGGCGACGAGCCGGTGCCCGCCGCCTACAACGCGCCGCCCAACCCGGCCGCGGTCCAGGCCGCCCACGACCCGGCCGGCGCCGTCGGCGTGCTCGTCGTCGACACGGGTCTGATGCACGACTACCGCTCCTACCCCCTCCTCGCCCACACCGAGGGCGACGCGCAGATCCGGGAGACCGACGAGAGCGGCGTCCTCCAGCAGTACGTCGGCCACGGCACGTTCATCGCCGGGCTGGTCGCGGCCGTCGCCCCCAACACCGACATCACCGTGCGCAACACCCTCAACGACGCCGGCGCGATCCTGGAGTACGACTTCGGCGACAAGCTGTTCGAGGCGGTCGAGGAGGGCGGCTGGCCCGACATCCTCAGCCTCTCCGCCGGCACCTCCAACGGCCGCGTCGACGGCCTCCTCGGCGTGGCCGCCTTCATGGAGGAACTGAGCGCGCGGCACACCCTCCTGGTGGCCGCCGCGGGCAACAACTCCAGCGCGACGCCGTTCTGGCCCGCCGCCTACGCCTCGCTCCCCGAGTACGCGGACGCGGTGCTGTCGGTCGGCGCGCTGCGCGGCGACGGCGAGTTCGGCGCCTGCTTCAGCAACCACGGCCCCTGGGTGCGGGTCTACGCCCCCGGCGAGCGCCTCACCAGCGCCCTCACCGGCTTCGGCAGCCCCGTCCCGTACGTGTACCAGCACTCCACCTACGACGCCTGCCGCTACGGCTTCACCTACTCCTGCACCTGCCGGTCGCCGCGGCACACCGGGGTGTTGAGCGAGGAGTCGGCGGCCACCGCGGGCAAGCCGGACCAGGTCATGTTCGAGGGGCTGGCCTCCTGGAGCGGCACCTCCTTCGCGACGCCCGTCGTCGCCGGACTGGTCGCCGCTCACATGACGGCCAACAACCTGACCGACCCGCGCGCGGCCGCCCGGGAACTGCTGGCCGCCGACGCCGAACTGGCCGAGGTGCGCGGAGCCCACGTGCCGGCGCTGCTGCCGGCCACCTGGACCCCGGTGCCCGTGGGGCAGTCGGCCGTCCCGGCATGAGGGCGTCATGAGGTCCGGGGCCGGCCCCGTCACGGCGTACGATGACTTGCCGTACACAAGGGGTGGGACCGTGGACCGTAGTGAAGTCGGCGCGCTCGTCCAGTCCGCCGTAGACGGTGACACGGCGGCCTGGAAGGCGATCGTGGAAGGGCTGAGCCCGCTGGTGTGGTCCGTCGTGCGCGCGCATCGGCTCTCCGATGCCGACGGGCACGAGGTGTACCAGACCGTGTGGTTCCGGTTCGCCCAGCACCTCGGGCGGATCCGCGAACCCGACAAGGCGGGCTCCTGGCTGGCGAGCACCGCGCGCAACGAGTGCCTGAAAGTGATCAAGAGTCTGCGGCGGCTGACACCGACCGACGATCCCCAGCTGCTCGACCGGGTCAGCGAGGAACGTACGCCGGAGCAGTCGGTGCTCGACTCGGAGGAGGCGGCCGCGCAGAGTGAGCGCGTGCGCCACCTCTGGCAGGAGTTCGAGGCGCTCGGTGAGCGCTGCCGGCAGTTGCTGCGGGTGCTGATCTCCTCGCCGCCGCCCAGTTACCAGGAGGTCTCGGCCGCGCTGGGCATCGCCGTGGGCAGCATCGGACCGATGCGCCAGCGATGCCTGCGCCGCCTGCGGGCCCGACTCGACGCACGGGGAGCCCTGTGAACCACATGGACGACGACATGGACGACGACAACGCCTACGCCGGGGAGTTCGACCACGGCGGCCTGGAGGCGGAACTCCGCGAGGCCGCCGCGATCCTCGACCCCGTACCGGCCGAGCTGCGCCTGCTGGCCGTCGAGGCCTACGCGCTGCACGACCTCGACGCGAAGATCGCCGAGCTGACCTTCGACTCGCTGGTCGACGCCATCCCGGTCAGGGGAGCCGTGGACGTACCGCGGATGCTCACCTTCCACACCGGCGGGCTGACCGTCGACGTCGAGGTGACCCCCCGCGGCATCATGGGCCAGCTGCTGCCCCCGCAGCCCGCGTCGATCGAGGTCCTCGACGGCCCCCGCGCCGGAGCGGCCCTCACCGCCGACGACATGGGCCGCTTCACCACCGAGGCCCGCCCCACCGGCCCGTTCGCCCTGCGCCTGCGCGCGGGCGGCGAGGTGGTGGTCACCGAGTGGCTGCGCGCCTGACCCACCGGACACCGCCCACCACCTGACCCCGCCGGACCCCGCGGCGGCAGGGGTGGCGGTCGTCCATGACACCGACCGAGGCCGCACCCACCCCAACGGCCCCTGCTCCAGGCCGTCCGGGCGAGCCCCACGCCCTTCCCGCAGCCGCAGCCCGCCACCTGCCGGAGGCCCACGCGCCCGCCCACGGCCCCTGCTCCCGCGCGGCGCGGGCCGCCCCGGCGAGCATTCCCCGCAGCCCGCAGCCCGCAGCCCGCAGCCCGCAGCCCGCCGCGGCGGCGGCCTCTCCCTACTCGCCCCCTCCCCGCTCACCTGCCCCCTCTCGTCCGCCGGGGGCGGGCCGCAGGTCAGCCGGAGGCCGCGTCCACCAGTTCCGCCAGTGCCTCGGCGAGGCGCGTGAGGCCCCGGCTCGCCGGGCCGCCCGGTTCGGTCATGTAGGTGTCGCGGCGGATCTCCACCATCAGCGCGGAGACCCGCGGGTCCGTCCCGTAGTGCGCCAGCGGTACGTACGTCCCGCCGAACGGGCTGTCGAGCCCCGTCTCCCCGATCGTCCCGAACGCCTTCCGCGCGGCCGCGAGCAGCTCGGGCGGGGTGTGGAAGGCGTCGGTGCCGAGGCACACCGGTGGGCGCGGGCCCTCGCCGTGCAGCTCGTAGGGCAGCGGCTCGGTGGGGTAGGAGTGCACGTCGATGATGACGGCACGGCCGACGGCCGCCAGCCGCTCGCCGACGGCGTCGGTCATCGCCGCCGCGTACGGGTGGAAGTACCGGTCGATCAGCGGTTCGGGATCGATGTCCTCGCCCCGCAGGACGCCCCGGTGCGTGGTCCGCGTGTACACCGCGCCCATCCCCACCGACAGCATCTCCTCGCGCTCGTCGGGGAACCGCTCCGGGTCGACGACCAGCCGCGACAGCCGGTTGACGAACCGCCACGGCGTCACCCCGGCCCGCCGCGCCGCCGCCTCGGCGATCTCCGCGGTGTGCGCGTCGGTGATGTGGTCCAGCTCCCGCTCCAGTGCCGGGCCGTCCAGCACGATCCCGGCCCGTACGCCCGGCGGTATCTCCCGCGCCGAGTGCGGTACGTGGAGGATCACCGGCGACTCACCGGCACCGGGCAGGACGGCGAAGGACGGTTCGGCAGGGGTCATACGAGGGCTCCCGGGGGCTGATCGGCCGCAAGCTGCACGATCAAGGTGCCACATCGCCGAACCGCCCCGACACACACCTCCGCCCCGGCCGGGCGGTGCACCGGTCGGGGCGGAGGGCCGAGCGGGTGGGCGTCAGCTCAGGGAGGCGAGCAGCTCGTTCCAGGTGGCCGACGGGCGCATCACCGCCGCCGCCTTCTCCGGGTCGGGCCGGTAGTAGCCGCCGATGTCGACCGACTGCCCCTGGACGGAGTTCAGCTCCTCGACGATCTTCTGCTCGTTCGCCGCGAGGGACTCGGCGAGCTGGGCGAAGGCCTTCGCGAGGTCGGCGTCGTCGGTCTGCCGCGCCAGCTCCTGCGCCCAGTACAGGGACAGGAAGAAGTGGCTGCCGCGGTTGTCGATGCCGCCGACGCGACGGGTCGGGGACTTGTCCTCGTTGAGGAAGGTCGCCGTGGCGCGGTCGAGCGCGTCGGCGAGGACCTTCGCGCGGGCGTTGCCCGTGAACTCGGCGTACTGCTCCAGCGACGGGACCAGCGCGAAGAACTCACCGAGGGAGTCCCAGCGCAGGTAGTTCTCCTTGACCAGCTGCTGGACGTGCTTCGGCGCGGAACCGCCGGCGCCCGTCTCGAACAGACCGCCGCCCGCCATCAGCGGGACCACCGACAGCATCTTGGCGCTGGTGCCCAGCTCCAGGATCGGGAACAGGTCGGTGAGGTAGTCGCGCAGCACGTTGCCCGTCACCGAGATCGTGTCCTCGCCGCGGCGGATGCGCTCCACCGACAACTTGGTCGCCTCGACCGGGTTCAGGATGCGGATGTCCAGACCCTCGGTGTCGTGCTCCGTCAGGTACGCCTTGACCTTGGCGATCAGGTTGGCGTCGTGGGCGCGGGTCTCGTCCAGCCAGAACACCGCCGGGCTGCCGGTGGCGCGGGCACGGGTGACGGCCAGCTTGACCCAGTCGCGGATCGGGGCGTCCTTGGTCTGGCAGGCGCGGAAGATGTCACCCTGGGCGACCGACTGCTCCAGGACGACGTTGCCGGCCTGGTCGACGAGGCGGACCGTGCCGGCGGTCTTGACCTCGAAGGTCTTGTCGTGGGAGCCGTACTCCTCGGCCTTCTGCGCCATGAGGCCGACGTTCGGGACCGAGCCCATGGTCGACGGGTCGTAGGCGCCGTTGGCGCGGCAGTCGTCGATGACGGCCTGGTAGACGCCGGAGTAGGAGGAGTCCGGCAGCACCGCGAGGGTGTCGGCCTCCTCGCCGTCCGGGCCCCACATGTGGCCGGAGGTGCGGATCATGGCCGGCATCGAGGCGTCGACGATCACGTCGGACGGCACGTGCAGGTTGGTGATGCCCTTGTCGGAGTCGACCATCGCCAGGGCCGGTCCCTCGGCCAGCTCGGCCTCGAAGGAGGCCTTGATCGCGTCGGCCTCGGGCAGGGCCTCCAGGCCCTTGAGGATGCCGCCGAGACCGTCGTTCGGGGTGAGGCCGGCGCCGGCCAGGGTCGCGCCGTACTGCTCGAAGGTCTTCGGGAAGAAGGCGCGCACCACGTGACCGAAGATGATCGGGTCGGAGACCTTCATCATCGTGGCCTTGAGGTGTACCGAGAACAGCACGTCGTCGGCCTTGGCGCGGGCGATCTGCGCGGTGAGGAACTCGCGCAGCGCGGCCACGTGCAGCACGGAGGCGTCGACGACCTCGTCCTTGAGGACCGGTACGGACTCGCGCAGGACGGTGGTGGTGCCGTCCTCGCCGACCAGCTCGATGCGCAGGGAGCCGGTCTCGGAGATCACGGTCGACTTCTCGGTGGAGCGGAAGTCGTTCTGACCCATGGTCGCGACGTTGGTCTTGGACTCCGACGTCCAGGCGCCCATGCGGTGCGGGTGGGTCTTGGCGTAGTTCTTGACCGACGCGGGGGCGCGGCGGTCGGAGTTGCCCTCGCGCAGGACCGGGTTCACGGCCGAGCCCTTGACCTTGTCGTAGCGGGACTGGATGTCCCGCTCCTCGTCGGTCTTCGGGTCGTCCGGGTAGGCCGGCAGCGCGTAGCCCTGCGCCTGAAGCTCGGCGATCGCGGCCTTGAGCTGCGGGATCGACGCCGAGACGTTCGGCAGCTTGACGATGTTCGCCTCGGGCGTCTTCGCCAGCTCGCCCAGTTCGTGCAGGTCGTCCGCGATCCGCTGGTCCTCGGTGAGGTACTCCGGGAAGACGGCGATGATGCGCCCGGACAGCGAGATGTCCCGCGTCTCCACGGAGACACCGGCCTGCGAGGCGTACGCCTGGACCACCGGCAGGAAGGAATACGTTGCCAGGGCCGGGGCCTCGTCAGTGTGCGTATAGATGATGGTCGAGTCAGTCACCGGGTGCTCCGCTCCACGTCTGCAACATTGCTCGACATCAAGATATCTCGTGGCCGACCCGGACTCGACAGGACCCCACGGCGGGACCCGCGGCGGCCGGTCCCGGGCCGGACCGGCCGCCGCGAGCGGAATCCCGCTCAAGGGATCAGCGGTGCGTGAGGGGATCAGTCGTGCAGGGCCGCCGGCGGCGCCAGGTCGTCGCCCGTGCGCTGCTGCGGGATGACCACCGTGCCCTGCTGGAGGGCCACGGTCCGGGCGGGCGCGGGGATGCGGATGCCCTCGTCCTGGTAGCGGCGGTGCAGGCGCTTGATGAACTCGTGCTTGATCCGGAACTGGTCGCTGAACTCGCCGACGCCCAGGATCACCGTGAAGCCGATCCGGGAGTCGCCGAAGGTGTGGAAGCGGACCAGCGGCTCATGGTCCGGCACGGCGCCGGTGATCTCCGTCATCACCTCGGTGACGACCTCGCAGGTGACCCGCTCGACGTGCTCCAGGTCGCTGTCGTAGGCCACGCCCGCCTGCACCAGGATGGTCAGCTGCTGCTCGGGACGCATGAAGTTGGTCATGTTCGACTTGGCGAGCTGCCCGTTGGGGATCACGACCAGGTTGTTGGAGAGGGCGCGCACGGTCGTCTGCCGCCAGTTGATGTCCTCGACATAGCCCTCCTCGCCGCTGCTGAGCCGGATGTAGTCGCCGCGCTGGACGGTCTTGGAGGCGAGGATGTGGATGCCCGCGAAGAGGTTGGCGAGGGTGTCCTGGAGGGCCAGCGCGACGGCCAGACCGCCGACACCGAGGGCGGTCAGCATCGGCGCTATGGAGACGCCGAGGCTCTGGAGCGCGACCAGGAAGCCGAGCGCCAGGACCAGCACCCGTGTGATGTTGACGAAGATCGTGGCGGAGCCGGCGACGCCGGAGCGGGAGTGGGTGACGCTCTGCACCAGCCCGGCGATCACCCGGGCCGCCGACACCGTCACCGCGAAGATCAGCAGGACGGTCAGGCTCTGGTTGACGGTGTGCTGGACCGGCTTGGTCAGTGGCAGTACGGCCGCCGCGGCCGCCCCGCCGGCCACCAGTGCCGCCCACGGCACGACCGTGCGCAGCGCGTCCACGACGACGTCGTCGCCGCTCCACTTGGTGCGCTTGGCGTGCTTGCCCAGCCAGCGCAGCAGCGTCCGTGACAGGAACGCCACCAACAGGCCGGTGGCCAGGGCGATTCCGGCCAGGACGACGTCGTCGAGGGTCAGCGCGCGGTTCACCGGTCGCCTCCGGAGGGACGGTCGGCGGCGAGGGGGGTCGCCGACGGCCGGATGTGAAGTGTCGTCACGTGGTCACCTGCTCGATTCCGGGAAGTGCGAAGTGCGGTCGCGTCCGTCGCGTACGCGGACGCGACCGCTCATCCTGCCGTACGCGGAACGACAGTTCGTACCCGGCGACCGGCTCAGACGATGCCTTCGGCCAGCTCCGCCTGCTCCTGGTCCGAGCCGTACGCCGCGGCCGTGGGCGTGCCGTAGGAACGGCGGGCCACGAACCACCACACCGTGGCCAGGACCAGCACGACGGCGAGGGCGAGGGAGGCGTAGTTCATCGTGTCCGCCGTCACCGGTGAGGACTGCGGCAGGCAGAACAGCACCGTCACACAGGCCACCCACACCACGGCGATCCAGCCGATCGGCCTGCTCCAGCGGCCCAGGCTCCAGGGACCTGGCCGGAAACGGTCCCCGGCGCGCAGACGCAGCAGGATGGGGATGGCGTACGCGGGCGTGATGCCGATGACGTTGATCGCGGTGACCGCGCCGTAGGCGGTCGCGGAGTACAGCGAGGGCACGGCGAGGAGGCAGGCGACCACGACCGACAGCCAGACGGCGGGGACCGGCGTCTGGGTGCGGGCGCTGACCTTGCGCCACAGGTGCGAGCCCGGCAGGGCGCCGTCCCGGCTGAACGCGAACACCATCCGGCTGGCCGCGGCGACCTCGGCGTTGCCGCAGAACAGCTGGGCCACGATCACGACGAGCAGCAGCGCGCCGGCCCCGTCCGTGCCGAGCCCGTCCAGGAGGATCTGCGCGGGCGGTACGCCGGTCTCGGTGGCGCGGGTGGCGTCGTAGTCCTGGATGGCGAAGGTGAGGCCCGCGAGGAGGACGAAGCCCGCTATCCAGGACACCCAGATGGAGCGGACGATGCCGCGCGCCGCCGACACCGACGCGTTGGCGGTCTCCTCCGACAGGTGCGCGGAGGCGTCGTAGCCGGAGAACGTGTACTGGGCGAGGAGCAGGCCGATCGCCGCCACGTACAGCGGGTTCTCCCAGCCGGTGTCGTTGACGAACTCGCCGAAGACGAAGGACGGCGACTGGTGGTGGTCGGGGACGATCGCCAGCGCGCCGACGATGAGCGCGACGCCCGCCAGGTGCCACCAGACGGAGATCGAGTTCAGGACGCTGACGAGGCGGACGCCGAACAGGTTCAGCACGGCGTGCAGCAGCAGGATCGCCATGAAGATCAGCATCGTCTTCTCCGGCGTCGGCTCGAAGCCCCACTGGAGATTGGCGAACGCGCCCGCGAACAGGGCGGCGCCGTAGTCGATGCCGGCGATCGCGCCGAGCAGTCCGAGCAGGTTCAGCCAGCCCGTGTACCAGCCCCAGCGACGCCCGCCGAGCCGGTCCGCCATGTAGTAGAGGGCACCGGACGTCGGGTACGCGCTGGTGACCTCGGCCAGCGCCAGCCCCACGCACAGCACGAACAGGCCGACCCCGGCCCAGCCCCACAGCATCACGGCGGGCCCGCCCGCGCCCATGCCGAAGCCGTACAGCGTCATGCAGCCGGAGAGGATCGAGATGACGGAGAAGCTGATCGCGAAGTTGCCGAAGCCGCCCATACGGCGGGCCAGCACGGGCCGGTAGCCCAGCTCGCGCAGCCGCTGCTCCTCGTCCGGCCGGGGCACGGAGGTGGGGACCGCTGGTTCGGGCGCGGGGACCGGTGGTTCGGACGTGCTGGACATGCGGAGGCCTCCGAAGGGGTCGGGTGAGGGGGGATGACTGTGTGTCAGCCGTCCGTGGACGGCGCGGCCGAACGGCTCCGGGTGCGGGCCTGGAGGAACACCTGCGCGGCCTGGGCGTGGTCGCCGGGCACGGCGGTGCGGTACGCCCAGGGCAGGGGCGTGCGATAGGGGCCGATCGCGTCGAACACCCGGGCCGCGTCGGCGAATCGGTGCGCTCCCCACAGGGCGTGGGCGAGATGGTTCAGGTCGAGCGGGGAGCGTTCGGCGGCGGCACCGTTCTCGAACCAGGCCGTGTGCGCGTGCACCGCCTCACGGGCGGCGTCCTCGGCCACCCAGTGCAGGTCGAGAGCGGCCTCCCGCCCGCCGCCGCGCCGGTATCGCTCGACCCGGACGTACAGCGGCAGGACGTGCAGCGCGGAACCGGGCGGGGCGTCCTCGGCGGCCAGGTGGGCGAAACCGGCCGCCTCCGCGAGCCGGCCGGACGCGGACCGCGCGTACAGGAACTGGAGCATGCGGTGGTGGGCCTCGCGGTTGTGCGGGTCGCGCTTGACGGCCTCCTCCAGCAGCCCCCACGGGCCGGGCGGCAGGGTAGGGTCCGGCGGCGGCGCCCGGTGCTCCTCCCACGACTGCTCGCGGTCCAGCTGGGCCAGGGCCAGCAGACACACCCACGGCACCGGATCCTGCGGGGCGACGCGGGCGGCGCCCTGGCTCATGTCCCAGGCCTCGATCCACAGTTCGTGCGTACGGCGGTGCCGCTCGCGGTGCGCCCGCAGTGCCCGCTCGACGGCGACCCGGGCCCGCATCACGGCGGCCGGCACGCTGTCCGGCTCCTCGGCGAGCCAGGCCCGGATCACATCGGTGCCGGCCGCTTGCGCGGCGAGTACCTGGGTGCGCCGTGTCCACTGCCACCAGTGCGTGGTGCGCTCCAGCAGGGTCCGCATCGACAGCCAGCGGCCGGTGCGCACCTCCTGGAGGGCGGCCCGCAGTTCGCCGTCGTGGCCCGCGGGGTCGTAGGCGGGGCGTGCTCCGTCTCTGGCCATCAGCCGCTCGCCCCCGGCCGGGGATCGGGCGGGACGGCAGGGTGGAGTAACAACAGCCCTCCTCGGGGCGGCGGATGAGGAGATCGCCTGGGTTCGGCGGTCACTATAGGGCCGGCAGTTGGCCCTCGCGTCAGCTTTCCGGTCGATCCGACTGGGCTTGTCGATACTGCAATTGACCGGTGATCAGCCGGTGTCCGAGTGGCCGGATCGGCGGAGGTGGGGGCCTCTTGACGGGGCGGCCCGTCCGGCGGCAGGCTGAGCCCGCCGATCACCGAGGGAGGGGCGTGATGACGGGTCCGGTACTCGCCGTCGACCAGGGCACGTCCGGCACCAAGGCCCTGGTGATCTGCCCCGAACGCGGTGTCCTGGGCACCGGCTTCGCGGTCGTACGCCCTCGCCATCTGCCCGGCGGTCTCGTCGAGGCCGACCCGGCCGAGCTGTACGCGTCGGTGCTGGACGCCGGCCGGCGCGCGCTCACCGAGGCCGGTGAGCGCGTCGTGGCGCTCGGCCTCGCCAACCAGGGCGAGACCGTCCTCGCCTGGGAACCGGCGACCGGCCGGCCGCTCACCGACGCCCTGGTCTGGCAGGACCGCCGCGCCGAGACCGTCTGCGCCGAACTCACGCCGCACGCCGATGAGTTGCGGGAGCTGACCGGCCTGCCCGTCGATCCGTACTTCGCCGCCCCAAAAATGGCCTGGATCCGCCGTCACCTCACCGCCGAGGGAGTCGTCACCACCAGCGACGCCTGGCTCGCCCACCGCCTCACCGGCGCCTACGTCACCGACGCGGCGACCGCCGGCCGCACCCAGCTCCTCGACCTCGACCGGGTGACCTGGTCGCCGCGCGCCCTCGACCTGTACGGCCTGTCGGCGGAGCGGCTCCCCGAGATCGTCGACAACGCCCAACCGGTGGGCACGACAAGCGTGTTCGGGTACGAGATGCCGCTCACCGGCCTCGCCGTCGACCAGCAGGCCGCCCTGCTCGCCCAGCGGGTCACCGCACCCGGTACCGCCAAGTGCACCTACGGCACGGGCGCGTTCCTCCTCGCCCCGACCGGCGGCACCCCCCGGCGCGGCACCTCCGGGCTCGTCAGCTGCGTCGCCTGGCGGCTCGCCGGACGCGCCGAGTACTGCCTGGACGGGCAGGTGTACACGGCCGCCTCCGCCGTACGCTGGCTCACCGACCTCGGCGTCATCGCGGGCGCCGCCGACCTCGACACCGTCGGCGCGGCCGTCCCCGACAGCGGCGGCGTCACCTTCGTCCCGGCCCTCGCGGGACTCGCCGCCCCCTGGTGGCGCGGCGACCTGCGCGGCTCCCTCACCGGACTCGGCCTGGACACCACCCCCGGACACCTGGTGCGCGCCCTGTGCGAGGGCCTGGCCGCGCAGGTCGTGGAGCTGGCCGAGGCCGCGGCGGCCGACCTGGGCACCCCCGTGACCGTGCTGCGTGTCGACGGCGGCCTGACCCGCTCCGCCCTCCTCATGCAGACCCAGGCCGACCTGCTGCAACGCCCGGTCGAGGTGTCCGCCCTGCCCGACGCGACCGCCCTGGGCGTGGGCGCCCTGGCCCGCCTCGGCGCCGCTCCCGGCACGCCCCTGGCCGAAGCGCTCCCCGAGGGGAAGCCGTCGGCGGTGTACGAGCCCCGCGTCTCGGCCGGCGAGGCGGCGGACCGCCTGGGCCGCTTCCGCGCCGCGGTGACGGCCCTGCTGGACGGCCCCCCGGCATGACGGTGACCGCCGAAGGGCCGCTGCCGTCAGCCCCGTACGACGTCGTGATCGTCGGCGCCGGGGTCGTCGGCTGCGCCGTCGCCCGCGAACTGGCCCGCCGGCCCCGCCTGAGGGTGGCCCTCGTGGAGGCCCAGGACGACATCGGCCAGGGCACCTCGAAGGCCAACACCGCGATCCTGCACACCGGATTCGACGCGGTGCCCGGCTCGCTGGAGGCGCGGCTCGTCCGCGAGGGCGCACGCCTGCTCACCGCGTACGCCGCCGAGTCCGGCATCCCCGTCGACCCGGTCGGCGCGCTCCTCGTGGCCTGGGACGAGGAGCAGCTCGCCGCCCTGCCCCGCCTCGCGGAGAAGGCGGAACGCAATGAGTACCGGGACGCCCGCCTCCTCGGTCCCGCCGAACTCCACGAGCACGAACCGCACTTGGGGCCCGGCGCCCTCGGCGCTCTGCACGTGCCCGGCGAAAGCGTCATCTGTCCGTGGACGACCCCGCTGGCGTACGCCACCCAGGCCGTCCACCACGGAGTGGACCTCCACCTCGACTCCCCTGTCGTGCAGGTGAGTCGACGCGAAGGCACGCACACGCTGGTCACCGGCCGGGGCACCCTGCGCGCCCGCCGCATCGTCAACGCGGCCGGACTGCACGCCGACACCCTCGACCGGCGCCTCGGCCACGACGACTTCACCGTGACCCCGCGCCGCGGCCAGCTCATCGTCTTCGACACCTTCGCCCGCGACCTCGTCCGCCACATCCTGCTGCCCGTCCCCACCGCCCTCGGCAAGGGCGTCCTCGTCGCCCCCACCGTGTACGGCAACGTCCTCCTCGGCCCCACCGCCGAGGACCTCGACGACAAACGGGCCACCGAATCCACCGCCGAGGGCCTCGCCGCCCTGCGCGCCCAGGGCGCCCGCATCCTGCCCGCCCTCCTCGACGAGGAGGTCACCGCCGTCTACGCCGGCCTGCGCGCCGCCACCGAGTACGAGGACTACCGCATCACCGCGCACCCCGACGACGGATCCGTCACCGTCGGCGGCATCCGCTCCACCGGCCTCACCGCGTCCCTCGCCATCGCCGCCCACGTCACCGCCCTGCTGGCCGACGAGACCGGCCTCGACCTGGGCCCCGCCCGAGCCCTGGAACCGGTGCGGATGCGCGCCCCCCGCCCGAGCGCCGACCGCATCGCAGTCGACCGCATCGCCGCGGATCCCGAGTACGGCACCCTCGTCTGCCACTGCGAGCACGTCTCCCGCGGCGACATCCGCGACGCCCTCGCGGGACCGATCCCGCCCCGCACCCTCGAGGGCCTGCGCCGCCGCACCCGCGCCCGTGCGGGCCGCTGTCAGGGCACGTACTGCGGACCCGCAGTACGGGCCCTCCTGGCGGAGGCGCCTGCCCCGCCGGCCCTGCCGGGGAAGGAGACGCGGGCATGACGGCCGCACGCGAGGTCGACGTCCTGATCGTCGGCGCGGGCCCCGCCGGGCTCGCGGTCGCCGCCCGCCTCGCCGCGGCAGGTGTCGGCCGGGTCGAGGTACTGGACCGGGAACCGGAACCCGGTGGAGTACCCCGCCACTGCGCGCACGGCGGCTACGGCACCCTCCTGCGCCCCCTGACCGGTCCGGCGTACGCCCGCCTCCTGGTCACCGAAGCCCGGCAGGCGGGTGCCACCGTCCGCCCCGGCGTCACCGCCCTCGACTGGGCCGGCCCGCTGTCCCTGCACACCGTGAGCCCCGACGGCCCCGAAACGCTCACCGCACGCGCGGTCGTCCTCGCCACCGGCGCCCGTGAACGTCCGCGCGCCGCCCGCCTGGTGCCCGGCACCCGCCCGGCGGGCGTCCGCACCACGGGCGAACTCCAGCGGGCCGTCCATCTCCATGGGCAGCACATCGGTACGCGTGCGGTGGTCGTCGGCGCCGAGGACGTCTCCTACGCGGCGGCCGACACCGTACGGGCCGCGGGTGCCACGGTGGTGGCGATGCTCACGGAGCAGACCCGCCCGCAGACCGCTCCGGCACGCGCCGCCGACTTCCGCCTGCGTCACGGCGTTCCGCTCCTCACCGGCACCACGGTCGTCGAACTCCTCGGCCACGGCCGCCTGTCGGGTGTGCGCGTCCGGCACCGCGACGGCCGGACGGCCGTACTGCCCTGCGACACCGTCGTGTTCACCGGCGACTTCGTCCCCGACCACGAACTGGCCCGCCGCGCCCGCCTGGTACTCGACCCCGGCACCCGCGGCCCCGCCGTGGACGGCACCCTGCGCACCTCGCGTCCGGGCGTCTTCGCGGCCGGCAGCCTGCTGCACCCCGTGGAGAGCGCGGCCACCGCGGCCCGCGAGGCCGTCCACGCGGCCGGCGCCGTCCTGGCCCACCTCAAAGGCGCCGAACTCCCGCCCGGCGTCCCCCTGTCGGTGGCCCCGCCCCTGCGCTGGATCGCCCCGAACCGCGTCACCCCGTCCGACCGGCTCCCGTACGTCCTGCGCACGACGACGGAACTCACCCGCCCGGTCCTGTACGTCATCCAGAACGGCCGTGTCCTGCACCGCGAGCGGCTGCGCACCGCGCAGCCGAACCGCACCCTGCGCCTGCCCGCCCACTGGACCCACCGGGTCGACCCCGGCGCCGGGCCGGTCCGGGTGACGGCGAGCTGATCAGCCGGGGACGCCCGCCCGGTCCAGCAGCGCGGTCATCTCGGCGACCGGCAGGAGCGGGTTGGCGGCGGCGGCAGCGCCCGCCCGAGGGTCGTCCAGCAGCTCGACGAGCCGCCCCACCGGCAGCCTGCCGTCCCATGCCGCCGCCGCGCGGACGGACCCGTCCGGGTCCCGGCTCAGCCGCTCCACCAGCACGGGCGTCGCCGCGGGGTCGCGCAGCGCGAGGGCGCGCTCCCGCGGATCCGCCGCGTCGGCGAACCGCTCCGCGAGCCCGGCCGAGGGGAACCCGGGCCGCGCGACCAGCATGCCGGCGGCCCGGTGCGATCCGTGCAGATACAGGTCGAGCAGCAGCTCCGGCGGCGCCTTCGGATGCCGCTCGGCGAGCAGCAGCCGTACGGCGAAGTCCTCGTCGTCCGCCAGGAGTTCGACGCAGTCGTCCGGCAGCTCGGCGCACACCGCGGCACTGCGGCGCAGCCAGGTGTGGGCCGAGCGGGCGCACCGGCGCAGCAACTCCCCGTCCGCACGGCCCCGCCACACCCACACCAGCGGCTCCAGCCGGTCCTCCGGCGCCACCTGCCAGTCGATCGCCGCGCGTTGCTCCTCCGTGAGTTCGGGACGGGCGGACACGGCGACGCGTACGGCCGGATCCTCGTGCCCGGCCAGCGTGGCCGCCAGGTCGGCGGGGAACGTGGGGTTGCCCACGAGCTGCGAGAGATGCGTGCCCTCGGCGAGCAGGCGTTCGGCGAGGCCGCGCTCCAGCCTGCCGTGGGCGAGGACCTCCCACAGCCAGAAGTGGTCGGCGCGCGTCTCGACCAGCCAGGCGGTGCGTTCCTCGTCGTCCGCCATGACCTGGAGCGCCGCCTCCCTGCGCACCTCCGGGTCCGCATCGTCGAGCAGGGCCGCGCGCACCTCCGGCGCCAGCTCCTCCCAGACCCTGCGGCAGGCCGCGCGCCGGAGGAACGGGTCCTCGTGGGTGGCGAGCGGCAGCAGGACGTGGGCGGGCGTGGAGGGCGCGTTCGCCGTCTCGTAGCGGACGTTGGTGTCGTCGTGGGCCAGCAGCCGCGCGTACGTCGGGTCGGGGAGCGGTGGCGCGGTCGTGCCGTACGGGGTCGGGCCGCAGGCCACGAGGATCGCGTCCGAGGCCGGACCGTCCAGGAGACGGGCGCGCAGCGCGGGATCGGCGCCCGCGCTTTCCGCCAGCGCGGACCGCACCCGCCGGTCGGGATGCGCGAGGAGAGCCTCCGCCACCTCGTCGGGCACCGACGCGCGCCAGGTCAGCCGGGCCACCGTGTACCAGTCGTAGTCGAGCTTCAGCAGCCGCAGGAGGACCGAGGCCGGAGCGGCGGGGTTGCTCGCCAGGCCGGGTACCACATCAAGTGCCGTCATGGAAACCGTTCCCCCGTCGTCGTGCTGAGGGGACAGTGTGCCCGACGGGGTGGGTGTGGGGCACGGTGGCGCAGAGGGGCCGTATCTCGGATCACGCGCCGAGTCCGCCCCTCAGTCAGTGGGGGCGGCCCCGCAGACACCGCGGAGGCGGCCCCTCGGATCACCGCGGAGTCCGCCCCTCGGATCACCTTCCACCGCACCTGCACCCTCAGTGTCACCGCCCCCGGCACCATCGGGAGCCAGACCGTGATGACGCGGTAGGCGAGGACGACCGCCGTGGCGACCGCCACCGGACCGCCCGCCCGCCACCAGGGCCACGATCAGCGCCGCCGCGGCCGGCAGCCACGGCCACCGGGCGGTCCGCAGCTGCCCGAGGCCTTCGGCGAGAACCGGCCAATTGCGGACCGCGACGACGCCGACGAGGACGAGCGGGAGCAGGCAGATCATCCGGCGGACCGGAAGGCGCCGCGGGAGCCGGACCCTCGGGAAAGGGCCCTGAGGGGGCGGTTTTGTGGGAAGAGGACCTCGGGGAAGGTGAACGGCTGTCACACCGGGAGAGCTTCTCCGGGTCACGCCGACGCCGGGTGGCCGCAGCGTCGACGGTGGCCGGGAAGCGCAGATCGTCATGTTGACCTCAACCTTGGTCGAGGTCCTACGGTCCTCTGCATGAGCATGGAGACCACGGCCTGGACGCAGCTGTACAGCGTCATGAACGCCCGGCACGAACGCCGCCCCTTCCACCGCGCGACGCTGCGCCGCATCGGCGCCTTCGCCCGCCCGCACCGCCGCCGTATAGCCGCCTTCGTCCTGATCGGCGTGGTGACCGCGCTGTTCGCCGTGGCCACCCCCGTCCTCGCGGGCAAGGTCGTCAACACGATCGTGTCGCAGCACGGCGAGTCCGCGACCGTCGTGCGGCTGGCGCTGCTCATCGCGCTGATCGCCGTGCTGGAGGCGGTGTTCGGCATCCTGGGCCGCAGACTCTCGGCGACGCTGGGGGAGGGGCTCATCCTCGATCTGCGCACGACGGTGTTCGATCACGTGCAGCGGATGCCGGTCGCGTTCTTCACCCGCACCCGTACCGGCGCGCTCGTCTCCCGGCTCAACAACGACGTGATCGGCGCCCAGCGCGCCTTCAGCAACACCCTGTCCGGCGTCGTCAGCAACCTGGTCACGCTGGTCCTCACCCTCGCCGTCATGCTCACCCTGTCCTGGCAGATCACCCTGCTCGCGCTCGTCCTGCTGCCGGTGTTCGTGGTGCCCGCCCGCCGCATGGGCCGCCGGATGGCGGAGATGCAGCGCGAGGCGGCCACGCTGAACGCGGTGATGGGCACCCGTATGACGGAACGCTTCTCCGCGCCCGGCGCCACCCTGGTGAAACTGTTCGGCCGCCCCGAGCAGGAGTCCGCCGAGTTCGCCGCGCGCGCCGCCCAGGTCCGCGACATCGGCGTCCGCACCGCCACCGCCCAGTCGGTGTTCATCACCGCCCTCACCCTGGTCTCGGCCCTGGCCCTCGCCCTCGTCTACGGCCTCGGCGGCCGGCTCGCCCTGGACGGCACCCTGGACCCGGGCGCCGTGGTCGCCCTCGCCCTGCTCCTGACCCGCCTCTACGCCCCCCTCACCGCGCTCGCCGGGGCACGCGTGGAGGTGATGAGCGCGCTGGTCAGCTTCGAGCGCGTCTTCGAGGTGCTCGACCTGAAGCCGCTCATCGAGGAGAAGCCCGACCCCCGCGAGGTGCCCGAGGGCCCGGTCTCCGTCGAGTTCGACGACGTCCGCTTCGGCTACCCGTCCGCCGACAAGGTCTCCCTCGCCTCCCTGGAGGAGGTCGCCGCCCTCGACACCCGCGACGGCGCCGAGGTCCTGCACGGCGTCTCCTTCCGCGCCGAACCCGGCCAGACCGTCGCCCTCGTCGGCTCCTCCGGCGCCGGCAAGTCGACGATCGCCCAGCTGCTGCCCCGCCTCTACGACGTCGACGAGGGTGCCGTCCGCATCGGCGGGGTCGACGTCCGCGACCTGAGCGCCCCCTCCCTGCGGGCGACGCTCGGCATGGTCACCCAGGACGGCCACCTCTTCCACGACACCGTCCGCGCCAACCTCCTCCTCGCCGCCCCCGAGGCCACCGAGGACGCACTCTGGGACGCCCTGCGCCGCTCCCGCCTCGACGACCTGGTCCGCTCCCTGCCAGACGGCCTCGACACGGTGGTCGGCGAACGCGGGTACCGCCTGTCCGGCGGAGAACGCCAGCGCATGACCATCGCCCGCCTGCTGCTGGCCCACCAGCGCATCGTCATCCTCGACGAGGCCACCGCCCATCTCGACAACACCTCCGAGGCGGCCGTCCAGGAGGCGCTCACCGAGGCGCTCCAGGGCCGTACCGCCGTCGTCATCGCGCACCGCCTCTCCACGGTGCGGGCGGCCGACCTGATCCTGGTCGTGGAGTCCGGCCGGATCGTGGAACGCGGGACGCACGAGGGGCTGTTGGCGAAGGAGGGCCGGTACGCGGAGCTGTACCGCACCCAGTTCGAGAAGCCGGGGACGCAGGTGCCGACCCCGGCGTGAGGCAGCGCGGGCCGGGACGGAGGAGTGGGCAGGACCTCGGGCGGACGGCGGGGCGCGGACGGCGTGGGGCGGGCGGGATCGGGTGGGCGGCGGCCGGGGCCGGGGGCGGCCCAGCGATGCCCGCCGGCTCAATCACGGGACCACTGTGGTCCGCCGCCGGACTGCCTCGCCGGACTGCCTCGCCGGACCGCTGCGCCGCACGGGGCTGTGCGCCGCATGGGGCTCGCGCCGCACGGGCTGTGCGCCGCACCGGACGGCTCAGCCCGCGTAGGCCCTGCCCCTCAGCCGCGCCGGGCCGCCATGCTCAGCCCGTTGGCGGCGACGACGGCGCCGATGCCCGCCCACTCCGTCCACTCCAGGCCCTGCCCCAGCCCGATCCAGCCGACGAGGGCGGCGAGGACGGGGTTGACGCTCATGAACAGACCGAAGGCCTGGGCCGACACCCGGCGCAGGGCGAACAGGTCGGCGAGGTACGGAACGGCGGAGGAGAGCACCCCGGCGGCCACCGCGCAGCCGACGGCCGTGAGCGTCGGCGGATGCCGCCCGACGACCACCAGACCGACCGGCAGGAACATCAGGGCGGACACCCCGGCGGCCGTCGCGGCACCCTGCGCGCCGGGGAGGCGACGGCCGACGGTGCGGTTGAGCAGGATGTACGACGCCCAGCACGCCGCGGCGAGCAGCCCCCACCCCATCCCCACGTGGTCGGCGGAGGGCTGTGGCCGCAGCAGCGTGACGACGCCCGCCGCGGCGATCACCGCACAGCAGGCGTCCACCCGGTTGCGGGTCGCGGCCAGGGCGACGGTGAGCGGGCCGAGGAACTCCAGCGTCACCGCGAGCCCGAGCCCGATGCGGTCGACGGCGCTGTACAGCGACAGGTTCATCGTCCCGAACACCCCCGCCAGCAGCAGCACCGGCCACCACTGCCGCCAGGTGAAGCTCAGCGGCCGCGGCCGGCCGACGGCCAGCAGCACGAACGCGGCGACGTACTGACGCACCGCGACCACACCGACCGGCCCGAGCACCGGAAAGGCCAGGGACCCCACGGCGGCACCGACCTGGTTCGACAGCCCGCTGCCCGCCATGGTCACCACACCACCGAGCCCCCGCGAGCCAGGCCGCGACCCGGTGGCTGCATCGCCCGCTACGGATTCGACTGTCATGCGCCGATGGTGATCGGGCCACCTCCATGCGCAAAATGCGTCGACGCGGTCACCTATACGCTTTAGTCATGGATCCGGACGTGACCCGTGACGTGGAGCTACGGCAGCTGCGCTGCCTGGTCGCGATCGTCGACGAGGGCAGCTTCACCGACGCAGCCATCGCCCTCGGCGTCTCCCAGGCGGCCGTCTCCCGCACCCTGGCCTCTCTCGAACGAGCCCTGGGCGTACGCCTGTTGCGGCGCACCTCCCGCCAGGTGGCACCGACCGCGACGGGCCTGCGCGTACTGGCCCAGGCCCGCCGGGTGCTCGGCGAGGTGGAGGACCTCGTCCGCACGGCGACCTCGGGCCACACCAGCCTGCGCATCGGCTACGCGTGGTCCGCGCTAGGCCGGCACACCTCCGCCTTCCAGCGCCGCTGGTCCCAGTCCCACCCGGACACGGACCTGCACCTGGTCCGTGTCAACTCCGCCACCGCCGGCCTGGCCGAGGGCGCCTGCGATCTCGCGGTCCTGCGCCGACCGCTGGAGGACCGGCGCTTCGACTCCGCCATCGTCGGCCTGGAACGGCGACTGTGCGCCCTGGCCGCCGACGACCCCCTGGCCGGACGCCGCTCGGTCCGGCTCGCCGACCTCGGCGGACGTACCTTCCTCATCGACCGCCGCACCGGAACGACGACCACCGACCTGTGGCCGCCGGACTCCCGCCCCGCCACCGAGGAGACCCACGACGTCGACGACTGGCTCACCGTGATCTCCAGCGGCCGTTGCGTCGGCATGACCGCGGAGTCCACCGCCCACCAATACCCCCGCCCCGGAGTCGTCTACCGCCCGGTCCGCGACGCCGAACCGATAGCCGTCCGCCTCACCTGGTGGCGGGACGACCCCCACCCGTCGACCCAGCCGGTGATCGAACTCCTGACGGGGTTGTACCGCAGGGACTGAGGTCCCCGGCCGCCTTGGAGTCAAAGTTGCGGAGGAAGCACGGGAGTGGGTGCGCAGGTTGCACCGGTGGGTTGGGCCGTGCGCTCTCGGCGGCGGCCGATTTCGGTTTCCTGGCACCGGGAACGGCCCGCCCGGTTGGTCTGGACGGGCCGCGAGAAGACGCCTCCCGTCAGTCCTCCAGGCGGACCGGCATCAGGATCGAGAAGGTGTCCTCCTCGTCGGGGCGGCGGATCGCGATCGGAGTGGTCGGGGAGTCGAGTTCCAGGACCAGCTGGTCGCGGGCCCCCGCGGTCAGCGCGTCCAGCAGGAACCGACGGTTGACGGCCACGCGGTCCGGACTCTCGTCGCCGTCCGCGCAGAGCGTCACCGTGCCGTCGTCCGCCACCCTGAGCACGCTGAGGTCCTGCCCGCCGGCCTCGGTGGAACGGACGGGGCCGGTCTCCAGGGCCTTCCGGAAGGCTGCCACGTCGACCGTGGCGCGGCGCCCGCCGGACAGGGGGAGGAGGCGACGGTACTCGGGGAAGTCGTGGTCGAGGCACTGACCGGCCACCTGCCGGTCCCCGGCCTCCAGCGTCACGCGGTCATCGTCGACGGAGAGGCGTACGGGGCCCTCGCCGCCCAGCAGTGCCCGCATCGCGTCCATGAGCGGGGTGGGCACGATGACCCGCACGGGACTCCCGTCGTGACCGGTGACGCCGACCCCCGCGACGGCCATGCGGTACCGGTCGGTCGCCACGACGTGGAGCCCCTCGGGCTCGATGTCGAACAGGACCCCGCCGAGCATCGGCAGCTCCGGATCGGCGCTCGCCGCGAAGCGGACCGCGTCCAGCGCGGCGGCCAGTTCGGGCGCGGCGACGGACAGCCGGACGGTGGCGGTGCGGAGCGAGGTCATGAGGTTCTCCCTGTGATCGAGTAGTGCTCGGAGCGCGGAGAACTCGCCGCGGGCATCGGACAGGCCCTGTTCGAGCCGGCGCAGATGCGACTCGAGCAGCTTGCGGACGAGGCCGGTGTCGGTACCGGACCAGCCGGCCAGCACCAGCCGGATGTCCGCCAACGGCATCCCGGCCCGCCGCAGACGCGCCAGCAGTCGCGCCTCGTCGAGCTGCTCGGGCCCGTACCAGCGGTAGCCGCTCACCGGGTCCACCCAGGCCGGCACCAGCACACCGGCCCGGTCGTAGAACCGCAGGGCACTCACACCCAGCCCGCTGTCCCGGGCCATCTCACCAATGCTGCGCATCTCGCTCTCCACACCCGGGACTCTGACCCCTCGACCAGGTCGAGGGTCAACCCGGCCGCGAGGCCGCAGTCCGGCCGTGCGAGCCCCGTTGACCTGCTTGCGGGCCACCCCCGCGTACAAGGGCGCGCCGCAGGGCGCTGCGGCGGATGGGCCCGAGGGGCAGGAACGGATCAACGACACCGCCGTCGGCAGTGCCACCGGCAGCGACTACGAGCGCCAGGATCTGAACAGCGACGCCGACCGCAGGGCTGTCCTCACCGAGGTCGAGAGGTCGGTGGCGCAGGGGCATCCGGTGCCGGTCGACGTCTCGGGCAAGGAGGGCGCCCACGCCATGACCATCATCGCCCAGGAGGGTGACATGCTCCAGGTGTACAACCCCTGGGGCTCGACGACCTGGGTCAGCGAGGACGACTTCATCAACGGCCACATGGGCAAGGCTTCCAACAGTGATCTCCCCAATGCGTACAGCGTCTATCTTCCGCGGTAGCAGGGGCGGCTCCGCGATCGCGGCGGCCGCGCTCCTCGCTCTCGCCACGGGCTGCGGCTCGGGCACCGACGAACCGGGCGACGGCTCCACGAGCACCGCGGGCCGCCCGACGAGCCACCCGGTGGAGGACACCAGCATCACCGCCCAGCCGGGCGAGCGCTTCACGCTCACCGTCGACCAGAACGCCTCCACCCGCGAGTACTGGTACCTGGTCGACCCCGAGCCCGACAGCTCGGTGCTGGTCAGCCGCGGTCAGGACCACGCGTCGGACTCCGGCGACGAGCCGGTGGCCGGTGCCGACGGCCGGCGCACCTTCACCTTCGAGGCCAAGGGCAAGGGGACCACCCGGTTCACGCTGCTGCACTGCACGTTCACGACCTGTCAGGGCAACACCTCGACCCGGCCCCCCGGGACGACCGGCCCCTCCGCCACTCCGACCACGAGCGCGGCCCCACCCTCCCAGGCCCCCGAGCGCATCACCTACACCGTCACCGTCGACTGAGCCGCAGCGGACCAGTCGGATGAGACGAGACACCCGAGGCCCCGCCATGAACGACGACGCACCGTACCCGCCCGACCGCACGGACGACGAGCTGGCCCGGCTCGACATCACCGTCCTGCTGCGCTACGGCCTCACCGCCGAGCCCGGCACCCGGCGCACCGCGCTGTTCGGCGACGGCGCCGCGGCCGCCGCCGTCGTCCTCGACCGCCTCGGCACCGAGCCGCGCTCGGTCGCCTTCCTCGCCGACACCGTGCGCGCCGGCGGACTAGCCCACGCCGCGGAGCTGCCCGAGCCCCTGCCCCGCCGCGAGGCGGCCGACCTCGTACGGGAGTGGCTGCGGGCCGGCACCGAACTCGTGGGCGGGATCGCCGCCGACGACACAGCGGCCACCTGGCTGCGCGCCGTCGCGACCATCATCGAACGGAAGCAGCTGACCCGCCTTCGTTCTCGGCTGCCGTCCGGACCGCCGCAGGGACGGTGATCACGGCTGCCCCTGGGAGGGCGCTGCTCAGGGTTGTGCCGTCGTCGCGCCGGGGTCCCCTGGGGCCCCCGGCGGTCGCCTGACGACATGCGACTCGCGTATTCCGCGACGTCTTCCGCCCCAGCTCCCGGCGCGCTTGCGCGACAGACGGCGCAGCGCGCTTCTTCTCCGCGTGGACCTGCGTGCTGCTAGAAGGTTTTCCGTCGGCGCGCACACCGAGCGGTGGCGCCGGTCGGGCTCGGACCTACGGCCGACGGATCATGAGCCCTTTGAGGGCCTGACGCCCCGTGCCGATGTGGCGTCCCTACGCGATCAGGTCACTGGACGCCACGAGCACGCAGACCCCTCCGCGCTGCACCACGGTGAAGATCCGGACGCCTGGACGCTTGCCGCCTGGAAACCGATCGGTGTACCGTATGAGAAACCGATCGGTTTCCTCTTTGGAGTCGAGAACATGACTACTCATGCCACCTCCACCATCTTCGTCATCGGCGGCACAGGGGCCCAAGGGATACCCATTGTCCGCGCTCTTGTCGCCGACAAGAAGTACTCCGCCAAGGTCCTCACGCGGGATGCCGCCTCCCCCCGGGCCCAGGATCTCCTCGCGCTCGGCAACGTCTCCATTCTCGAAGGGTCATTCGCCGACGAGGACGTACTGCGCGAAGGATTTCGCGGCTGCGACGGGGCGTTCATCAACATCGACGGGTTCAACACCGGCGAGAAAACGGAGACCTACTGGGCCATCCGCACTTATGAGATAGCGATCGAAGAAGGTGTCAAGTTCTTCGTCTACGGAAACCTCGACTACGCCCTCAAGAAAGCAGGCTACGACTCCAGGTTCCGCACCGGCCACTATGACGGCAAGGGGCGCATGGCCGAATGGGTGCTGTTCCAGAACGAAAAGAACAGGGACCGGATGGGAGCGGCGGTCTTCACCTCCGGTCCCTATATCGAGATGGTGATCTCACCGCTCACGCCCATGACACCCACCGTCGAGGACGGTGTCGTCACGTGGCGAGTCCCACTCGGTGAGGGAGCCGTTCCGCACGTGGCTCTCGAAGATTGCGGATTCTATGTCCGCTGGCTCTTCGACCATCCAGAACGGGCTAACGGCATGGACCTCGAAGTCGCCATCGAGCACATGACCTATGCCGACATGGCTGCCGCATTCGAGAAGGTCACGGGGCGCCCGGCGCGGTACATCGACACGGACCTGGACGCGTATTGGAACAGTCCGGACCTGACAGGGATCGCCGATCACCCTGCCGGATACAACGCCGACCCCAACGACAAAAGCACCATGAGCTTCCGCGACAATTTCACGGGTTTCTGGAATGTGTGGAAGCACGGGATCATCACCAGGGACTACGCTCTGCTCGACGAGATCCACCCCAACAGGATCAGAAGCGCTGAGCAGTGGTTCCGTCGAGAGGACCAGTTGGGTAGGGAACTCGGCAAGGGAAGCCTCTGGGAGAGGGTCCAGCCGGAGAACTGGAGCATGGACTCCGCGATCCTCAAGAGCAGCGCGGACCTCAGGACGGGCAAGTTGTGAACGGGCCCGTCCTGTTCGGCCTTCCCCAGGGCCCGTTCCGCACGGTCAGGAAGCCGGCGATCGGCCGTTCCGGCAGAGAGTGCTCCGTATCACTCACCGTAGCTGGCGCAGCCCGCACCGCACACCATGGGGTACCTCATGCCCGCGATCGGTACGGCCGACACCGCAAGCGAGGTGGTGCGCTCGGCCACGAGCACCGCCTTGCGCGTCGCCGCACGCGAGTTGGGGCTCCACGACACCGGACACCGGCCACGTCGACGGGGCGGACGAGGTGTTCTCCCCGGATCTGATCATCGCCGAGCCTCTGCCGTGGCCACTGAAACCGATCGGTTTTCATTGTGTCCGCTTCGGGTTAACCTCGCGGTATGACCACCGAAGTGAAGCCGAGCCCCAGGGAGCGGCTGCTGGAGGCAGCGGCCACACTCACCTACCGAGAAGGCGTCGGCATCGGCGTCGAGGCGCTGTGCAAGGCGGCGGGAGTGTCGAAGCGCTCCATGTACCAGCTGTTCGAGAGCAAGGACGAACTGCTGGCGGCGAGTCTGGAGCGGCGCACTTCCGCCTATGTGGCAGCGCTCCTGCCCGAGGCGGACGACGGCCGTTCACCCCGGGAGCGGATCCTGCACGTGTTCGATCAGGTGGAATCGCAGTCGCGCGCGCCCGAGTTCTACGGCTGCCCCTACCTGGCCGCACAGATCGAGCTCAAGGACCAGAGCCACCCCGCGAGCCGAGTCGCCCATGGGGTCAAGGAGAACCTGACCGCCTTCTTCCGTGCCGAGGCCGAGCAGGGCGGGGCGAGCGATCCCGGTCTGCTGGCTCGGCAGCTCAGCCTGGTCTTCGACGGCGCCAGCGCCCGCGCGGGCATCGGAGCGGACAGGCTGACGGGTCTCATCGCGCCCACGGTGACCACCCTGCTCGACGCGGCAGGCGTGCGCTGACGTACGGCCCCTCCCGAACCCTCCCGAACGCGTCCCTACCGCCCGGCGTTCGGGGGAAGCCCGACACGCCGGCGTCGGCTCGACGCGCCCGCCGTCGTCGCCAAGGCGATCGTCGCGGCGGCGACCGACGCCAGGCCGAAGCTGCGCCACACCGCCGGCCCCACGGCCGGACGCGCGAGCGCACTGCGCCGTCTCGTTCCCGCCCGGACCTTCGACAAGCAGATCCGCAGGATCAACCGCCTGGCCGGCTGACGCGCAGGCTCACCCGGAGTCGGCCACCCGGCAGGACGGTCGCCGCCCACCTCCCCGACTTTCCGAACAGCTGACCCACCCCCACCAGACAGAGGACACCTTGATGCCAGAGCGCCATCCCATCCTGATCACCGGTGCCGCCGGCGAAATCGGCGGTGTGGGCCGGACGATGGTGGACATGCTGCTCGAAGAAGGGCACCCTGTGCGCGCGTTCGTACGGCAGGACGACGAACGCGCGCGCTCGCTCCGCCAGGCCGGGGCGGAGGTCTTCGTCGGGGACCTGCTCACCATCGCCGACGTGACCGCCGCGCTGAAGGGCGTCCGGCGCATCTACTTCAGCATGAGCCTGTCGCCGTACTACACCGACGCCGTCAGCCTGATGGCCGCGGCGGCGCGGGCCCAGGGCGACATCGAGGTGTTCGTCAACATCTCCGAGTACGAGCAGTCGTTCATGACCCTCGACAGGATGACCGCACCGGAGGAGGAACGGCGCGCGTGGCTCGGCGGACTCGTCGCCAACTGGTCGCCGCAGCAGCGGGCCCACTGGGTCGCCGAGCAGGTGCTGGAGTGGTCCGGCGTCCCGACCGTCAACGTGCGGGGGGCCATGTTCGTCGAGAACCCCCTGATGACCTGGCTGGCACTGGAGCCGCTGAGCAGGGGTGAACTGCGCCTGCCTTTCGCTGACCACCGGCTCGCGCCCATCGCCGGTTACGACGTGGCGGAGCTCTGCGTGAAGATCCTCACCGACCCGGCGCCGCACATCTCGAAGTCCTACGACCTCACCGGCCCGGAGCTGAAGGACATGCACGGGTTCGCGGAGGACTACGCGGCCGTGCTGGGACACCCGGTCACGTACGTTCCCGAAGACGTGGAAACCTGGAACGAGACCTATGTCGACCCCGCCCTGGCGGCTTTCCCGCACATCGCGGAGCACCTGAAGACCCTGACCCGGCTGATGGGCGGCGGGGGGTACCGCGGCACCACCGACCAGCTGGAGACCCTGCTCGGCCGCCCGCCGAAGACCGTGCGGTGGGCTCTGGAGAACCACCCGCGCATCCGAAAGCTGGCCGCTGCCTGAGCCGCCGAGCGGCCCGGAAGCAGCACAAGGACGCCACGCCGGAGTCTTCCCGCTGAGGACACCGGCGTGGCGGGGCTCCGGTCGAGCGTGGCGCGGTCCGGCCGAGGTCCTGACGGATCCGCTGAAGGTTCCGGCGCAGCCCGGGCGAACGCCGTCACCGGCGGCGAGGCGCAGACTTACTGCAGGTCTCGCCAACGGTGCCGGACTCCACACCGGTGAGCTTCTGCGAGGCGGTCCACAGGCGGTGCCGGAGAGCCACGTCGTACGACTGGGCGCTCGATGTGACGATCGAGGGATGGCCGGCCCCCGGCACTGCCTCCCAGGCCGCCGGAGTGACGGTGATCACGGACGCCCTTTGGCGGGTGTTGCTTAGGCTTGGGCCGTCGTCGCGGCGGGTCCGGGAGAGCGGTGACGCCCTCCCTCATTCGCCTGGCGATGTGTCGGAAAAGTCGGCAAGTGGTCAGCATGAGTCCTGGAGAATTTGGGGACGCTGCCCGAACATGCGACTCGTTGTAGGGTGTGGAAACCGCCCTTGACCTGCGAAAACGCAGGCAGGGAGCCTAGATCCAGGAGTACCTCGATGCTTCGTACCATGTTCAAGTCCAAGATCCACCGAGCCACCGTCACCCAGGCCGACCTGCACTACGTGGGATCGGTGACCATCGACGCCGACCTGCTGGACGCCGCCGATCTGCTGCCCGGTGAGCTGGTCCACATCGTCGACATCACCAATGGCGCGCGGCTGGAGACGTACGTCATCGAGGGTGAGCGCGGTTCCGGTGTGGTCGGGATCAACGGGGCCGCCGCTCATCTCGTGCACCCCGGAGATCTGGTGATCATCATCAGTTACGCTCAGGTCACCGACGCCGAGGCGCGAGCACTGGAGCCCCGGGTCGTGCATGTGGACCGCGACAACCGGATCGTGGCACTGGGCGCCGATCCGGCGGAGCCGGTGCCGGGGTCGGACCAGGAGCGCAGCCCGCAGGCCGTGTCCGCCTGACCACCGCAGCAGCCCCAGGAGTGCCCGTGAGCGACATCAGCATCCGCGACGACCGGCCGGCCGGCCGCCTCGAAGCGCTCGGTGAGGGCGGCGAAGTCGTCGGCCGCATCGAGTACTTCGTCCTGGAGTCGCCCGCGCCCGCCCTGGTCCCGGTGCACACGATCGTCGAGCCGGCCCACGAGGGCCAGGGCATCGCCGGCTCCCTGGCCCGCGAGCTGTACGCGATCTCCGCACGCGAGGGCGTCCCCGTCGCCCCGCTCTGCCCGTACGTCGTGAAGTGGGCCGCGCGTCACCCCGAGGAGGCCCCGGCGGCCGACCCCGCGCTGCTGACCGCCGCCAAGGAGTGGCTGCGCGCCCACCCCGGCCGGTTCTGAGCGCGTCCGATGCTCGCCCTCCTGCACACCTCACCCGTCCACGTCCCCGTCTTCGACGCCCTGCGTGACCGGGCCCACCCCGGCCTGGAACTGCGTCACTTCGTCGACGAGGACCTGCTGACCCGCGCGCGTGCCCAGGGACCCGACGCGGTCGCCGACGACGTACGGGCCGTGCTCGCGCGCGCGGTCGCCGAGGGGGCGCGCGCGGTGCTGTGCACCTGCTCGACGCTCGGCGCGGTCGCGGAGACCGTCGCGCTGACGGCCGCGCCGGGCGTCCCGGTGCTGCGCGTCGACCGTCCGATGGCCGCCGCCGCGGTCGCCGCGGGCCCGCGCGTCGTCGTCCTGGCGGCCCTGGAGAGCACCCTCGGCCCCACCGCGGAACTGGTCGCGGAGGAAGCCGCCCGCGCGGGCCGTCCCGTCGCCGTGCGCACGCTGCTCGTCGACGGCGCCTGGGACCGCTTCGAGGCCGGCGACACCGAGGGCTACGTCCGCCTCGTCGCCGCCACCGCCGACACGGTCACCGCCGCCGATGCCGACGCGATCGTGCTCGCCCAGGCCTCCATGGCCCCCGCCCAGCACCTCACCACCACACCGGTGCCGGTGCTGAGCAGTCCCGCGCCGGGCCTGGCCGCGGGCGCCGGGGCGGCAGGGCGCGACTGACCGCGCGCGGCGGGGGACCCGGCCGGGCGCACCCTGTGCCACCACCGGGTGACTGCGCGCGCCGCCGTCGGGTAGGCGGGGGAGTAGTCCAGAGCCAAGCCCATCCCTGGCCGGAGGACACGATGACGAACCCGTACCCCGATCCCGTCCAGCCACCGCCGACGCCGGGTCCCGACCCGTACCCCAGCCCGGTCCCGAACCCCCAGCCACCCCCGGGACCGGACCCCACCCCACCGGTTCCCGGACCGGACCCGGAGCCGCCCCCGCCCCCGAGCCCGACCCCCCCGGCCCCGCCGCATCCGGGTCCACCGCCCCCGGACCCGGACCCGTCCCCGATCCCGCCGGGCCCCGAGCCGGTCCCGAACCCGGAGCCGGGCCCACCCCTCAGCTGACCCGGGGGCCCAGAGCGGTGGGCGGCACCCCGCAGGACGCCGCCCACCGCAACCCACCCCTCGAAAAGGCAGACGCCTCAGACCTCTACGCCGAGACCTCCGACCGGTCCCCGCCCCACAGCGTGTGGAACGACCCGTCCCGGTCCACGCGCCGGTACGTGTGCGCGCCGAAGAAGTCCCGCTGCCCCTGCGTCAGCGCCGCGGGCAGCCGCTCGGCACGCAGCGCGTCGTAGTACGCGAGCGCCGCCGCGAACCCCGGTGTGGCAACGCCCTGGAGCGTCGCGGCGACCAGCACCTCGCGCCACGCGTCCTGCGCCGCCCCGATCTCGGAGGCGAACGTCTCGTCGGACAGCAGGCTCGGCAGGTCCGGCCGGGCGTCGTAGGCGGCGCGGATCCGGTCGAGGAAGGCCGCCCGGATGATGCAGCCGCCCCGCCAGATCGCCGAGACGGCGCCGAGGTCGATGTCCCAGCCGTACTCCGCGCCGCCCGCGGCGATCTCGTGGAAGCCCTGCGTGTACGACACGATCTTCGAGGCGTACAGCGCCTGCTCCACCCGGTCCGCGAAGGCCTGCGCCTCCGCCCGGCCCAGCGCGGCAGGCTTCGGGCCGGACAGGCCGCGCGAGGCCTCCCGCAGGGCCGCGTGGCCGGACAGGGACCGGGCGAAGACGGCCTCCGCGATGCCCGACACCGGTACCCCGAGGTCCAGCGCGATCTGCACGGTCCAGCGGCCGGTGCCCTTCTGCTCGGCCTGGTCCACGACCACGTCCACGAACGGCTCGCCCGTCGCCGCGTCCACGTGCGACAGCACCTCGGCCGTGATCTCGATCAGGTAGGAGTCCAGCCGGCCGGTGTTCCAGGTGCGGAAGATGTCCGCGATCTCGGCGGGGGAGTACCCGCCGACGTCGCGCAGCAGCTGGTACGCCTCGCCGATCAGCTGCATGTCGGCGTACTCGATGCCGTTGTGCACCATCTTCACGAAGTGCCCGGCCCCGTCCGGACCGACGTGCGTCACGCACGGCGCCCCGTCGGCCGCCTTCGCGGAGATCTTCTCCAGCATGGGGCCCAGCGACTCGTACGACTCCGGGGAGCCGCCCGGCATGATGCTCGGGCCGTGCAGCGCGCCCTCCTCGCCGCCGGAGATGCCCGTGCCGACGAAGTGGATGCCGCGCTCCCGCAGCTCGCGCTCGCGGCGCCGGGTGTCGGCGAAGTGCGCGTTGCCACCGTCGATGATCATGTCGCCGGGTTCCAGCAGCGGTGCGAACTCCTGGATCACCGCGTCGGTCGGCTCCCCGGCCTTGACCATGACGACCAGACGGCGGGGGCGCTCCAGCGCCGCCACGAACTCCTTGGCGGTCTCGGCAGCGATGAACTCGCCCTCGCCGCCGAACTCCTCCACGAGGGCGTGCGTGCGCGCCGCCGTCCGGTTGTGCAGCGCGACCGTATAGCCGTTGCGAGCGAAGTTGCGGGCGAGGTTGCGGCCCATGACCGCGAGTCCGGTGACGCCGATCTGGGCTGAGTCAGTCATGCGGTTGGCTCCTCAAGAATCTGTAGCTCGTCGGGTCGGTGATCCCTGCGTGACGCGCACACGTCGGCGCGGGTCCCGCCCCGTCCCGTGCACATCCTGTCGCGTCGCTCCGCCCACCGCACGCGCTGGACACGCGAAGTCGCCCACCCGGATACGGACACAGGGGCCCGCCCGTCTCAGGTGTCACGCAACAGACGTGCCATCCGGCCGAGTTGAGCCAGTGCGGCTGATACTCGTCTTGTCACGGCCAGTGAGCGGACCTTACTTTTGCCCCTCCTGACGCATGTCGAGGGGGATCTCCATGGCCGTACGCGGCCGGCACCGCCGGTATCAGCCGAACAGGATCAACCGGGCCTCGCTCACCGTCACGGCGGGCGGTGCGGGCATGGCGATCCCGCTCATCGGCGCCGGAGCCGCCCAGGCTGCCGACGTGGACACCTGGGACAAGGTCGCCGCGTGCGAGTCGACCAACGACTGGAACATCAACACGGGCAACGGCTACTACGGCGGCCTCCAGTTCACCCAGTCCACCTGGGAGGAGTACGGCGGCACCCGGTACGCGCCGCGCGCGGATCTGGCCACCAAGGACCAGCAGATCGCCGTGGCCGAGAAGGTGCTGGACGGTCAGGGGCCGGGCGCCTGGCCGGCCTGCTCCGTGCGGGCGGGACTGACCGCCGGCGGCGACACCCCCGACATCCATCCGGCCGGTACGTCCGCGAAGTCCGCCGGCACCAAGCCGGCGAGCACCCTCAAGGACGTCCAGCCGCAGACCACGCCCCAGTCGCGGGCCGGCACCGCCGAGATGTACACCGTCGTGCGCGGCGACACCCTCTCCGGGATCGCCGACGAGAAGGACGTACGGGGCGGCTGGCAGCGGCTGTACACCGCGAACCGGACGACGATCGGGACCGATCCGGACCTCATCGTTCCCGGCCAGCGGCTGAACCTGCGCGGCCAGTCCGCCACCAAGGCGCCGGCCACCGGAACCCCCGGCACCGCAGAGCGCAAGGAACCCGCGCAGAAGAAGACGGCCGAGAAGAAGTCGGCCGACAAGAAGACGACCGAGAAGAAGTCGTCGGAGAAGAAGTCGACCGGCCGTTCCTTCGTCGCTCCGGTCGACGCCGGTCTCGGCACGCCGTACCACGCGACGGGTTCGTCCTGGTCGAAGGGCTACCACACCGGCGTCGACTTCCCCGTGCCCACCGGCACGTCCGTGAAGTCCGTCGCGCCGGGCACGGTGGTCAGCGCGGGCTGGGGCGGTTCCTTCGGCTACCAGGTGGTCGTCCGGCACTCCGACGGCCGCTACTCGCAGTACGCCCACCTGTCCGCGATCTCCGTGCGGGACGGCCAGTCGGTGGGCGCCGGTCAGCGCATCGGCCGCTCCGGGTCCACCGGCAACAGCACGGGCCCGCATCTGCACTTCGAGGTGCGGACGGGGCCCGGGTTCGGCTCGGACATCGATCCCGTGGCCTATCTGCGGGCCGGCGGCGTCAGGATCTGATGCGGACCCGGTGCCGGTCGAACACCGGCATCGGAATGTACGGGCCGCCGTAGAACGGCCCGTACAACGGCAGGGGAAGGTGCGCGGGGACGGGAACCACCGGCTTCCCCGCCTCCTCCTCCGCCGGGGCGGGCCCGGACACCTCGTCCGGCACGGTGCCGGTCACCTCCGGGGAGGCTTCCGCTGGCGCCGCCGAGCCGACGGACTGTTCCGGGAGCGCGATGCCCGGCCGCTCCGCGACGGTGTCGTCAGCAGGCTCCGGAAACGCGGCGACGAGGTCGGCCACGGGCGCCGCGACGCCCGTGGGGACCGCGCGCGTCTCCTCGGGCCGCGCGCCGGCGGTCTCCGGCTGGGTGCTCGCCAGCCGCTCGGTCGTCAGCAGGATCAGGCCACCGGCCGCCACCACACCGCAGCTCAGGGCGAGCGCCGTGCCCGTGGTGCCGTAGCGGAACGTCTCGCCGAACATCGTGATGCCGACGGCGGCCGCCACCACGGGGTTCACCACGGTCAGTGTGGCCAGCGGGGCCGCGAGGCCCGCACCGCGGTAGGAGGCCTGGGACAGCAGCATGCCGGCCGTGGCCAGGACGCCGATCACCGCCAGGGAGGGCACGTCGGCCGCCGAGACGCCGCCGGTCCAGTCGACCGCGACGGTCTTGGTGAACACCGACGACATGCCGAACGCTATGCCGGAGCCGGTCGCCAGCAGCATGCTGCGCACCGCCGGGTGCCGGTGCGCGGCCCGGCCGGCGACCATCAGCGCCACGACCGCGCCGCCGGTGACCACGGCCGCGCCCACCCGCTGCGGGGTGTTCAGCGACTGCACGTCGGCCGCGCCGACCAGGGAGAGCAGACCGGCCAGACCGATGGTCGCCATGATGGCGCCCCGCCAGGCCGTCGCCCCGGCCTTGCGGCTCACGAACATCGCCGCCATCGGCAGCGCGAACACGATGGTCAGCGCGCCCAGCGGCTGGACCAGGCTGAGAGGACCGTAGGCGAGCGCCACGACGTGCAGCAGGCCGCCGAGGCCGTTCAGCGCGACCGCCGCCCACCAGCCGGGCCGCCGCAGCGGGGCGTAGTGCTCGTCGGGGGAGGACACCGCAACCTGCTCCTGCACGATCGCCCCGGCCGCGTACGCCACGGCGGAGACGAGCGACAGGACCACGGACAACGCGAGGGCGCTCATCAGCTGGTCCTCTGCGTGAGGCGGGGCCCCGGGGCCCGGCGCGGCGAACGGTCGGCTCTCATAACCAACACGATGCCTTGTCGATCTGTTCCCGTCGTCGTACCTGAGCACGCATTGGGTCCTACTACCGATGGAGTACGAAGCGCCCACAGTCCTCCCCAGGGTGGGGGATACGCCAGGGATCCCCCTGAGCGCGGCCCCTGCCCTCCTTGGTACTACTGCACTTCGTGGACCTCGACCCCCAACTGGCGGCCCTGCGCCCCCTCGGCGGCTTCTTCGCCCTGAACACGACACCGCCCACCGGCGGACCAGGAGAACCGGCCCGGCTCCTGCCGACGCTCGCCGAGGCCTACTCCGCGGCGCCGACCGGCGCGAACGGCGATCCCGGCGCCCCCGGCGATCCGCCGGCCGACCCTGTGGCCCTCCGGATCGGCAAGGTCGCCCGCGCCCTGCGCGCCCCCGAGCCGCGCATCGCCGCCTCCATCGCCCAGCAGGGACTCGCGGCCCGGCTGTGGTCGGTCGCGCTGGGCTGCGCCGTCCTCTACGACCGCCAACCCGACCTGGCTCCGGGGCTGCTGCGCTGGGACCCGCACGGCAGCGCCCCGGACGACCTGTGGCTGACGGAGGTCCGCGCCCGCCCGGCGGACGTGGAGACCCTGGCGGCAACCGTCCTGCACGGCCACCTCGAACCGCTGGCGGCGGCCCTGCGCGCCCGCCACCGCCTCGCCCCCGGTCTGCTGCGCGGCAACGCTGCCTCGGCCCTGGCCGGCGCGGCCCGGCAGCTCGACGGGTGGGCGCGCGCCCACGGCCGCCCCGACGCCGCGGCCCGCACGCGCGCCCTCACCGCCGAACTCCTCGCCCACCCCCTCCTCGCCGGCACCGGAACCCTCACCGGTACGGCCTTCCGCCGCCGCAGTTGCTGCCTCTACCACCGGGTGCCCGGCGGTGGGGTCTGCGGTGACTGTTGCTTCGCACGACCCCCGCGCTCTTCCGCACGAGGCCCGTCTGGGTGACCATGAAGGGGACCGGCCTTCACATGCGAACCCAGGGGGTTGCCGGGTGCGAGTGGGACTGCTGACCCGGGAGTACCCCCCGGACGTGTACGGCGGGGCGGGCGTCCATGTCGAGTTCCTCGCGCGCGAGTTGCGCGAGCTGGTCGATCTGGACGTGCACTGCTGGGGCGAGGGCCGCGCGGAGGGCGTCCGGCGCCACCGCTCCTGGTCCGCGCTCGACGGCGCCAACGACGCGCTGCGCACGTTCTCCGTGGACCTGGCCATGGCCGCCGCCCTGGAGGGCCGCGAACTGGTCCACTCCCACACCTGGTACGCCAACCTCGCCGGTCATCTCGCCAAGGAGCTGTACGGCGTCCCGCACGTGGTGACCGCGCACTCGCTGGAGCCGCTGCGCCCGTGGAAGGCCGAGCAGCTCGGCGGCGGGTACCGCCTGTCCAGCTGGGCCGAGCGGACCGCCGTGGAGGCCGCCGACGCGGTGATCGCCGTGTCCGGCGCGATGCGTGGGGACATCCTCGCCTGCTACCCGGCGCTGGACGCCGACCGGGTCCACGTCGTGCACAACGGCATCGACACCGCCCTGTACCGGCCCGACCACCGCACCGACGCCCTCAACCGGATCGGCGTCGACCCGGCCCGCCCGTACGTGCTGTTCGTCGGTCGCATCACTCGCCAGAAGGGCGTGCCGCACCTGCTGCGTGCCGTCCGGGACATCGACCCGGCGGCCCAGGTCGTGCTGTGCGCGGGCGCGCCCGACACACCCGAGATCGACCGCGAGTTCCGTGAGCTGTTCGCGGAGCTGAGCCGGGCCCGGGACGGCGTGCACTGGATCCCGCGGATGCTGCCGCGCCCGGAGGTCATCCAGCTCCTCACCCACGCGGCCGTCTTCGTCTGCCCCTCGGTGTACGAGCCCCTCGGCATCGTCAACCTGGAGGCGATGGCCTGCGGCACGCCCGTCGTGGCCTCCCGGGTCGGCGGCATCCCGGAGGTCGTCGAGGACGGTGCGACGGGTCTGCTGGTTCCCGTGGAAGAGGGAGCCGAGGGGGCCCACGCCTTCGAGGCCGGTCTCGCGCGGGCACTCGACACGGTGCTGGGCGATCCCGGCACCGCCCGCCGCATGGGCGAGGCCGGGCGGGTGCGCGCGGTGGAGGAGTTCGGCTGGGAGGCGGTCGCCCGGCGGACCGTCCGACTGTACGAGGACACCCTCAAACAGGCGTAGCGCGCCCCCGGCGGGGGCAGCAATGGATCACAGATCTGGGTGAGGGGAGCGGCCATGCGTCGTGGTGGACCTTCGGTCCTCGGAATCGTGCTGGCGGGTGGCGAGGGCAAACGCCTGATGCCCCTCACCGCGGACCGTGCCAAGCCCGCGGTCACCTTCGGCGGGACGTACCGTCTCGTCGACTTCGTCCTGTCCAACCTCGTCAACGCGGACATCCTGCGCATCTGTGTCCTGACCCAGTACAAGTCGCACTCGCTGGACCGGCACATCACCACGACCTGGCGGATGTCGAGCCTGCTCGGCAACTACGTCACCCCGGTCCCGGCCCAGCAGCGCCTCGGCCCGCGCTGGTACCTGGGCAGCGCCGACGCCATCCTCCAGTCGCTGAACCTGATCTACGACGAGCGTCCCGAGTACGTGGCGGTGTTCGGCGCCGACCACGTGTACCGCATGGACCCGCGCCAGATGCTCGCCCAGCACATCGACAGCGGCGCGGGCGTGACGGTGGCCGGCATCCGGGTGCCGCGCACCGAGTCCTCGTCCTTCGGCGTGATCACGCCGGGCTCGGACGGGCAGACCGTGGAGCGGTTCCTGGAGAAGCCGGCCGAACCGCCGGGCCTCGCGGACGACCCGGAGTGCGTGTTCGCCTCCATGGGCAACTACATCTTCACCACCAAGGCCCTCATCGAGGCGCTCCAGCGGGACGCCGAGGACGAGCGTTCCGTGCACGACATGGGCGGCTCGATCCTGCCCCAGCTCACCGACCGCGGTGAGGCCCAGCTGTACGACTTCAGCGAGAACCACGTCCCGGGGGAGACCACCCGCGACCAGGGCTACTGGCGGGACGTGGGTACGCTCGACGCCTACTACGACGCCCATATGGACCTGATCGCCGAGCGGCCCGCCTTCAACCTGTACAACCGGAGCTGGCCGATCTACACCCACTCGGGTCAGCTCTCCCCGGCCCGTTTCAACGCGGGGGGCATCGCCAGTGAGTCCATTATCAGCGCGGGCTGCCTGATCCGCGGCCAGGTGTCGCGCTCGGTGCTCTCGCCGGGTGTGCTGGTGGACCCGGGAGCGGTCGTGCAGGGCTCGATCCTGCACGACAACGTGCACATCGGGCGGGGCGCGGTCGTGCGCGGGGCGGTCCTCGACAAGAACGTCGAGGTCCCGCCGGGCGCGACGATCGGCGTGAACCCGGAGCGGGACGCGCAGCTGTACTCGGTGTCGAAGGCGGGCGTGATCGCCCTGGGCAAGGGGCAGAGAGTCACGTGAGCGGAGTGTCCCGATCGGTGACGCTTTCGAGCGGAATACTCTTTTCGGCCGATACTTAATCCGTTGTTAACTGTGCGTAGCCTGATCGTACTTGACCGTAATCATGGGAGGGGGTTGACTACTGGCTCACTCTCCGTCGACGCGAGGCAAGCCCGTGACTGCTGATCCGCTCGCACCCCTCGACCTGGCGTTCTGGAACATCGAGTCCCCCGAGAACCCGATGCACCTCGGCGCGCTGGGTGTCTTCGCCGCGCCCTCCCCGACCGCCGCCGCGCATGCCGCCGACCTGCTCGCCGGCCGGGCGGCCGCCGTCCCCGGACTGCGCATGCGGATCCGCGACGTGTGGGCGCCGTCCACCGGGCCGCTCTCCTTCGGCGGCGCGGTGCGCGAGCCCGACCCGGACTTCGACCCGCTGCACCACGTCCACCTGCACGCGCCCACCGCCGACTACCAGGCGGCTGCCGGGCGGCTCATGGAACGCCCGCTGGAGCGCGGGCGGCCCCCGTGGGAGGCGCACGTCCTGCCGGCCGAGGAGGGCGACGGCTTCGCCGTCCTGTTCAAGTTCCACCATGCCCTCGCCGACGGTCTGCGCGCACTGACCCTCGCCGCCGCCGTCCTGGACCCCATGGACCTGCCCGCGCCCCGGCCCCGCCCGGCGGAACCGGCCCGCGGCAGGCTGCCCGACATGCGGGGACTGCCCGGCCTGCTGCGCGGCGCCCTGTCCGACGCCGTGTCCGACGTGGGCCGCGCCCTCGACATCGGGGCCTCCGTCGCCGTCCACACCCTCGGCATGCGCTCCACCAGCGCCCTCACCGCCGAGCCCACCGGCACCCGCCGCACCGGCGGCGTCGTCATCGACCTCGACGACGTGCACCGGGTGCGCAAGGTGGTCGGCGGCACCGTCAACGACGTACTGATCGCGGTCGTCGCCGGAGCCCTGCGCACCTGGCTCGACGAGCGCGGCGACGGCAGCGCGGGCGTGACCCCGCGCGCCCTCATCCCCGTCTCCAAGCGCCGCCCGCGCACCGCCCACCCGCAGGGCAACCGGCTCTCCGGGTACTTGATGCGGCTTCCCGTCGACGACCCCGACCCGCTCGGCCGGCTCGCGGCGGTCCGGACCGCCATGAACCGCAACAAGGACGCCGGACCCGGTCGCGGGGCGGGCGCCGTCGCCCTGCTCGCCGACCACGTCCCCGCCCTCGGCCACCGCCTCGGCGGCCCCCTGGTCAGCCAGGCCGCCCGGCTCTGGTTCGACATCCTCGTCACCAGCGTGCCCCTGCCGAGCTTCGGCCTGAAGCTGGCCGGGAACCCGGTGACCGAGGTCTTCCCCTACGCCCCGCTCGCCCGTGGCCAGTCCCTGGCGGTGGCGATCTCGACGTACCGGGGCCGGGTCCACTTCGGCCTGGTCGCGGACGCCGAGGCGGTTCCCGATCTCGACCGGTTCGCGCGGGCGCTCACCGCGGAGGTGGAGACGCTCATCACGGCCTGCCACTCTTGACCCGCGCGGGTTTGGAGGTGTGCCCAGGCGCTCCGTAGAATTCCCGGTTCGAAAGCGAGCGCGGTCGGAGCGCCGCACGGGGCAGCAGGGAAACGGCAGCGCGATGACGGTGACAGAGGACGGCTCGGCGACCATGGACGAGGTCGTGTACGGGCCCGGCATCGACCCCGAGCGGCTGGCGGTCTGCCTCGCCGTGCTGGAGGAACTCGACAAGCTCGACGTCGACCACCCCGACGCGATCGCCGTGCGCCGGGCCACCGCCGGTATCTACCGCACGGTCAAGCAGCGCCGCCGCCAGGAGCGCCGGGCCGCCAAGACCGCCCACGACAAGGCGGTCACCGAGGCCACCGCGACCGGCTCCGCCCAGCGCATCGACGACGAGACGGAGGGCGTCCTGCCCTCGTCCTCGGTCACCGAGGAGATGCGGATCGCGGGGATACTCCAGCGCCCCCGCTCCTGCTACACCTGCAAGGCGCGCTACGTCGAGGTCGACTACTTCTACCACCAGCTCTGCCAGGACTGCGCCGCCGAGAACCGCGCCCGCCGCGACGCCCGCACCGACCTCACCGGCAAGCGCGCGCTGCTCACCGGCGGCCGCGCCAAGATCGGCATGTACATCGCGCTCCGGCTGCTGCGCGACGGCGCCCACACGACGATCACCACCCGCTTCCCGAAGGACGCGATCCGCCGCTTCAAGGCGATGGACGACGCGGCGGACTGGATCCACCGCCTGGAGGTCGTCGGCATCGACCTGCGCGACCCGGCACAGGCGGTGGCGCTGGCCGACCAGGTCGCCGGGCAGGGCCCGCTCGACATCCTGATCAACAACGCGACGCAGACCGTACGCCGGCTGCCCTCCGCCTACGCCGCCCTGGTCGACGGCGAGAGTGCCCCCCTGCCCGCCGGCGAGCTGCCCGCCCACCATGTCATCGGTGCCTTCAACTCCGGGGCGGTCGACGGCATCGCCGCGCTGCCCCTCGGCACCAGCGGCCTGGACGCGCAGCAGGTCGCCGACCTCGCCCTGGTCGCCGGCAACGCCAGCATCGCCCGGCACCTGGACGGCACGGCCATCGACGCGGGCGGCCTGGTCCCCGACGTCGTCGACACCAACACCTGGGTGCAGACCATCGAACAGATCTCCCCGGTGGAGCTGCTCGAGACCCAGCTGTGCAACTACACGGCGCCGTTCATCCTGATCAGCAAGCTCCGCCCGGCCATGGCCGAGGCCGCGCGCAAGGCCTCCGGCAAGCGCGCCTACGTGGTGAACGTCTCGGCGATGGAAGGCGTGTTCGGCCGCGGCTACAAGGGTGCCGGCCACCCGAACACCAACGCCGCCAAGGCCGCGATGAACATGGTCACGCGGACCAGCGCCCAGGAGATGTTCCAGGCCGACGGCATTCTGATGACCTCGGTCGACACCGGCTGGATCACCGACGAGCGCCCGCACTACGACAAGCTGCGCCTGGCCGAGGAGGGCTTCCACGCCCCGCTCGACCTGGTCGACGGCGCGGCCCGCGTCTACGACCCCATCGTGCGCGGCGAGTCGGGCGAGGACCTGTACGGCGTCTTCCTGAAGGACTACGCCCCCGGCAAGTGGTGACACGGCGCGCCCGCACTCGGTGAGGGACCGTCAGTCGAGGGCCCCGAGCCGTGAGTTGCGGGCCGCCACCAGTTCCAGCACGGTCCGCCAGTCCTCCAGCACCCCCGCGTCGAACCCGGCGACCCGTCCGTCCTCGTCGGCCTGCCGCAGCCTGACCAGGTCGTCGTCGTCGGCGGCCGGCCCGTGCCAGGGATGCCGCCGTACCAGCCGCGCCACCCGCTCACCGAGCAGCGCCCGTACGGCCTCGGCGGCGCGCCCGGCCCGGCCCGCCACGTCGGCCGGCCCCAGCAGCCGGCCGATGGGGTGCACGAGACCGGTCACCTGGAGTTCCTTGTCCGCGGGGCGGCTGCGGCGCAGCAGCGCGGCGGTCTGCAGCGCGTGATCGTGCACATCGACCCCACGCGCACCGGCCCCGCGCATGCCGGCCGCGTGTCGATGGGCCCCGCGCCCGGGGGCCGGGGTGTCCCACACCCCCCGCCCCGTGTACAGCAGGTCCATCAGCTCCTCGACGCTGCGCAGCTCCATGCGTCAGTCCTCCCGCGAGACAGCCGTAGCGGTACGCCAGCAGAGCATGGCGACCTTGCGACCGGGCCAACGGGACCTGAACTGCTCAACGGTGAGGCGACGCCCGTGCGGCCGTGTACGCCGTACGAGTGAAGCTCAAAGGGTGCCTATCGGGGCGAACGTGTTGAATCATCTGCGGGGACATGTGGGTGACTTGCCATGGTTACCCCAAATTTTCAGCCCGATCGAGCGGTATCCCGCTCATCTGGTTACTCTGTAGCCGACGGACAGCAGGACGGAGTGCCACCCCACACCCACCGTCCGTCATGGGACAAGCCGGTTCACAGCGGCCTGCTCCTTCTGGAGTTTGCCGGCGCCACCGCGTCAGAACTGCCCTTGAGCCAGACCCGAGGGAGCGCCAGACGCCGGATCCGCAGACCGACCGGCACGCCCCGAGGGTGACCGACACATAAGGAGTGCGCGGTGACACCGGAGAAGACGGATCGCGAACAACGCCCCAAGGAACGCGCCGAGCGTGCGGGCCGCCGGCCCGGGGAGCTCGGCAGCCTCGACGTGTGGGCCCGCTCCGCCCCCATCCGACTGGCGGGCTACGAGGAAGACCTCAACGAACCCCACATCCTGCCCAGCGTCGACTGACGCCGACGGGCCCTCGCGATCGCCGAGCGCATGGGCGTGCGGACCGCACGCCCATGCGACACCACGTCCCCGCGACACCAGGCCCCACGGACCCCGGCCGCTCCTCAGTCGAGCGGCGCCGTCCGCCGCCACGGCCGCAGCTCCTCCAGCCGTTCGGCCACCCGCAGCAGCCTGACCTCCGAGCCGGGCGGCCCCACCAGTTGCACGGCGGTGGGAGCGCCCGACGGCAGGGTGCCGACCGGGACCGCCATCGCCGGCCAGCCGGTCAGGTTCCACGGCGGCGTCAGCGGCGAGTAGGCGGTGTTCGCCAGCACATTGCGCAGCCAGCCCCGCTCGTGCCACGGCGCCGACTTCGGCGACCGCCGCGCGAGCGCCGGTGTGAGCAGCACGTCGTACTCCGCGAAGAACGGCTCCAGCCGCCGGCGCAGCTCCTCGCGCGCCGTGCCGCCGCGCACCCCGGCCAGGAACCGCCGCCCCAGCGCCGCGTGCACACGGGTGCGGCGGGTCAGCAGGCGCGCGTCCAGCGACTCCGCGTCGACCGCCGTACCGGCCGTCCAGTGCGCGAGCGAGGTGACGCCGAGCGACAGCGGATACGGCGGCTCGGCCCGCCGCACCTGATACCCGGCCCGCGTCAGCGCCCCGGCCGCCTCGCGAGCCGCCGCCACGTACGGCCCGGTGACCGTCACCCCGGCCAGCGGGCTGCGCACGGACACCGCGATCCTGAACGCCCCGGACTCCTGCGGCCGTACGACCTCGGTGTCCGCGAGGACCGACAGCATCAGGCGGGCGTCCTCGACCGTCGTGGCCAGCGGACCGTTCTCCGACATCCCGAACCAGTCGCCGTCGCCGATCCCCGCCGGGACCACGCCGTGGCCCGGCTTGACCGTGACCAGGCCGCAGTTGGCCGCCGGTATGCGCAGCGAGCCCATGCCGTCGTTGCCGAGGGCGATCGGCACCATCCCGGCGGCCACCGCGGCCGCGCTGCCGCCGGACGAACCGCCCGCCGTGCGGGAGGTGTCCCACGGATTGCGGGCGGTGCCGTGCACGCCCTCCGTGGTGCCGAAGACGCACAGTTCCGGCACGTTCGTCAGGCCCACCACCACCGCGCCGGCCGCGCGCAGCCGGGCCACGGTGACATGGTCGGTGCCGGCGGGCGCGTCCGGGGTCGCGGCCGAGCCGACCCGGGTCGACTCGCCCCGCACGGCGAGGTTGTCCTTGACCGCCACCGGGACGCCCGCCAGGGGGAGCCGGTCGCGGTCGCCGCGGGCCGCCACCTCGTCGGCCTCCGCGAGCGCCGCCTCCGCCCGCACCACCCGGAACGCCCCGATCCGGCCGTCCAGCCGCGCGATCCGGGCCAGATGCTCCGCCACCACCGCACGGGGCTCGGCCCGCTTCTCGCGTACGGCGGCGGCGATCTCCACGGCGGTACGGCCGACCCACTCGGTCACAGGCGCTCCTCGGTGTGCGGGCGTGCAGGGTGCTACTCGCGAGTACGTACGGAGAACTGTGCCTCGCGGAGGGCGCCGCGTCGAGAGGCCCTCACGGCCCGACCTGGGCCCGGAGCCACTGCTCGACCTCACCCACGTGCGCGGCCGCCGCCGCCCTGGCCGCCTCCGGGTCGCGGGCGGCCAGGGCGCGGTGGATGGCGGCGTGCTCCCGGCGGGTGCGGGCGTACGCGCCCTCCTCCTGGTACCCCCGCAAGACGCGGGTGCGGAAGGTGCGTGAGGACAGGCCCTCCAGGATCGCCGCCATCGTCTCGTTGCCCGCCGCGGCCGCGATCTCGCGGTGGAAGGCGAGGTCGTGGGCGAGGTTCTCCTCCGGGTCGTCCGTGGCGTTCATCGCAGCCAAGTGGCCCTCCACCACGGCCAGTTGCACCGAGGTGATGCGGGCGGCGGCCAGCGCGGCGGCCGTCGACTCCAGGACGCGCCGGACCTCCAGCAGCTCCACCAGACGCGGGCCCCGCGAGAGGTCGGCCACCACGCCGAACGTCTCCAGCAGATCGCCGGCCCGGAGCTGTGTCACGTAGATGCCCGAACCGTGCCGGGCCTCCAGCACCCCCATGACGGTGAGCGCCCGGATCGCCTCGCGGATCGAACTGCGGGAGATGCCCAGTTGCGCCGCGAGATCGCGCTCGGTCGGCAACCGCTGGCCCGGCTCCAGCAGGCCCTCGCCGATCATCTCCTTGACCCGCTCGATGGCGCGCTGCGTCACCGTGCCCTTCGGGGCGGGGGGCGGCCCGCCGGGCGGGGACTCGTTCACGTCACCTCTCCTGTCGCCGGTGCGCGCAGCCTGACCACTGAAGTGGTCAGACCACATCCGCAATGAACGCGCCATTTTACCGTCAGTGGGCTGTCCGGGGCGGGAAGTGGTCTGATAAATATGCGGCATGGCGCCTCCGACCCCCGCCCGCGTCATCGCGGTCGACACCCACGACATCCGCTTCCCCACGTCCCGCGAACTCGACGGCTCCGACGCGATGAACCCGGACCCCGACTACTCGGCGGCCTACGTCGTCCTGCGCACCGACGCGGCCGACGGCCACGAGGGTCACGGCTTCACCTTCACCATCGGCCGGGGCAACGATGTGCAGGTCGCCGCGATCGGCGCCCTGCGTGAGCACATCGTCGGCCGTTGCGTCGACGACCTCTGCGCCGACCCGGGCACCCTCAGCCGCGACCTCGTCGGCGACAGTCAGCTCCGCTGGCTGGGCCCCGAGAAGGGCGTGATGCACATGGCGATCGGCGCGGTCGTCAACGCCGCCTGGGACCTCGCCGCCAAGCGCGCCGGCAAGCCCCTCTGGCGGCTGCTCGCCGACGCCGAACCCGAGTGGCTGGTACGCCAGATCGACTTCCGTTACCTCACCGACGCCCTCACCCCCGACGAGGCCCTCACCCTGCTGCGCCGCGGCAGACAGGGCGCCGACGGACGCCGGGCCCGCCTGCTGGAGCGCGGCTATCCCGCGTACACCACCTCCGCCGGCTGGCTCGGCTACGACGACGACAAGCTCACCCGCCTCGCCCGCCGGGCCGTCGCCGACGGCTTCCGGCAGATCAAGCTGAAGGTCGGCGCCGATCTCGACGACGACATCCGGCGCTGCCGGGCGGCCCGTGCCGCCGTGGGCCCGGACGTGCGGATCGCGGTCGACGCCAACCAGCGCTGGGACGTCGACGAGGCGATCCGCTGGACCCGGGCCCTCGCCGCGTTCGACCCCTACTGGATCGAGGAGCCCACCAGCCCCGACGACATCCTCGGCCACGCCGCCGTCCGCGAGGCGGTCGCCCCCGTGAAGGTCGCCACCGGGGAGCACGTCCAGAACCGCGTCGTCTTCAAGCAGCTCCTCCAAGCGGGCGCCCTCGACATCCTCCAGCTCGACGCGGCCCGCGTCGCGGGCGTCAACGAGAACCTCGCGATCCTGCTGCTCGCCGCCAAGTTCGGGGTGCCCGTCTGCCCGCACGCCGGCGGCGTCGGCCTGTGCGAACTCGTCCAGCACCTGTCGATGTTCGACTACGTGGCCCTGACCGGCACCACCGAGGACCGTGTCATCGAGTACGTCGACCACCTGCACGACCACTTCCTCGACCCGGTGGTGATCAGGGAAGGTCACTACACGGCACCCACCGCACCGGGCTTCTCCGCCGCCATGCGGCCCGAGTCGATCGCGCGGTACACCTACCCCGGCGGCGGCTTCTGGGCCGCCGACCTCCCGGACCGGAAGGAACAGGCGGAGTGAACGACTTCGAGGGGCTGACCGCCCTGGTGACCGGCGGCGCCTCCGGCATCGGCCGGGCCACCGCCGAACTGCTGGCCGAGCGCGGCGCCACCGTCGCCGTCCTCGACCTGGACCCGACGGGCGTCGGCAAGCCGCTCCTCGCCCACCGCGCCGACGTCGGCGACGACGCCTCCGTCCGCGAGGCCGTCGCGGCCGCCGTCGCCGAACTGGGCGGCCTGGACGTCCTGGTCAACAACGCGGGCATCGGCGCCCAGGGCACCGTCGAGGACAACGACGACGCCGAATGGCACCGCGTCCTGGACGTCAACGTCGTCGGCATGGTCCGCACGGCCCGCGCCGCCCTGCCCCACCTTCGGGCCTCCGCGCACGCGGCCATCGTCAACACCTGCTCCATCGCCGCCACCGCCGGCCTGCCGCAGCGCGCCCTGTACAGCGCCACCAAGGGCGCCGTGTACTCCCTCACCCTCGCCATGGCCGCCGACCACGTCCGCGAGGGCATCCGCGTCAACTGCGTCAACCCGGGCACCGCCGACACCCCGTGGATCGGACGCCTCCTCGACGCCGCCGCCGACCCGGCCGCCGAACGCGCCGCCCTGGAGGCCCGTCAGCCCAGCGGCCGGCTCGTCAGCGCCGCCGAGGTCGCGGGCGCCATCGCCTACCTGGCGAGCCCCCTGTCAGGCGCCACGACCGGTACCGCCCTGGCCGTCGACGGCGGCATGCAGGGCCTGCGGCTGCGTCCGGCGGGCTCATGAACACCCTCGGCCGCAGCGGCGTCCGGGTCACCGGCCTCGGCCTGGGCGCCGGACCCCTCGCCAACCTGTACACCGAGGTCGACGACGAGCAGGCCCACGCCACGGTGGCCGCCGCCTGGCGGCGCGGCGTCCGCTACTTCGACACCGCCCCCCACTACGGCCTCGGCCTGTCCGAACGCCGGCTGGGCGCGGCCCTGCGCGAGCACCCCCGCGGCGACTACACGGTGTCCACGAAGGTCGGGCGCAGGCTCGAGCCCTCGGCGGCGGTCGGCGACGACCTCGCCCACGGCTTCGCCGTCCCCGCCACCCACCGCCGCGTCTGGGACTTCACCGCCGACGGCATCCGCCGCACCCTGGAGGCGAGCCTGGCCCGCCTCGGCCTCGACCGCGTCGACGTCGTCTACCTCCACGACCCCGACGACCACGCCGAAGCGGCCTTCCGAGAGGGCTACCCGGCGCTGGAGCGGCTGCGCACCGAGGGCGTCGTCGGGGCGATCGGCGCCGGCATGAACCAGACCGCCATGCTCACCCGTTTCGTCCGCGACACCGACGTCGACGTGGTGCTCTGCGCCGGCCGCTACACCCTCCTCGACCAGAGCGCGCTCACCGACCTCCTGCCCGCCGCCCGGCAGCGCGGCACCTCGGTCGTGATCGGCGGCGCCTTCAACTCCGGCCTGCTCGCCGATCCGAAGCCGACCGCCACCTACGACTACGCCCAGGCCCCCGGTGAGCTGATCGACCGCGCCCTGCGCCTGAAGGCCGCGGCCGAGCGTCACGGCACGACCCTGCGCGCCGCGGCCCTCGCCTTCTGCGCCGCCCACCCGGCCGTCGCGAGCGTCCTCGTCGGCGCCCGCTCGGCAGCCGAGACCGAGGACTGCGCCGACCGGTTCGGGGCTGTGATCCCCCCGGCGCTCTGGCAGGAACTGCGGGAAACCGGCCTCCTGCCACCCGACGCCCCGGTCCCCGGCGAGGAGTCACCGCGGAGGGCGCCGGAGGAGCCGTCATGAGGGTCGCCGCGTACACCAGGGTCCACGCCGACCGGATCGCCGCGTACGAGGCCCACCGCGAGGCCGCAGGGCTGGAGAGGCTCCCGCGCGACGTGGCCCGGCAGGCCCGGACGGCCGGGCTGCTCGACGTCGCGCACGACTGCTCCGGCCGAGGCGCCGACGCGAACCTGCCCGTCGTAGGGGAGCTGCCGTGACCGTCGACGCCCACCACCACGTCTGGGACCTGTCCGTCCGTGATCAGGACTGGATCACCGGCGATGAACTCCAGCCGCTGCGGCGGGACTTCACCCTCGCCGATCTCGCGCCCGAGGCCCGTGCCGCCGGGGTCGACCGGACCGTCCTGGTGCAGACGGTCACCGTGGCGGAGGAGACCCCCGAGTTCCTCGCCCTCGCCGCCGGACACGACCTGGTCGCGGGCGTGGTCGGCTGGACGGACCTGACCCGCCCCGACGTCGGTGACGAACTGGCCCGGCTGCGGGAACTCCCCGGCGGCCGGTACCTCAAGGGCGTCCGCCACCAGGTCCAGGGCGAGCCCGACCCGGAGTGGCTGCTGCGCCCGGACGTACGCCGGGGACTCGCCGCCGTCGCCGCCGCGGGCCTGGTGTACGACCTGGTCGTGCTGGACCGCCAACTCCCCGCCTGCGCACGGGCCGCCGCCCGCCACCCCGGCCTCACCTTCGTCCTGGACCACCTCGGCAAACCGCCCGTCGCCTCGGGCGCCCGCGAACCCTGGGAGGCGGCCCTGCGCGCGCTGGCCGCCCTGCCCAACACGGTCGCCAAGCTCTCCGGCCTGGTCACCGAGGCCGACCCGGCCACCTGGACGCCCGCCGACCTGCGGCCGTACGCCGACACCGCCCTGGACGCCTTCGGCCCGCACCGCCTCATGTTCGGCTCGGACTGGCCGGTGTGCACGCTCGCGGCCGGCTACGGCCAGGTCCTGGACACGGCCCGGCAGTTGACCGGGCACCTGAGCGCCGACGAGCGCACGCAGGTCTTCGAGGGCACCGCCACCCGCGTCTACGGCCTCTGAGCCGACCCCGCCAGCCGCGTGGGCGGCAGGTACTCCCGCACGTACGTCCGCTCCCAGCACGCCCCCGTCTCGCGCAGCTCCCGCCAGTCCGTGTACCGGTAGCGGAAGAGGCGGGCGCGGATGTGCCGCGGGGGCTCGTCGGGCGGGAACGGGGAGCGGCGCAGCAGGCGGAGCGTGTCGCGGTCGTTCTCCAGCAGCCGCTCCACCAGCGCGCCGAACCAGGGACCGGCGTAGGCGGGGGAGAGGGCGGCGAACCACATCATCCAGTCCAGCCGCAGATGGTAGGGGGCGAACTGGCGCGGCCAGCGCCGTGGATCACCGGGCTTGCCCTTGAACTCGTACTCCCGCCAGTCGGAGTCCGCGCGCGGCACCTCGTCGAGGGTGCCCTCGACGACCACCTCGTGGCGGACCCGGCTCACGCTGCCGAACGCGCCGTAGGTGTTGACCAGGTGCAGTGGGTCGAAGGAGCGGTTCATGACCTGCCGCCGCGAGAGCATATTGAGCACCGGGCGGTGGCTGAGGAACAGCAGGAACGCGGCCACCGTGAGGACCACGACCATGTACCAGAGCGGGGCGTCGGGCGTGGACGGCGGGTCGGCGGGGAGTTCCAGGGCGGGGACGGCCAGCACGATCGTGATCCAGTTCAGCCAGGAGAAGTTGCCCGACAGCACCAACCACAGCTGGGTGAGGATCATCAGGGACGCGGCGGCCGTCGCGATCGGCTGCGGGGTGAACAGCAGGAACGGCACGATCAGCTGGGTGACGTGGTTGGCGGCCACCTCCACCCGGTGCAGCGGCCTCGGCAGATGATGGAAGAACCAGCTCAGCGGGCCGGGCATCGGCTGGGTCTCGTGGTGATGGTCCAGACAGGTGAGCTTCCGCCAGCAGGGATCACCGCGCATCTTGATCAGACCCGCGCCGAACTCGACCCGGAACAGCAGCCAGCGCAGCAGGAACAGCACGACGACCGGAGGGGCCACCTCGTCGTTGCCGAGGAATACGGCGAGGAAACCGGTTTCCAGCAGCAGCGACTCCCAGCCGAAGCCGTACCAGGTCTGGCCGACGTTGACGATCGACACGTACAGCGCCCACGGCACCAGCCACATCAGCATCGCCGCCCACAGCGGCAGCAGGGAGTCCAGGCCCGCGATCAGCGCCGCCGACACCGCGCAGCCCGCCCAGGCGCACCCGGCGAAGAAGCGGTCCGAACAGCGCAGGTGGAACACGCTCGGTGCCCGCCGGAACGGCACCCGCTCGACGAAGCGGGCCACCGGCAGCATCCCGCGCTCGCCGAGCAGCGCGCGGAACTGGAGCGCCGCCGTGAGGAACGCGACCAGGTACACACAGGCCAGCGCCCGCTGGAAGACCGTCCGGCTCAGCCAGTAGTCGGGTGCGGTGAACCACTCCACGCAGCTCCGCTCCTCTCCCGTTTCCCAGGTCCCGAGACCCGCCGAGTTCCACGCCGGGACGCGTCACGCACGTGATCCCCTCCCGGTCGAAGAATCGGGCAAATCCTGACAAGGTGGGCGCATGGTTGATCGGGGAGCGAGCGCACTGTCCCTCCCGGACGACTGGCCCGCCCACCCGGACCCGATCCTGGCACTCAACCGCATGGGCGGCTTCGACTGGGACCTGGACACCGGCCTGTTCGCCATGGACGCCCGCGCCCACGAGATCTTCGACCTGACCCCCGAGGAGTACGACGGCCACCCGGAGAACCTCTCCCCGCGCGTCCCCCCGGCCGAGGCACTGCGCCTGGACACCCTGGTGACCCAGGCCATCAAGGACGGCAGCGAGAACTACGGCGCCTACTTCCGCATCCGCCGCCGAGACGGCGGCCTGCGCTGGACCCACACCCAGGGCTACATCCGGCGCGACGACACGGGCCGCCCGCGACGGATCATCGGCATCGTCCGGGACGCGACCGACGAGCTGCGCGACCTCGCCGCGCACCGCGAGGAGGCGGCACTCGACGACGCCCGCCGCGAGCAGACCAACGTCGTCCAGCTCACCACCGCCGCCCTGGCGCACGCGCGGACCGTGAAGGACGTCATCGACGTCCTCAAGGACACCCACGGACTCATCCATCTGGGCGCGACCAGTCTCGTCATGGGTCTGGTCGAGGCCGGCCGGATCCGGCTGATCGCCGAGGGCCCCGAGGGCAGCTTCGTGCCCGGCACCCTCGTCACCCGGATAGACGAGCCGTACCCGATGAGCGAGGTGGTGCGCACCCTCACCCCCCGGTTCATCGAGTCGCCGGACGAGTTCGCGGCCGGCTACCCCGTGCTGTGGCCGAACATCACCGACCTGAAGATCACCTCGGCCGCCTATCTGCCGCTCATCGTCCAGGCCCGCCCGATCGGCGCGATGGGCCTGCTCTACAGCGACCGGCGCGGCTTCACCCCCGAGGAACGCAACATCCTCGTCGCCCTCGGCAGCAGCATCGCCCAGTCCCTGCAACGGGCCATGTTCTACGAGCAGGAGAAGGACATCGCCCAGGGCCTCCAGCAGGCCATGCTGCCGCGCACCATCCCCAGCGTGCCCGGCGCCGACGTCGCCGTCCGCTACCGCGCCGCCACCATCGGCGGCTCCCACGGCCGCGACATCGGCGGCGACTGGTACGACCTGATCCCGCTGCCCGGCGGGCGGGTCGGCGCCGTCATCGGAGACGTCCAGGGCCACGACACGCACGCCGCCGCCGTCATGGGCCAGCTGCGCATCGTCCTGAGGGCCTACGCCTCCGAGGGCCACACCCCGGCCACCGTGATGGCCCGCGCCTCCGTCTTCCTCCACGAACTCGACACCGACCGCTTCGCCACCTGCCTCTACACGGAGGCCGACCTGTCCACCGGCGTCGTCCAGATGGTCCGGGCCGGCCACATCGACCCCATGGTGCGCGGCACCGACGGCACCTGCCGGCGCATCTCCGTCCCCGGCGGGCTGCCGCTCGGACTGTCCGCCGAGTTCGGCCGCCTCGAGTATCCCGTCGCCACCCTGGAACTCGACCCCGGCCACACCCTGCTGCTGTGCACCGACGGGCTGGTCGAGCAGCCCGGCGCCGACCTCGACGACGGCATGCGCGCCCTCGCCGAGCTGATCGCCACCGGCCCCGACGACGTCCGCAAACTCGCCGACATGCTCATCGACGTCGCCGAGGAGCGCGGCGGTGACGACGACGTGGCCCTCCTGCTGCTGCGCCGGCGCGGACCGGACGCCGCGCAGACCGGCAGCCGGCTCCAGCAGCACGTGGCGCCCGGCGACCCCGAGGCCCTCACCCAGGCCCGGCACATGATCCGCGCCGCCGTCCGCACCTGGGGCGCCCAGGAGCGTTCCGACGACGTCGAGCTGGTCGCCGACGAACTGGTCACCAACGCCCTCATGCACACCGAGGGTGCCGCCATCGTCACCCTGCGCCTCCTCGCCGGCGGCGGCCGCCGGCTGCGCGTCGAGGTCGAGGACTCCTCCAGCGCCCTGCCGCGCCGCCGCGAGGCCGGGGACTCGGGCGTCTCCGGGCGCGGACTGCTCCTGGTCGAGCTGCTCTCCGACGTGTGGGGCGTGGAGGCGCGCGGCGGCGGCAAGTGCGTGTGGTGCGAGTTCGGCGTGCCGGACCGGAGCTGAACACCGGGCCCGCGGATGGCACCCTGGACGTATGCCGGAACTCCCCGAGGTCGAAGCGCTCAAGGACTTCCTCACCGAGCACCTGGTCGGCCACGAGATCGTGCGGGTCCTGCCCGTCGCGATCAGCGTGCTGAAGACGTACGACCCGCCCCTGGCCGCCGTCGAGGGCCAGGCGGTCACCGGGGTGCGCCGGCACGGCAAGTTCCTCGACCTGGAGACCGCCGACGGCCTCCACCTCGTCACCCATCTTGCCCGCGCGGGCTGGCTGCACTGGAAGGACCGCCTCCCCGACGGGCCGCCCCGCCCCGGCAAGGGCCCCCTCGCGCTGCGCGTCGCCCTGGAGACCGGCGAGGGCTTCGACCTCACCGAGGCCGGCACCCAGAAACGCCTCGCCGTGTACCTCGTCCGCGACCCGGGCGAGGTGCCGGGTGTCGCCCGGCTGGGCCCCGACCCGCTCGCCGCCGACTTCGACGAGGAGCGCTTCGCCGCCCTGCTGTCCGGCGAGCGACGGCAGCTCAAGGGCGCCCTGCGCGACCAGTCCCTGATCGCCGGCGTCGGCAACGCCTACAGCGACGAGATCCTGCACGCGGCGCGGATGTCGCCCTTCAAACTCGCGGCCTCCCTCACCCCCGAGGAGACCCATCTCCTCTACGAGGCCCTGCGCAGCACCCTCACGGAGGCGGTGGAACGCTCGCGGGGCGTGGCGGCCGGACGGCTCAAGGCGGAGAAGAGGAGCGGCCTGCGCGTCCACGGCCGTACCGGCGAGCCCTGCCCGGTCTGCGGCGACACCGTCCGAGAGGTGTCCTTCAGCGACTCCTCGCTCCAGTACTGCCCGACCTGCCAGACGGGCGGCAAGCCGCTGGCGGACCGGCGGATGTCGCGGCTGCTGAAGTAGGGCGGCGGGCGACAGGGGGCGGCTGTGCCGCTAGCTGGGCCTGAGGACGACGAGGGTCTCGCCGTTCTTCGTCCGTACCTCGTAGCGCGCGATCTGGTCGGACTGCATGGTCGCGCCGCCCTTCATGGTGTGGGGGCGGGCGTCGTGGTCGGGGACCATCCAGGTGGTGACGATCTCCTCCGAGCCGTCATGGCCGATGACGATCAGATGGCAGGCGCGCGGTCCCGCGGCGTCCTTCACCTCGAGTTCGACCTGGCTGCCCCAGACCTCGTCCTCGGCCGTCACCTGCGCCCACACGCCCGACTTCCGGTCGGTCGCCGCGACGACCCGCACCGGCTCCTCACCGCTCCCACCGCCACCGGCCATCATGGCGAGCGCGGGACCGGCGACGGCGACCACCACGGCCGCGGCCACCGCGTAGAGCAGCCGGCGCTTGGCGGCCCGGCGCCGGGTGGCGACCTCGCCGAGGAGCCGGTCGAGCAGCTGCGGGCCGGGTCCGGCGAAGGGGTGCACGGCGCGCGGTGTCGCCCTCCGGTACAGCATCAACTGCCGGGTGGTGGCGCCGAACTCGGTGACCTCCGCCGCGCATCGAGGACACTCCATGAGGTGGTCCTCGAAACGGAAGGCCTCCGCCTCGTCCAGCACGCCCAGCGCGTACGCGCCGACGTCGCGATGCCTCTCCAGGGACCTCATGCCGAAACCTCGTGCCGTTGAGTGCCAGTGGGGTTACTCCTTGCTCCCACCGGTACGCACCAGCCAGAGGAAACACTCAAGTCCCGTACCGAATCGTGACCCAGATGTTCGGAGCGGTCCGGCCCATGGATTGGTCCGAATCCGGAACGGCTAGAAAAGGTGGATCGCGAGATGTCCGAGGGGCAGACCGAGCTGCCAGGCGGGCGTCCAGATCTTGGGGCCCTCGTCCTCGCCGGGCGGCGCGCCGCCCGGCACCGCGTTGAGGTCGGGGGCGAGCAGTTCGGTCTCCTCCAGCCAGCGCCAGGCCGCCGACGCCAGCTCCAGATCGGGGTCGGGGCCCTCCGACTCGGCTGTCTCGGCCGCCAGTTGTGACATACGTTCGGCGACCCAGTCCTGCCAGGGCTGGTCGTACGCCGTCAGCGAGAGCCACGTCTCCAGCTGGGTGACCACCCGGATCCCGGGCAGTTCGCCGTCGGTGTCGGACAGGAAGATGGTGAGCGCCAGGGCGTCGCGCCCGGCGCGGAACTCGAAGGACGTCGGCGGCATGAGATCGCCGGTCCGCAGCAGTTCGTCGGCGATGTACTCGGCGTACAGCCAGGCCATGGGGACCGTCAGTTCCCCGCCGCCGGCGCCGTCCGTGCTCTGATGACCTCTGTGCAGCATCCCTTCCTGCCTTCCTCCGGTGCGTGCGCTTCATTCGGCGCCGGAAAACCGGCGACCGGGCCCCATCCGGAACACGGATAAGGACACCCGATTACTCAACCGGGGTCCAAGGCAAGGCGCTTTACGGAGGCTTGACTCGACCGTGGGTTTCAGCCCAGGTCGGGCGCGTAACCCGGAAGCACCCGGCGCAGGGCGCGCAGCGCGTAGTACGCGCGGGACTTCACGGTACCGGGCGGGATGCCGAGCGTTTCGGCGGCCTCCGCCACACTCGCCCCTCGGAAGTACACGAGCACCAGGACTTCACGGTGTTCCGGAGTGAGTGTCTTCACAGCCTCGCGCACATCGAGGGTGGCGGCCGCCCGTTCGGCGTGGTCGCCGCAGACCGGCGCGTTCTCCAGCACCGCGTCCCCGACCTCGGCGGGCCGGGCCTGCCGGGCCCGCCGCGCGTCGATGGCGAGCCGCCGGCCGACGGTGAGCAGCCAGGGCCGTACGGACTCGAATGCGTCGGTGCGCAGGGCCTCGGGGTGCTGCCAGGCGCGGACCAGGGTCTCCTGGACGAGGTCCTCGGCGCGCTGGCGGTCGCCGTCGCACAGCCTCAGCAGCAGCGCGAAGAGCGGCCGGCCGTGCTCTCGCTGGAGCGCGGCGAGTTCGTGTTCGGCGGTCGTCGTCCTGGCGGTGAGGGTCCCGGCGGTCATGGGCGTATGGCACCGCAGGGCGCCGGTTCGGGACAGAGTGCGCACAAGGGTCTGCGGCGGACGGTCGATCGCGTCGACGAACGGTTCGACGAACGGTCCGGGCTACGCCGATCGCGCGCATCCGACCCGGTGCCGGGAGCGCCGGGGCCGTACTCCGTCGCTCATGGATTAGTAGTGATACGTGCGTAAATATGAATTTACATCGAAACGGGGTGATTCGGTGATCGCGCGCAGACACCAGGTGGCCCTGGCCCTGACGGCCCTCCTCGCCGCGGCCGCGGCCTGCCAGGCCCACGACCGTGAAACCGCCTCCGGCCGCCCGGCCCCCTCGGCGAGCCGCGGCTTCACCCTCGTGGCCACGGGTGACATCCTCCCGCACGCCTCGGTCATCGACCGGGCCCGCTTCGACGCGGGCGGCAACGGGTACGACTTCGGCCCGATGCTCGCGGGCATCCAACCCGTGGTCGCCGGTGCCGACCTGGCGCTGTGTCACCTGGTGACCGTCCACTCCGCCGCCGACCCGGCCGCCACCTCCATGCCCCAGCTCGCCGCCGCCCTCGCCGCCACCGGTTACGACGGCTGCTCCACCGCCTCCGACCACAGCCTCGACTCCGGCCCCGACGGCGTGCGCCGCACCCTGGACGCCCTCGACGGCACCGGCGTACGGCACACCGGCACCGCCCGCTCCGCGGCCGAGGCCGCCGTCGTCCCCCTCCTGCGCGCGGGCGCCGCGAAGGTCGCCCACCTCGCGTACACGTATGACACCGACGGCGTGCCGCTCCCCGAGGGACAGCCCTGGGCGGTCTCCCTGATCGACGAGAACAAGATCGTCGCCGATGCCAGGAACGCCCGCCGGGCCGGCGCCGACGTGGTCGTCGTCTCCCTGCACTGGGGCACGGAGTGGCAGGACGCCCCGGACGACCGGCAGCTCGGCCTCGCCCGGACCCTCACCGCCTCCCGCACCGGCGGCCGCCCCGACATCGACCTCATCCTGGGCGGCCACGCCCACGTCCCCCAGGCGTACGAGAAGGTCAACGGCACCTGGGTCGTCTACGGCCTGGGCGACCAGGTGGCCGGCGGGACGCCGACCCGCGCCGGAGTCGTCGACCCGCGCGCCAACCAGTCCAGCGTCGCCCGCTTCACCTTCGCCCCACCCGCCCGGCCCGGCGCCCGCTGGGAGGTGACGAAGGCCGCCTTCGTCCCCGAACTGTTCGACCTCGACGCGGGCCGCGTCGTCGACCTCGACAAGGCCCTCGCCCAGGGCGCCGACGTACAGGGCGTACGCGACCGCATCCGCGACCTCGTGCTCAGCCGCGGGGCAGCGCAGGACGGACTGGTGACGGGGGAGTAGACCGCCCGGCGGGTGGGAACCCAGGGCGGGGGCTGCTACGGCACCACGGTCACCGGCCAGCGCCCCGCCTTCACCAGCCGTACCGCGACAGACCCCACGATCCGGTGGCCGGCCTGCTCCGAGGCGCCCACCACCACCGCGTCGGCCTTCAGCTGGTCCGCGGCCTTCACCAGCCCGTTGTACGGGTCTCCGTGGAAGGTGTGGAACTCCCAGCGCACGTCGAATATCCCCCGGGACCGCTCGGTGCCCTCCCGGATCTGCGCCACGATGTCCTGGGCGATCTCGTCGGTCGCCTCCGCCACCGGCGCCCCGAGCGCCGCGCCCGCCGTCATCACCGGCTGCACGTACACCACCGCGAGCAGGGCGCGCTGGCGCCGGGCCAGGCCGCCGGCGTAGGCCGCGGCCCGCAGCGAGGAGTCGGAGCCGTCCACGCCGACCACGATGACCTTCGGGCCGTCCGTGCCCCGTTCGAACGGGGAGGGGTGCTGTTCCGTCACGGCGAGAGGCTATCGGAAGCCGCAGGTCGCGCCGCCGAGCGGGCCACCCGCGACCTTCTTCGGTGCCCTCGCAACGCTCCCCCTTCCCTGGTACGCCACCGCCGCCGACCCGGCCCGGAAGTCAGCCGCTGCGCCGAGCGGGTGGATTCATGCCGCCGGGGCGGTGTTGTCGTGGTGCGTCGGGGGCCTGCCGGGCGACTGATGACTCATGCAGAAGGATCAGTTGTTCACGCGGCGCGGGGCGTTGATCGCCGGCGCCGCCGCCGTCGGCGCGGCCGGCACGGCCTCTCTGTTCGCGTGGGGGACGGGCGGCGGGACACCGGTCCGCACCGGTGCCCCGGCGGCCGGCGCGCCCGCGCACCGCCTCCCGGCGAACTCCTCCGCCTACCGCCTCCAGCCCCTGACCGGCTACGGCCCACAGCGCAGGGCCGCCGCCCGCATCCCCGTGCGGAGCGAACCGCTGCTGCGGATCACCGGACGCGGCCGCACCATGGTGCTGACCTTCGACGACGGCCCCGACCCCCGCTACACCCCGGGCATCCTCGACACCCTCGCCGAGTACGACGTCCCCGCGATGTTCTTCGTGTGCGGGGAGATGGCCGCCTACCACCCCGAACTGCTGGCCCGGATGGCCGACGAGGGGCACACCGTCGGCAACCACACCTGGTCCCACCCCCTGCTCACCAAGCTCACCCGCCGTCAGATCCGCTCCGAGATGACCCGCACCAGCGAGGTCATCGAAAACGCTTACGGAGAACGGCCCCGCTGGTTCCGCGCCCCCTACGGCGCCTGGAACCGCGCCGCCTTCCAACTCGGCTCCGAACTCGGCATGGAATCCCTGGCCTGGACGGTCGACACCCTCGACTGGACCTCCCCCGGCACCGACACCATCGTCGACCGGGTCGAGAACGGTGCCGCCCCCGGCGTCGTCGTCCTCTCGCACGACGCCGGCGGCGACCGGACCCAGAGCGTGCGGGCCCTGCGCCGCTACCTGCCCCAACTCCTGGACTCGGGCTACCACATCACAGTGCCGCAGCGACAGCGCGCCTAGGCCTCTCGTTCGGTTTCGAGCACCGGCCGGACCCGCCCCGGGGGCTCCGGCCGGCGACGACCCGGTGGGGCGTTCGCCCACCCGGCCGGGGTCCGTTCAGCGGACCTCGATCAGGCGGGCGAAGGCGACCACATTGCCGTCGTAACCGTTTGCCTTGGAGAAACCGCCACCGCAGGTGATGACCCGGAGTTCGGGGGAGCCCTTGGAGGCGTAGACGCGGTCGCCGGGGAAGTTGTTCTTCTCGAAGACCTCGATGCCGTAGATCTCGAACACCGCGGTCTTGCCGTCCCGGCGGGCCACCTCGACGTGGTTTCCCTTCTTCAGGGCGCCGAGGCCGTAGAACACGGCAGGTCCCTGCATGTTGTCGACATGGCCGACGACGACCGCGGTCCCCTTCTCACCGGGGGAGACGGCGCCGGTGAACCAACCGGCCAGATTCGGGTCCTCCGGGGGCGGCGCCCCGACCCAGCCGTCCGTGTCCAGGCCGACCTGCATGACCGGGGCGTCGACCTGGATGGCGGGGATCCGGACCCGATCGGGCTCCGAGAACGGCAAAGGCTGGGCGGCCTTGCCGAAGGTGCCCTGGGCCGCGCGGGCGTCGGCGGCGGCCGCCGAGGCGGGCTGCGGCGGGCCGGCGTCGAACTCCCCCGAACCATTCCGGATGAGTGCGAGACCGGTCAGCAGAACAAGCGCTATCACGCCCCAAGGGGCGCGCTTCTTCGGCCGCTCCTCCTCTTCCGCCGTTCCGGACAGCTCGTACCCAGACATTCGCCATCCCCTTTCGACGCGGCCGTCGCCACGTCCTTTCGCGCATACGAGAACGCTAAGTCCCGCAACGGAAACCGGCGACGGGGCAGCGGCGAACGGGTGGCCCGCGCGTCTCTCGGTCCGCCATCCGAGTTGCCACGCGCAGGAATTTTCTGACGGTCCGTGACCTGCGGCGATATCCGATTGCGCGCATTTCCCTCGGCGTGTCCTCTCACCAGGACGGACCATTCCCGAAATGCGGGCGCGTGCAGGGCATCTGAGGGTCGATACGGGAGGCGTTCTCTCGCCGACAGACCGGGGACGGGCCCCGGGGCGCCTTCCGCGGAGGATCACATGCGAAACACACGCGCCCTGGCGGCCGCGGCCACAGCGGTCGCCGTCCTCGGGCTCGCCGCCCCCGTGGCCGTCGCGGACGGTATGCCGCCCAACCCGGGCAGTCAGAACGACAACAACTGGGTGGACCCCGGAAACAACAACGGCGGGGGCCGCCCGGACAACAACAACTGGGGCGGAAACAACAACGGCGGTAACGGGAACAACAACGGCGGCAACGGCAACAACAACGGCGGCAACGGGAACAACAACGGCGGTAACGGCAACAACAACGGCGGTAACGGCAACAACAACGGCGGTAACGGCAACAACAACGGGAACCACGGTAACAACGGCGGGAACAATGGCGGTGGCAACGGTGGTGGCAACGGGGCGATCTCCCCGAGCAACATCGTCGCGCTGCCCAGCGTCGTCGCCCGCGGCGGCCGGCTGACCGTCACCGTCGACGGCTGCCGGGGCGGCGGCACCATGAGTTCGGACGCCTTCCCCACGACCCACCTCAAGCCCGTCAACGGCGCCAACAACACGGCGCAGGGCACCGCGACGGTCAACAGCAACGCGCGCCCCGGCTCGCACAGCATCACCGTCAACTGCAACGGCCGTACCCTCACCAACCCCACCGCGTTCACCGTCATCGGTGGTGTCCGCGGCGGTCTCGGCGGCAGCAGCTCCAGCGGTGCCACCCCGACCGACGTGGCCATCGGCGGGGGACTGGTGGCCGCGGCCGTCATCGGCGGAGGCGTGTTCTGGATGCGCCGGCGCGCCGAACGCCGCGCCTGACCCCGCCCGACTTCGGCTTCCCACCCTGCGGAGCACGGACACCGCACGTCACAGGCCTTCGCCCCGGTCCCTTCCGGGAAGGGACCGGGGCGAAGGCCTGCCGTTCGGCCGCGGTCAGGCGCCGTCCTCGCCGGAGCGCCGCCGGGAGAAGTGGTACGCCGCGCCGACCGACCCGGCGATGAGCGCCGCGCCGAGCCCGATCTCCCTGATGTCGAGCCCTGCGACGGTCCCGCCCGCACCGGCCCGCACCCCGCGCGGGACCGGGTAGGGCACCGGCGTGGGGGAGGCCGGGCGGAGGCCGGCGACGCTGAGTCCGGTGGACCCGCTGACGCCGTCACAGGTGAACGTCACCTGGTACACCGCGCCCACCTCGACGTCGTGGTCGACCGTCGTCGTGGCCGATGAGCGGTGCGCGGCGATGTGCACCGAGTCGAAGATCCCCGAGGTGACGGTGACCGCGCCCGCGCAGCCGCCGTTGCTCCGGTCGATCTGGAGGGTGACCCGGCCGCCCGCCACGATCGTCGACGGCAGCACGCTGAAGCCGAACGGGGTGACCTCGCGTTCCGCGGCGACGGCGGGCGGCGTGGAGACGGTCAGGGCGCAGGCACCCAGCAGTGCGGCCGAAGCGACGCGTATGGCGTGCATGGTGTTTCCTCCGGTTTCCGAGGAGCAGCCGCGGTGTTTTCCGCTTGCGCCATAAATGCACCTCGATGACCGAAACGCTAGGAACACGTGCGCGCTCCCGCGATCCCTGTCGCGCGAATGGGGCAACGGGGTGGGCCGGAGAGGGGACGGCGTTCCCTCGACCGGGGGACGGTGTCGGCGTGTCGCCCGCCGTCGCCCCGGCCGGTGTGCTCAGTCCTTGGCGTCGGGGAACAGATGCAGGAAGGGCTCGGCCGAGGCGGTGATGCCCCGGCTGTAGGGCGCGTCGAAGTCCCAGATCAGGAACAGCAGGAAAGCGATCAGCGCGGAGAACAGCCCCGCCAGGATCAGCTCCCGGGTGGTGCGGCGGATCTGGAGCGCGAAGACCATGCCGACGGTGATGACGGCACCGGCGAGGAGCCCGAACCACACCACGCCGGGCATGGTCGCCCCGGTCGAGCCGGCCCGGCTGTTGCGGGCCTGGTCGGCGGTGGCCATCTGGTCGAGGAGAGGCTGATAGGCCTGTGCCTCGAAGTCGGACGCGGGCCGGTAGTCGGTGAGGTCGACGCGGAGCCGTTCCAGGAGTTCGTCCCCGCGCTCGGTCACCTCGCCCTTGTCGGCCATGGCCTTCCACTCGGTGGTGACGACGTGCGAGACGTAGGCGTCGATGTCTCCCCGGACGCGGTCGCGGACGCCGACCGGGTAGACCCGTACCCGCTCCGAGATCTCGTGCAGGGACTGGGCCTCCGCCTGGACGTGGTCCTGGGCGACGCTGCGGGCCTCCCAGACACCGGCGATCGCCAGGCCCAGGACGATGGCGTACACCACGCCGATCCACATGGTCATGTACTCGATGACGTCCGGGGTCTCGGACGGGTCCTCGTCCTCGGACGCGGTGCGGTGCCGGACGAAGGTGACGGCGACCACCACCGCGCACGCGGCGAGCATCGCGAGGGTGAGAACAAGCCATTCCGGCAAGAGATGCCTCCTGGAGGGGCGTCAGCGGGGCCGCAGCGCGGCGACGGCGATGATCGCGGGCGCGGTGATGAGCAGGACGTAGGTGACCGGCGACTGGTGGTGCCGGACGGGCGCGCGGCGCGGCTGCGCGTGGTACGCCGGGTAGCTCACGGGTGACACGGACGGCCGCGGCGTGGGCTCGGGCGGCGGGGTGGGCGTGGGGGCGGGGGTCGGCTTCGGGGCCGGCGCGGGTGCGGGGGGCGGGGGCGGCAGGGGTGCCGCGGGCTTCGGGGGTGCGGGCGCGGGCGGTGGCTCAGGTCGTGCCCGGGGCGGCGGGGCCGGCGACGAAGGCGGCTTCGACGGCGGCTTGGCCGTGGGCTTCGGTGGCGGCGGAGGCGGCGTCGGCTTCGGCGGGGGTGGCGTCGGTTTCGGCGGGGGTGGCGTCGGCTTCGGTGGGGGCGGGGGCTCGGGCTTCGGCGGCGTCGGTGTCGGGCACCCCGGCGGGGCCGGCCACCCGGGGTTCCCCGCGACCGCCACCGCCTCGGTGCCGTCCGGGCCCGTCGAGGCGTACGCACAGGCGTCGGCCTCGGCCGTCCCGGCCGGCGCGGCCATGAGGATCCAGGCCACGGTCACCAGGGCCAACGCCCTGGTCACGAGGGCGGATCGGGTCGATTCGGATCCATGCACGACGAGATCATGGGGCCTTGCGCGCGGACACATACCCGCGTGCGGGGGTGATTGCCCCGAATGGGGGAAGCTCGCTCCCCCGGGTTTGTCCGGCGTGCGTTCGTACGTCCGGCTGCGCGTACTCGTGTGCGGGTGGTCGGGCGGGTGACGCGAGCAGGTGACCGGGCGGGCGGCCCGAAGCGGGCGGCGGCACAGGCGGCGAAAAGAATTTCGTGCCGCGTTTGAACACAACGACCCCCGGCGTGCGTACCCATGGCTGTGCGGCGGCGCAGCAGGGCGCTGCAACACCCTTGGGATGATCGGGGAGTTGAAGATGAAGACCTCCTGGCGGAGCGCCTCACTCGTGGCGAGCGCTGTGTCTGTTCTGGCGCTGACGACGGCGTGCGGTCAGGAAGGCGGTACCGCGGCGTCCAGCCAGAACGTGGGTGTCACTGCCCCGGCCGGCACCGTCGCCGGCGTGGGCAGCGGCTACGGAGGTGTCGGCGCGGGCACCAGCCCCAGTGCCAGTGCTCCGGCGGCCGTCGGAGCGGGCGGCGCCGCCCAGGCCGGTACGGCGGGCCAGCTGGCCGTCTCCGCGGACGCGGAGCTGGGCAAGGTGCTGATCGACGCCGCCGGCATGACGCTGTACCGCTTCGACGCGGACACCGCGGAACCGCCCAAGTCCAACTGTGACGGCGACTGCGCGACGACCTGGCCGCCCGTGCCGGCCGACGACGCCACGGCCGGCGACGGCATCGACAAGTCGCTGCTCGGTGAGGTCACCCGCTCCGACGGCAGCAAGCAGCTGACCGTCGACGGCTGGCCGGTGTACCGCTACGCCAAGGACACCAACGCCGGTGACACCAACGGCCAGGGCGTCGGCGGCAAGTGGTTCGCGCTGGCCCCCGACGGCAAGAAGGCCAAGTCGGCCTCCGCCGCGCCCGGCCTGTCCGTGCGCAAGGACCCCAACCTCGGCGACATCGTCGTCGACAAGAACGGCATGACGGTCTACCGCTTCGTCAAGGACCAGGCGTGGCCGAAGCCGGTGACCGAGTGCCTCGGCGCCTGCCTGGAGAAGTGGCCGGCCGTCGCCCCGGTCGCCACCAACGACACCCAGGGTGTCCAGAAGAAGGGCCTGATGAGCTTCGCCCGGCCCGACGGCATCAAGCAGATGACGGTCAACTGCTCGCCGATCTACACCTTCTCCGGTGACAAGGCCCCCGGGGACATCAACGGTCAGGGCGTCGGCGGCACCTGGTACGCCGTGGCCCCCGACGGCAAGCTGGTCGGCGCGCCCGAGCAGTAGAGATCACCTCCCCAGGGCTGATCCCCGCTCCTGCGACGGCTCGTCCGACCCCCGGTCCGCCCCCTCCGCGCCGCACGGAGGGGGCGGACCCCTGTGCTGTGTCACATCGAGTACTTTTCTTGGGCACTTTCCGGTATGTCATTTCGGCACGTGCCGCAGGCAGTGACCGGGAACGGACGGTCAATTTCCGTTTCCGCTCGCCCTGTTGGCGGGCGATCAGTAGCCTCTGCTCGAACACCGGATCGCCTACGCCTTGGAGAGACAGATGGAACGTCCCGCCTGGGCCCCACGGAGCATCGACATCTCCGTGCCCAGTGTCTCGCGGATCTACGACTACTACCTGGGCGGTTCGCACAACTTCGAGGTCGACCGGGAAGCGGCCCGCAAGGCCATGGAGTTCATGCCGGGACTTCCCAAGATCATGCAGGCGAACCGGGCGTTCATGCGCCGCGCGGTGCGCTACGCGGCCGACGCGGGCATCACCCAGTTCCTGGACATCGGTTCGGGCATCCCGACCTTCGGCAACGTCCACGAGGTGGCCCAGGCAGCCCGGCCCGGCGCCCGCGTCGTCTACGTCGACCACGACCCGGTCGCCGTCGCGCACAGCCAGGTGGTGCTGGAGGGCAACGCGGACGCCGGCGTCGTCGCCGCGGATCTGCTCAAGCCGCGGGACCTCCTCGCCAGCCCGTCGGTGGAAGAACTGATAGACCTGGAGCGGCCCGTGGCACTGCTCCTCGTTGCCATACTGCACTTCGTGGAAGACAGGGACGACCCGTACGCTGCGGTGGCCGAGCTGACCGCCGCGCTCGCGCCCGGTAGCCTGCTCGTCCTCACGCACGCCTCGTACGAGGGAATCCCGCTGCCGCCCGAGCGGGCCGAGGGCGCGGTGGACGTGTACAAGGACATTCGCAACCCGCTGGTCATGCGCTCGCGTGACGAGATCGCGCGGTTCTTCGAGGGGTACGACATGGTGGAACCGGGACTGGTGCCGATGCCGCACTGGCGGCCGGAGACGGCACCGGAGGACGAGGATCCGTATGCCTTCTCCGGTTTCGCGGGCGTGGGGCGCACTTCGTGACCGCCGAGCCGGACGGGCCGGAGGACAGACTGCGGCGGTTCGCGACGATCTGGAGCCGGGCGGTGTTCCCGGTCACCTCCACGTCGCTGACCCGGCCGGAGCTCGAGGAGCAACTCCTTCCGCTGGCCCGGCGGTTGAGCGAGGCGCTGCGCGCCAGGAGTTTCGACGCGGAGGCGCCCAAGGCGGTCGGGGCCGCCCTCGTCGGGGCCCACTGCACCGACCCGGACGCCCTCGCCCGCAGCCTGGACTGCGTCGACGCCTACCTGGTGCTCTACTGCGGTGAGGACGGACCCCAGGAGGACCTGCGCACCCGCTGCTCCCGGCTCCAGCACGCCATGGCCGCCGGGTTCGCGCAGGCGCTGCGCGAGCGCACGCTGGCCGAGCAGGAGGCCATCGCCCAGGCCGCGTTGCGGGCCCAGGGGGTGGTGGCGCAGGCGCTGCACGCCAGCGAGGCCCGCTTCCGCGCGGTCTTCGAGGGCGCCGCGATAGGAATCGGCATCGCCGACCTGGAGGGCAACATCCTCCAGGTCAACGGGGCGCTGGTGCGCATGTTCGGCGGCGGCGAGCAGGCGGTGCGCGGGCGCAACGTCAGCGAGTGGACGCACGCCGACGACGCGCCCCAGGTCTGGCGGCTCTACGACGAGCTGGTCCGCGGCGAACGCGAGCACTACCACGTCGAGAAGGCGTTCTACCGCCCCGACGGAACGGTCCTGTGGACCAATCTGACGGTCTCGCTGCTGCGGGACGCCGACGGGCAGCCGCAGTACCAGCTGGCGCTCATGGAGGACACCACCGAGCGTCGGCTGCTCAACCTCCGGCTGCGGTACGAGGCCACCCACGACGCGCTCACCGGCCTGCCCAACCGCACCCTGTTCTTCGAACGTCTGGAGAAGGTCCTGGCCGCCGGGGAGGGCCAGCGCTTCGGCCTGTGCTACCTGGATCTGGACGGCTTCAAGACCATCAACGACAGCCTCGGGCACGCGGCCGGCGACCGGCTGCTCGTCGAGGTCGCCGACCGCCTCCAGTCCTGCGCGACCGCGCCCGGCGAGATGGTCGCCCGGCTCGGCGGTGACGAGTTCGTGGCGCTGACCACCGGCCCCGACACGCACCGCGAGGTCGACGACCTCGCCGCACGCATCATGAACGCCCTGGTCGCGCCCGTGCGCATCGAGGGGCGCGAACTGACCGTGCGCGGCAGTATCGGCATCGTGGAGGGCCCGGCGGGGGAGCGCAGCCCCGCCGAGGTGCTGCGCAGCGCCGACATCACCATGTACCGGGCCAAGTCGGCGGGCGGCAACCGCTTCGAGCTGGCCGACCCCGAGGCCGACGCCCGCGCCATCACCCGTCACGGTCTGACGACTGCCCTGCCGGCCGCGTTGGAGCGGGGCGAGTTCTTCATCGAGTACCAGCCGCTCGTCCACCTCGGCGACGGCAGCGTGCGCGGCGCCGAGGCCCTGGTGCGCTGGCTGCACCCCCAGCACGGCGTGCTCGGCCCCGACCGGTTCATCCCGCTCGCCGAACACACCGGGCTGATCGTGCCGCTGGGCCGCTGGGTCCTGGAGCAGTCCGTGCGCCAGGCCCGCGACTGGCGCGAGCGCCGGGGCGAGCCGGGTCCGCTGCGCATCAACGTCAACCTCTCGCCGTGCCAGCTCACCCACCCCGGGCTGGTGCAGGACACCGTCGACATCCTGGAACGCGCGGGCGTCTCGCCCGAGGCGCTCTGCCTGGAGGTCACCGAGTCGGCTCTGATCGGCGCCGACGACGATCTCCTCAAGCCGCTGCGCCGGCTCGCCGAGATGGGCGTCGACATCGCCTTGGACGATTTCGGAACCGGTTACTCCAACCTTGCCAACCTGCGCCGGCTGCCGGTGAGTGTCCTCAAGCTGGACCGCTCCTTCACCCAGAGCATGCAGCAGTTCCCGGCCGACCCCGTCGACCTCAAGATCGTCGAGGGGATCGTCTCGCTCGCCCACAGCCTGGACCTCGCGGTCACGGTCGAGGGCGTGGAGACCGGTGCTCAGGCCGAGCAACTGCGCATACTGGGCTGCGACACGGCTCAGGGCTGGTACTACGCCCGCCCCGGCCCGCCGGACCGCCTGCACGAGCTGGCGCTGGTGGACGCCACGGGGTGACGGCACAACTCGGTTGCGGGAGGGGCCGGGGCACGCGCGATCATGTGCGGGTGACCCAGGAATCAGACGACGTGGCCGCGGCGATCGCGGGCGAACTGAGCCTCATGGACCCCGCCGTCCGCTCCTCCCGCACCGAGACGGCCCGCCTGCTCGACCCCGAGTTCACCGAGGTGGGCGCCTCCGGCCGCCGCTACACGTACGCCGAAACGGTGGCCGAACTCCCCGACCATCCCGGCAGCTCCCCGACGGGCCCCCGCTACGAGCCCTCGGCGATCAGGGGCGTACTCCTGGCCCCCGGCCTGATCCACCTCACCTACACCACCACCTTCGCCGGCCACCGAGCCCACCGCACCTCCCTGTGGCGCAAGCAGGCCCCTCGAACAGGCTGGCGCATGTACTACCACCAAGCCACCCCGATCCCCCCGACCTCCCCTGACAACAGCCCACCTTGAGGGCGCGGGGAACTGCGCGCCCGGCCACGACGGCGCCGCACGTTTGCACGGCGCACCCGATCTCCTCGGCCGATAATCACCGCGGCCGACAGCCCACCCAGGGGCGCGGGGAACTGCGCGCCCGGCCACGACGCCGCCGCACGTTTGCACGGCGCACCCGCGGGGAACTGTGCGCCCGGCCACGACGGCGCCGCAGCCCGGGACGACGACGCCCCCCCACCACCGCCCCGGTCCCGCCCAAGCGGCGCAGCCACCCTCACCGCTCCAACAACATCCGCTGCAACTCCCGAGCCGCCCGTGGCGGAGCCACATCACTACGATGCGCCAGCGCGATCGCCCGATGCAGCCCCGGCCGAGCCAACGGAGTGACCCGCAGCCCCTGCCCCGACCGCGCGGCGACCATGCGCGGCACGACGGCCATGCCCAGCCCCGCCCGCACGAACCCCAGCACCGCGTCCATCTCCCCGCCCTCCACCGCGAAGTCGGGCTCGAACCCGGCGGAGCGGCACGCGGCGACGGTCAGCTCGCGCAGGTCGTAGCCGTGCCGGAACATCACCAGGCGTTCGCCCTCCAGGTCGGCGATCCGCACGGTCCGCCGGCCGTGTCCCGGCCGGGGTGCCTCCGGCGAGGACACCACCACCAGGTCCTCCCGCAGCAGCTCCACCGTCGTCAGGGCGGGGGAGGGGGTGGGCAGCGGGAGCACCACCAGGGCGAGGTCGAGCGCGCCGCGGGCGAGCTCCCGCACCAGGTCGTGCGAGCCGCCCTCCTCGATCAGCAGCCGGATGCCGGGGTAGCGGTCGTGGAAGGCCCGCAGGACGTCCGGCAGCAGGCCGGTGCACAGGCTCGGCGTCGCGCCCAGCCGCACCCGCCCGCTGCGCAGCTGCGCCAGTTCCTGCACCTCGTACCGGGCCGTCTCCGTGTCCGCGAGGATCCGGCGGGCCAGCGGCAGCAGCGCCTCGCCGGCGTCGGTGAGCGTGATGTTGCCGCGTGCCCGCTGGAACAGGTCGGCCCCCAACTCCCGTTCCAGCGCCTTGATCTGCTGGGACAGCGAGGGCTGCGCGACATGGACCAGCTCGGCGGCCCGGGTGAAGTGCCGGGTCTCGGCGACCGCCACGAAGTACTGGAGCTGCTGGAACTGCATACAGCCATGATAGGTGTTCGCTATGGAAACGAGCCGGACCATGTCTTGGACTGATGGGGTCGTTGGGGCCTAGCGTCCTGTTCCATGGCTCTGGCAACGCGGACGGACCGACGGACGTCCATGGCGCGCACGGTGTGGGACTCCTCCGTCGGCAAGAAGACAGTGATGGCCGTCAGCGGCCTGATCATGCTGCTGTACCTGGTCGCCCACATGATCGGCAACCTGAAGATCTTCTTCGGGCCGGGCGAGTTCAACCACTACGCGCACTGGCTGCGCACGGTCGGCGAGCCGTTCATGCACTACGAGTGGACGCTGTGGCTGATTCGCGTCGTGCTGGTCGTCGCGGCGGTCGCGCACGCCGTGTCCGCCTACCAGCTCAGCCGCCGCGGCATCAAGGCACGCCCGAGCAAGTACGTCCACAAGAAGGCGCGGGCCAGCTATGCGACGCGCACCATGCGCTGGGGCGGGATCATCCTCGGCCTGTTCATCGTCTGGCACGTCCTGGAACTGACGACCGGCACCGTGCACTCAGGCGGCTTCCAGGAGGGCCGGCCGTACCAGAACGTCGTGGACACCTTCTCCACCTGGTACGGCAACGTCATCTACATCGTCGCGATGCTCGCCGTCGGCCTGCACGTCCGGCACGGCTTCTGGAGCGCCGCACAGACCCTGGGCGCCGGCAGCCGCACCCGCGACCGCGCCCTCAAGACCGTCGCCGACGTCCTCGCGCTGCTGCTCACGGCCGGCTTCATCGCCGTACCCGTGGGCGTCATGACCGGAGTGGTGAGCTGAACATGACTTCCTACGCGGACTACACGACCGGCGAGCCCGTCGTCGACGCCAAGGCCCCCGCCGGGCCGATCGCCGAGCGCTGGGACACGCGCCGCTTCGAGGCCAAGCTGGTCAACCCGGCCAACCGGCGCAAGCACACCGTCATCGTCGTCGGCACCGGCCTGGCGGGCGGCTCCGCCGGCGCCACCCTCGCCGAACAGGGCTACCACGTCGTCCAGTTCTGCTACCAGGACTCCCCGCGCCGCGCCCACTCGATCGCCGCCCAGGGCGGCATCAACGCGGCGAAGAACTACCGCAACGACGGCGACTCCGTCCACCGGCTGTTCTACGACACCGTCAAGGGCGGCGACTTCCGGGCCCGGGAGTCCAACGTCCACCGCCTCGCGCAGATATCCGTCGAGATCATCGACCAGTGCGTGGCGCAGGGCGTGCCCTTCGCCCGGGAGTACGGCGGCCTCCTCGACACCCGCTCCTTCGGCGGCGTCCAGGTGTCCCGCACCTTCTACGCCCGCGGCCAGACGGGCCAGCAACTACTGCTCGGCGCCTACCAGGCCCTCAGCAGGCAGATCGCCGCCGGCAACGTCGAGATGCACCCGCGCACCGAGATGCTCGACCTGATCGTCGTCGACGGACGCGCGCGCGGGATCGTGGCGCGGGACCTGATCACCGGTCGGATCGACACCTACTTCGCGGACGCCGTCGTACTCGCCAGCGGTGGTTACGGAAACGTTTTCTACCTGTCGACGAACGCCATGAACTCCAACGCCACCGCGATCTGGCGGGCGCACCGGCGTGGCGCCTATCTCGCGAACCCGTGTTTCACGCAGATCCATCCGACCTGCATCCCGCGCACCGGCGACCACCAGTCCAAGCTGACGCTGATGAGCGAGTCGCTGCGCAACGACGGCCGCATCTGGGTGCCGAAGGCCAAGGGCGACGACCGGCCGCCGAACCGGATCCCCGAGGACGAGCGCGACTACTACCTGGAGCGGATCTACCCCGCCTTCGGCAACCTCGTCCCGCGTGACATCGCCTCCCGCGCCGCGAAGAACGTCTGCGACGAGGGCAGGGGCGTCGGACCCGGCGGTCAGGGCGTCTACCTCGACTTCGCGGACGCGATCGAGCGGATGGGCCGCGCGGCCGTCGAGGCCAAGTACGGCAACCTCTTCGACATGTACCAGCGGATCACCGACGAGGATCCGTACCAGGTGCCGATGCGGATCTATCCCGCCGTGCACTACACGATGGGTGGCCTGTGGGTCGACTACGACCTCCAGACCACCGTCCCCGGCCTGTTCGCGATCGGCGAGGCCAACTTCTCCGACCACGGCGCCAACCGGCTCGGCGCGTCCGCGCTGATGCAGGGCCTGGCAGACGGCTACTTCGTGCTGCCCGCCACCATCAACGACTACCTCGCCCGCAACCCGCGGCAGAGCGAGGTGAGCGACGAGCACCCCGTCGTGCAGGAGGTGTTGGCGGAGACCCAGGACCGCCTCAACCTGCTGCTGTCCGTCGACGGCGACCGCACGCCCGACTCCTTCCACCGCGAGGTCGGCGAACTGATGTGGGAGTTCTGCGGCATGGCCCGCACCGACTCCGGCCTGCGCAAGGCCCTCGAACGGATCCCGCAGATCCGCGAGGAGTTCTGGCGGCGCATCAAGGTCCCCGGCACCGGCGAGGAGTTCAACCAGTCGCTGGAGAAGGCGAACCGCGTCGTCGACTACCTGGAACTGGCCGAGCTGATGTGTCTCGACGCGCTGCACCGCGCCGAGTCCTGCGGCGGCCACTTCCGCGAGGAGAGCCAGACCCCGGACGGCGAGGCCGCCCGCCGGGACGAGGAGTTCGCGTACGCGGCCGCCTGGGAGTTCACCGGCACCGGCGACGCACCCGTCCTGCACAAGGAAGACCTGGTCTTCGAGTACGTCCACCCCACCCAGCGGAGCTACGCATGAAGCTCACCCTGCGCGTCTGGCGGCAGAAGAACGCCGACGCCGAAGGCGCCATGTCCACCTACGAGGTGGACGGGATCTCCTCCGACATGTCCTTCCTGGAGATGCTCGACACCCTCAACGAGGAACTCATCCTCAGGGGCGAGGACCCGGTCGCCTTCGACCACGACTGCCGCGAGGGCATCTGCGGCGCGTGCTCCCTCGTCATCAACGGCGACGCGCACGGGCCGGAACGTACCACCACCTGTCAGCTGCACATGCGGTCCTTCCGGGACGGCGACACGATCGACATCGAGCCGTGGCGGGCGTCCGCGTTCCCCGTGATCAAGGACCTGGTGGTGGACCGCTCGGCCTTCGACCGGATCATCCAGGCCGGCGGCTACATCACCGCGCCCACGGGCGCCGCCCCCGAGGCCCACGCCACCGCGGTCCCCAAGCCGGACGCCGACTTCGCGTTCGAGCACGCCGAGTGCATCGGCTGCGGCGCCTGCGTGGCCGCCTGCCCCAACGGCGCGGCGATGCTGTTCACCTCCGCCAAGATCAACCACCTGAACGTGCTGCCGCAGGGCGCGCCCGAGCGGGAGACCCGGGTGCTGGACATGGTGGCCCAGATGGACGAGGAGGGCTTCGGCGGCTGCACCCTGGCAGGCGAGTGCGCCACCGCCTGCCCGAAGGGCATCCCGCTGGTCTCCATCACCGGAATGAACAAGGAGTGGCTGCGCGCCACGCGCAAGGTGGCCAAGCGCTGAGCGCACAGCACGCAGCGAGAAGACGTTCGCCGAAACGCGCGGACGGGCGGGGCCGGGAGTGGTGCTCATCCCCGGCCCCGTCTGGCTGTTCCGGCGACCGGGGAGCGCCAGGCATTCAGCATTCCCACACCCGCACTCCTGGCACACGTCACGTACACGCCAACCGGCATCGGAAGAAACAGGGGGTACCGCTCCGTCCCCACCTCGTGCGTGTCCAGGAGAGAGCCATGACCGGCGTTTCCACCCTCGATCGTCCCCCGCAGTCCACGGCCCCCGTCCGCTACACCGTCACCCTGGCCCACGACGAGGCCGATGTGCGGGCCGCGCAGCGGCTGCGGCACGACGTCTTCGCCGGGGAGATGGGCGCCCTGCTCACGTCCTCGGAGCCCGGCCTCGACGCCGACCCCTTCGACGCCTACTGCGAGCACCTGCTGGTGCGCGACGCCGGCACCGGCCAGGTCGTCGGCACCTACCGGCTGCTGCCGCCGGAGCGTGCCGCGGTCGCCGGGCGGCTGTACTCCGAAAGCGAGTTCGACCTGACCCCGCTGGACCGGATCCGCCCGGGGCTCGTCGAGGTCGGCCGCTCCTGCGTGCACCCCGACCACCGCGACGGCGCCGTCATCGGCCTCATCTGGGCCGGCATCGCCCGCTACATGGTGGACAACGGCCACGAGTGGCTGGCCGGCTGCTGCTCCGTCCCCCTCGCCGACGGCGGCACCGTCGCGGCCGGCACCTGGGACCGCGTACGGGAGAAGCACCTGGCGCCCGAGGAGTTCCGGGTACGTCCGCTGCTGCCGTGGGTGCCGAAGCCGGACCTGACGCTGCCCGCCCGCACCGAGCTGCCCGCCCTGTTGCGCGGCTATCTCCGACTCGGCGCGTGGGTGTGCGGCGAGCCCGCCCACGACCCGGACTTCGGGGTCGCCGACCTGTACGTGCTGCTGTCGATGCGCCAGGTCAACTCGCGCTACCTGCGGCACTTCCTCTCGCTCGTCCCGGCCTGATGAGCGTCTGGCTGCCCGGCGCGCCCTGCACCCCGCGGGCGTGCGTGGAGGGGACGGGTTCCCGCACCGCCGTACCGCGGGCCGTGCTGCGGCTCGTGGCGGTGACCGTGCTGCTGCTGGCCGGGATCGCGCTGCTGCCCGTCGGAGGCGGCGTCCCGGCCGCACTGGTGCGACGGTGGACCCGGGCCATCGTGCGGGCCGCCGGGGTCAGGCCGCAGGTCACCGGCGGCGCCGTGCCCGACGGCGGCCTGCTGCTGGTCGCCAACCACATCTCGTGGCTGGACATCCCGCTGCTGGCCATGGTCCGCCCGGCCCGGATGATCGCCAAGACCGAGATACGGCGGTGGCCCGTCGCGGGCCCGCTGGCCGCCCGCGGCGGCGTCCTGTTCATCGACCGTGACCGGCTGCGGACCCTGCCGGGCACGGTCGCCCAGGTCGCGGGGGTGCTGCGCTCGGGGGCGGCCGTCGGCGTCTTCCCCGAGGGCAGCACCTGGTGCGGCCGGGCGCAGGGCACCTTCCGCCGGGCCGTCTTCCAGGCCGCCCTGGACGCGGGGGTGCCCGTCCAGCCCGTCCGCATCCACTACCGGCTGACCGGGGGCGGAGCCACCACCGTTCCCGCGTTCGTCGGCGAGGACTCCCTGCTCGCCTCGCTGTGGCGGGTGGTCACCGCGCGCGGACTGGTGGCCGAGGTCGAGGTGCGTGCCGTGCTCCGGCCGGGCGCCCACGCCGATCGCCGGTCACTGGCCCTGGCCGCCCAGCCGTGGCCCGACCCCGGCGGGGCGACGCCGGGACGCGCGGCGGAGCCGAACCGGCAAGAGGAATCTGGGCATTTGTCCGTTTCCTGTCCAGTGGGGAGGTGACTCGGAACCCAGAAGCCGTCCATGGAAGGGAGGGCGATGCCATGATCGCCCGGGAAGAGATCAGAAATGTGCTGGACCACCCCGTCTATGACGGGGAGGGTCACAAGATCGGCGAAGCCAAGCACGTCTTCTTCGACGACATGACCGGGCGTCCCGAATGGGTGACGGTCAAGACCGGCCTCTTCGGCTCGAGCGAGTCGTTCGTGCCGATCCGCGAGGCCTCGATGGTGGAGGACCACATCGAGGTCCCCTACGCCAAGGACCGGATCAAGGGCGCACCCAGCGTCGACGTCGACTCGGGCGGGCACCTCTCGGAGTCCGAGGAGCACCGCCTGTACGACTACTACGGCATCGACTGGGACAGCGTCCTCGGCGACGACACCTCCGGTCAGAGCGGTCAGAGCGGTCAGAGCGGCTGGGCCGCCGGTACCGGCACCGCCGCGGCGGCCGGCACGGTACCCGGCGCCGCTCCGGGCATGCGTCCGGGCGAGGCGGACACCGGCTACGGCGCGGGCCGCACCGCCGGAGACGCCACGACCGCCTCCGGCGACGCGATGACCCGCTCCGAGGAGCAGATGCACGTCGGCGTCGAGCGGCGCGAGACCGGACGGGCCCGACTGCGCAAGTACGTGGTCACCGAGGACGTCGAGCAGACCGTGCCCGTGCGGAAGGAGCAGGCACGCATCGAGCGCGAGCCCATCACCGAGGCCAACCGCGACGCCGCCCTCTCCGGGCCCGAGATCAGCGAGGCCGAGCACGAGGTCACCCTGCACGAGGAACGTCCCGTGGTGGAGACCGAGTCCGTGCCGGTGGAACGGGTCCGGCTGACCACGGACGAGCACACCGAGGAGGAGACCGTGCGCGGCCAGGTCCGCAAGGAGCGCATCGAGGCGGAGGGGATCGAGACCGAGGCACACGGCGACAACCCGCCGGACCGCCCGTGAGCCCGTCCGTCCGACAGCAGCACGAACCCGGCCGCGCGGTGGCCCCGGCGGTACGGTGACGCAGCGGGCGGCGGCACGGAACCGCCGCCCGTACCAAGCTCCGCGACCCGGTTCACGGATTCAGGAGCGCGGCTCCCGGTGTCCGTGCACGACGGCCGCCAGCCGCCGGTAGGAGTCGAGCAGCGCCCGCCGGTCGTAGGTGCTGGTGGTGACGAGGACCTCCTGGGCCCCCGTGTCCTTGAGCACCGTCGCCAGTTCGTCGGCGACCTGTTCCTCGGTGCCCGCGATCTGGCCTTCAAGGCCGGACTCGTAGAAACCGCGTTCCCGCGTGGTCATCGAAAGGGCCTCGACCCGCTCGGCCGGCGGCAGTGGCGGGAACGTCCCGTGCGTGCGCGAGTACGCCATCGACCAGGCCTCCGGGATCAGCAGCCGCCGGGCCTCCTCGGGCGTCGCGGCGACGGCGACCGTCCCCGAGACGACGACGTACGGTTCCGCGGCCCAGGGGGAGGGGCGGAAACGGGCGCGGTAGTCGTCGACCCCGCGCCGCAGCCGGTCCCGGTCGCGCAGATCACCGATGACCATCGGCAGACCCGCCTCCGCCGCGATCCGCGCCCCCTCGCCCATGGCCAGCACGAACGGCGGCACGGTCAGCCCCTCGGCGGGGCGCGCGTGCACGCCGGTCGGTGAGGTGCCGCGGAACCAGCCGAGCAACTCCCGTACCTGGGCGCCGAAGTCCTCGGCGTCGTCCTTGTCGCGTCCCAGCGCCCTGCGGACCCCGTCGGTGAAGCCGACCGACCGGCCCAGACCCATGTCGATCCGGCCGGGGAACAGCGACTCCAGCACCCCGAACTGCTCGGCGACCACCAGCGGCCGGTGGTTGGGCAGCATGACCCCGCCGGTGCCGACCCGGATCGTGCTGGTCGCGGCGGCCACGGCGGCGGCCAGGACGGTCGGCGCGGAGCCGGCCACCCCGGGCACTCCATGGTGCTCGGCCACCCAGAAACGCTCGTAACCGAGTGCTTCCACCTCTCGCGCCAGCGCCACGGTGTCCCGCAGCGCCGCGTCGGCCGGATGGCCCTCGCGGGTGCGGGAACGGTCGAGGACGGAGAACCGGGCGGCTTCGATCACAGAGCTCACACGGTGTTCAACGCGCGGTGGGCGCCGGGATTCCCGTACGGCGTCGCCGGTCAGCCCTCAGGCCCCAGCAGACCGCGTTCGTACGCCCGCACCAGGTGCTGCGGGACGAGGTGGCGCACCCCGTCCACGGTGACGGGGACGAGTGCCGGCGTGATCGCCTTCCACTGGGCGCGGCGATGACGGGTGTTGCTGCGGGACATCTTCCGCTTGGGCACGGCCATGGGGAACCTCCTCGTCGGGCTGAGCACCGAGGACGCTATATGAAAATGGGTTCCATTAGCAATTGGCGGGCCGCGAGGTTGCCCGGCTGTGGGAGGTCTCTAGGGTGGTGATGTGACCGACAGCAGCAGGCGGCCCCTCGCCGTGTTCGACCTGGACAACACCCTCGCCGACACCGCGCACCGGCAGCGGTTCCTGGAGCGCAAGCCGCGCGACTGGGACGCCTTCTTCGCGGCGGCGCCGCAGGACCCGCCCCTCGCGGAGGGGATCGCCCTCGCCGTGGAGAGCGCGCGGGAGTGCGAGGTCGTCTACCTGACCGGGCGGCCCGAGCGCTGCGGGTCGGACACGCGCGAGTGGCTCGACCGGTACGGACTGCCCGAGGGGCGGGTGTACATGCGGCGCGACGGTGACCGTCGGCCCGCCCGCCGCACCAAGATGGAGATCCTGCGCCGGCTCGGCAAGGACCGCGAGGTACGGGTCCTGGTGGACGACGACGAACTGGTCTGCGACGACGCGGAGGCGGCCGGCTTCACCGTGATCCGGGCACGCTGGGCGGACCCCTCGGCCGCGCTGCGCGTCGCGCAGGAGCGGGAGGGCCGTACCTGACGCCGCGACGGCCCGAGCGCCGGGCCGCCGCCTGTCACTTCGTCCGGCGACCCGCAGGCCCGACCGCCCGTGCCGCCGTGGGCCCGACCGCCCGTGCCGCCGTGGGCCCGGCCGGCCGCGCCGCCGTGGCCGGCCGACCGCCCCGTGTCACTCCGGCGCGTCCAGGCGGAAGCCGACCTTGAGGCCCACCTGCCAGTGCGCGACGTCGCCGTTCTCGATCTGGCCGCGCACCTGGGTCACCTCGAACCAGTCCAGATGCCGCAGGGTCTGCGAGGCGCGGGAGATGCCGTTGCGGATCGCCTGGTCCACGCTGTCGGGCGAGGTGCCGACGATCTCCGTGACCCGGTAGGTGTGGTTCGACATGCGGGTGCTCCTCTCGGCCGTGACGGCGGTGTCACCTGTGTCACGCGTCACTCCACCGTGCCCCAAGCTGCGGCGGAGCGCGAGGCGTCGGAGCTGCGGGCCTGTTCCCCCTTGACCTCCGCATTGGTCCATACCAAAATCCTGCACACCCGTTCGAGCAACCATGCTCGTTCCCCCACGCCGGGCCTCTCATCCCTGTCCACCAGGCAGAACAGGACCCCCGTGAGACGTCGCCTCCTCGCCCTCCTCTGCGTGACCGCCTCCCTCCTCACCGGCTGCGGTGCCGTGCCCGGCATCGGTGGGAGCGACCGGCACACCGTCACCGTCTGGCTGATGAAGGACAGCGCCTCGCAGGACTTCCTGGACCGGTTCACCGAGGACTTCGAACGCGACCACCCCGACCTCGACCTGGACATCCGCATCCAGGAGTGGACCGGCATCGGCGGGAAGGTCCAGACGGCCCTGGACGGCGACGGCGAGGACGCACCGGACGTCATCGAGGTCGGCAACACCCAGGTCCCGCGGTACGTGGACGGCAACCGGTTGCTCGACCTGACCCTGGAGTCCGTGGCCAAGTGGGACAAGGACGAGTGGCTGCCCGGCCTCGCCGATCCCGGACAACGCCGCTTCCACCAGTACGGCATCCCCTGGTACGCGGCCAACCGAGTCGTGATCTACCGCAAGGACCTCTTCGACCAGGCCGGCATCACCGCACCGCCGCGCACCCGCGAGGAGTGGCTGGCCGCCACCGGGAAGCTGAACTCGGACGGGAACCAGGGCATCTACCTGGCCGGCCAGGACTGGTACACCCTCACCGGTTTCATCTGGGACGAGGGCGGCGACCTCGCCACGGAGGACAGCGGCCGCTGGGAGGGCAGCCTGGACACGCCGGCCGCCCTGCGCGGAATGAAGTTCTACCAGCGCCTTCAGTCCCTCGGCGCGGGCCCGGCCGACGCCGACGAGGAACACCCGCCCCAGGCAGGGGTGTTCGCCGCGGGCAAGGTGGCCCAGATCGTCGCCGTCCCCGGCCTCGCGCGGGCGGTGATCCAGCAGAACCCGGACCTGGAGGGAAAATTGGGGTACTTCCCCGTGCCGGGGAAGGCGGCGGCCAAGCCCGGTGCCGTCTTCATCGGCGGCTCCGACCTCGTCGTCCCCCGCAACACCGACCAGCGCGAGGGGGCCGTCGCCGTGGTCGCCGCGCTGGCCGGCGCCGAGTGGAACACCGACCTCGCCCGCACCATGAACTACGTGCCCAACAAGGCGAAGCTGGCGTCGGCCGTCGCGGGCGAGGAGGGGGTCGCGGCCATGGCGGCGGGGGCCGCACAGGGCCGGGCGACCCCCAGCACGCCCGAGTGGGCCGCCGTGGAGGCGGACAACCCGATCAAGACGTACATGACCAAGGTGCTCGGCGGAGCCGATCCGGCGACGGAGGCCCGCCGCGCCTCCCGCAGCATCACGGAGGCGCTGACGGTGTCCGCGGGCTGACCGGCCGGCCCTGCCACGGGCCTACCGCACGGTGCTCAGCGAGAGCGCGAAGCGGCCCTCCCGGTCCGTCCACCAGCGGGACAACTCGAATCCCACCGCGGACAGTTCGGCACGTACGCCCTCCTCGCGGAACTTCGCCGACACCTCCGTGCGCAGCTCCTCGCCCGCCGCGAAGTCGACGGCGAGATCCAGCGCGGGGAGCTTCACCGTCTGCGCCGTGCGGGACCGCAGCCGCATCTCGATCCACTCGTTCTCCGCGTCCCAGAGCGCGACATGGTCGAAGGCGCCGGGGTCGAAGTCGGCGCCCAGCTCACGGTTGACGACGGTCAGGACGTTCTTGTCGAACGCGGCCGTCACCCCGGCCGCGTCGTCGTACGCCCTCACCAGCACCTCCTCGTCCTTGACGAGGTCCGTGCCGAGCAGCAGCGCGTCGCCCGGCGAGAGCAGCGCGCGGACCGAGCCGAGGAAGGCCGCGCGCTCCTCGGGGAGGAGGTTGCCGATCGTGCCGCCGAGGAACGCCAGCAGCCGCGGACCCGGGGTGTCCGGGAGCGTCAGCGGAGCGGTGAAGTCGGCGATCAGGGCATGGACGGACAGTCCCGGCCGCTCGGCGGCCAACGCCCGTCCGGCCCCGGTGAGGGCGCTCTCGCTGACGTCGACGGGCACATAGGTGTCCAGGTCCGTCATCGCGTCGATGACATGGCGGGTCTTCTCCGAGGACCCCGAGCCCAGCTCGACGAGGGTGCGGGCGGCGGCCGCGGCGGCGATCTCACCGGCCCGGTCGACGAGGATCTCGCGCTCGGCCCGCGTCGGGTAGTACTCGGGCAACTCGGTGATCCGCTCGAACAGTTCGCTGCCGTGCGCGTCGTAGAACCACTTGGGCGGCAGCGTCTTGGGGGTGGCGGTGAGGCCCTGGAGGACGTCGGCGCGCAGGGCGGCGTCCGTGGCGTCCTCGGGGAGGGTGCGGGTGATCTGGAAGGGGCTCACGAGCCGGTCTCCTCGGGTCGTACGGGCGCCGCGTCCACGCTCGGGTCCTTCAGCGGGGTGAGCAGCACCTCGGTGCGGGTCGCCGCGAGCAGGGTGCGGTCGGGGACCTCCTGCCAGCGCGGATCGTCGTCGTAGGGCTCGGAGGCCACGACCGTGCGGCCGGGCTCCGTCAGGTACCAGAGGGTGTCCCCCCAGGCCGTCGCGGTGACGGCGTCGCCGTTGCTCAGCAGCAGGTTGAGGCGGGAGCCGGGGGCCGCCGCGGCGACCTCCTGCACGGTGTCGGCGAGTGCCTGGCCCTCCGTGTCCCCGGCGCGCAGCCGGGCCAGGACCAGCGCCCACACGAACGCCGAGTCGTTGCGCGCCTCCATCGACAGCACCGCGGCGGCCGGCAGCGACCGCGCGAGCGGCTCCAGGGACCCCGGCCATCCCGGCACGGCCCCGTTGTGGCTGAACAGCCAGGGCCCCGCCGCGAACGGCGCCGCCGCGGCCTCCGCGTCCGCCCCGGCCAGCGTCGCGTCCCGTACGGCGGCCAGCACCGCCCGGCTGCGCACGACGCGGGCCAGGTCGGCGAAGGACAGGTCGGCCCAGATCGGCCCGGCCCGGCGGTAGCGGGCCGGCACGGGGTCGTCCCCGGCGAACCAACCCACCCCGAAGCCATCGGCGTTGACCGTGCCGTACCGCTGTCTGCGCGGTGCCCACGACTGGCGGTACAGGCCGTGCGGGGGCTCCACCAGGAGTCGGCCGAACGGCTCCTCCGATCCCAGGTACGCGATATGACGGCACATCAGGCAGCCCCCGTGCGGGCGGTGCGGAAGCCGGAGAAGATCTGCCGCCGGATCGGATAGTCCCAGTTGCGGAAGGTGCCCCGGCAGGCCACCGGGTCCACCGCGAACGAACCGCCGCGCAGCACCTTGTGCTCGGGGCCGAAGAAGACCTCGGAGTACTCCTTGTACGGGAACACCCGGAAACCGGGATAGGGCTGGAAGTCGCTCGACGTCCACTCCCACACGTCACCGATCAACTGCCGTACGCCCAGCGGGGATTCGCCCGCCGGATAGCTGCCGGCGGGGGCCGGGCGCAGATGGCGCTGGCCCAGGTTGGCGTGCTCGGGCGCGGGGTCGGCGTCGCCCCACGGGTAGCGCATCGAGCCGCCGGTCGCCGGGTCGAAGCGGGCCGCCTTCTCCCACTCGGCCTCGGTGGGCAGCCGCCGCCCGGCCCAGCGGGCGTAGGCGTCTGCCTCGTACCAGCACACGTGCAGCACCGGCTCCTCGGGCGGCACGACCTCGGTGACGCCGAAGCGACGGCGGAGCCACTGCCTGCCGTCGCGGTGCCAGAACAGCGGGGCGACGATCCTGTGCCGGCGGATGTGGGACCAGCCCTCCGGCGTCCACCAGCGGGCGTCGTCGTAACCGCCGTCGGCGATGAACGCCTGGTAGGCGCCGTTGGTCACCGGCGTGGTGTCGATGTGGAACGCCGCCACCTCACGCCGGTGCGCGGGCTTCTCGTTGTCCAGCGCCCACGGCTCGCCGGAGGTGCCCATCGTGAACGGGCCGCCCGGCACGAGCACTTCGGACGGGCCGGTGTACAGCGGGGCCGGCTCCGGGTCGGGGGCGGTCAGGGCCTGCGGGCCCGTGCGGAGCTGATGGGTGATCAGCATCGTCTCGTCGTGCTGCTGTTCGTGCTGGGCGACCATCCCGAAGGCGAAACCGGCCTCCGTGAGCCGCGTTCCGTCGAAGTCGGCCGACTCCAGCACGTCCAGGACGCGTCCGCGCACCTCCGCCGCGTAGGCGCGGGCCTCGGCGGGCGGCAGCAGCGGCAGCGAGGGCCGCTCGGACCGCGGGTGCTCGAAGGCGTCGTACAACCCGTCGATCTCGGGGCGCATGGCCTCACGGCCGGCCACCGCGCGCAGCAGCCACAGTTCTTCCTGGTTCCCGATGTGAGCGAGGTCCCACACCAGGGGGGACATCAGCGGGGAGTGCTGGGCGGTGAGGTCGGGCTCCTCGACGCAGCTCGTCAGCAGGGTGGTGCGCTCGCGGGCGGTGACGAGGGTGGTGAACGCCCGCTCGCGCAGCTCCTCGGCGTCCAGCGCCTCGGGTGCGAGGTCGGTCATGTACGGATGTCCTTCCCGTGTGTGCGGCCGTCGGTGCCGCACAGGCGGTCGAGCTGGTCGTCGGCGGGGCTGCGGCCCTTGCGGACGTAGCGCTCCAGGTACTCGGCGACGGCGTCCGTCACCTCGGTGGTGGCGCCGATCCGCGGCAGGGCCTCCAGGGCCGTCGTGAAGCAGGCCACGGCGGTCTCCCGCAGCTCGGGGTCGGCCAGGCCCGCGCGGGCGGCCTCGCTCCACAGCGGATTGTGCGGGGCCGGCAGTGATCGGGACCGTTCCGCAAGCGGTTTCACGGCCCGATAGGTGCTCTCGGCGGCCTCCGGATCGTCGAACAGCGCCGTCGTCACGGCGAGCGGCACGATCCAGCCGTTCTCGCCCGGCTGCGCGTCGATCATGCGCAGCTCCAGATGGCCACGCGGTCTGACCGGCGGGAACAGCGTGGAGACGTGGTAGTCGAGATCCGCCCGAGTGGGCGTTCCCGACCGGGTCCACTCCCGGAAGGTCAGATCCTCGGGCACGTCCCACGGGCCGCCGTCCCGGCGTACGCACATCACCGGGGCGTCCAGGACATGCCGGGCCCAGGCGGCGCGCGGTTCCCGGTCCAGGGCGGGTGCGCCCGCGCGGCCCGCGCCGATCTCCATCCACAGCAGCTGCCGGGTGGAGCGCCAGCCCGTCGGAGTACTGCCCAGCATCGGCGAGTTGGCGAAGGCGGCGACCAGGACCGGGCCCAGCGTGTGCGCCAGCCACCAGCGCCGCCCGTGGCCCAGCGGGCCGGGCTCCTCGTGGCCCGCGTCCAGGCAGACCTGCACGGAGGCCGAGGTGCACATCATGGCCCGCCCGGCCGGACCGGTGCGGTCGAGACACGCCTCCATGGCGTCGTAGCGCGGCTCGTGCAGGAACCGCCGGGGCGGGCGCCAGGGGTCGGTGCCGAGTCCGGCGAGGACCAGTCCCGCCTCGCGCAGGACCGTGCGGACGGCGTCCAGGTCGGCGGAGACGGTGGTCACGCACTCCATCAGGGAGGCGGCGGGCGGCGAGCTGAGTTCCAGCTGGCCACCGGGTTCGACGGTGAGCGCCGATGAGAGCGGCACCGTCCGCAGGGCCTCGTAGGCCGCAGCGAGTCGTTCGGGTGTGACGGGGAGCCGCGGTCCGCGCAGCTCGTGGACGATCCATTCCACTTCGACCCCGACGGTGCGCGGTGGTCCGGTCTTGAAGCAGATGCCCTTGACCAGGGCCTCCACCTCCGCCTCGGTGAGGGCGGTACGGGTCTCCGTACAGTCACTCCCCGAGGCGCTGCTCGATGTGTCGGACATGTCGGGATCCTCCTGAGAGTCCACCATGCCACCAGTCCGGCTTCGGTGGCGCCGGACCGGTTCGCTCGTCCACCCAAGACCCTCTCGCCGAATCGCACAAGGGTGCGCATTGGCGCGTCCGGGGCCGGAGAGCCGCCGCTTCCACACCGTTTCCAGCGCGTTTCCGGGGAGTCCGGCCGACGTTCCCGGATCGGTAAAAACTCGGTTGCAGCGCCTGTCCAGCATCGCTCACGATGCGTGCATGAGCACGACGGGGGAGACGGGCGTGACGACCGGCGGGACGCGGTACGCCGTGCGGCGCACCGTGCGGCAGGCGGCTGTGGCGTCCACGGGGGTGGCGCCATGAGCGCGCGGCTGCGCGGTATCGCGCGGGAGACGGAAGAGGCCGTGGCGGCGGGCATGTACCGCACGCCCGACGGGCGCGAGATACCGCTTGCCGCCGCGGTCGAGGCCGCCCGGGAGGGGACCCGCATGGTGGGACCCGACCCGGTGCCGGTCCCGGAAATCGTTGGGGAAACGGTTTCCGGAACCGCTCGGGAAACGGTTTCCGGAACCGCGTCGGCCGAACCGCGGATCGAGGTCACCGGCGAGAGCAGCCTGGAGGCCGCCCGCAGACTCGCGGACGCCCCGGTGGCGGTCCTCAACTTCGCCTCCGCCCGCAACCCCGGTGGCGGTTACCTCAACGGTGCCCAGGCCCAGGAGGAAGCCCTGTGCCGCGGCTCGGCGCTGTACGCCTGCCTGCTGCGGGCGCCCGAGTTCTACGACCACCACCGGGCCCACCGGGACCCGTTCTACACGGACCGCGTCATCCACTCACCCGCTGTGCCGGTCTTCCGCGACGACCGGGGCCGGTTCCTGCCCGAGCCGTACACCGCCGGCTTCCTGACGGCCGCCGCGCCGAACGCCGGAGTGGTGCTGCGCACGGCGCCGGAGCGGGCGTCGGAGCTGCCGCGCACCCTGGCCGTACGTGCTGAACGCGTCCTGGAGACGGCCGCGGCGCACGGTTACCGGCGGCTGGTCCTCGGCGCCTGGGGCTGCGGCGTGTTCCGCAACGACCCCGCGCAGGTGGCGGGTGCGTTCCGGACGCTGCTGGGCCCCGGCGGACGGTTCGAGCGGACGTTCGCGCACGTGGTGTTCGGGGTGCTGGACCGGACGCCGGGAAGCGCGGTCCGGGAAGCGTTTGCACGGGCGTTCCCGGAGCCGTCGCTGCAGAACCGGGCGTGATCGGGCCGACGCGCGGTCACGGCCGTGATCCACGGCCGTGACGGCCCGTTCATCAGCTCCAGCCGTACCGCTCCCGCAGCCGGTGCACCACCAGGTTGAACCGCATCCGGTCCAGCGCGCAGGCCTCCCGGCGCATGCCCTGCTCGTGCAGCCGCAGCACACGGTCGATGTCCACCCAGGAGTCCCGCCCCGAGCGGTCCCAGGGCCCGCTGCCGATCGGCACCCACTCGCGGTCCCCGTCGTGCCGCTTGCTGGAGAGCTGCACGGCCAGGAAGGTGCCGGCCGCCTCCCGGGCGACGACCAGCACCGGACGGTCCTTGCCCCGCCCGTCGTTCTCCTCGAAGGGCACCCAGGTCCAGACGATCTCGCCGGGGTCCGGGTCGCCGTCGTACGCGGGCGAGTACTCGGTGCGCACCCGGCCGGCCTCGCGCGGCTCGGCCTCGGTGGTGGCGGAGGGGCCGAAGCGGCCCGGAACGTTCTCTTCGGTAGACGCGGTCACGAGGGCACCCTAGAGGCTGCCCCGGTGCGCCCCGCGACCGCGGTCCGGCACGGCGCTCGACCGGCACCTTCCGCGCGCCCGGCGGCGGCACGGCCCATCGAGGGAAGTCCCCTGCGGCCCCTGCCCGTCGGGGGCATGGGCGCCGCCGGCCGCCGGTCCGGGCCAGTGAGCGGCTTCGCGCACACCTGGCCATGCCGTCGGGCGCCGTCGGGCAGCACCAGGTTGTCGGCGTCGACGTCGGCGGACACGCCCGCCCAGGCGATCTCCGGCCAGGACTCGCCGAGTTGACGGCCTGAGCGGCGGACGCCGCGGCCGTGGCCGCATCCCGCCTTCGTCGCCCGGCATCGGCTCCCGCCGCCTTCACCCCGGGTCCCGTATCGCCTCGGTCGCGGCAGGCGGCTCCGGTTCCTTCGCCTCTGCCTCTGCCTCTGCCTCCGGCTCCGCCTCCGCCGCCGAGATCCGCGTCGTGCCCGCCCTCCGCCGGATCACACCGCCGGGGAATCCGTCACGAGCGGCTCCGGCCACCGTTCGTGCCAGCGCAGCTCCGCCTCCAACTGCGCGGCGAGCGACAGCAGCAGCGGCTCGCTGTTCGCGGGGCCGAGCAGTTGGGCCCCGACCGGCAGCCCGCCGGGCGTGAACCCGGCCGGCACGTTGACGCCGGGCCACCCGAGGACGTTCCACGGCCACGCGTAGGGGCACGCGGCGATCATGGCGCGGTCGGTGGCGAACCCGCTCAGCTCCAGCAGGGCCCCGATACGGGGCGGGGGAGCGGCCGTCGTCGGCGCGAGCACCACGTCGTACGTCTCGAAGAAGCGGCCGATACGGCGGTGCAGGGCCGTCTCCGCACGGCGGGCCGCGCGCAGCGGGGCGCCGCCGAGGAGCCGGCCCAGCCGGGCGGCGTCACGGGTGCGCCGGTCGAGCAGCGCGGGGAAGGGCGCGTCGGCGACCCACTCGGCGATACCCGCGGTCGCCCGCGGCACGAAGGTGAGCCCGATCCGCCCGTACGGCGGGTCGGCCTCCTCGACGGCGTGCCCCAGGCCGGCCAGTGTCCCGGCGAGGCCGACGACCCGGTCGCGGACCTCGGGGAGCAGCCGGGCGGGGACGGCGGTGAACGGCGGCTTCAGTGCCAGTGCGATCCGTAGCCGGCCGGGATCGCGGCCCACCGCGGCGAGGGCGTCGACGGCGGGTGGACAGTGCGGGTCGCGCGGATGGTTGCCGCTCGCCGCGTCGAGGAGGAGAGCCGCGTCGGCCACGGTCCTGGCGAGGGTGCCGTTGACCGTGATGCCCTGGAAGGACTCGCCGCGCGGCCAGGTCGAGACCCGTCCGCGCTGCGGCTTGACGCCGACGAGGTGGGTCCAGGACGCCGGGATGCGGACCGAGCCGGCGCCGTCCGAGCCGAGCGCGGCCGGTACCAGACCCGCCGCGACCGCGGCCGCCGAGCCACCGGAGGAGCCGCCCGGGGTGTGCCCGGTGTGCCATGGATTGCGGGTGGCGCCGAAGGCCGGGCCCTCGGTGAACGGCCACTGCCCGAGTTCGCAGGTGTTGGTCTTGCCGACGATCACGGCTCCGGCCGCGCGCAGCCGCCGTACCGCCTCCCCGTCCTCGGTGACCGCCGGGTGGGTGCCGGCGCAGCCGAAGGCGGTCGGCTCGCCCGCCACGTCCATGTCGTCCTTCACGGCGACCGGTACCCCCAGCAGAGGCTTGCGCGCACCGGCGGCCAACTCCCGGTCGGCGGCCTCGGCTTCGGCGAGCGCGGCCTCGGTGCGGACGATGCGGAAGGCGTTGAGGGTGTCCCGGGTCGCCTCGATCCGCGCCAGGGCCTGCTCGACCAGCGTGCGGGAGGAGATCTCCCCGGCGGCCAGCGCGCGGGCGGTGTCGATCAGGCCTGCGGAACGGTCGAGCGGCATTGCGGAGCACCTCCGGGAGCACGTCGTCTACCGAACGGTAACGTCTGGGGCCCGGTGGTGGACCGCACTCGGGCCGACGGCGAGTTCCGTGTCCGCGACAGGTGCCGCACAGGGCGCTGCCGTTCCTGCGCAAAGCATTGACGTGCCCTGGAGCCACCCCTACCTTCTGATCGACTTTCCGAACCTCGTTCGGTTGGTCGAACGTTGAGTCGTAGGGAGAGAGCCGCACATGACCACACGCCGCCCCACCCCGTCCCGCCGCAGCCTGCTGCGCGCGATGGCCGCCCTGCCCGCCTCCGCACTGGTGCTCGGAGAGGTGCCCGGCCTGCTCGGTACCGCGCTCGCCGCCGCCCCGCCCAGCGGCTCGGCCACCCGCTACACCATCGTGCCGTTCCTGGACAGCAACGACGGCACGGTGAACGTCTACCAGTCGGACGACGCCACCGACTTCCGCCTCGCGAAGTCCGCCGCCTACACCCCGCCCGCCAACCGCATCCGCGACGCGAGCATCATCAAGCACACCAACGGCTACTACTACCTGACCTACACCACCCACACCTGGCAGGACCCCAGCACCACCATCGGCTTCGCCCGCAGCTCCGACCGGCTCACCTGGTCGTTCCTGTACGACTACACGGTGCCCGTCGCGAACCTCTCGCGCGCCTGGGCGCCGGAGTGGTTCGTCGACAGCGACGGCAGCGTGAACATCATCGTGTCCTGCTCCACCACGGACGACGAGTGGATCTTCACCCCCTACCTGCTGAAGGCCACCAACTCAGGGCTCACCGCCTGGAGTTCGCCGCTCGCCCTGTCCGGCATCGGCGAGAACCACATCGACACCTTCATCGTGAAGCTCGGCTCGACCTACCACGCCTTCACCAAGAACGAGACGACCAAGTACATCGAGTACGCCACCGCCACCAACCTCGCCGGCCCGTACACCATCTCCCGCACCGGCAACTGGGCCGGCTGGGGCAGCTACCGCGAGGGCCCGGCCCTCGTCCAGCTCGACAACGGCGGCTGGCGCATCTTCTTCGACGGCTACGGCGACGGCACCTACTACTACAGCGACAGCTACGACACCTTCACCACCTGGAGCGCGCCGAAGGGCCTCCCCGCCGTCTCCGGTACGGCCCGCCACTTCACCGTGGTCAAGGAGACGGTGACCGGCGGCGTGAACCTCCCCAAGAACGTCACCCGCTCCTTCCGCTCCGTCAACTACACCACCCGGCACTGGCAGTCGCAGTCCTCGCTGCTCAACCTGCCGGTGGTGACCGCCTCCAGCACGACGGCCGAGAAGCAGGCGTCCACCTTCACGGTCGTCCCCGGCCTCGCGGACGCGAACGGCTACTCCTTCCGCGACGCGTCCGGCAACTACCTGCGCCACTACTCCTTCCGCGCCCGCTTCGACCCGAACGACGGCACGTCGACGTTCGCGAAGGACGCCACCTTCATCGCCCGGACCGGCACCACGAGCGGCTCGGCACGCTTCGAGTCGTACAACTACCCCGGGTACTACCTGCGCCACTACAACTACCAACTCCGCGTGGAACAGGCGGACGGCACGGAACTGTTCCGGACGGACAGCTCCTTCCTGCCGGTGACCGCCTGGGCCTGACGCACACCCTTGCCTTGCACCCCCGGAGTTCCCGGCCGCACGTGCACCGACTGTGCACCGGGTGCCCTGGGGGTGAAGTTCGCGGCCGAGGTCGCCGCGTCCCGGTCACGCCGCCGAAGGCCACTCCGCCGACGGCTCGTCCCGTCGGCACGCACGACGATCCTGGCGCCGACGGTTCGCGTCATCCTCCCTCCTGGCCGTCCTCGGTACGCCCGGCATGCTCGTGGTCACCCTGGTCTTCATCGGGGGCGGTGCCGGCGGCCGGTGCCACCACGCCGAGCTGGTACGACCGCAAGGGGCTGTACCGCATCCCGGCCGAGAAGAAGCCCCAGGAGGCTGCTGTCCGGGTGTATCCAAGGAGCGGCCGCCTCGGGGGCACCAGGGGGCTGCCTTTCACCCCGCGCCCGGATCCCGCACGTCTTCGAGTGGTTGGAGCCGCACGCGGATGCGTCCGGTTTCAGAGGCGATCGGCCCTCGCTGGAACTTGCGCATGGAAACCGATCGGTTTACTGTGGTGGAAACCGTTCGGTTTCTCATTTGTGGAGGCAGTCATGACCGCACTCAAGGGCGCAAACGTCTTCGTCACCGGCGGCAGCCGGGGGATAGGCAAGGCCCTGGTGGAGGAGCTCTATGCGCGCGGCGCCGCCAAGGTCTACGCCACGGCCCGCGACCCGCGCACGGTGACGCATCCGGACGCGGTCCCGGTGGCGCTGGAGGTCACCGACCCGGCGTCCGTGGCGGCGGCCGCCGCTCAGGCGCAAGACGTCACCGTGCTGATCAACAACGCCGGTGCGGCCGTCGGAGCGTCCTTCCTCGACTCGCCGGTCGACGACGTGCGCCGCGAGTTCGAGACCAACTTCTACGGCCCGCTGCTGGTCGCCCGCGCCTTCGTGCCGGTCATCGAGCGCAACGGCGGCGGCCATCTCCTCAACGTGCACTCCGTGCTCTCCTGGCTCGCCCTCGGCGGCTCCTACAGCGCCTCCAAGGCCGCCCTGTGGTCGCAGACCAACTCCCTGCGCCTGGAGCTGCAGCCGCGCGGCATCGCCGTCACCGGACTGCACGTGGGCTACGTGGACACCGACCTGGCGGCCGGCGTCGACTCACCCAAGTCCGACCCCCGTGCCGTCGCCGCACTCGCCCTGGACGGCGTCGAGACGGGTGCGTACGAGGTCCTCGCCGACGACATCTCCCGGCAGGTCAAGGCGGGCCTGGCCGGAGACCTGGCAGGCCTGTACGAGCAGCTGGCGAAGTAGGGGGTCGGCGAGATGCCCAGCCAGGAGTCCGGTCCCACGATCCACATCCCGGGGACCACCAGCCACACCATCGCCCCGCGCGCAGGACGGCACCGCCGCGAGGGAACGCTGCGCTACCTCAAGGCGGGCAGCGGTGCCCCGCTGGTCCTGCTGCACACCGTGCGCACCCAGGCCGAGCACTTCCGCCTCCTCATCCCGTTGATCGCGGACCAGTACACCGTGTACGCCCTCGATCTGCCGGGGATGGGCTACTCCGAGATCGTGCCCGGGGCGTCGTACGACGAGCCGGCCATGCGCGCGGGTGTCGAGCGGCTCCTCACCGAACTCGACCTCCACGACGTGACGTTGGTCGGAGAGTCCATGGGGGCGGTGCTCGCCCTGACCACCGCGGCCGGTCTGCCCGAGCGGGTACGGCGTGTCGTCGCGGTGAACACCTACGACTTCCGCGGCGGGATCGCCCGCTCCGGCCTCCTCGCCCGCATGGTGGTCAGCGGTGTCCTCATGCCGGGGGTGGGCCCGCTGATCGCCCAGGTGGAGCCCAAGCCCGCGCTCACGAAGATCCTTCAGGGCGGCCTGGGCGACAAGAGCGCGTTGCGCGAGGACTACGTGGACGAGCTCCTCCAGGTGGGCGGCCGTCCCGGCTACCCGACCGTCGCCCGTGCCGTGTACCGGAACCTGCCCAGCCTCATCGCGGCCCGCTCGCGCTACCCCGACGTCAAGGCGCCCGTCCACCTCCTCTACGGGGAGGAGGACTGGTCCCGGCCCTCGGACCGGCAGGCCAACAAGGAGCTGCTGCCCGCCGCCGACTTCACGGAGCTGCGAGGAGTGGGCCACTTCATCTCACTCGAGCGGCCGGAGGCAGTGGCGGAGCTGCTCGCCCGGAGGGCTTGAACCGTCGGCCGGAGGCATCCGAAGGACAGGGTGCCGGTGATCCGAGTGGCACCGCAGCAGGTCTTCCACGACTCCACGAGTCCACCCGGCCGTTCCGCATCCCCCTGCCTTGGTGCAGGCCCGGTAGGGAAGCGGGTGGGTGACCGGGTCGGACCGGCTCCGTCGATGCCCGAGGTAGCGTGGAACCCTCACGACGTCAGCACCGGCACCGTGCTCTTCGTGTTCGGCCTGGGCTCCATGGGCGGCGTCTGGATCGCCGGAGTCACCGCCGACCGCCGGCTGCGCACCGCGACGGTCGGCCTGCTGGCGCTGGCCCTGCTGTGCCTGGCGTCCTTCGGGCTGTTCGCGCACAGCACCGTGGCCGTACTGCTCGCCGCCCTCCTGTGGGGCGTGACCCATGGAGGCATCCCCACGCTGATGCAGACCGCGGGGGTCGGAGCGGCACCCCAGGACCCCGACACCGCCGACTCCCTGTGGGTCACCGGCTGGAACATCGGCATGGCCGACGGATCCCTGCTCGGTGGCGTGGTCCTCACCGGCGCCGGAACCGGCGCACTGCCCTGGACGGCGTCCGCCCTGCTCACCGTGGCCCTCCTCACCGTACTCGCACGCCGCAACGGCTTCCCCCCCGGCCGGCTGAGCGGGCCGGCCGGCGCGCCGAGCAGGTGGGTGCATTCCTCGCCTGCCGGCCGCCGCCGGTCGGGTGCCGGGCCCACGGAGGAGTGTCTCGCCGTACCACGGCCGGCACCGGCTGGACCCGGAACGCCGGAACGCCGGAACGACCCAGCGCCACGGACGGAACCGGCGCTACGACACGCCGCCCATCTCCGCGGTGAAGACCACGGGGTCGCTGTCGAACCCCCGGATCAGCTCGCGGTACGTCCACGTCGTGGCGGTGTCCCGGGTGAACTCCGCGACGGTGGCGGCGGTGGACCCGGCGACCTGCGCGAAGTCGTCCTTGAGCAGTTCCTTGTAGCCCTCCAGGACCAGCACCCCGGCGTTCGACAGGTCGCCGAAGGTCTTCGGACCGGTGTTCTGGTGGATGACCACGCCCACGACCACCCGTGCGAAGGAGGACGCCAGGCGATTCAGCTCCAGGGTCATCTCCTCGACGTAGCCGAGGCCCTGGCCGGTCTGGCTGTGCCGGTTCATGTTGATGGTGCCGTCGGGTGAGCGGCTGTCGAAGTGGACGACGTAGACCGGCCGTCCGTGGGGGTCGTCCGCCGAGTAGGTCGTGGCGATGATGTCGAGATGATGGGGTGGCTCGTTCCACGGGCTGGGGTCCCACTTGAGCCGTACCTCGGCCTTCTCCAGTCCCGGGTTGTCGCTGCTCACCGGATCACCGCCTCCTCGTGCCGTACCACCACGGGATGCTCTCCCGCTCCGTCAAGTATGGCTGTCCGCCACACTGTTGAAGCCCCGTGGGGAGGGCCGCCTCGGCCTCGCCGGTGATCGCCGCGCGCCTCGGCCGGGACGACCCGCCTGCACGACGAGGCAGGACGACCCCGCAAGGCGAGTTGAGCCCTTCGTGGCACCCGAACCCGAGCGGACCCCGTCGGCGGCGGTGCGGCGAGCACGGGGTGACCCGAGCAGCCATGATGATCACTGACAGGCATGCGCCGAGGTACGCCCACGACCTGCCGCGCGGTGACGGCGACCCTGCCGGGTGAGCCGGCGGCGGAGACGGGGCACGACGACAGGAGCCCGTATGAACCCTTCAGCCGACGTCAACACACGCATGGAGGTCATCGACGCCTACCGCGCCCATCTGCACGCGATGGCCGACGGCGACACCGTCGCGCTCGACGCCCTGCTCGACGACGGGTTCACCCTGACGCAGACCACGGGGGACCGGCAGGCGAAGGCCGAGTGGCTGGCGGACCTTCGCGCCGCGACGTTCGTCCCCCTGGGGATCGAGGAGAAGACCGTGACCGTCGTGGTCGACGGCGGGACGGCACGCCTCGTGGGCCGCGTCATCACGCGCGCGACCGGGGACGGCGCACCCGAGGACCAGCGACTCCAGCTGACCATGGACTACGCCCGGGTACGCGACAGCTGGATCGCTCTGCGTTCCGTGGCCAGAAGTTGGTGAGACGGGGTGGGGTCGACAGCCCGCCGGTGAGATCATCGGCCCATGGACGTCAGGGCGGGGGAGCGGATGGTCGACGTGGCGGCGGGCCGGGTCACGTTGGCGGACCGGCGGACCAGCCGGACCTGGGTGGTCGATGTCGCCCCGTACCGGATCGGGGCGTACCCGGTCACCCGGGAGCTGTACGGGCGGGTCACCGGCGGGCGGCCGGACGGTCCGCGGGGGCTGCCCGTGGAGAGCGTCTCCTGGTGGGACGCGGTCCGGTTCTGCAACGCCCTGTCCCGGCAGGAGGGCCTGGCCCCCGTCTACGATCTCGCCGCCGACGGCGAGAGCGTCGGGCGGGACGCCGCGGCCGACGGGTACCGGCTGCCGACCGAGGCCGAGTGGGAGCACGCCTGCCGGGCCGGCACCACCGGACCCCGCTACGGCCCCCTCGACGACATCGCCTGGTACCGCGGCAACTCGGAGGAACGGATCCACGAGGTGGGCGGCCGACTGCCCAACCCCTGGGGGCTGCACGACACGCTCGGCAATGTCTGGGAGTGGTGCTGGGACCACTACGACACCGAGGTCTACGGCAGCTACCGCGTGCTGCGCGGCGGCGGCTGGTTCGACGAACACTGGAGCTGCCGGGCCTCCGTGCGGCGCCGCAGCCATCCCACGTTCCGGGTGGACGACGTCGGCTTCCGCGTCGCCCGGTCGGCCGGTGCCCGGTGAGGGGCCGGCTGCTCGCCGTGCTGTTCCTGACCGCCGCGCTGTCCGGGTGCTCGCTCCCCGGCCGGGGAACGGCCTGCACGCAGATGGGGATGGACTCGGCGGTCGGCGTCCGGTGGCTGCCCGCCGACTTCGGGGGCGCGGACGCGGCCGTCGTGCGGGTGTGCGTGCGGGAGCGGTGCGCCCAGCGGGCGTCCGGCAGTCCCGACGACCCGTTCGCGAGCCTCTCGGTCCGGCTGCCGGACGACGTCGGCGACACCACCGTGCCGGTACGGCTCACCGTCACCGCGGCGAAGGACGGCCGGGTCGTCGTGACCGACCAGGTCTCCGCCCGGCTGACGGAGCAGCACCCCAACGGCCCTGCCTGCCCGCCCACGGCCTGGACCGCGGGCTACCGCGCCCACCCGGAGCGGGGGCTCGTGCCGGCGGCGGGGACGAGCCTGCGCTGACCGCGGCCGCCGGGGTCAGCCGCCGGGCCCGGCGAAGCTGGCGAAGCAGTAGGCACAGCCCGGCACACAGCCGGTGTAGGGGTTGATGACGTAGTCGTTCGACGGGGTCCTCGACTTCTGGATCAGGGTCTTCGCCTCGATCTCGACCGGCTCCATGACGTACTTCCTTCCTGCGGCCCGGCCCGTCCGTGTGGGACATGCCGGGCTCCTGTGCTGTCCGAGAGCCGGTGGACCGCAGGACACCGAACCCATACACACGGAACAATAATCTGTGGAAGTTGCTTCCATGGAATGTAAATGGTTTGCTGGAGCCGGGCCGGTCCGGAGCTCCTGCGGGCGCCCACGAGTCCACGGGGCTGATCGCCGCTTGGATTCAGTCGACCTCAGAGAGTTACATTTCTCCCTTTTCTAGGGGGTTAGGAGTGCGTGTCGTGACCGTTCCCGCCGCACGCGGAGTCGGAGACCGGCTCCATGAGAACCGTGGCGCCGAGTTCCCGGCCGCGCTCGACAGTCGCGGCGACGTCCCGGACCAGGACGTAGAAGATCGCGTAGTGGGGGAAGTTGCCCCCTCGCCTTCGCCCGGCTGGAGGACACCGGCAACCACTTCGGCGTCCTCTCCCTACCCGCCCGGTAAGCCCGGCCATGGGCCCGGCCGCCCTTTCAGGGAGCGGGCGACCCCGCAACCCGTGCCTCTTCCGCCCTGCCTCCCCGCCGGAGCGTGCCGCAGGGCGTCCTACCACCGTTCCCCCGACCGAGAGGTTCCCCGATGTCCGGCGCCAGCGCCACCAGCGAAAAGATCCCCGTCCGCGTCTACGGCGGCCCCACCGTCCTGTTCGAGTACGGCGGACTCAGGGTCGTCACCGACCCGACCTTCGACCCACCCGGCGAGTACCCCATGCCCCTCCCGGGCGACCACAAGCTCGTCAAGACCGCCCCCTCGCCGGTCACCGCCGCCGACCTCGGACGCATCGACGCCGTCCTGCTCTCCCACGACGAGCACGACGACAACCTCGACAACGCCGGCCGTGCCCTCCTGGTCGACGTGCCGGTCGTCTTCACCACCGAAAGCGGCGCCGGCCGCCTGGGCGGCAACGCCCGAGGCCTCGCCTTCTGGCAGACCGCCGAGCTCAAGCGGCCCGACGGCGGCACCGTGACCATCACCGGCGTGCCCGCCCGGCACGGTCCCGTGGGCTGCGAGCCGATCTCCGGTGACGTCATCGGCTTCATGCTCACCTCCGACGACCTGCCCTCGGTCTACGTCAGCGGCGACAACGCCGCCCTGGAGCACGTCAAGGAGATCGCCGAGAAGTTCGCACCGGTGGACACCGCCATCCTCTTCCTCGGCGGCGCCCGCATGCCCTTCGCCTTCGACGGCGCCCTGCTCACCCTCGACAGCGCCCTGGGCGCCGAGGCCGCCAAGACACTCGGCGCCCGACGCGTCGTCCCCGCGCACTACGACAGCTGGGCCCACTTCCAGGAAGGCCGCACCGAGATCCAGGCCGCCTTCACCGAGGCCGGCCTGGCCGACCGCCTCGACTTCGCCCGATAAGCCCGACCGAACCCATGGAGACCACGATGACCACTGCCAACCTCGACCTGGCCCGCGCCTACTTCCAGGCCGTGCAGACCGGAGACATGGCCGCCCTCGGCGGCCTCCTCGACGACCAGATCGTCTGGCACCAGCCCGGCACCAACCAGTTCTCCGGCGACCACAAGGGACAGGGCGCCGTCTTCCAGATGCTCGGCACCATGATGGAGGCCAGTCAGGGCACCTTCGCCATCGACAAGATCCACTCCCTCATGGGCAACGGCGACCTGGTCGCCGCCACCATCCACTTCACCGGCCGCCGCGGCGACGCGTCCATGGCCATGGACGGCGTGGATCTCCTGCGCATCCAGAACGGCAAGATCACCGAGATGTGGCTCTTCTCCGGCGACCAGAACGCCGAAGACGCCTTCTGGGGCCGCTGACACCCACTGTTCGCCCCGAGGCCGGCCCGGCCTCGGGGCGGCGAACGGCCCACCAGAGCGACAGACATCGCATGCGGAAGATGACCGACGAGCAGTGGCGGTCGTTCGTCACGCACGGCACCCGCACCGGCAAGCTGTCGACCGTCCGAGCCGACGGCAGCCCGCACGTCACACCGGTGTGGTTCCTTCTCGACGGCGACGACATCGTGCTCACCACCGAGAAGGACGGCGTCAAGGGCCGCAACCTCGCCCGCGACGGACGCTGCGCCCTCTGCGTCGACGACGACCCCCCATACGCGTTCGTCATCCTCCAAGGACACGCCGAGACCTCCGCGAACCCCGACGAGATGCTGCACTGGGGTGGCCTCCTCGGCGCCCGCTACATGGGCGAAGACCGCACCCAGGAGTACGCCGCCCGCAACGGCGGCCCCGGCAACCTCCTCGTCCGTGCCCACATCGACAAAGTCATCGCCTACGACGGCATCGCCGACTGAACGACAGGGGGCGGCTGGTGCGGGGCGGGTGAACATGGTCACCCGCCCCGCACCAGCCGCCCGTCGTCCTGCCCGACAGACGGTGGCTCACGAGGCCGACCGGCCTGGGTGCTTCGGCGCCCGCATCCCCCGAACCGGCGTCTGACCTGCGGATTTCCGCTCCGCGTTCAGAGCACGTCCGGCCGCCCGCAGCGTAGTGAGGACCGCGGTCACTTCGCGTACCGACTCCTCGGGAATCACCGACCCGATCCGCAGTTCCAGCTCCTCCTCGAAGACCTTCAGCGCCCCGTCCACCAGCTTCCGCCCCTCGGGGGTGAGCTCGACGATCGAGGAACGGCGGTCGTTCGGATTGGCCCTGCGCCCACACAGGCCCGCCCCTTCCAGACGGTCGACGACCTTGCTCGTGCCGCCCACGGTGATCGAGAACTCCTCGGCGATGTCCTGGATCCGCGGCCCTGGCCGACGCAGCAGCAGGTGCAGCACCTCGAACGACGTCAGCGGCAGGTCGTACTCCGCCCGCAACCGCCCCTCGATGCCGTCCCACAATTCGATCTCCAGCGAGACCAGCTCCCGGTACAGCATCTTCAGGTCAGCGTCAGCCATCACTCATCTTCCAAAGAATTATCTTCCATAGACAGTTAATTGTAGGGCACCGGTATCGGGGCTCTCCGCGGATGCCAGGGTCTGGACACCGACCACTGCTGCGACGTCGGCCTTGAGCTGACCGATCTCTTCGGCGTCCGCCGCTCGCAGTTCCCTCGGGCGCCGCACCTGCCGGCGCAGCCGTTTCTCGCTGTCGGGGGTCTGCCCACGGGCGCGGACCTTGGCGTGGAAGTCGTTCCTCGGATCCAGGTGGCGTTGGGTGAGGACGGCTTCCGTACCGCGCTCCTCGTCGGCGGCGGCCTCGCCCTGGTCTCCGCGGCCATCGCGTCCTTCATCCCGGCGTCCGCCCGGCCGCCTCCGCCGCGGAGGAGACCGACGCGGCCTGCGAGCCGGCGCGGGCCAAGGTCTGAGTCCCGGAAGGGGTGCGAGGGCGTGGGGCGTTGCGGGCGTGGGGCGTTGCGCTTTTCACGCTCCCGCACCCGCCGTAGGGATCAGGCCAGGTCCGGCAGCCCTCTGCGGACCGCCTCCGACACCGCCGCCGCGCAATCGTCCGCGCCGAGCTTGCGGTGGATGCGCACCAGGTGCGTCCTGACGGTGGCCTCGCTCAGGAAGAGGGCCTCGGCGGTCGTCCGGTGGCCGAGGCCCTCGGCCGGCAGCCGCACCACCTCGACCTCACGCCCGCTCAACTCCCGCCGGACGTCCAGCGACCCGGTCTCCTCGGCACCGCCGGACCGCTGCCGCGGGGAGGCCGCGGCGGAGGTGGAGCTGACACCGAGGGTGAGGCGCCGCCTGCTGGGGAAGCCGGGCATGCCGAGGCCTCTCTGAGGGGAGGGAACGGGGGTGTCGGGGGACGACCGGGCGCCACGGTCACCGCCGATTCCTCCGCCGGGGGAGCGGGACGCGCGTCCTCCGGGCGGAGCGCCGTCTGAGCGTCCGATGTGGCCCGCGTTCAAGGGAACGGTTGAACGGCGGCCCGCCTCCCTCGGGGCTGCCGCAGTCCTAACCCCGTGCCAGCCGCCGCAGGGTCAGCGCGAGGTGCAGACGCAGCCGGCCCTGGGGAGTGCGGGTCGGCCAGCCCAGCAGGTGCTCGGCGTGGGTGAGGCGGTCCTGGAGGGTGGAGTGGTGCACGCCGGCCTCGACGGCGGCCGCCCGCAGACTCGTCGTGGCGGTCACGGCGTGCAGGGTGGCGAGCATCCAGGGGGCGTCCGAGGCCGCCGCCTCCACGGCCCGGACGTCGGCCGGGGGTTCGGCGCCCGGGACGACGAGGTCGGCCAGCAACGCGAGCCCGCCCAGCTCGTCGGCGTACACGACACGAGGGCCGGGATCGTGCGCGGTGCCGTCCGCGGCGAACCGCAGAGCGGTGCGGGCGGCGGCCCAGGAACGGGGCAGGTCGAGAACCGGGACGGCGGGCCCGACACCGGTCCGGTCGGCGTACGGCCCGGTCTCGCGCGACCCGGTCAGCACCCGGGGCGGCCCCTGCGGTGAGGCCAGCGCGCGGGCCGGGACGGCGGGGTCGAGACCGAGCCGCCGGGCCGCGTGCAGCCGGGCCGGTTCGGCCGCCGTCGCGTCCAGACCGTCTCCACCAGGGCCGGGTCGTCCAGCGGGGCCCGCCCCCGCGTCCGGTCGAGCACCAGCCGGACCACTCCGGCGGCCCGCTCCAGGATCACGGCGTCGACGACGCTCGGCGCCGCGCCGGTCCGCTCCAGCCACAGCGCGGGCTCCCCGCCCGGCGTCAGCGCGACCGTCGGCCAGGCCGGGTCCGGCGGCAGGTCGGCGTCCCGGCGCGTGCCGTCCGGCTCCACCCGGACCCGCACCCGCCGCTCGGCGTCCACCAGCCGCGCGGGCACCCCGGCGAGCACGGCGGCCCCGCGCACCAGCGCCTCCACCCCGGCCCGTGCCTCGGCCAGCCGGTCGAAGTAGGCGATGACCCGCACGGCGGCACCGGCGTCGGCATCGAGCGCCGCCAGCCGCCCGGCCAGCTCTTTCATACGACCATCATGCGCCACCGGCCCGCCGGAGAGGAGGGGGCGGCGGCCGGGCCGGGGCAGGCGTGCGGCCCGGCCCGGCCGCGCACGGAGACCGACGGAGACCGACGGCGCCGATCGCCGCCGTACGCCGTATGGCACAGTGACCGGGAAACGACGGGGATCGCGTACGGGGGTGGGCCGAGATGCCGGAACTGGGCAAGGGCGGGAACACGGCGCTGGGTGCCGGGCCGGTCACCATGGAGCTGTACGCCGAGGGAGCCACCGTCGACCTCAGCGCGCTGCTGGTCACCGCGGACGGCCGGGTCAGGTCCGACGACGACCTGGTCTTCTACAACCAGCCCTCGGCCGAGTCCGGCGCGGTCCGCCACCTGCCCGCCGACGCGGACGGACCCGAGCGCGTCGAGGTGGACCCGGCGGCCCTGCCCGCCGACGTGGACCGGGTCGTGCTGGTGGCCAGCTGCGACCCCGACGACGTCACGCGCACGTTCCGCGAGGTCGAGAACGTCCGGGTGAGTGCCGCGCAGGCCGGTGCCGAGACGGTCCTGTTCCGTCCGCCGGCCCTCACCGACGGCGAACGCGCGGTCCTGCTGACCGAGTTGTACCGCCGCGGCACCGCCTGGAAGCTGCGCGCCATCGGGCAGGGCTACGCCGACGGACTGGCCGGTCTGGCCACGGACTTCGGCATCGAGGTCGCCGAGGCCGACGACGTACCGCACACACCGGAACCCGAGACGGCGCCGGCCGCTGCCCCGGTGCCGGCCTCTGCTCCCGCCCCGGTCCGGCCGAGCCTGGTCAAGCCGCCGCTCGGGAGGATCAGCCTCGACAAGGGCAGCCAGGTCTCGCTGAGCATGGACAAGGGCGACCGGGACCTGGTGGTCACGGTGGCGCTGGAGTGGGACGGCGGCAGCGACCGACGCCGGCAGAAGGGCGCCGACCTCGACCTGTACGCCCTGTTCGTGCCGGCCGGCAAGGCCCTGCGCGGCGCCCCGGAACCGGGCACCCTCGTCAAGTCCGGCCACTCCCCGCAGGGCGAACCGGTGCGGCCCGGCGGAGAGCCCGCGACCGGGAACGGGAAGAAGAAGGGCAAGAAGGCCGACATCGTCTACTACCGGCAGCTCGGCTCGCTCACCGAGCGCCCCCACATCCGGCTCGACGGCGACTCCCGCGTCCCCGGCCGTGAGGCCGTGCGGATCGTGCGCCCCGACGAGCAGGGCTACGTCCTGCTCTGTGCCTACTCGGCGGTCAGCAACGGCTTCGGCTCCTTCCGCAGCTTCGGCGCGAAGGTCGTCGTGGACGACGGCCGCGGCTCCACCGTCACCGTGCCGCTCTACGAGAACACCAAGACCCGGTACTGGGTGGCGATCGCGCTCGTCGACTTCACCTCCGCCGACGGCGCGGCCATCCACCACATCGAGGCCTACAGCGCCCGGATGACCGAGCGCCGGCCCGTCCTGCACCCGGACGGGACCATCGAGATGAACGCGGGCCCCGTGGAGTTCAAGCGGCGCTGACCGCGCGGGGCGCCGGGACCTACTCCGCCAACAGCCGTCGCAGCCAGTCCAGTTGTGCCGCTCGGGCCGCCCGCGAGACCGCGGCCTGCGGGGCGAAGCCGTCGAAGCCGTGGAAGCCGCCCGGCCAGACGTGCAGCTCGGCGACCCCTCCGGCCTGCCAGATCCGGGAGGCGTAGGCGACGACCTCGTCCCGGAAGGTCTCCGCCGAGCCCACGTCGAGGAAGGCCGGCGGCAGCCCGGAGAGGTCCTCGGCACGGGCCGGCGCCGCGTACGGGGAGACGTCCGGGCCGCCGCGCAGCTCGCCGAGCAGCGCCGTCCAGCCCGTCTCGTTGGCCGTACGGTCCCAGACGCCGAGGCCCGCCATCTGGTGCGAGGACGGGGTGTCGTTGCGGTCGTCCAGCATCGGGCACAGCAGCACCTGGCCGAGCGGCCGCGGCCCGCCGCGGTCGCGCAGCAGCAGCGCGAGCGCCGCGGTCAGCCCGCCGCCCGCGCTGGCCCCCGCGACCACGATCCGCTCCGGGTCCCCGCCCAGCTCCTTGGCGTGCTCCGCGGTCCACAGCAGTCCGTCGTACACGTCGTCGAGCGGCGCCGGATACGGGTGCTCGGGGGCCAGCCGGTACTCGACGGACACCACGACCATGTCGAGTTCCCGCGCCCAGTCCAGGACCTGGTCGACGCCGACCCGGTTGGTGCCGAGGACCATGCCGCCACCGTGCACGTGGTAGACGACCGGGCGCGGCCGGGCGGGGGACGGGGCGGTGGGCCGGCAGATCAGCAGCGAGATCCCGGGGGAGCCGTCGGCGCCGGGCACGGTCCGGTCCTCGGCCTCGAACGCGCCGTCGGCCGTCAGGTCCGCCTGGGCCAGCAGCGCGATGCCCGGGGACTGCCGGACTGTCTCGATGTCCTCCAGGCTCATGCCGGGAGAGATCATGTCCTTGATCAGTTCCAGGGCGGCGGCGAGTTCGGGGTCGAAGGGCGGCGGGACGGTCGTCATGGTGTCTCCTCACGCGGGAACGCGGCGGCTCGTCCCGCCATCGTCGGCGCCCGCGCGCCGTGCGGAGCCCCGCCGGACGGCGGAAGCTGTCCGCCGTCCGGCGGGTACCGCCGCCGCCGGGCCCCGGCACGGGCCGGCCCTCGGCATGAGCCGGCCCGTCACGAGCCGGGCCCGCTACGGCTTGGGGGCCGCGTCCGCGCGCATCAGCACGCAGTCGAACTCGATCACCCGGCCGGTGGTCGCCTCGCGCGTCACCGGATACATGCCCGTGATGCCGAACCCGGCCGCCTCGTACGTCGCGACGGCCTCGCCCATCCCCGGGCTGCCCTCGTACAGCCGCAGCACGGCGACCTCGGACTGCATGCCGACGAACTCCTCGACCCGCTTCCCGGCCCCGGCGAACACCTCCAGGTCGTAGCCCTGGGTGTCCATCTTCAGGTAGGGGCGGGGATCGGCGAGGCCGTCCAGCGCCTCGTCCATGACCTCGTCGAGCCGGCGGATGCGGATCTCCTCGGTCTCGGACCTGGTGAACCGGCTGTAGCGGTCCTTGCCGTAGTCGCTGGGCCCCAGCAGGGAGTTCATGGTCTTCCAGCCGGTGTGGATCTCGGCGGTCGTCTCCTCGCGGCCCAGCCCGCACTGGTACACGTGCCAGTCGGGGTCCTGCGCCGCGGCCTTCTCCAGCTTGGCGAACGTCTCCGAGGTCGGCTCGAACGACACGATCCGCCCGGCGTAGCCGAGCCGGCGCAGCCGCCGGGCGTACTGGCCGCTGTTGGCACCGACGTCGAAGACGCAGTTCGCCTCGTACAGGGCGAGCATGGCGGCGACGTGCTGGGTGCACAGGTACTCGGCCGCCGCGAGTTGCAGTCTGCGTTCGTCGCGCCCGGCCGCCGCGTCCATGAGCAGCAGCGCGCCGGTCTCGCCGAGCCGGACGGCGCTGGAGCCCGGCTCCCCGGCCGCGCCGCCCTTCGTCCGCCGCACGATCCAGGTGCCCTTGTCGGCACCGGTGACCGACAGGGGAGTGGCGGACCGGGACACCAGCGCCGTCCCCGGGGCGATGTCGGTCACCTGGACGCCGATGCGGGGCATCAGCCGCAGGAGTCGTCGATAGAGAGTCTGCATCTCGTCAGCCCTATCAGACATGACGGGGTGCGGTCGCCCCGTTGAACGACATTCGTCGCCGGGGTTAACCGCCTTCTTACATGCGGTGCGTTCCGGGGTCCCTTCTTGACTTCGAGAGCGCTCCAGCGCCTAGCGTCGTCACGGTTCCTGAGGATGCCGGTGAACGGAGACGGACATGCGTGTCGGTGTGCACATCAACCAGTTCGGCAACCCCGGGGGCGGGCCCGCGCTCGGCGCCGAACTCGCCGCGGCCGGAGCCGCCGCCGAGGCGGCCGGGGTGAGCCGGCTGTCGGTGATGGACCACTACTTCCAGATGGAGTTCAACGGCGGCGCCGAGGAGCCCATGCTGGAGGCGTACACCACGCTGGCGTTCCTCGCCGCCCACACCACCACGGTCCGCCTCGGCGCGCTGGTGACCGGGGTGACGTACCGGCATCCCGGCCTGCTCGCCAAGATCGCCACGACGCTCGACGTGGTGTCCGGCGGACGGGCGTGGCTGGGCATCGGGGCAGCCTGGTACGACCGTGAGCACGAGGGCCTGGGCGTGCCGTTCCCGCCCGTCGCGGAGCGGTTCGAGCGGCTGGAGGAGACGCTGCGGATCTGCCGGCAGATGTGGGACCCGGCCGACAACGGGCCCTTCGAGGGCCGGCACTACCGGCTGGCCGAAACCCTGTGCGTCCCGGCGCCGGTCAGCACGCCGCACCCGGAGATCCTCATCGGCGGCGGGGGCGAGCGCAAGACGCTGCGGCTGGTCGCCCGTTACGGCGACGCCTGCAACCTGTTCGCCTCCTCGCCCGAGGAGGTCCGCCACAAGCTGGACGTCCTGCGCGGCCACTGCGAGGCGGAGGACCGCGACTACGGCACGATCCTGAAGACGCTCACCTACTCCGGCGAAGCGGCCGGCGACGGGGACCTGGACGCCTTCCTGCGGGACGTCTCCGGCTACGCCGAACTCGGCGTGGACACGGTGATCCTCGCCCCGCGCCTGGGGGAGACGTCCGGGTGGCTGGAGCGGTTCGTCGGCCCGGCGGTGGAGCGGCTTGCGGAACTGGACTGAGCGTCCGGCGGTCACCTGCCACGGCAGACGCGACAGAAGGGGCCCGGAGACCGGACCCCTCTTTGTCGCTTCGTCGCTTCGTCGCTCTGTCGCTACGGCGATCAGGCGGCCACGGTCTCGCCCGCGTGGCCGTGCAGACGGGCCACGACCTCGGTCAGCTGCGCGGCGACCTCGGCGTCGTCCGCCGGGTGGGTCTCGGCGAAGCGGGTCAGGGAGCCGGGGATGGAGAGCTTGAGGTCCTCGATCACCTTGCCGCCGGCGATGCCCACGGCCTTGCGGGCCTCGTCCTGCGCCCATACGCCGCCGAACTGGCCGAACGCGGTGCCGACCACGGCGGTCGGCTTTCCGGCGAAGGCGCCGGCGCCGTACGGGCGGGACAGCCAGTCGATGGCGTTCTTCAGGACGGCGGGGATGGTGCCGTTGTACTCGGGCGAGAAGAGCAGGAAGGCGTCGGCGGCCTGGGCGGCCTCACGGAGCTTGGCGGCGGCGGCCGGCACGCTGCCCTCGACGTCGAGGTCCTCGTTGTAGAACGGGATGTCGGCCAGGCCTTCGAACAGGTCGACCTCCGAGCCCTCGGGAGCGACCTTGACGGCCGCCTCGGCGAGCTGACGGTTGGTGGAACCGGCGCGGAGGCTGCCGACGAGCGCGAGGATGCGGACAGACATGGGTACTCCCAAAGGGCTGAAACGTTGTCGTTAGGATCCGGACCGTGGTCCGCTTCACTGTTCTACCACTCTAACCGGACCGCGGTCCAGTTTCATTCCCGGTGCTTTACGCTGAGTTCATGTCCGCCGCCCTGCCGCCCTTCCCCGGACCCGAGACGCCCCTCGACGGACCCGAGCTGCTCCAGCTCGGGTCCGCCGAGGACGAACCCTGCCTGCGCGCCGACGCGGCCCGAAACCGCGCCCGGCTGCTGGACGCCGCCGCGCGGCTGGTCGCCGAGCACGGCGCGGCCGGGGTCACCATGGAGGCGGTGGCCGCCGCGGCGAACGTCGGCAAGGGGACGGTCTTCCGCCGCTTCGGCGACCGCACCGGACTGCTGACGGCACTGCTGGACCACTCCGAGCGGAATTTCCAGGCGGCCTTCCTCGGCGGGCCCCCGCCGCTCGGGCCGGGCCCCGAGCCGGCGGAGCGCCTGCGGGCGTTCGGCATCGCCTACCTGCGGCGCGCCATCGAGGAGCTGGACCTGCTGCTCGCGGCCGAGGCGGGCCCGGACCGCCGCTTCATCGGCCCGGTCCGCCGCCTGCACCACGGCCATATCGCCCTGCTGCTGCGCCAGGCGGCCCCGGACGCCGACGCGGACCTGCTGGCCCACACCCTGCTGGGTTACCTCGACCCGCCCCTGATCCACCACCTGGTCCGCCAGTGCGGCACCCCGCCGGCCCGGCTGGAAGCCGGCTGGACCGACCTGGTGAACCGGATCACGGCGGGCTGAAGCGGGCCCCGGTCACGAACGAGTTCGTCAAATCACGGACGATTTGAGTGTTCCCCCGCCCAAAACCCCCGCCCCCGCCTCTGCCAAGATGCCGTACGTCATGGTGCAGATACCGAACACGCCCGCGCCGACATCGCCGTCGGCGCCGCGCTCCGTGCCCACGAGCGCCGACGTGGCCCGCCTGGCCGGCGTCTCCCGCGCGACCGTCTCCTACGTCCTGAACGACACCGGCGCCGTCCGGATCAGCGAGCCCACCCGCCGCCGCGTCCACCGGGCCGCCGAGGAACTCGGGTACGTCCCGCACGCGGCGGCCCGCAGCCTGCGCGCCGGACACAGCCGCATGGTCCTGATGCCCGCCCCGCCCGTCCCCGCGGGCCCTCTCCAAAGCCAGTTCGTGCACGACTTCCAGGGCGCCCTCAGCCGCCTCGACTACACCGTCGTCCAGTACGGCGCCAGCGGCCTGCACGGGGACGAGGCCGCCCGCGCCTGGGCCGAACTGCGGCCCGTGGCCGTCCTGGTGCCGGGTCCCGGCCTCGGCCCGCAGGGCGTCGCCGTGCTCAAGCGGGCCGGCGCCCGAGCCGTGGTCACCCTCGGCACCGAGCCCGTCGACGGCGCCCACGCGCTGCTCACCGACCACGCCGGCGTCGGCCGCGGCGCCGCACGCCATCTGTACGCGCGAGGGCGCCGCCGTATCGGCGTGGTCGTCCCGGAGGAGCCCGGCCTGGAGACGTTCTCCGCGCCCCGCCTCGACGGCGCCCGCGAGGCCCTGCACGGCACCGGTGCCACCGTCACCGCGCTGTCCCTGGCCTACACCGAGGAGTCCGCGGCCGCTCTCGCCGCCCGCTGGCGCGCCCTCGGCCTGGACGGGGTCTTCGCCTACAACGACGAGTACGCGATGCTGCTCATGAGCGCCCTTCAGGACGAGGGCGTGCGCGTCCCCGAGGACGCGGCCGTCATCGGCGCCGACGATCTGATGCTGGCCAGACTGCTGCGTCCGCGGCTCAGCACCGTCCGGATCGCGCTGCCCTCCGGCCGCGGCCTCGCCGAGCTGGTCGACCGGGCGGTCCGTAACCCCGGCGCCACGCCCGAGTCGCACGAACTCTTCTCAGCGACGGTGGTGCAGCGCGACTCGACCTGAGCGGTACGGCCGACGGGTACGGCCGACGGGTACGGCCGACCGGCACGGCCGCGGCCCGCCCGTATCCGCCGCCCGCCGACTAGGATGTTGCATGCTCAACCAGATGGGACCGCGTTCGACACCTGACGCAGCTCGCCGGGCTGCGCCGGATCACCGCATCCCGCCACGCGACCGCCCAACAGGCGGCGAGAACACGGGACTTCCGCTCCCCCCGGCACGTCCCGCGGGTCACTGATCGGAGAGCCGTCATGCCGTTGCTCGACCCCACGACCTGGCAGTCCCGCAGCCTGTCGGGTCCCACGTATCCCGTCACCGAGCCCGCCACCGGCGACTCCCTCGGCACGGTGGTCCTCGCCGGCGCCGAGGATGTCGCCCCGGCCGCGGAGACCGCCCTCGCCGCCCAGGCCGAGTGGGCCCGCGCCCCCCACTTCGTCCGGGCCGCGGTGCTGCGCAAGGCCGGCGACCTGTTCGGCGCGCACGCCGACGAACTGCGCGAGTGGCTCGTGCGGGAGTCCGGTTCCGTCCCCGGCAAGGCCGACTTCGAACTGCACGTCGCCGCCCAGGAGTGCTACGAGGCCGCCGCCCTCGCCTCCCGCCCGGCCGGCCAGGTCCTGCCCAGCGAGGCGCCCCGGCTGTCGTACACGCGGCGCGTCCCCGTCGGAGCCGTCGGCGTGATCTCCCCGTTCAACGCCCCGCTGATCCTGTCGATCCGCTCGGTCGCGCCCGCCCTGGCGCTCGGCAACGCGGTCCTGCTGAAGCCGGACCCGCGCACGGCGGTCTGCGGCGGTCTGTCCCTGGCCGCGGTCTTCGCCGAGGCCGGTCTTCCCGAGGGACTGCTGCACATCCTGCCGGGCGGCGCCGAGACGGGCGCGGCCATGGTCGCCGACCCGCGCGTCCCGGTGATCTCCTTCACCGGTTCCACCGCGGCCGGCCGCGCGGTCGGCGAGGCCGCCGGACGCCACCTCAAGCGCGCCCATCTGGAACTCGGCGGGAACTCCGCCCTGATCGTGCTGGAGGACGCCGACCTCGACGCGGTGATCTCCACCGCGGCCTGGGGCTCCTTCTTCCACCAGGGCCAGATCTGCATGACCACCGGCCGCCACCTCGTGCACGCCTCGATCTACGAGGAGTACGTCGAGCGGCTCGCGGCGAAGGCCGACGCCCTGGCCGTCGGCGACCCGCACCGCGCCCAGGTCCACCTCGGCCCGCTCATCGACGGCGGCCAACTCGGCAAGGTGCACGCCCTGGTGGAGGCCAGCACGGCGGCCGGCGCGAAGCTCGCGGCCGGCGGCACGCACGAGGACCTCTTCTACCGCCCGACCGTCCTCGCGGGCGTCGACGACCACACCCCCGCGTACGCGGAGGAGGTCTTCGGGCCGGTCGCCCCGGTCCGCGCCTTCGGCACCCCCGACGAGGCCGCCGCCCTGGCCGCCGCCAGTTCCTACGGCCTGTCCCTGGGCATCGTCACCCGCGACACGGCCCGCGGCCTCGACCTGGCCGAGCGCATCCCGACCGGGATCGTGCACATCAACGACCAGACGGTCAACGACGAGGCCGTGGCGCCGTTCGGCGGGGTCGCCGCCTCCGGCACCGGCGCCCGCTTCGGCGGCGAGGCGAACCTGGAGGCCTTCACCGACGTGCGCTGGACGACGGTGCGCGGCGACGTGGCGCCGTACCCGTTCTAGCTCCGGGGGTCACTCGCCCTGGGCTGCCTGCTGCTCCTCGACGGACTTGCGGACCTCGTCCATGTCCAGCTTGCGGGCCTGCCCGATGACGTCCGTCAGGGCGGCCTCGGGCAGGGCGCCCGGCTGCGCGAACACGGCGACACGGTCACGCACGATCATCAGCGTGGGGATCGACTGGATGCCGAAGGCCGCGGCCAGCTCCGGCTGGGCCTCGGTGTCCACCTTGCCGAAGACCAGGTCCGGGTTCTCCTCGGCGGCCTTCTCGTAGACCGGGGCGAACTGACGGCACGGCCCGCACCAGGACGCCCAGAAGTCGATCAGGACGAAGTCGTTGTCGGTGACCGTCTGGTCGAAGTTCTCCTTGGTGAGCTCCACGGTGCTGCTCATGACGTCATTCCCTCTTCCCGGTGCTTCCTGCCGGGTCCTCCCGGCATGGGGTGAAGCCGACCTCGCCAACACGGCCGGCCGGTCGCGTATTCCGCGCCCTACCCGTGTGGCCACCCCGCACACCAACCACCAGACTGACCCCATGACGGAAACGGAAACCATCGCGTACGACGTCGTGGTGCTCGGGGCCGGGCCCGTGGGGGAGAACGTGGCCGACCGCACCCGTGCGGCAGGCCTCACCACCGCGGTCGTGGAGAGCGAACTGGTCGGCGGCGAGTGCTCCTACTGGGCCTGCATGCCCAGCAAGGCCCTGCTGCGCCCGGTCATCGCCCAGGCCGAGGCCCGCCGCCTGCCCGGCCTGCGCCAGGCCGTGCAGGGCCCCCTCGACGCGGCCGCGGTCCTCGCCCACCGCGACTACTTCACCTCCGACTGGAAGGACGACGGCCAGGTCGGCTGGCTGGACGGCATCGGCGCCGACCTCTACCGAGGCCACGGCCGCCTGACCGGCCCGCGCACGGTGACCGTCGGCGACAAGGTGCTGACCGCCCGGCACGCCGTCGCCGTATGTACGGGAACCCGGGCCGTCCTGCCCGATCTGCCGGGGCTGGCCGAGGTCGGGCCCTGGACCAGCCGCGAGGCGACGAGCGCCCAGTCCGTGCCCGGCCGCCTGGTCGTGGTCGGCGGCGGAGTGGTCGCCACCGAGATGGCCACCGCCTGGCAGGCCCTCGGCTCCCGGGTCACCCTCCTGGTACGCGGCAAGGGGCTGCTCAACCGCATGGAGCCGTTCGCCGGCGAACTGGTCGCCGAGGCGCTCACCGCGGCCGGCGCGGACGTGCGGACCGGGACCTCGGTGGAGTCGGTGACCCGCAGGGACGGCACGGTCGTGGTCGTCACCGGCACCGGCGACCGTATCGAGGCGGACGAGATCCTCTTCGCCACCGGCCGCGCCCCGCGCACCGACGACATCGGCCTCGACACCGTCGGCCTGGAACCGGGTTCCTGGCTGCCGGTCGACGACAGCCTGCGCGTCACCGGCAGCGAGTGGCTCTACGCCGTCGGCGACGTCAACCACCGCGCCCTCCTCACCCATCAGGGCAAGTACCAGGCCCGTATCGCCGGTGCCGCGATCGCCGCCCGCGCCTCGGGGGAGACGGACCTGGACGCCGGCCCGTGGGGAGCCCACGCCGCCACCGCCGACCACGCCGCCGTCCCGCAGGTCGTCTTCACCGACCCGGAGGCCGCCGCGGTCGGCCTCTCCCTCGCGGAGGCGGAACAGGCCGGACACCGCGTCCGCGCCGTCGACGTCGACCTCTCCTCGGTCGCCGGGGCGGGCCTCTACGGCGAGGGCTACAAGGGCCGCGCCCGCATGGTCGTCGACCTGGAGGACGAGATCCTGCGCGGCGTCACCTTCGTCGGCCCCGGCGTCGGCGAACTGATCCACTCGGCGACCGTCGCCGTCGTCGGCCAGGTCCCCATCGCCCGTCTGTGGCACGCCGTCCCGTCCTACCCGACGATCAGCGAGGTCTGGCTGCGCCTGCTGGAGGCGTTCCGGGACAACTGAGGTCCGGTTACGGCAGCCCGAAGCCCAGCGCGCGGGCTGCCTCCTCCGGTGTCGGCTGCGCCCAGCGCCGGGCCACCGTCTCGTTGGCGGACAGCGAGCGCAGCTCCGCCCGGTCCAGGTAGAGCAGGCCGTCGAGGTGGTCCGTCTCGTGCTGCACGATCCGGGCGGGCCATCCGCGGAACACCTCGTCCACCGCCCGGCCACTGTCGTCCTCGCCGGTCAGCCGTACCTCGGCGGGCCGGGCCACCACCGCCTGCCAGCCCGGCACGCTCAGACAGCCCTCGAAGAAGGCGACGCGGCCCGAACCCGACGGCTCGTAGGCGGGGTTGACCAGGACCCGGAACGGCTGCGGCACCCGGCCGCGGGCCAGCCGCACCTCCTCCGGCACCGGCGCCGGATCCTCGATCACCGCGATCCGCAGCTCCACGCCGACCTGCGGCGCGGCCAGGCCCACGCCCGGCGCCGCGCGCATGGTGACGCGCAGCGCCTCGACGAAGCGGGCCAGCAGCGCGGGGCCGAGCTGACCGTCGTAGCGCTCGGTGCCGGTGCGCAGGACCGGGTCACCGGCCGCCACGATCGGCAACGGGCCGCCGACGGCGAGGAGTTCCTCGACCCGCTCGGCAAGAGGTGCGCGAGGACTGGGAGATGCCATCCGGCCAGCATGCCACGACCGCCATGCCTGTGACGCAGGTCACCGAAACGGCCGGGAACTCGGCGGGGCCGCGGTCCGACTACTGCTCCGTCACGGCTGATACGTCCCCACCGACCACCGGAGAAGCCCGCCGATGTCCACCACTTCCTCGACCACCAAGGACGAGGCCCCGCAGCCCGCGGCACCCCCGCCGGGGCCCCGCGGCCCGTGGGCCCCGCTGCGTCCGCTCGTGCTGCGCCTGCACTTCTACGCCGGCCTGCTCGTCGCCCCGTTCCTCCTCGTCGCCGCCCTCACCGGCTTCCTCTACGCGGGCGCCTTCCAGGCCGAGAAGCTGGTGTACGCCCACGAGACGACCGTCCCCGTCGGCGACACGAAGCTGCCGATGTCCGAGCAGGTCGCCGCCGCCCGCAAGGCCCACCCCGAGGGCACGGTCACGGCCGTACGGCCCTCCCCGCAGGACGACGCCACCACCCGGGTGCTGCTCTCCGGCGTCAAGGGCGTGGGCGCGACCCACTCCCTGGCCGTGTTCGTCGACCCGTACACCGGCGAGGTGCGCGGTGCGCTGGAGCAGTACGGCTCGACCGGCGCGCTGCCGCTGCGGACCTGGATCGACGAGTTCCACCGCGACCTGCGTCTCGGCGAGAACGGCCGCCTCTACAGCGAGCTGGCCGCGAGCTGGCTCTGGGTGATCGCGGGCGGCGGTGTCGCGCTGTGGTTCTCCCGCCGCCGCGCCCTGCGCAAGGTCCGCGGCACCGGCGGCCGTCGTCGCACACTGGGTCTGCACGGCACGGTCGGCGTCTGGGCGGCCGCCGGGTTCTTCTTCCTCTCCGCGACCGGGCTCACCTGGTCCCAGTACGCCGGCGCCCACATCGACGAACTGCGCACCTCGCTCGGCCAGTCCACCCCGGCCGTCTCCGCGGCGGGCGGCGGCGAACACGCCGGCCATGACGCGGCCGCCGGCGACGGCGGCGACGGCGAGCACGGCGTCGGCATCGACAAGATTTTGGCCGCCGCCCGCGCCGAGGGCCTCGGCGACCCCGTGGAGATCGTGCCGCCGGCCGACACCGAATCCGCGTACGTCGTACGGCAGGTGCAGCGCAGCTGGCCCACCAAGCAGGACGCGGTGGCCGTCGACCCGGCGACCGGCGAGGTCACCGACGTCCTGCGGTTCGAGGACTTCCCGGTGCTCGCCAAGCTGACCCGCTGGGGCATCGACCTGCACACCGGCGTCCTGTTCGGCCTGGTCAACCAGATCGTCCTGATGGCGCTCGCGCTCGCGCTGGTCCTGCTGATCGTGTGGGGCTACCGCATGTGGTGGCAGCGCGGCCGCGGCTCCGCCTTCGGCCGGCCCGTCCCGCGCGGCGCGTGGGCACAGGTCCCGCCGTACGTCATGGTGCCGCTGATGGCGGCGATCGCCGTCCTCGGCTACTTCCTGCCGCTCCTCGGAATCCCCCTCGCCGTGTTCCTCGCCGTGGACGTCGTCCTCGGGGAGATCGCGCACCGGCGGGGGCGGCGGGCGTCCGTCTGAGTATGCGTACAGCGCAACGGAGCGGCCCGGCGGTGGAGTTCACCGCCGGGCCGCTCCGCGCCGGGCCCCGTGCCGGACCTGGCCTCAGGCTCTGTGTCAGGCCTGAGTGAAGTCACCCGTGAACGCCGAGGCGATCCTCAGGTGCGGGCCCGCTTCCGCGTGCCGTCCCTGCCGCTCCAGGGTGCGGCCCAGCATCAGACGGGCGTAGTGCTCCACCGGGTCGCGCTCCACGATGACGCGCAACTCGGCCTCGGCACGGCCCAGTTGGGCCGAGTGGTAGTAGGCGCGGGCCAGCAGCAGCCGCGGTCCGGTCTGCTCCGGCACCTCTTCGACCAGCCCGGCCAGGACCCGCGCGGCGGCAGTGTACTCCTTGGCGTCGAAGAACAGCCGCGCACGCTCCCAGCGCTCGGCCGGCGTTCCGTGGGCGTAGTACTCGGTGTCGTAGGTGATGTCCACTCGTGGCCTCCTTCGACCCCCACAACCGCGCCGGACAGTTGAATATTCCACTAGTTCGCCGGGCTACATGGCGGCCAGTTCCGCGTCCGCCCGCTCGGTGATGCGGGCGAGCACCCGGCCGGCGACGGCCCGGTCCTCCGCGGGGATCCCGGCGTAGATCCGGGCCGAGATCGGGGCCGTCTCGGCGGTCACGGTGTCGTGGAGCGCGCGCCCGGCGTCCGTGGCGCCGATGCTCTCGCCGTCGGCCGCCAGCAGGCCCTTGGCCAGCAGTTCCCCGATGACTGCGTGGGCGTCGGCGGGGTCGGCCTTCAGGGCGGCGACGACCCGGCCGGCGAGCGCTTCCCGGTCGAGAGGCCCGTCGACGACGGCCGGCCGGAGGGCGATCTGCTGCTGGAAGGTGGCTCCGTGGCGGCTCAGGACGCGTTCGACGACGGCGCGGGCGGCGTAGTGGGCCAGGCCGATGACGCGGCTGTCGACGGGAGGTGCGGTGGTGGTCATGACTTCCCCTTGGTGCTCTCGTCCGTGATGGTCTGTGCCGTGCTGTCGTGCGGTGGTTCCAGGGGTACGTCGAGCAGGAGGCCCAGCTCGCTCGCGAACGTGCGGGTGCGGGCGCTGTCCAGGCCGCCGAGCGGTTCCGTCAACTGCTCCAGCAGCCCGTGCACCACGCCGATGGCCCGTCGGGCGACGTCCTGGCCCTGCTCGGAGAGCGCCAGCTGCACCGCGCGTGGATCGCGTGGATCGCGGGTGCGCTCGATCAGCCCCGCGGACTCCAGGGCGCGGGCCAGTTTCGACACGTACAGCGGTTCGAGGCCGGTGTGGTCGGCGAGCCGCCGCTGACTGGGGCGCTCACCGGCCTGCCGCATGCCGTACAGCGACGCGACGACCGCGTACTGCGCGTGGGTGAGGCCGAGCGGTGCCACCGCCCGGTCCACCGCCACCCGCCACTTCGTGGACAGCCGCCACACCAGATAACCGGGCGTGGCCCCTGCGGAACCGTTGCTCATGACGGATACGGTACATGGCGATTATGTACATGGCTACTATTGTTCGTTCTCGCGTTCGTTCTCGCGTTCGCCGAGTAACCCGTGGGTCAGCGCACCCGTCCCCGTGGCTTCAGCGGGGTCGCCGGCAGCTCGGGCGCTGACAACGGGGCGCCGTCGTAGCCGCGCACGTCACCGAAACGGGTGCCCTTCATCCAGTCCTCGCGGGCCTGTTCGATCTCGGCCTGGGTGCGGCCGACGAAGTTCCACCACATGATCAGTTCTTCGTCGAAGGGCTCGCCGCCGAGGAGCATCAGGCCGGCGTCGGACTCAGCGTGCAGGGGCAGTTGGCTGCGGCCGCAGCCGAGGTAGAGCATCGAACCCGGCAGTACGGTCACGCCGTCCACGCGCACTTCGCCGGACATGGCCAGCACGCCGTACTCGAAGTCGGGGACGAGCGGCAGCCGGACGTCGGTGCCCCGGGTGAGCGCGAGGTCGGCGCCCACGATCGGGGTGTACGCCGTGCCGGGCGAGGTCGCGCCGTCGAGGTCGCCGAGGATCACGGTCGCCGTGAGGCCGGGGGCCGTGACCGTGGGCAGGGTGGCGTGGTGCTCGAAGTGCGGCTCGGTGTGGCGGTGGGCGTCGGGCAGCGCGACCCAGAGCTGGGCGCCGTGCAGGTACCGGGCGTGGGACCTGGGGCTCTCCTCGGAGTGGCTGATCGCCCGGCCCGAGGTCATGAGGCCCAGTTCGCGGGGCCTGATGGTCTGGAGGCTGCCGGTGGAGTCCCGGTGCAGCACCTCGCCCTCGTGCAGCCAGCTGACCGTCTGGAGGCCGATGTGGGGGTGCGGCGGGACCTGCATGCCGGGTTCGTCGGCGATGTCGTCGGGGCCGTAGTGGTCGACGAACGCCCAGGCGCCGATCATGCGCCGGCCGAGGTTCGGCAGCAGCCGGCGTACCTCGGTCGACTCCCCGAGTCTGACGCGGCGGGGACTCAGCAGCTCACGCACGGGCTCGGTGACGACGAATCCGCGTCCGCCGCACACGCTGGGCACGGGCGAGCGGTCCAGGTTGCTCATGGCCCACAACCTAACGCGTCACCGGTCGGTCAGCGTGGCGGCGAGTTCTCTGCTGGCCCGGACGATCTCGTGGTCCGGTTCGTCGAGCAGGTGGCGCAGGACGCCGCGCTGGGCCTGGACGGCGTGGCGCGCGTCGCGTTCCCATTCGACGTACTTCTCGCGGCGGCGCAGCAGCTTGGGGTAGGCGGCCGCGGTGGTCTCCCACTGCCGGGCGTCGGCGATGCTTTTCAGCAGGTGCAGTATTTCGACGCGGCAGGTGACCTGCGGGAGCCGGACGAGTTCCCAGAGGAAGGGCACCGTGGCCGCCGTCGCCTGTCCCACCACGAAGCCGTACTGGCAGATGCGCTGGCGAAGTTGGCCGAGTGCGGGCCCGGCGGTGTCGGCGTCGCCGCGGGCGACGGTGGTCAGCAGGACCGGGATGGCCTCGGCGGACCCGGTCGAGTCGGCCATCTCGGGCCAGGGCACATGGCCGAGGTCCTCGAGCGGCGTGGATCTCTTGATGGCAGTCATGTCAGGTGTGGGTACGGGTCGGGAGCATGGCCCAGACGGTCTTGCCCGTGGGGGAGCGGCGGGTCCAGCCCCAGTGCTCCGAGAGGGCTTCGACGATGTGCAGTCCGCGGCCGTGCTCCAGCAGAGGATCTCCGGCATGCGGGTAGACGGGCAGGTCGTCGCTCGGGTCGGTGACGGCACACACCAGGTGGGAACGGCGCAGCGAGAGCCTGAGCCGTACGTCCGCGGCGTCCTCCGGTGGGTCCGGCAGGGCGTGCAGGACGGCGTTGGCGGCGAGTTCGGTGACGACGGTGAGCGCGTCGTCGGCACAGCGCTCCAGGGACCAGCCGTCCAGGGTGCGGTGGGTGAAGTCCCGTGCCTCGGCGAATCCTTCCCGGCTGCCCGAGAGGTGCAGCACGGCCGTTCTGGACAAGTCGCGGACGGACTCGGGACTCCGGAACTGCGCAGGTGATGGCACGGCATCTCCCTGAGGCAACGTCAGTACGGGGCGGGGGAAGAGCGGTTGACGACAGGGCTATTATCCACGCTGACGATGTCCTCGTGCAATTTCACGGGAAATTGCGCGTACGAAGCGAGGAGAGTGCAGTGTCGTCAGTGCCGAACGGAGTCCGGGCGAGCGCGCTGGGTGCCCGCTGGATCAAGAGCAGTCACAGCAATGCCGAGGGCAACTGTGTGGAGGTGGCCGTCCTGGACGGGGGAGGGGTCGCGATGCGCAACTCCCGTGACCCCGAAGGGCCGGCCCTGGTGTACACGCCGGCCGAGGTGGCGGCGTTCGTGGCCGGTGCGAAGGGCGGGGAGTTCGACCACCTGCTGTAACGGCATGCGATCACCTGGTGTCGGGGCGGCACGGACTGACTCAATTGCCGTGCACCGTGCGGTCGGTGGCCTTCGGATGCGACAATGAGGTCTGTCGTCTGCCGGTCAACGCAAGCCAGAACGGGGAGCCCAGGATGTCTGCCGAGTCGCCTCGCGTCTCCCGCCTCGAACCGTATCTGAACCGGGCCGAGCCCGCCCCGACCTTGCTGAAAATGCTGGTCGGCGTGCAGCTGGCGGGCATCCGCGACGACGCCGGGCTGTCCCAGGACCAGGCCGCGCGTGCGGTCGGGTTCAGCCCGGCGAAGCTGTCGCGGATCGAGGCGGGCAAGGGGCGCCGCCCTCCCACGGAGGGCGACGTCCGGGTACTCCTGAACCTCTACGGGACCGAGGAGTACGAGGCCTCCGTCCTGCTCCAGCTGCTGCGGCGGGCGGGGGAGCCGGGCTGGTGGCAGCGTTACGACAAGCGGCTGATGCCCGAGTGGTTCGACCGCCTGGTGGGACTCCAGGAGGCGGCCACGGCCATCCGTACCTTCGAGATCCAGTACGTGCCGGGCCTGTTGCAGGTCCCGGAGTACACCCGCGCCGTCGTCGAGCGCGGCCTGCCGACGGCGCCGGTCCGCGAGGTGGAGCGCCGGGTGGAGCTGCGCACGCGGCGCACCCGGCTCCTGGAGCGGCCGGACGCCCCGCAGCTGTGGGCCGTCGTCGACGAGTCGGTGCTGCTGCGGGTGCTCGGCGGCCGTGAGGTGATGCGGAAGCAGCTCGACCACCTGGTGAAGATGGCCGCGCTGCCCCATGTGACCGTGCAGGTGGTGCCGTTGGACGTCACCCACGCCTCCGCGCCGTCGATCCCGGTGACGTACCTGCGGTTCGGCGGTTCCGATCTGCCCGACGTCGTCTACCTCGAGCAGATCAGAAGCGCCACCTTCCTGGAGGACCAGGACGAGACGGAGGAGTACCGGGTCACGCTGGACCGGCTGGCCGACGAGGCGCTGAGTCCCCGTGACTCCCTCGCCCTCCTGCGCGAGACGGCGGAGACCCGCTACCGCCCGGCCCCGTGAGCCCGGTGCCGGTCAGGGCAGCCGGGCCACCCCGCCGTACTCGATCCACTCCTGGGTGAGCTGACGGGGCGCCACCTCGGTGTCGGGCCGCCAGGTGGAGACCTCCACCAGCCCGGGGTCGAGGATCTCCAGGCCGTCGAACAGCGCGGCCATGTCCTTCTCCTGGCGCACCCGGCCCCAGTGGCCCTGTGTGGCCTGGTCCATGAAGTTCGTGACGAACTCGCGGACCTTCGGGTCCTCGCTGACCAGTTGGCACATGACCAGGAAGCTGCCCGGCGCGAGGCGTTCGGCCACGCGGCGGACCACGGCCGGCGGTCCGTCGGTCTCGCTGTCCGGGATGCAGTGGAAGACCGAGTTGAACAGCACGGCCACCGGCTCCGAGAAGTCGATCAGGCGCTCGGTGTCGGGGTGGGTGAAGATCGCCTCGGTCTCGCGCATGTCGGCGTGGATGACCGTGGTGCGCTCGTCCTGCTCCAGCAGGGCCCGGCCGTGGACGAGCACCATCGGGTCGTTGTCGATGTAGACGACGTGCGCGCTCGGGTCGATGCTCTGGGCGACGTGGTGCACGTTGTTCTGCGTGGGCAGGCCTGACCCGTGGTCGAGGTACTGCCGGATTCCGTACTCCTGGGTCAGGGTCCGTACGACGCGCTGCAGGAAGCGCCGGTTGTTCAGGGCGAGGGCGCGCGTGCTGGGGACGACCTTGTCGAGTTCCTCGCACGCCGCGCGGTCCGCCGCGTAGTTGTCCTTGCCGCCCAGATAGTGGTCGTACATGCGCGCGGCTGTCGGAACCGTGGCATCGATCGACGTGGACAGCTGCTTGCCTGGCTGCATATTTTCCCCCAGTCCGGGCCCGCGCCGAGGGCTGGCACGGTCGGCAACCCATCCTAGGGAAACGACAATTGGCGATGCCACCCCTTGATCCCCGGTTCCCCTGACGAAGGGACGGGCAGGAGAAGCTTCTGGAATGTCTGTCCAGAGGCTGGAACTGTGGTCTAATGAAACCGGCGTACGAAGGAGGAACCGCATGACGGTCCAGGACACCCCGGACGAGGATCCACGCACTGCCGAGCGGGATGCGATCCTGCACGCCCTCGGGCCCGTCGTGCACGGGATCGCGGCGACCTTCGGGCCGGTGTGCGAGGTGGTGCTGCACGACTACCGGCGTCCGGAGACCTCCGTGGTCGCCGTCGCCGGGGAGGTGACCGGGCGGACCGTCGGCGGGGCGATGAGCGAGATCGGCATGCGCGTCCTCGCCCGCGGCGACGACGCCGACGACGAACTCAACTACGTCACCCGCACCGGCACGGGCCGGACGCTGAAGTCCTCGACCATGGTGCTGCGCGACTCCGCCGGCACGGTGTTCGGCGCCCTCTGCGTCAACGTGGACGTCACCGAGGTCGGCCGAGTCCAGAGCCTCCTCGCCGCATTCGCCGGGGCCGGCGGCCCGCCCGCGGACGCACCCGTGACCACCTTCGGCGACGACATCGACTCCGTCGTCGACTCGCTCCTCGACACCCACCTGCCGCGCGACCGGACCTGGGCCGGCCTGGAACGGCCCCGGCGCCTCGCTCTCTTCCGCGCGCTCGACGAACGCGGCGTGTTCGCCGTGCGCCGGGCGATCGAGCAGGTCGCCGCCCGCCTCGGCATCTCCCGCGCCTCCGCCTACAGCTACCTGTCCCAGGCCCGGACGGCCGCCGCACCCGGCCCGCACCCCACCTCCGAGGGAGCCCACCCGTGACCACACCCCCGCCGATCATCACCCTGGACGACGTCCGGGACGCGGCCGCCCGCCTGAAGGGCGTCGCCCACCGCACCCCCGTCCTGCGCTCCCGCACCCTCGACGCGCTGGTCGGCTCCGAGGTCCTCCTGAAGTGCGAGAACTTCCAGCGGGTCGGCGCCTTCAAGTTCCGTGGCGCCTACAACGCGGCCTCCCGGCTGACCTCCGAGCAGCTCGCGCGCGGCATCGCCGCCTACTCCTCCGGCAACCACGCCCAGGCCGTCGCCCTCGCGGCCCGGGAACTCGGCAGCACCGCGGTGATCGTCATGCCCGACGACGCCCCGCGCTCCAAGCGGGAGGCGACCGAGGCCTACGGCGCCGAGATCGTGACGTACGACCGCTACGGCGGCGACCGGGTGGCCATCGCCGAGGCCCTGGCCGCCGAGCGGGGCCTGGCCCTCATCCCGCCCTACGAGCACCCGCACGTCATGGCGGGACAGGGCACCGCCGCACTCGAACTCCTGGAGGAAGCAGGCGAGTTGGGGGCACTTCTGGCGCCGGTCGGGGGCGGCGGACTGATCGCGGGCAGCGCCACGGCGGCCAAGGGCCTGTACGAGCGGATCCGGATCGTCGGCGTCGAGCCGGAGGCCGGTGACGACACCCGGCGGTCGCTGGAGGCGGGCCGGCGCATCGAGATCCCCGTGCCGCACACCATCGCCGACGGGCAGGCCCTGCACACGCCCGGCGAACTCACCTTCTCGGTGAACCAGCGGCTGGTCGACGCGATCGCACTGGTCTCCGACGACGAGATCCGCGCGGCCATGCGGTTCGCCTTCGAACGCCTGAAGATCGTGATCGAGCCGAGCGGCGCCACCCCGCTGGCCGCCCTGCTCTCCGGCCGGACCGGCCCCCTGCCGCGCCGGGTCGGCGTGATCGTCTCGGGCGGCAACATCGACGCGGAACGCTTCGCGCGACTCTGCGGCGACGGCGTCTGAGGACGCCGTGATCGCTGTACCCCCTCGACGTGATCTTCGAGCCGCCCCCCACCCCTGCCCGGTTCGCCGTCCGGTTCACCCGAATGGCGGCCCCCGGGTCGCGGGCGGAGGATGAACGTGTGGGGACCGGCCCCCACCGGTGACGTCCAGTGCCGCCGGGGAGACCGGCCCCGGCCGCCGTGCAGCGCGGCCGGAAGGAGGAGCGTCATGCTGGAAGTGAAGACGCTCGACAAGCCGGACGAGCGACGTGATTTTCCGCGGGGGCACCTCGAAGCCGTCCACATGACGGGCCTCGACTTCGCCGTGGCGACCTTCGAGTCCGGCTGGCGCTGGTCGGAGTCGGTGGCGCCGCTCGCGGGAACCGAGAGCTGCCAGGTCCATCACAACGGCTACGTCGTCCAGGGCCGCCTGCGCATCCGTATGGACGACGGAGCCGAGGGCGAAGTGGGCCCCGGTGACGTCTTCGTCTGCCCGCCCGGCCACGACGCCTGGGTGGTCGGCGACGAGCAGGTCGTGGTGTACGACTTCGCCGGACAGATGGCCCAGGAGTACGCGAAGGCCGACTGAGGCCGACCGTTGAGCAGAAAGGGCTGGACGGCCGGGACGGGATCAGACCCGTACCAGAGCGGATCAGACCGGGAGGATACGGCTGATCAACGCGCCGAGCTGGTGGGCGTTGCGGCACTCGTGCATCGCGACCAGCTCGGCGTAGTCCGGGGCGGCCGAATCTCCCGTACCCCACTGCGGACGCGGCTCCGGATTCAGCCAGTGCACCCGGCGCGCCCGCGCCACGATCCGCCGTACGGCGGGCAGGTTCGGGTCGCCCATGTTCGTGCGGGCGTCGCCCAGCACGAACACCGTCGTGCGGGGACCGACCGCCGCGCCGTACCGTTCCGCGAACTCGCCCAGGGCGGTGCCGTAGTCGCTGCTGCCGTGCCAGCCCGTCAGCGTGGCCTCCGCGCGGATGCGGGCGCCGAGGCCCTCCGGGTCGGCCGCGCCGTGCCGGAGCAGGCCGGTGATCTCGTCGACGCGGTTGACGAAGGCGAACACCCGCACCTTGCTGAACTGGTCGTGCAGCGCCTGCACCAGCAGCATCGTGAAGTCGGAGAACCCGGACACCGAGCCCGACACATCGCACAGCAGCACCAGCTCGGGCCGGGCCGGGCGCCGACGGCGCAGTACCGGACGCATCGGCACCCCGCCCGTCGACAGCGAGCCGCGCAGCGTGCGCCGCAGATCGATCGCACCGCGCGAGGCCCGGCGCCGCCGCGCCGCCAGCCGGGTGGCGAGCTTGCGCGCCAACGGGTGCACCGTGCGCCGCAGTTCGGCCAGCCGGTCACGGCCCGCGTACAGGAAGTCGACCCGGTCCGCGGTCGGGGCCACCGCCCGCCGCGCGATCTCGTCCCGGCCGCGCCGCTCGGCCACCCGCCGCCGCGCCTCCACGGCCACCAGTGCCCGGAAGGCCTCGATGCGCCGCCGGACCTCGTCCTCGAGCAGCCGGTCGGTGAAGCCGGCGGCCCCGCCCCGCCGCCGGACCTCGTCCCGCACTCGTGCCAACAGGGTCTGCGGACGCAGCCGTTCGAGGGTCTGGTACGCCGACCAGCCGTCCGCCCCCGGTGAACTCCCGTATCCGCCCAGGGCGTCGACGGCCTCGATCGCCAACCGGGCCGTCATGGACTCGTCGTCGTCGGCGAGGGCGGTGGCGAGCCGGTCGCGCAGGCCGTCCCGGTCCGCTGCCGTCGCGGAGCCGGACCGGCCGGCCTCGGGCGCGCCGACGCCGTACGGGAAGTACAGGTCGAAGACCGTGTCGAACACCCGCCGTTGGTCCGCGGAGTGCAGCAGTGTCGCGGCGAGTCCCTCGCGCAGCAGCGCGCGGTCCGTGAAGCCCAGGGCGGCCGCCGCCTCCGCGGCGTCGACCGTCTCGCCGGTGCCGATCCGCACGCCGTGCGCGCGCAATGCGGCGACCAGGCCCGTCAGCCTCGCCGCCACCTCCGTCGTGCCGGTCACACGGCGTCCAGATCGAGCTTCGCGGCGGCCTTCAGCACATCGTCCTGGTGCTTCAGGATCACGCCGAGGGTGTCGCGGACGAGAACCTCGTCGAGCGCGTCGGCGCCCAGGGCGAGCAGGGTGCGCGCCCAGTCGATCGTCTCCGCGACCGAGGGCACCTTCCGCAGGTCCATCGCGCGCAGCGCGCCCACCACCCTGACCACCGACTCCGCCAGCGCCGCGTCGATGCCGGGCACCTTCAGCCGGACGATCCGCCGCTCCAGCTCCTCCTCGGGGAAACCGATGTGCAGGAACAGACAGCGGCGGCGCAGCGCCTCCGACAGCTCACGGCTGGCGTTGGAGGTGAGCACGACGAAGGGGCGGCGGGTCGCGGTGATCGTGCCCAGCTCGGGGACGGTGACCTGGAAGTCGCTGAGCACCTCCAGGAGCAGGCCCTCCACCTCGATGTCCGCCTTGTCGGTCTCGTCGATCAGCAGCACCGTCGGCTCGTCGCCGCGGATCGCGGTGAGCAGCGGGCGGGGCAGGAGGAACTCCTCGCTGAAGATGTCCGTGCGGGCCTCGTCCCACGTCTCGTCGCGGCCCGCGCTGATGCGCAGCAACTGCTTGGCGTGGTTCCACTCGTACAGCGCCCGCGACTCGTCGACGCCCTCGTAGCACTGCAACCGCACCAGCCGGGCCCCGGCCACCTCGGCGACGGCCTTGGCGAGTTCCGTCTTGCCGACACCGGCCGGCCCCTCCACGAGGAGCGGCTTGCCGAGCCGGTCGGCGAGGAAGACGGTGGTGGCGACGGAGGGCGAGGCCAGATAGCCGGTCTCGGCGAGGCGTGCGGAGACATCGTCGACGGATGTGAACAACGGGGCCTCCGGGGGGGGCGGGTGCGGGCAGAGCGAGGTAGGTCCGGGGCACTATCTAAGCGCTTGTTCAGCACCCTTGTCACCCGGTCTGCCGTGCCGGCGGTTGCCGGCCGTGCCAGCGGTTCCACCGGTGCCGGCCGTCCGGTCCGCCGTTGTCGGTGCCTGCCGGTACCTTCCGATCATGGGCGTCTACCTGGTGAGCATCGATGCGCGGGAATGGTTCGGCGAGGACGAGGGAGCGGGCGGACACGGAGCCGCCGCCTCGGCGCTCGACGACGAGCTGCGGCGGCGCGGACTGCCGCCGTACGAACCGGGGGCCGGAGCCGGGGGCGGCTGGTTCGAGGAGAAGGTCAGCCCCTCCATGAAGGGGTTCGACGCGTTCTGCCGGGACCGGCTGACCGAGGCCGAGCGCGAGATCTTCTACGGCTGGACCGTCCTGGTGCCGCTGTCCCTGGAGGAGCCGATCCCGCTGCCCGTCGGCTCCGCCTACACGGACGAGACGGTGATCGCCGGTGCCCCACAGGTCCTCGCCCTGGGCGAGCGGCTGGCCGGGATCCTCGGCCTGCCCCTCGACGCGATACCGGCGACGGGCGCCAACCTCGAACTGAGCCTCTGGTTCATGGAGGACCAGGTGCGCAGGACCGCCGCCGCGAGACCGGGAGCCTGGGCCGAGGATCTGGACACGGCCTTCTACGTGGCCGTGTACCTGCGCGCCGCCCAGTACGCGCTGCGGTACGGCTGCCCGATCACCTACAGCTGATCACGCGCGCCGGTCACCCCCGGAACGCCGCCACGTGCCGCCGGGCCCAGTCCGCGAACGGGCCGCGGTGCGCGCCCCGGCACCCGCTCCACGTCCGGGCCGACCCGCCGCTCGGCCGGCGTCGGATCACCGAGGATCGCCGGGGTGGTCTCCACGACGGGCTCGGGCAGGAACGCCAGCATCCGGGCGCGGGCCTCGTCCCGGCCCTGCTCGACGAACAGCACCGGTTCCCCGAGCGCCGCGCCGATCGCCTCCGCCCGCTCGCGGGGGCGGGGGGACGTGGGAGCGGGGCCGGTCAGCTCATGGCCGGCACCGGCGTGCCCGTCCTCGCGCAGGGCCACGGCCGCGGCCTCCGCGATGTCGGCCGGGTCGACCGTGGGCAGGCCGACGTCCCCGAAGGGCGCCGCGACGGTGCGGTGGGCGCGGACCGGCTCGGACCAGGCGAACGCGTTGCGAGATCAGCGAACTCGGCCTCAGCCGCGCGCCCCCGCCCACCTCGCCGAATGGGCCACGGACAACCTCCCCGAGGTGGCACAGGCCCGCGAAGGCCACGACGGGAGGCAGTGACCCCACCCGTGCACCGTTCCGCGCGCCGTCCGCGCCGCCCGGCCGTGTGACCGGCCCCGTCGCGGGAACCCGGGGCCCATGGAACAGCAGGCGGACATCCACGGGTCGTACTGGCTGCACACCGCGCCCCCCGGCGATCCGGCACCCCCTCCGGAGGGGCCGCTCCACGTCGATGTCGCCGTCGTCGGCGCGGGTATCGCGGGGCTCAGCACGGCCCTGGAACTGGCCAGGCGGGGCCGCTCGGTCGCCGTCCTGGAGGCGCACCGGGTCGCGGCGGGCGTCACCGGCCACACCACGGCCAAGCTGAGCGCCCAGCACACCCTCGTCTACGACCATCTGCGGCGCACCCGGGGCCCCGAAGGCGCCCGGCTGTACGCACGCTCCCAGACGGATGCCATCCGGCACGCGGCCGAGATCGCCGAGGAACTGGGCATCGAGTGCGAATGGGAGGACACCGCCTCCTACACCTATGCGGAGGACCCCGCCCGCACGGACCTGCTGAAGGCCGAGGCGCGGGCCGCACGCGAGGCGGGGCTGCCCGCCGAGTTCGTGACCGAGACCGAGCTGCCCTTCCCTGTCGCGGGCGCCGTCCGGGTCGCCGACCAGGCCCAGTTCCACCCCCGCAAGTACCTCCTGGCCGTCGCCGACGCCATCCGGCGGCTCGGCGGCACCCTCCACGAGAACAGCCGCGTCACCGACCTCCACGAGGGCGATCCCTGCGAGCTGACCGTGGAGTCCCCGGTGTCCGCGACGAAGGTGACCGCCCACGCCGTCGTGGTCGCCACCCACTACCCCGTCTTCGACCGCGCCCTTCTCTTCACCCGGCTCTCCCCGCGCCGCGAACTGGTGGTGGCCGCGCCGATCGACGCCGACCGGGCGCCGCACGGTATGTACATCACCCCGGAGCGCAACACGCGCTCGGTGCGCACCGCGCCCCTGCCCGACGGCCGGCGGCTGCTCGTCGTGACCGGCGAACACTTCACCCCCGGCGCCGGCGGAGACGTCGAGGAACGGTTCGGCACGCTCGCGGGCTGGGCCACCGGGCACTTCGGCGACCTGTCCTTCACCCACCGCTGGGCCACCCAGGACAACGAGTCCACCGACTCCGTCCCGCTCGTCGGCCCCCTGCACCCCGGCAGCAAGAACGTGTACGTGGCCACCGGATTCGGCGGCTGGGGTATGAGCAGCGGCATCATGGCGGGCCGGATGCTCAGCGACCGCATCACCGGACGCGAATGCCCCTGGAACGACCTCTACGACCCCCGCCGTATCGCCTCCGTCGTCCGCGAGGGCGCCGCCTTCCTCAAGCAGCAGGCCGACGTGGCCCGCCACTTCGTGGGGGACCGGCTGCCCACGGGGACCGGCTCGGCGGTGGACGAGATCGCCCCCGGCGACGGCGCGGTCGTCCGCGTCTCCGGGGAGCGCTGCGCCGTCCACCGCGACGAGGCCGGACAACTGCACGCCGTCTCCGCGCGCTGCACGCACCTGGGCTGCCTGGTGGCGTTCAACCGCGCCGAGCAGGCGTGGGAGTGCCCGTGCCACGGCTCCCGCTTCGACGTACAGGGCAAGGTCGTCCAGGGTCCCGCTCAGCAGCCCCTGCAGCGACGTGAGTTGTGACGTCCGCTCAGCCGACCAGAATCACTTCCAGAGTGCGCGGGCCGTGCACGCCCTCCACCCGGTCGAGTTCGATGTCGCTGGTCGCCGACGGGCCGGAGATCCACGTCAACGGGCGGGCCGGGTCGAGCCGTTCCATGGCCTGCGGCACGGAGGAGACCACCTGGTCGGGGACGCGTACGACGCAGATGTGGTGGTCGGGGACGAGGGTGATGCGGCGGCGGCCCTGGTCGGGGGAGCCGTCCAGGACGATCGTGCCCGTCTCGGCCACCGCCACCGCGCACGCCGTGATCACGCTGTCGACCCGGTCGAGTTCGTGCGGCGTGCTTTCGGCGGTGTCCGGAACACGCTGGGCGTCGGTGGCCGCCGGCCAGCCGGGGTCGAGCCCCGGCGGGACCAGCACCGTCCTCGCGCCCCGCGCCGCCAGCATCCCGGCGATCGTCGCCGCCAGGTCGTCCGGCGTGCACCGGTGCACGATCGCCCGGTAGTCCGCCAGGTTCTCCGCCAGCAGGTCCACCGTCTCCTCGACGCCCCGGTCACCGTGCTCGCGCAGATAGTCGCGGCGGATCGCCTCCTCGTACGGCGGCTCGTCCCCCGGTACGTCGGCCAGTGCGCGCCGCACCCGGCCCAGGATCCGTTCTCTGCTGCTCACTTGGCACCGTCCTTTCCGCCGTGCGTGCGCTGCCACCAGTCGCGGAAGGGTTCCGCCGGCACGGCCGGGAGGTCTCGCGCGGCGCTCCACGCCTTGCCGGGGCCCGGCAGCGAGCTCGGATGCAGCCGGCGGGTGCGGGAGGCCAGCCGCTGCCCGGTGCGCAGGGCGCCGGGGTGGCTGAACGTCCACCGCGCGGCCCGCATGGCGGCCCGCTCGACGGCATGCCCCTTGGCCGGCTTCAGCACCACCTTGTTGCCCTCGCGCGTCACCGGCCCGCCCTCGACGACCCGTTCCCGCAGGTGCACCAGCACCTCCGGGATGTCGATGGCGACCGGGCACACCTCGTAACAGGCGCCGCACAGCGAGGAGGCGTACGGCAGCGAGGCGTCGATCTCGCTCTGGGTGCCGCGGAGTTGGGGGCTGAGGATCGCGCCGATGGGCCCCGGATAGACGGATCCGTAGGCGTGTCCGCCGGCGCGTTCGTAGACGGGGCAGACGTTGAGGCAGGCGGAGCAGCGGATGCAGCGCAGGGCCTGGCGGCCCACCTCGTCGGCGAGGGTGTCGGTGCGGCCGTTGTCGAGGAGGATCAGGTGGAAGGTCCGAGGCCCGTCGCCGTCCGTCGTGCCCGTCCACGTCGAGGTGTAGGGGTTCATGCGCTCGGCGGTGGAGGAGCGGGGCAGGGTCTGGAGGAAGACCTCCAGGTCGCGCCAGGTCGGCACGATCTTCTCGATGCCGACGACGGAGATCAGGGTCTGGGGCAGGGTGAGGCACATCCGTCCGTTGCCCTCGGACTCGACGACCACGAGGGTGCCGGTCTCGGCGACCATGAAGTTGGCGCCGGAGATGCCGACCTTGGCCCGCAGGAACTTCTCGCGCAGGTGCAGACGGGCGGCGTCGGCGAGTTCGGCCGGTGTGTCCGTCAGGCCCTCGGGCGCCGGGCGCCCCCACTCGCTCATCTCGCGGGCGAAGATGTCCCGGATCTCCCCGCGGTTGCGGTGGATCGCGGGCACGAGGATGTGCGAGGGCCGGTCCTTGCCCAACTGCACGATCAGTTCGGCGAGATCGGTCTCGTAGGCGCGGATGCCCTCGGCTTCGAGGGCCTCGTTGAGCCCGATCTCCTGCGTGGCCATGGACTTGACCTTCACCACCTCCGACTCGCCGGTCTCCTTGACCAGTCGGGCGACGATCCGGTTGGCCTCGTCGGCGTCGGCCGCCCAGTGGACGATGCCGCCCGCCGCCGTGACCGACTCCTCCAACTGCTCCAGGTAGCGGTCCAGATGGCGGAGCGTGTGATCCTTGATCTGCTTGCCGGCCTCCCGCAACTGGGCCCAGTCGGAGACCTCGGCGACCGCCTTCGCGCGCTTTCCGCGGATGGTGTGGGTGGCGTGCCGCAGATTCCCGCGCAGCGTCGGGTTGTTGACCGCCTCGTGGGCGGCCTTCGGAAACGCCGGCATCCCGACGAACGTCCCGCTCATACGGCCGGTTCCTCCTCCGTGCTCGCCAGGATCTCCGCGATGTGCACCGGCCGCAGGCCCGACCGGAGCCGGGTCATCGTTCCGCCGATGTGCATCAGACACGAGTTGTCGGCCGCGCACAGGACGTCCGCGCCCGTCGACTCGGCGTTGCGCACCTTGTCCGCGCCCATCGCGGCGGAGACGTCGGCGTTCTTCACCGCGAAGGTCCCGCCGAAGCCGCAGCACTCGTCGGCGCCGGGCAGCTCGGCCAGTTCCAGCCCCTTCACGGCCTGGAGCAGCCGCCGGGGCCGCTCCCCGAGGCCGAGACCGCGCAGCCCGTGACAGGTCGGGTGGTACGTCACCGTGCGCGGGTAGTACGCCCCGACGTCCGTCACGCCGAGCACGTCGACGAGGAACTCGGTCAGTTCGTACGTCTTCGGCACGACCGGTGCCAGGGTCGCGGCGAGGGTGTCGCCGCGCCCCTCGGCCCGCGCCCGCTCGCCCATCCGCGGATACAGCTCGCGCACCATCGCCCCGCAGGACCCCGAGGGCGTCACGATCGCCTCGTACTCCCCGAAGACGTCGGAGAAGTGGCGGGCGAGGGGTTCGGCCTCGTGGCGGTAACCGGTGTTGTAGTGGGCCTGGCCGCAGCAGGTCTGGGCCATCGGGAAGTCGACCTCGACACCCAGTCTGGTCAGGAGTTTCACCACGGCGCGGCCGGTGTCCGGATACAGCGTGTCGTTGACACAGGTCAGGAACAGTGCGACACGCATCGCGGCTCCTCGGGGTTGATCATCGGATGGGTGCAGGGTAGCGGCGGCCGGACCGGGGGAGGCCCCGGCTCGGTCACCGCGTGGCGAGCCGGGCCTGCGCGTCCCGCCAACGCCCGGTCCCGCCCTGCGGTTCGTAGCGCGTCAGGGGCTGGGTCCTGGCGAGCAGCCCGCGCATGGCGTGCCGGTCGCCGACCAGCCCGTGCGCCCCGGCCTGGACGAGGACGTTGCCGAGCGCGGCGGCCTCCGTCGGTCCGGCCACCACCGGCAGCCCGCAGGCGTCGGCGGTGAGCTGGCACAGCAGCGCGTTGCGGGTGCCGCCGCCGACGATGTGCACGACATCGACGGGGTGACCGGCCAGCCGCTGGGCGTCCTCGACCGCCCGCCGGTGGGCGAGCGCGAGGGAGTCCAGGATGCAGCGGGTGACCTCGGCGGGGGTTCCCGGCACCGGCTGCCCGGAGGCACGGCAGGCCTCGGCGATCCGCTCCGGCATGCGGCCCGGCGCCAGGAAGGCGGCGTCCCCCGCGTCCACCACCGACCGCAGCGCCGGTACCGTGGCGGCGTCGCGCAGCAGCCCGCCGAGATCCGGGTCGCCCCAGGCCCGTACGCACTCCTGGAGCAGCCACAGCCCCATGATGTTGCGGAGGTAGCGGACCGTGCCGTCCAGCCCCAGCTCGTTGGTGAAGTTGGCGGCGCGGCTGTCCTCGGTGAGGACGGGCGCGTCCAGTTCCAGGCCGGCCAGGGACCAGGTGCCGGTGCAGATGTAGGCGAAGCGCTCGCCGGTCGCCGGTACGGCGGCCACCGCGGACGCCGTGTCGTGCGACCCGACGGCCGTCACCGGCACGGGCCCGGCCAGTCCGGTCTCCTCCAGCACCGCCGCCCGCAGCACCCCGGCGGCGTCCCCGGGCCGCCGCAGCGGCGGGAACAGGCCGAGGTCGATGTCCAGCCGCGCGGCGAGGTCGTACGACCAGTCGCGGGTCCGCGGATCGATGAGCTGGGTGGTGGAGGCGTTGGTCAGCTCGGTGCCCTGCTCGCCGGTCAGCCAGTACGACAGCAGATCGGGCACGAGCAACAGGCGCCGGGCGTAGGCCAGTTGACGGCTCTCGCGGGCCGCCGTGAGCTGGTACAGCGTGTTGAACGGCGCGTACTGCAACCCCGTCGCCGCGTACAGCTCGGCGGCCGGGACGCGACCCCACACCTTCTCCGCGACGCCCTCCGTGCGGGCGTCGCGGTAGTGCACCGGGTTGCCCAGCAGGGCCCCGTCGGCGTCGAGCAGGCCGTAGTCCACGGCCCAGCTGTCGATGCCGACGGAGTCGACCTGGCCGGCGGCCCGCAGCCCCTCCAGCACCCCGGCGTACAGCCCGAGCACGTCCCAGCGCAGCCCCTCCGGCACGCGCACGGGCCGGTTGGGGAAGCGGTGCGCCTCGGCCAGCTCCAGCGAGTCCGGGGTGACGCGGCCGACCATCACGCGCCCGCTGGAGGCGCCGAGGTCGACCGCGGCGTACGACTTCACGGCCGTCACCGGAGGAAGGCGGCCGCCACACCCGCGTCGACGGGGATGTGCAGACCGGTGGTGTGGGTGAGCTCGCCGCCGGTGAGCGCGAACACGGCGTTCGCGACGTGTTCGGGCAGCACCTCCCGCTTGAGGATGGTGCGCTGCGCGTAGAACTCGCCCAGCTTCTCCTCGTCCACCCCGTACACGGCCGCGCGCTTGGCGCCCCAGCCGCCCGCGAAGATGCCCGAGCCGCGCACCACGCCGTCGGGGTTGATCCCGTTGACGCGAATCCCGTGCTCGCCCAACTCGGCGGCCAGCAGCCGCACCTGATGGGCCTGGTCGGCCTTGGTCGCGGAGTAGGCGATGTTGTTGGGGCCGGCGAAGACGGCGTTCTTCGACGCGATGTAGACGATGTCGCCGCCCAGCTCCTGCGCGATCATCACGCGGGCGGCCTCACGCGAGACGAGGAAGGAACCGCGGGCCATGATGTCGTGCTGGAGGTCCCAGTCCTTCGCGGAGGTCTCCAGCAGCGGCTTGGAGATGGAGATACCGGCGTTGTTGACCACCAGGTCGACCCCGCCGAAAGCGAGCGCCGCGGCCCGGAAGGCCTCGGTGATCTGCTGCTCGGAGGTGACGTCGACGGTCACGGCGACGGCCTTGTCCGGCCCGCCCAGCTCCTCGGCGACCACCGATGCGTTGTCCCCGTTGAGATCGGCGACGACGACACACGCGCCCTCGGCGACCAGCCGGTGCGCGATCGCCCTGCCGATCCCGCTGCCCGCGCCCGTCACCAGCGCCACCCGCGTGGCCAGCGCCTTCGGCTTCGGCATCCGCTGGAGCTTGGCCTCCTCCAGCGCCCAGTACTCGATGCGGAACTTCTCCGACTCCTCGATCGGCGCGTACGTCGACACCGACTCCGCGCCGCGCATCACGTTGATCGCGTTGACGTAGAACTCGCCGGCCACCCGCGCGGTCTGCTTGTCCTTGCCGAAGGAGAACATGCCCACCCCGGGCACCAGCACGATCGCCGGGTCGGCGCCACGCATCGCGGGGGAGCCGGGCTCGGCGTGCCGCCGGTAGTAGGCGGCGTACTCCTCACGGTAGGCGGCGTGCAGCTCCTTCAGCCGCGCGACCGCCTCCTCCACCGTGGCGGTGGGCGGCAGATCCAGGACGAGGGGCCGCACCTTGGTCCGCAGGAAGTGGTCCGGGCAGGAGGTGCCGAGCGCGGCCAGCCGCGGATGCTCGGCGGCGGCCAGGAAGTCCAGGACGACGCCGGAGTCGTCGAAGTGCCCGACCTGCGGCCGGTCCTGCGAGGCGACCGCCCGCACGTACGGCGCGAGCGCGGCGGCCCGCTCCCGGCGCTCGTCCTCGGGCAGCGCCCCGTAGCCCTCGACGGCGGGCCCGAACGGATCGGCCTTGCCCCGCTCCGCCAGGAACGCCTCCGCGGTGCGGATGATGTGCAGCGAGTTGCGCTCGCACTCCTCGGCGGTGTCCCCCCAGGCGGTGATCCCGTGCCCGCCGAGGATGCAGCCGACGGCCTGCGGGTTGGCGGCCTTCACGGCGGCGATGTCCAGCCCCAGCTGGAAACCGGGCCGCCGCCACGGCACCCACACCACGCTGTCCCCGAAACACTCGGCGGTCAGCTTCTCCCCGTCGGCGGCGCAGGCGAGGGCGATCCCGGAGTCCGGGTGCAGATGATCGACGTGGGCGGCGTCCACGAGGCCGTGCATGGCGGTGTCGATGGACGGCGCGGCGCCGCCCTTGCCGTGCAGGCAGTAGTCGAACGCGGCGACCATCTCGTCCTCGCGCTCGACGCCCGGATAGACATCGACGAGCCCCCGCAGCCGGTCCAGCCGCAGCACGGCCAGCCCCGCCTCGGTAAGGGTCCCGAGGTCGCCACCGGACCCCTTCACCCACATCAGCTCGACATCCCCACCGGTGACGGGATCGGTGTCGGTGCCCTTGGCGGACGTGTTGCCGCCGGCGTAGTTGGTGTTCCGAGGATCAGCGCCGAGCCGGTGCGACCGGGCGACGAGAGCGGCGGCTTCGGGGTGGGTCATGAACCTTCAGTCCTTACTTGACGGAGGGCGAGTGCACTTACTTCAGGGGTGCGGGGAACTGCGCGACCAGCCACGACGGACCCGCAGCCCGAGACGAACAGGTGACGGCGGACGCTCACGCGCCCCAACCGGCCTGTTCCCCTCCGACCCGCTCGGCGATGATCTTCTCGGCCCACCCGGACGCCTTGTACGCCTTGAGGGGCTCGGGGCCCAGCCCCATCTCCCCCCGCACCTCGCGCAGCAGCGGCCGTACATCCGTGTTGTACGCGTCCATCAGCACCGCGTTCGCCTCCAGCACGTCGCCGGACGCCTGCGCCGCGGCCAACGCCGACCGGTCGACCAGCAGCGCCTTCGCCGTGGCCTCCTGCACGTTCATCACGGACCGGATGATCGCCGGGATCTTCGCCTCGATGTTGTGGCACTGGTCGAGCATGAACGCCACGTCGGAGTCGAACCCACCGCCCCGGACGACCTCGTACATGATCCGGAACAGCTGGAACGGGTCGGCCGAACCCACCATCAGGTCGTCGTCGGCGTAGAAGCGCGAGTTGAAGTCGAACCCGCCGAGCTTGCCCTCGCGCAGCAGCGTGGCCACGATGAACTCGATGTTGGTGCCGGGCGCGTGGTGCCCGGTGTCGACGACGACCTGCGCCTTCGCGCCGAGCTTGAGGCAGTGGGCGTAGGCGGTGCCCCAGTCCGGCACGTCGGTCGTGTAGAACGCCGGCTCGAAGAGCTTGTACTCCAGCAGCATCCGCTGCCCGTCCCCGAGCCGCTCGTACACCTCGGCCAGGCCCTCGGACAGCCGGTCCTGCCGGGCCCGGATGTCGTCCTGGCCGGGATAGTTCGTGCCGTCGGCGAACCACAGCTTGAGATCGGCGGAGCCGGTCGCGTCCATGATGTCGACGCACTCGAGGAGATGGTCGACGGCCTTGCGGCGGACCGCGGCCTCGGGATGGCAGATGCTGCCCAGCTTGTAGGCGTCGTCCTGGAAGGTGTTGGAGTTGATCGTTCCCAGCTTCACCCCCCGGTCCTCGGCATGTTTCGCAAGTGCGGAGTAGTCCTCCACCTTGTCCCACGGGATGTGCAGGGCCACGGTCGGGGCGACGCCGGTGAACTCGTGCACCTTCGCGGCGTCGTCGAGCTTCTCCTGCGGGTTGCGCGGCACGCCCTCCTGGGCGAACACCTTGAAGCGGGTGCCCGAGTTCCCGTACGCCCACGACGGCGTCTCTACGGCCTGGGTCTTGAGCGCGGCCTTCACCGCGGCGAGGTCGGTCACTTGGGGCTCCTGTGACATCGGTCCGGAAGGACAACCTGAACGGCTTCCGGAAAGGCTTCCGGGTGAAACGATTCAGAACGGGAAGCTATGAGCCTGCCGGGGGTGTGTCAACCCCTCTGTCCAGGCCCACCCTCCGTAACCGACGCGTGACCTTCGACTATCGAAAACTTTTCGAGACGGACCCATTGACGCGACATGTCCGTCGTGCCTAACGTCCCGGCAATCCAGTTGAAACCTTTCACGACGCCGTGGCGGCCCTCAGGGGCTGTCGGCGGACGTCGTCGAGGAGCCATCCATGACCCACCCGTCCGACACGGGACGAGCCCCGGTGCTGGCACTCAGGGACGTTTCCAAGTCCTTCGGCGCCGTACGCGCTCTGCGGGGCGTCTCCCTGGAGCTGTTCGCCGGTGAGGTGCACGCACTCGCCGGCGAGAACGGCGCGGGCAAGTCGACCCTCATCAAGGCGCTCGCCGGAGTGCACCGACCGGACGCCGGTCAGGTGCTGCTCGACGGCGAGCCCGTCGTCTTCCACGGCCCCGGCGACGCCCGCGACGCCGGTATCGCCGTCATCTACCAGGAGCCCACGCTCTTCCCCGACCTTTCGATCGCCGAGAACATCTTCATGGGCCGCCAGCCACGGCGGGCCCTCGGCCGCATCGACCACAGGGCCACCCACGAGGCCACCGCCGCCCTGATGCGGCGCCTGGGCGTCGACCTCGACCCCGACCGCCCGGCACGCGGCCTGTCGATCGCCGACCAGCAGATCGTCGAGATCGCCAAGGCGCTCTCCTTCGACGCCCGCGTCCTGATCATGGACGAGCCGACCGCCGCCCTCACCGGCAGCGAGGTCGCCCGCCTCTTCGGAGTCGTGCGCACCCTGCGCGACCAGGGCGCCGCCGTGCTGTTCATCTCGCACCGGCTGGAGGAGATCTTCGAGATCTGCCGGCAGGTCACGACCCTGCGCGACGGCGCCTGGATCGCCAGCGAACCCCTCGACGGCATGACCGAGGACGACCTGGTCCGCCGCATGGTCGGCCGCGACCTCGACGAGCTGTACCCGAAGCAGCACGTCGAGCCGGGCGAGGTCGCCCTCAGCGTCCGCCGGCTGACCCGCGAGGGCGTCTTCACCGACGTCTCCTTCGAGGTCCGGCGCGGCGAGATCGTCGGCCTCGCCGGCCTGGTCGGCGCCGGGCGTACCGAGGTCGCCCGCGCGGTGTTCGGCATCGACCGCTGGGACGCCGGTGAGGTGGAGGTCGGCGGCCGCACGCTCACCAACGGCGCCCCCTCCACCGCCATGGCGGCGGGCCTCGCCCTGGTCCCCGAGGACCGGCGCGCCCAGGGCCTGGTGATGGACATGTCCATCGAGCGCAACATCGGCCTGACCGGACTCCGTACCACCGTGAAGGCCGGCCTGATGGACCGCGGCGCCGAGCGCAGCCGCTCCCTCGACTGGGCGGTCCGGCTCCAGGTGAAGTACGCCCGGATCGCCGACACCGTCAACACCCTCTCCGGCGGCAACCAGCAGAAGGTCGTCCTCGCGAAGTGGCTGGCCACCGGGCCGAAGGTGCTCATCGTCGACGAGCCCACCCGCGGCATCGACGTCGGCACCAAGGCCGAGGTGCACCGGCTGCTGTCCGAGCTGGCCGCCGACGGGGTCGCCGTCCTGATGATCTCCTCCGACCTGCCCGAGATCCTCGGCATGGCCGACCGCGTGCTGGTGATGCACGAGGGCCGGCTCACCGCCGAGATCCCCCGCTCCGACGCCACCGAGGAAACCGTGATGGCCGCAGCCACGGGGAGGGCCGCCGCATGACGGTGACCGCTCCCGAAGCCCCCGCCGCCGAGGTGTCCAAGGCCGGCGGCACCCGCCTGGTGGACCGCGTGTTCAAGATGCGCGAACTGGCCATCCTGCTCGTCTTCCTCGTGATGATCGGCATCACCCAGGCCGGGAACAGCGAGTTCCTGTCCGAGCAGGGCATCAAGGACCTGCTGCTCAACGCGACCATCCTGGTCCTGGTCGCCACCGGCCAGTCCCTGGTCGTCATCACCCGCAACGTCGACCTGTCCGTCGGCTCCACGCTCGGCATCAGCGCCTTCGCCGCCGGCGTCTACCTCCAGGACGGCGGCAACCCCGTCGTCGCCGTCGTCCTCGCGGTCCTGCTGGGCATCGGCTTCGGCCTGCTGAACGGCCTCCTGGTCAGCCTCGGCCAGGTACCGGCCCTGGTCGTCACCCTCGGCACGCTGTACATCATCCGCGGCATCGACTCCATCTGGGTCGGCTCCCGGCAGATCACCGCGGCCGACCTCCCGGAGGGATTCGTCGACTTCGGCTCCGGCGGCCTCTCCGCGGTGCCCTGGCTGGCGATGATCGCCCTCGCCGTCCTCATCGCCACCGCCTACTACCTCAAGCAGTTCGGCAGCGGCCGCGAGCTGTACGCGCTCGGCTCCAACCCGGAGGCCGCCCGCCTCGCCGGCATCCCCGTCCGCAAGCGGATCCTCGTCGCCTACACCTTCTGCGGCGCCCTGGCCGGTCTCGCCGGAGCCCTGTACCTGGCCCGGTTCGGCAACGTCGACTCCGGCACCGGCAACGGCTACGAACTCACCGTCGTCAGCGCCGTCGTCGTCGGCGGAGTGGTCTTCACCGGCGGCTCCGGCAGCGTCTACGGCGCCGCCCTCGGCGCCCTCCTGCTGACCTCCATCAACAGCGTGCTGCCCGCCCTCGGCGTCAGCTCCGTCTGGGTGCTCGCCATCAACGGCATCCTGCTCCTCCTCGCCATCGCCGTCGACCGCGTGGTCGCGCTGCGGGTGGCGTCGGCACTGAAGAAGAGGAACGCCCGCCATGCCTGAGTCGCTGGCCCGCGCCATCCGGTGGGACACCGTCGTAGGCGCCCTCCTGATCGTCCTGCTCCTGCTGTCGTTCTCCCTCGTGGACGGCTTCGGCAACGCCCTCAACCTGTCCTTCCTGATCGGCAACACGCTCCCCATCGCGCTCATCGCCCTGCCGATGACCCTGCTGGTCGTCTCCGGCGAGATCGACCTGTCCGTCGCCTCCACGGCCGGCCTGTCCGGCGCGGTGATGGGCGCCCTGTGGAACCAGGGCATGACCATCGAGGCGATCATCCCGATCTGCCTGCTGCTCGGCGTGGTCTGCGGCCTGATCAACGGCCTGCTGGTCACCCGCCTCGGGCTGCCGTCCCTCGCCGTCACCATCGGCACCATGGCCGCCTACCGGGGCATCGCGCAGATCGTGCTCGGCTCCGACGCGGTCACCGACTTCCCCACCCAGTACCTGGACTTCGCGGCCGGACGCATCGGGGACACCTTCGTCCCCCAGGCACTCCTGCCCTTCGTCGTCTTCCTGGCGATCGCCGTGGTCGCCCTGCACGCCACCCCGTTCGGCCGCTCGCTCTTCGCGATCGGCGCCAGCGAGGAGGCCGCCCGCTTCGCCGGCATCCGCGTCAAGCGCCAGAAGCTGATCCTGTTCACCCTGACCGGCCTGATGGCCTCCCTCACCGGCATCTTCTGGGCCCTGCACTACGCCAGCGCCCGCTACGACAACGCCACCGGCCTCGAACTCTCCGTCGTCGCCGCCGTGCTGCTCGGCGGCATCGACTTCGACGGCGGCAAGGGCACCCTCGGCGGAGCCATCGCCGGTGTCTTCCTCCTCGGCGCCCTCCAGAACGTGATGAGCCTCCAGGACGTCTCCGCACAGTCGCAGATCGTCGTCACCGGCGTCCTGCTCGTCCTCTCCGTGCTCGGCCCCCGGGTCGCCCGCCAGATCGCGGTCGCACGGGCCGGCCGGCGAGCCGCGTCGGCACCACCACCGGCCGGGACACCCGCCCCGGCCTCGTGACCCCTCAGCCGCTCCCCGCTTCCCCTCGTACTCGCAAAGGACCCTTCGCCATGCGCAAGTCATCCCTCCGCCGCACCTGCGCGGCCCTCGCCGCCGTCACCTCCCTCGCGCTCGCCGCCACCGCCTGCGGCGGCACCACCAAGGAGGACGTGAAGAACGAGAGCACCGGCGCCGCCGCCTCCGGCGGCAAGGCCGACCCGAACGCGGCCACCAAGAAGGGCCTGACCGTCGGCTTCCTGCCCAAGCAGGTCAACAACCCCTACTTCACCAGCGCCGACAAGGGCGGCGAGGCGGCCCTGAAGGAGCTGGGCTCCAGCTACAAGGAGGTCGGCCCGTCCAGCGCCACCGACACCTCCGGCCAGGTGAGTTACGTCAACACCCTCACCCAGCAGCAGGTCGACGCGATGGCCGTGTCCGCGCAGGACCCGGGCGCCCTGTGCACCGCGCTCAAGCAGGCCATGAGCAACAAGATCAAGGTCGTCACCTACGACTCCGACACCAACCCCGAGTGCCGCAACGCCTTCGTCTCGCAGGCCTCCGCCGAGGACCTCGGCCGCACCGAGGTGCAGCTGCTCGCCGAACAGATCGGCTACAAGGGCGAGATCGCGATCCTGTCCGCCGCGCAGACCGCGACGAACCAGAACATCTGGATCGACTTCATGAAGGACGAGCTGAAGGACCCCAAGTACAAGGACATCAAGCTCGTCAAGGTCGCCTACGGCAACGACGACGCCCAGCAGTCCTTCCAGCAGACCCAGGGCCTGCTCCAGGAGTACCCGAACCTGAAGGGGATCATCTCCCCGACCACCGTGGGCATCAAGGCCGCCGCCCAGTACCTGTCGGGCTCCAAGTACAAGGGCAAGGTCAAGCTGACCGGCCTCGGCACCCCCAACGACATGCGCAAGTACGTCAAGAACGGCACCGTCGACGCCTTCGAGCTGTGGGACCCGTCCAAGCTCGGCGCGCTGGCCGCGCAGACCGCCGTGGCCCTGGTCTCCGGTCAGATCACCGGCGCGGAGGGCGAGACCTTCAAGGCCGGCGGCACCACCTACACCATCGGCAAGGACGGCGTGATCAGCCTCGGCAAGCCGACCGTGTTCGACGCCAAGAACATCGACCAGTTCAACTTCTGAGCAACCAAGGGGTGTTGATGCAGCGCGTGTGCTTCCTGCTGAAGGTCCGGGCGGACCGACTCGACGAGTACCGCGAGCGGCACGCCGCCGTCTGGCCGGAGATGCTCGCGGCGCTCTCCGCCACCGGCTGGCACAACTACTCGCTCTTCCTGCGCGAGGACGGACTGCTCGTCGGCTACCTGGAGACCGAGGACTTCGCCGCGGCCCAGGCCGGCATGGAGGCCACCGAGGTCAACGCCCGCTGGCAGGCGGAGATGGCGCCGTTCTTCGAATCGCTGGACGGCGCCCGGCCCGACGAGGCCATGAAACCGCTCACCGAGGTCTTCCACCTCGCCTGATCCACCGCTACCTCCCCCCGTTCACCTCGTACGACGATGGAGTCCCCGAGATGAAAAGACGCACGCTGCTCGGCGCGGCCCTGGCCGGTGCCCTGGCCACCCCCGCCCTCGCCGCCGGCACCGCACGGGCCGCCGACCCCGGCCCCTCGGTGACGAGGACCGGCACCACCACGCTCGACAGCCAGGCGATCTTCTTCGTCTCGTACGACGGCCTGGTCAACAACAACTCGTTCCAGAAGAACGCCCTGCTGACCTACAAGGGCTACCAGTACGCCGTCTGGTACACCGCCGACCGCAACGCCGTCGTCGGCCGCCGCGTCCTCGGCGGCAGCACCTGGTCCACCGTGAAGGTCGGCCACACGCTGCGCTACGACGACTCCCACAACGTCATCTCCATGGGCGTCTCCAAGGTCGACGGCCGCCTCCACCTCAACATGGACTCGCACAGCGACGGCTTCACCTACGTCAAGTCGGTGGCCGGCCTCCTCGACGACCCGGCCGGCCTGAGCTGGACCGCGAGCCGCTTCGGCGCACCCCAGTCCACGCTCGACGGACTCGCGCTCACCACGCAGTTCACCTACCCGCAGTTCGTCTCCACCCCCGACGGCAGGCTCCAGCTCAGCTACCGGGTCGCCGTCTCCGGAAACGGCCGCAACGCCCTTGCCGAGTACGACGGCACCAAGTGGACCAACCTCGGCGAGTGGTCGGCCTCCACCGGCACCTACACCAGCGAGCACGGCTCCAGCACGGCCCGCAACATGTATCTGCACGGCATCGACTACGACCGCAACGGCCGGCTGCACGCCTTCTTCACCTGGCGCGAGCAGAACGGCGCCGTCATGTGCAACGGCGGCGGCATCACCAACCATGACACCGGTTACGTCTACTCCGACGACCGCGGCCGCACCTGGCGCAACGACGTCGGCACGGTCGTCGGCACCACCGGCGGCTCCGACAAGGTCTCCGTCACCGATGCCGGACTGGTCGTCGACCCGCTCAACCCGGACCACTCCCTGATGAACCAGGAGAGCCAGACCACCGACTCGGCCGGCCGCCCGCACGCGATCATCAGCTACGTCCCCGGCCGCTTCGGCCAGTGCACCACCGACTACGTCGCCGACCGCACCGCGAACGGCCGCGCCTTCCACCTCCGCAAGAACACCTCCGGCGCCTGGCAGAAGACCGAGATCCCGGTCCCGCTCAACTCCAGCCAGCGCACCAGGCTCATCGTCGACAAGTACGACAACGCCTACGCGATCCTTCCGTTCGGCCGGATCGCCGGCGCCTCGAAGGCCTCCGGACACACGGACTGGAGGCTGCTGTTCGACGGCGCCGGACTCAACGCCTTCGGCGAGGTCGTCATCGACGAGACCCGGATCGCGCAGGACGGCGTCCTGTCCGTCATGTACCAGGTGAAGTCGAGCGGAACGACCCCCTCGGCGCTCCACGTGGTCGATTTCCGCCTGCCCGCCTGACCGGTCAAGGTGCGCGGCGGGACGGCGATAATGTGAAGGCCCCCCGCCGCCCCTCGTCCCTGCTTCTCTGGAGGTCTCTGCCTGATGGCCCAGTCGGTGGGAATCAAGGACGTCGCCCGAGTCGCCGGAGTCTCGGTCGGCACGGTGTCCAACGTCATCAACCGCCCGGACACCGTGGCCACGGAGACCCGCGCGCGCGTGCTGTCCGCGATCGACCGGCTCGGCTATGTCCGCAGTGAGTCCGCCCGCCAACTGCGCGCGGGCCGCAGCCGGATCATGGGGCTGCTCGTGCTCGACATGGGCAACCCCTTCTTCGTGGACGTGGCCCGCGGCGCCGAGCGGGCCGCCCGGCAGGCCGGGCTCGGCGTGATGGTCTGCAACAGCGCCGAGAGCGCCGGCGAGGAGGCCGAGTACCTGTCCCTCTTCGCCGAGCAGCGGGTGCGGGGCGTGCTGCTCACCCCGGCCGACGCCACCGGCCGCAACATCGCCGCGTTCCGCCGCCACGGCATCCCGTTCGTGCTGGTCGACCGCGTCTCCGAGGGCACCACGGAGTGCTCGGTCTCCGTCGACGACGTGGCCGGCGGCGCGCTCGCCGTACGTCATCTCCTCGACGCCGGACACCGCTCCGTCGCCTACGTCAGCGGCCCGCCCGGCCTCACCCAGGTCCGCGACCGCCGCACCGGCGCCCTGAGCGCCCTCGCCGAGGCGGGACTCGGTCCCGACTGTCTGCGCGAACTGCCCACCGAACGGCTCGACGTGGCCGCCGGCCGCGACGCGGGCGCCCGTCTCCTCGGCCTGGCCGACCGTCCGACCGCCGTGTTCTGCGCCAACGACCTGCTCGCCCTCGGCGTCCTCCAGGCCATGTACGCGGCCGGCGTCAACGTCCCGGACGACCTCGCGATCGTCGGCTACGACGACATCGAGTTCGCCGCCGCCGCGGCCGTACCCCTGACGTCCGTACGCCAGCCGGCCGTCACCATGGGTGCCCTGGCCGCCGACATGCTCCTGGAGGAGACCGAGGAGGGGCCGGGCGGCGGGACGCGGGCGCACGAACACCGGCGGGTCGTGCTCCAGCCGGAGCTGGTGGTGCGCAGGTCCAGCCTGTCGTCACGCTGACCAGTCGTTCAGCCGCGGTGACCCGTGGGACGGCAGCGACTTGACCCGTCGTTCAGTAGCCGGTCATGATCCCCCGGGCTCCGCCGGCGACCGGACGTGTGCTGAACTGGGACGCGGCCCGCACACCCATCGTCACGGGAGCCCCACGTTGTCCGTCAGCTACCGCCAGCCCGGCGTCGTCCTCACCGACCGCCGCTTCACCGTGCCCCTCGACCACGCCGACCCGGCAGGGGAGACGATCGAGCTGTACGCCCGCGAGGTCGTCGCGAGCGACAAGGCGCGGCAGGACCTCCCCTGGCTGGTCTACCTCCAGGGCGGACCCGGCTTCGGCGCCCAGCGGTTCGTCGGCCGGCAGGCCTGGCTGGACCGCGCCCTGAAGGAGTACCGCGTCCTCCTCCTCGACCAGCGCGGCACCGGCAGTTCCACGCCCGCCAACCGCCAGACGCTCCCGCTGCGCGGCGGCCCCGCCGAGCAGGCCGACTACCTGGCCCGCTTCCGCGCCGACTCCATCGTCCGGGACTGCGAGCTGGTGCGCCGCGAGGTCACCGGCGGCGCCCCCTGGACCGTCCTCGGCCAGAGCTTCGGCGGCTTCTGCACGGTCACCTACCTCTCCCTCGCCCCCGAAGGGCTCGCCGCGGCCGTGATCACCGGCGGCCTGCCCTCCCTGGACGCCCACGCCGACGACGTCTACCGCGCCGCCTACCCGCGCATGGAACGCAAGGTCGCCGCGCACTACGCCCGCTACCCGCAGGACGTCGAGCGCGCCCGCCGGATCGCCGAGCACCTGCTCCAGCACGAGGTCACCCTTCCCGGCGGCTACCGTCTGGGCGCCGAGGCCTTCCAGAGTCTCGGCATCCTCCTCGGCGGCAGCGAGGGCAGCCACCGACTGCACTTCCTCCTCGAGGACGCCTTCGTGCCCACCCCGCGGGGCCCTGCCCTCTCCGACGCCTTCCAGGAGGAGATCCAAAGCCTCCTGTCGTACGCCGCACACCCCCTCTACGCCCTCGTCCACGAGTCGATCTACGGCCAGGACGACCGGCCCACCGCCTGGTCGGCCGAGCGGGTGCGCGCCGAATTCCCGCAGTTCGACGCGGCCAAGACCCTCGCGGGCGACGGACCGCTGCTGCTGACCGGCGAGACCGTCCACCCCTGGATGTTCGACCGCGACCCCGCACTGCGCCCGCTGCGCGAGACCGCCGAACTTCTGGCCGCCCGCACCGACTGGACCCCCTTGTACGACCCGGCCCGCCTCGCCGCCAACGAGGTCCCGGTCGCCGCCGCGATCTACCACGACGACCTGTACGTCGACACCGCGCACTCCCTGCGCACCGCCCGTGCCGTTCGCGGCCTGCGCACCTGGGTCACCGACGAGTTCGAACACGACGGGGTCCGCGCGGGCGGCTCCCGCGTCCTGGACCGGCTGCTGGCACTCACCCGCGACGAGGCCTGACCCCGAGGCGGAGGCCCTAGGGTACGGACCATGACCGAGCCGACGACCCCCCAGCTCACCCCCATGCCCGAGGACTGGCGGCGCGCCCTGGCCGTCGTCGCCCACCCGGACGACCTGGAGTACGGCTGCTCCGCGGCGATCGCCGCCTGGACGGACGCGGGCCGCGAGGTCACCTACGTGCTGGCGACCCGCGGCGAGGCCGGCATCGACACGATCGCGCCCGCCGACTGCGCCCCGCTGCGGGAACGTGAGCAGCGGGCGAGCGCGGCCGTCGTCGGCGTCTCCACCGTGGAGTTCCTCGACCACCGGGACGGGGTGATCGAGTACGGTCCCGCCCTGCGCCGGGACATCGCCGCCGCCATCCGCCGGCACCGCCCCGAGCTGGTGGTCACCCTGAACCACCGGGACACCTGGGGCGGGGTGGCCTGGAACACCCCCGACCACGTCGCCGTGGGCCGTGCCACCCTCGACGCGGCCGGGGACGCCGGCAACCGCTGGATCTTCCCCGAGCTGACCGAGCAGGGCCTCGAACCCTGGGACGGCGTCCGCTGGGTCGCCGTCGCCGGGTCCGCGACCCCCACGCACGCCGTGGACGCGACGGCGGGACTGGAGCGGGCCGTCGCCTCGCTGCTCGAACACCGGGCGTACATCGAGGCGTTGACCGACGAGGAGCCCGAGTCGTACGTACGGGGCTTCCTGACCGACGTGGCACAGTCGGTGGGGGAACGCTTCGGCGGCACGCCGGCGGTCGCCTTCGAACTGTTCGGCCGATAGGGCGGACACAGCCGACGGGGCAGGGGAGACGGCGAGGCCGGCGTGCTCAATGCCCCCGACGGCGTCCTGCGGCCGGTCATGGGCGTCACGGTCGTCGACGGCAGGATCGTCGCCCTGTACATCCTGGCCGACCCCGAGCCTCACGCGCCCGGAGGTACCGCCGGACGCCGGCTGAGTCAGACCGCCGCGACGGGCGGGCCGGGGACCCGGTGGGGGGCCACCACCCGTCCGTCGGGCAGGAGTTCACCGGTGTCGTCGAAGACGAGGGTGCCGTTGCACAGCAGGCTCCACCCCTGTTCGGGGTGGGCCGTGACGACGACGGCCGAGTGCCGGTCGGCGCTCTCCGGGGTGGGGCACGGTGGCTGGTGACTGCACATGGTGTGGCTCCTCGGTCCGTCGGCTTCTGCCGCAGCCGGCTCCTGACTCCGTGATAGCCGACGTTGTTTTCCGCTGGATGAGCGGACCCCCACAGCCCCGGAAACCCAGCGGTGAGTTCTCGTTCCGCGCGAGCGCCCCGCACCGGTGCGCGGACAAGCGCCGCAGGTCAGTAGGGTGGACGGAATGCGAGACGAGACGATGGACCGCGGCGACCTGCGCGGCGACTGCGGCAACTGCTTCGGGCTGTGCTGCGTGGCCCTGCCCTTCGCCCGCTCCGCGGACTTCGCGATCGACAAGGACGCCGGAAGGCCCTGCCCCAACCTGGGCGAGGACCACCGCTGCGGCATCCACACCCGGCTGCGGCAGAAGGGCTTCAACGGCTGCACGGTCTACGACTGCTTCGGCGCGGGCCAGAAGGTCTCGCAGATCACCTTCGGCGGCCAGGGCTGGCGTACGGCCCCCCGCGACCACGCCCGCCGCATGATGGAGGTCTTCCCGGTGGTCCGGCACCTCCACGAACTGCTCTGGTACCTCACCGAGGCCCTCGCCCTCCCCGCGGCCCGCCCGATCCATCCCGAGCTGCGCCGGGCCCTGGAGCGCACCGGGGAGCTGACCCGGGGCACCCCGGAGGAACTCGCCGCGCTGGACGTGCCGGCCCACCGCGAGGACGTCAACGCCCTGCTCCTGCGGACCAGCGAACTGGCCCGCGCGGGCCTGCCCGGCCGCAGGAAGGAACACCGGGGGGCCGACCTGATGGGCGCCCGCCTCAAGGGCGCCGACCTGCGGGGCGCGAACCTGCGCGGGGCCCTGCTCATCGCCGCCGACCTGACCGGCGCCGACCTGCGCGGTGCCGACCTCATCGGGGCGGACCTGCGTGACACCGACCTCACGGACGCCGATCTGACCGGCGTGCTCTTCCTGACCCAGCCGCAGCTCACCGCGGCCCGGGGGAGCGCGGGGACCAGGCTGCCGGGGTCAGTCGGCCGGCCCGCGCACTGGACAGCGGGGCACTGAGGCGGGTTCCTCCGCCTCCCGTTCGCCCACCGTGGCCGCCGTCGGGGTGCGCCGCTCCAGCCGTAGCCGCAGTCCTTCCGGCATCAGGGTCAGCCGTTCGGCCACCCGCAGCCGGTAGCCGGGGTCGGGCAGCAGCTCGTAGCGGCGCAGCAGCAGGCCGAGCACGAGCGTGGCCTCGTGCAGCGCGAACTGCCGCCCGATGCAGGCCCGCGCCCCGGTGCCGAACGGCTTGAAGGTGTGCGGGGCACGCGCGCGGACGGCCCCCGCCTCGAAGCGGTCCGGGTCGAACTCCTCGGCGTCGGCACCCCACACCTCCGGGTCGCGGTGCAGCATCGCCGTCAGCACCAGCGCCCACGCGCCGCGCCGCATCGGATGCTCCCCGGCCAGCACGGTGTCCTCGCGGGCCTCCCGCGCGAACGCGGGTGCCGTCGGCCACAGCCGCAGCGACTCGTCGATGACCCGGCGCACGTGGCGCAGCTTCGCCACCTGGTCGTACCCCGGCACCGGCGCGTCGCCCCACACCCGGTCCACCTCGGCGCGGGCGCGGGCGGCCACCTCGGGGTGGCGGGACAGGTAGTGCAGGGCGAAGGAGAGCGCGCCCGAGGTGGTCTCGTGACCGGCGACCAGGAAGGTGATGACCTGGCGCCGCACGTTCTGCGCCGACAGCCGCTCCCCGGTCTCCGGGTGGGCCGTCTCCAGCATCCGGTCGAGGAGGTCGCCGTGGCCGCCGGCGCCCGCCCGGCGGGCCCGCACCAGTTCGTCGACCGTGCGGTCGAGGTGGGCGATGTCCGCCTCGTTGCGGCGCGTGGCCCGCCACAACAGCCGGGGAGAAGGCACCGTGTTGAGCCGCTGCGCGTAACCGAGCGTGCCCACCATCGCCGTCACGAAGGGGTGGGGCCGGGACCGCTCGAACGAGCCGAAGTCATGTCCGAAACCGGTGCGCGCGATCGTCTCCAGCGTCAGTTTCGTCATGTCGCCGGGAACGTCGACACCGTCCCCCGAGGCCGCCGCGCGGTCCCAGTGGCCGGTCAGCCGGTCCGCCACGTCCAGCATCATCGGGTGGTAGGCCTCCATGGCCTCCCGGCTGAACCCGGGCGCCAGCACGTCGTGCGCCAACTGCCAGTTGGGCTCGTGGTTGTACGCCGTGAACAGGGCGTCCCCGACCACCGGCCGCAGGTTGGCGACGCCGAGCCCCACGTGCTTGGCGAACCGGGTCTCGTCCGCCATGTCGGCCGCGAGCCGCGCACCCCAGACGAAGACGAACTCCCGGCCGAAGACGCGCCGCCGGAAGATCGGCCCGAGCCGGCGGCCGTACGCCAGGGAGTCCTGCACCGGCGTCCGCCGGCTCGCGCCCAGCACGTCCCCGAGCAGCGGCAGCCGGTACGGCGGATGCGGGATGCGCCGCAGCTCGGGCCACCCCAGCTCGGCACTGCGGAACCCCTTGGGCAGCGCGGCCCCGGTCGCCGTGCCCGACCCGGCCCCGGTCGTCGTCTCCGCCATGACGCGATCTCCCTTGATCCAGCGGCAGGTTGAGCGTGTTGTACGTGCGTTCAATAGCGCGCCCAGTCTCGTCCCGCCGTCGAACCGGCGTCAAGTAAGGTGCCGACATGGCCGCCAACCCGGGGGAGCGCACACGGCGCCGCCTCAGCACCGGAGAGCGCCGTGAGCAACTCCTGTCGGTGGGCGCGCGCCTGTTCTCGGAGAGCCCGTACGACGAGGTGCGGATCGAGCAGGTCGCCGAGATCGCCGGAGTCTCGCGGGGGCTGCTCTACCACTACTTCCCTACCAAGCGTGACTTCTTCGCGGCGGTCGTCGAGTTGGAGAGCGAGCGGATGCTGCGCATGACGGCGGCCGTCCCCGGCATCCCCGTCCGCGAACAGCTCACCGCCGGCCTGGACACCTACCTGGAGTACGTCCGCGCCCACGCGCACGGCTATCGCGCCTTCCACCGGGCGGACGCGGCCGGTGACCAGGCCGTGCGCCGCGTCTACCAGCGGGCGCTGGCCGCCCAGGAACGCCAGATCCTCGCGGCACTCGCCGCCGACCCCGAGTTCGGCCCGCTGTTCGGGGAGCGTGCCGAAGTGCGCCTCGCGGTGCGCGGCTGGCTGGCGTTCACCACGGCGGTGTGCCTGGAGTGGCTGCGCGGGTCCGACGACGCGCTGTCGCGGGAGCGGGTACGGGAGTTGTGTGCGCGCGCGCTGCTCGGGGTCATCGCCCGCTGACGGGTGCCGCACAGGTTCGCGGGCCCTGGTTGGCGTACACCCCGATCTCCGATAGGTTAGGCAAGGCTTACCTAAGGAGGTCTTGGGATGGGTGACAGCGACAGCTGGACGGCCGCGCCCGGCGCGGCGGAGCGGGCCCGGTCCGTGCTCGCCGCGTCGTGGTCCTGCGCGGTGACCGCGGACGGCGGCCGCGAGGAGTTCGTCGGCGCGCACACCGTCGGCGACGACGGGCAGGTGTTCCTGCACGTGCCGGAGGACAGCGCACTGCAGACGGCCGCGATCTTCGCGCCGCGCGGGGAGCCCTCCGCCGTGCTGGAGTTCGCGGACGTCGCACCCGTCCCGGTCCGGGGGCGCATCCGCGCCCGGCTCTGGCTGGCCGGCTGGTTCGTCCCCGAGGACGGCCACCTCGCCTTCCGTACCACCCGCGTCGTGCTGAAGGAGCCCTCCGGGGCGGTCGTCGTCGCCCTCGACGAATTCGCCGCCGCCGAGCCCGACCCCCTCGCACTGGCCGAGGCCCACCTGCTCACCCACCTCGCCGACGCGCACCCCGACGCCGTCGAACGGCTCACCCGGCTCGTCCGCACGGAGAGCCTGCACGGCGCCGTCCGGGTCAGGCCGCTCGCCGTCGACCGGCACGGACTGACGCTGCGCATCGAACGCGCCCGCGCCCACGGCGACGTACGCCTGCCCTTCCACGCGCCGGCCGACGACGTCGGTCAGCTCACCGAGCGCATGCACGTCCTGCTCACGCAGGCCGGCGCCGCGTCCTGCCCGCGTGCCCTACAGCGGCAGCGCACAGACCGCGACGGGTGACACGAACGGCTGGCCCGTGCGCCGCAGGGCGCCGTCGCGGCCGTCCACCTGGAACACGCCGACCGTGCCGGAGCGCTGGTTCGCGGTGAACAGCAGGCCGCCGTCGGGGGAGAGGGCGAGCTGCCGGGGGAACTCCCCGCCCGACGGCACCGTGCCGAGCAGCCGCAGCCGCGCCCCGTCCGCCTCGACGGCGTACCGGGCGATCGTGTCGTCGCCCCGGTTGGCCAGGAAGGCGTACGCGCCGTCCGGTGTGACGGCGAACTGGGCCGGATGGTTGGTGCCCGCCCTCGCTCCCGTGGACTGGGGCCGGCCGATCGTCAGGCGGCCGGAGGCCGGGTCGTAGGAGCAGACCGAGACCGTGTCGTCGACCTCGTCGGCCAGGTACGCGTACCGGCCGCCGGGATGGAACGTGAGGTGGCGCGGCCCGGCGCCCGGCCGGGTGTGGGCCTGCGCGACCTCGGTCAGCGTGCCCGCCCGCTGGTCCAGGCGGTAGGAGTACACGGTGTCGGTGCCGAGGTCCACGGCGAGGACGTGCCCGCCGTCCGGCGCCGTGACGATCTGGTGCGCGTGCGGCCCCTGTTGACCCGGTCCGGGCGCCGGACGGCGGTGGGTGACCAGGCCGGTGGGCGCGCCGAGCGCCCCCGAGGCGTCGATCGGGTGCACGGCGACCGTGCCCGAGCCGTAGTCGGCGCTCAGCAGCCAGCGCCCGCCCGGATGCACCGACAGATGACAGGTGTGCGCCCCGCCCGTCGCCCGGCTCCCCAGCACCTCGCGGTCCGCCGTGCGTACGGCGGTCACGGCACCGCGCTCACGCTCCTGGACGGCGTACAGCGTCCGGCCGTCGGGGTGCACCGCGAGATACGACGGGTCCGGGACGCCGGTGATCGTGCCGGAGCCGGTGATCCGGCCCGACACGGGGTCGTACGCGGCGACCCCGATGCCCCTGCCGCCGCCCTCCACCGAGGTGTAGGTGCCCAGGTAGAGCGGCCGGGGACCGGACGGCTCCTTCGCGGCCGGGGCGGAAGCGGCGGCCGAGGCGGTGGGCTGGGCCGCGGTGCCGCTCGCCGTCCCGCCGTCCGGTGCCGCGGGCGTCCGGGAGGCGCCGTCCTGGCAGCCCGCCACGACCGAGGCCCCGGCCGCCGCACCGAGCGCCCCGACGAAACGGCGCCTGCTCCAGCCACCGTGTGCCGCTTCCGTCCCACTGCCCATGTGCCGCACCTCGGGTCGTCGTCCGTCACCGTCGTGACAGCCACCCTGACCCGCGAGGACCGCCGAACGCAAAACCGAACGCACAACCGAACGCAGAGCCGAATGCGGAGCCGAAAGCGGAACTCCCGCCTACAGGTCGCGCGAACGGCGTGAGTCGTCCCGCCGGTTCCGCCGCAGCCGGTCGGGAACCCGCAGCCGCCGGTGGATGCGCTCGCGCAGCCGCGGCAGCCAGGGCAGCCGGCCGCCCTGCTCCCGCGTGGCGCGGTCCAGCTCCTCCAGGAGGCGGCGTGAGCGGTGTTCGGTGTCGAGTTCGTCGAGCATGCGGTTGACCTCGGTCAGCACCGCGCCGTGCAGCTGCCACTGCCGGGCGTCGTGCTGGAGCTGCTCCAGCAGCAGCTGGGCGAGCTTGTCGCGGGTGGCGGCGGCCTGCCGCAGCTGGAAGGTGAGGCGCTCCTCGGCGGACTCCGCGTTCTCGCTGACGTGCGTGGTGACCAGCACCGCGAAGCTGACCACGGCGTCGGCGATCTCCGACAGCAGCCGCTCCAGGGCGGCGCTGGTCTCCGCCGGGAACAACGCCGCCGGTTCCCGCTCCTTCGTCAGGTCGGTGAGGGTGCGGGCGAGGACTCGCAGGACGACCGTGCAGATCTCCAGGGTGTCCAGGCCGGTGCGCAGCACCACCCGGTGCAGCACGCCCTCGCGCACCCGGGGGTTGAGCCGCAGGCTGTCCTCCGCCTGCCGCAGCGCCGCGTCCACCTCGACGATGTCGTGGTCCAGGCGGCGCGCCTCGTGCAGCCGGGCGGCGGCCTGCTCGGAGGGCGTGCCGCCGGCGGCCTCCTCGCCGATCCGCAGCATCAGCTGCCGCACCCGCCGGGCCAGCCCCTCGATGGACTCGCCGGCCTCCTCCACCCATACCGGGGGCGGCAGCAGCAGGTTGATGCTGAGCCCGACCACGGCACCGATCAGGGTCTCCAGCACCCGCGCCCAGGCCGTGTTCCCGACCGTCGTCACGCCCAGCACCAGCATGGCGCTGATCGCCACCTCGGGCACGTACTCGTCGACCCGCACCAGATGGCCGACGGCCAGCGCGGCCACGATCAGCAGCCCGAGGCTCCACCAGGTCAGCCCCACCAGGAGACTGAAGGCGATGGCGACGAGTACGCCCGCGACCACCGCGTTGACCCGTCGCACACCGTTGGTGAGCGTCGCGTACAGGGTGACCTGGACGACCAGCAGCGCGGTCAGCGGCGCCGTGAGAGGGGCGGTCTCGGGGCTGAGGTGCAGCGCGATGACGTAGGCGATCGTCGCGGCTGCGGAGGATCGAAAAGCCTGGACGACCGCGGGTTCCCGATGACGCCGCACCAACCTCAGGAGCGGTGCGGCACGCTCACGTACATCTTGCATCCCTTGGCCAGTTCCCGTTCCTCACCAGCCTCGAACGTTTCTTCCGTCACGCACTTCGGACGGAGGCGTCGAACGGAGGTCGGCTCGCGGTCTGAGCCCGCGAGGTCAGTCGAACAGCTTGTCGATAAAGGCGGACAGATTGCCCGTCGTCCGGGCGATCTGCTCCTCCAGGGTGAGGCTCTCCTCGAACCGGCCCCCCGACTCCGGGATCTTCTTGCCGCGCACATAGAGCGAACAGGCCAGGTCCGTGCACATGTACAGGCCCACCGAGTTGCCCTCCCGGCCCGCCGCACCCGCCTTGCGTGCCGTCATCAGCGAGACACCACCGCCCGGGTGGGTGGTCAGGCACAGCGAGCACATGCTGCGGTGCAGAAAGCCCCGCCGCGAGGCCGGGAACCGCAGGGTCACACCCACCGGACGCCCGCCCCGCTCGGTCACCAGACAACTCCGGTCGGGCGCCCCCGGATCCCGCCATCCCAGAAAGTCCAGATCGCCCCAGGGCCGCGACTCCAGATCCCGAGGCACCGCCAACCGCTTGGCCTCTCCCTTGGAACAGTTCACAAGGGAGTCGCGGATTTCCTGCTCGTTGAGGGTCCTCATCGGGAGAGTCTCCTGATTCGTGCGGCCCACGACCCCCGGCGGTCCGGGCGATCGTTTCCTTGGGGCTCTAGGTTCAGGCCTAAGTGTAGAGAGCCCTGGGGGGAAGAAGACAGTTGTTTTCCTTCAGGATGTGCGCCTCAGTCCTGCACCGGGTGCGCCGCCTGCCAGGCCAGTCTCCGGTCCGCTTCCTCGCCGATGTGGGTGAGGAACTCGTCCAGGGCCAGGAACTCCTCCCAGGGTGGCCGGCCGCCCGCGCGGGACAGGGCGGTCACCAGCAGGTCCTCCAGGTCCGGCACCCGGCTGTTCTTCCAGGCCTTGTCGGCCAGGCTCACCAGCAGGTCCTCGACGCCGGTCCCCGCGTCCCAGGAAGCGTGGCCGGCGGCGAAGCGGGCCACTTCGGGCGGTACGCCGTGGGCGAGCAGGAGGTCGCGGCCGGCCTCCTCGTGGCGGGAGCCGGGGGCGGACAGTTCGGCGGGGTGCAGGGTCTTGCCCACGTCATGGGTGGCGGCGCCGAACAGCACCGCCTCGCCGTCCACCGCCAACTCCGGGCGGCGCGCGCCGACCCAGTCGACGAGCTGCGCGGCGACGTCGTGCACGGCCCGCAGGTGGGCCACCAGCCGGGGCGGTGCACCGACGTCGCTCAGCAGTGCGACCACCGCCGCGGGCAGCGGCCGTAGCGGCGGATCGTGCGTCTCGTCCAGCGCGGTCGACAGCAGGCTCGGGCCGGTGGTCATCGGGTCAGAGTAGTCACGTCTCTTAGCTCACATCGTGAACTAAGGGTTGGACGAATGTCGCGCGGACCCCGCCCGCCCAGGTATGTTGCAGGTCGGGCAGGGTTCGAAGGGGGCCGATATGGCGGAGCGCAACGGGCGTACGGTACGCGATCTCAGGCGGGCCAACCGCACGGCCGTCCTGCAACGGCTCTACTTCGACGGCCCCCTCAGCCGCTTCGAGCTGGGCCCGGTCACCGGCCTCAGCTCCGGCTCGGTCAGCAACGTCGTCGCCGACCTGGTCGCCGACGGGCTCGTGGAGGAGGCCGGCAGCGTCGACTCCGACGGCGGCCGCCCCCGCACCCTGCTGCGCGTCGCGCCCGCCAGCGGCCACATGATCGGCGTCGATGTCGGCGAGACCCGCGTACGCGTCGAGCTGTTCGACCTCACCCTCACCGAACTCGCCCGCGCGGAACGCCCGTTGGAGCAGCGCCGGTACGAGGTCGAGGGCATCGTCGGCCACATCCGCGACGGCATCGCCCAGGTGCTCGACGCCGCAGGCATCGGCCCCGAGCGGCTGCTCGGCGTCGGTATCGGCGTCCCCGGCATCGTCGAGCGCGGCCCCGAACACGGGGCCGTCGTGCACGGCCAGACCATCGGCTGGGACGCGGTCCCGCTCGAGGAACTGCTGCGGGCGGGATCCCCCCTCCCCGAGAGCGTCCCGTACTTCATCGACAACGGCGCCAAGACCCTCGGCCAGGCCGAGATGTGGTTCGGCGGAGGCCGCGGGGCCCGCAACGCCTGCGTCGTCCTCTTCGGCTCGGGCGTCGGTGCCTGCCTGGTCACCCCCGACGTGGAGAACGGCCGGGCCGTCGAGTGGGGGCACCTCACCGTGCGGGTGCGCGGGCGCCGCTGCCGCTGCGGGGCGCTCGGCTGCCTGGAGGCGTACGCGGGCGCCGAGGCGCTCCTCGACCGCTGGCGCGAGGAGGGCGGCGAGCCCCCTCGGGACACCGACGAGGAGACCGCGCTCACCGCGATGCTCGCCGCCGCCTACCCGGCCCACGGCGGCGAGGCCGACCCGGTCGCCCTCGCCGTCCTGGAGGAGACCGCCGAGTACCTGGGCGCGGGGCTCTCCGACCTGATCAACCTCTTCCAGCCCGAGCGCATCCTCATCGGCGGCTGGGCCGGCCTCCAGCTCGGCACCCGCTTCCTGCCCGCCGTACGGCGCCACGCCACCGCGTACGCGCTGCGCCACCCGGCCGAGAAGGTCACCGTGGAACTGGGCCGGCTCGGGCCCGACGCGGTCACCGTGGGCGCCGCGATCCTGCCGCTCGCCGACTTCTTCTCCCGCGGCGGCCGACGCCCCGAGCCCCTCCCCGCCGGCCCGGCGCCCGCCTGGCGCACCGCGCTGGAGGAACGCGCCCCGCACTGAGGTTTCGCCGGTCGACCCGGAGGTACTCGCGTCCCGCCGCGTGCGACACGACCTCGAAGGGAGGACATCGTGGCCGATCATCGCCTCGAAGGACCCGGGGAGAACGGCACGCCCGTCCCGCGCGACCTGCCCGACCAGCAGGCGGACGCGGGCGAGGACCCCTGGGAGGTCGCCCCCGCGAGGGCGGACGGGAACACCGGCACGGACGCCGACTCGGGCCACGCGGACGACTCGGCCGACGCCGATGCCGACGCCCCCGACATGGACGTCCCCGACACGGACGAGGCGGGCGCGGGCCGGCAGGGCGCCCCCCGCCCGGCCACCGTCAACCCCGATCACCCCATCCCCGACGAGTCGACCGGCTGAACCCCGCCTCCACTCCCGGCCCATGACCCGGGCCGACGAACGGGGCAGACAACGGGGCAGAGAACCCGACGGCCGACCGCCCAGTTCCTTGCGATGATCGTCCGCATGGCCGACTGGGCGGTTTTCGTGGTGGTGCCGGAGGACGGCACGCCGGGCACGCACGAGGTGTACGAGGCGCGCTTCGGCGCGGTGGGCCTGGATCTCGACCTGCTGGCCGGCCCGGACGTGGTCCTGCCCGCCGTCAGGGCCCGCTCGCGCGTGGAGGGCCACTGGCGCGACGACGGCGTGTGCGAGGCGGCGGTCCTCCTCGACCTGCACCGCCGGGTCATGCTGCTGTTCGCGAGCGAGGGCCCGGTGACGCAGCTGCGGCACCGGGCCGTGACGCTGCACCGCCTCGCCCTCGCCTGGCCCGGCTGGGAACCGCGCTGGGCGTACGACGGCCCCGCCGATCTCCGGATCCACCTGGGCCTCGACCCGGACGCCGTCCGCGAGCGCGAGGCACGGGTGTACCCGGAGTGGCCGTTGGGGCGCGACGACGAGGAAGCACGCGAGCGGGACCCCTACCTCCGCATCGTCACCGTCGGCGAGGACCGCTGCCACCTGCTCACGGCCGTCAACGACCACCCCGTCACCGAAGGACCGGCGCTCCTCGACCGGCTCGCCGGGGCGCCCCGGCACGGGCGGTGCCGGGCCGCCGTCCAGTCGGGCCTGCACATCGACCCCGCGCGCGGGCGGATCGGCTGGTGGCTCCTGGGTACCGTCCCGCGGGCGGCGGAGATGGCCACGCGGTGGCCCGGGTGGACGGTCGACTTCTGGGCGGACCGCTGGACCGAACACGCCCGCGCCGCCCCCGGCCTGTTCGCGCCGCCGCGGGTGAACCCGGGCCGGGCGCTGGCCGAACTGCGGGAGGAGGCCGCCGGACACTGGGCGCGGCGGCAGGGCGACGGCTCCTGGCCCGGCTGGATGCAGGCGGCCGTACGGCGGGAGGAGGCGGACGCGGTGGTGGACCGCATCGGGCCTGGCGCTGACCGTCCCGCCCGGCCGTCAGCCGACCTTGCGACCCCGCATCGGCTCCGTCGGCGCGCCCGCGCCGGCGCGCATCCCGTGCAGGAACTCCTCCAGAACCTCCGTCGCCGTACGCTGCGGGCGCCAGCCCAGTTCCACGCGCGCGCGGGTGCAGTCCAGCAGCGGGAGGCGCAGGACCGCGTCGAAGAGGTGCGGGGAGGCGGGCAGCAGATGCAGGCGCCACGCGGCGGCGATCGCCGAGCGGGCCGCCGTCCTGGGCAGTCGCACCGGGCGGGCGTCGAACATCTCGGCGAGCAGCTCCACGTCGACGGGCGGATCGGCCGCGAGGTTGAACGGCCCGCGCACGTCCGTGCGCACGGCGAGCCGGTACGCCTCCGCCGCGTCCTCGGTGTGCAGCGCCTGCACCCGCAGCCCCGGCACGTCCGGCAGGAACGGCAGCAGCTCGGGCCGGGCGATCGGCCCCGGCAGGAACCGGCCGCCGAAGATGCGGCGCTGCTCGCTCGCGGACTCCCTCTTGAACAGGAACGCCGGCCGCATCCGCACCACGCGGGTCCTCGGGTGATCGCGTTCGAAGGTGTCCAGCGCCCGTTCCAGATAGGCCTTCTCCCGGCAGTACGCGGCGTCCGGCCAGCCGTGCGTGGGCCACGACTCGTCCACCGCACGCTCCTCCTCCGGCCCCGGCGAGTACGCGCCGACCGACGAGGCGTGCACCAGTGCCGGCACGTTCGCCGCCGCCACCGCCTCGAACACCCGCAGGCTGCCCAGCACATTGGTCCGCCAGGTCACCGCGGGATCGTGCGTCGGCTGGAACGCCCACGCGAGATGCACCACCGCGTCCGCGCCCTCGAACACCCGGGCGAGACCGCCCTCCTCGGCGCTGAGGTCGACCGTCGACCACTCCGTCTTCGGCGGCGTCCGGTCCGGGAACCGCCGGGCCAGCCCCACCACCGACTCCACCTCGGGATCCTCCGCCAGCAGCCGCACCACACTCGTGCCGACATTGCCGGTGGCCCCGGTGACCACGACCCTCTTGCCCGACCCGCTGCTCACCTTCGACTCCTCTCGCCGCCCTCGGCTGGGGCGCGACGAGTACCCCCGTTCCGCGCGGGGCACGCGAGCGCCCGGGACGAGCCGGAGGGGTGGGAGGTGATCACCGCACGAGCGGGATGAGCGGGATGAGTGAGAAGCCCCGACCGTGACGGGGGAATCACGGCCGGGGCGGTCTGTGCGTGGGCGCGGACGGCGGTCGCCTCTCGGCGAAAGGCTCCACAGGGCTTCAGCCGAACGATCGTCCCTGTGGGCAAAAGGTGAGGCCCGGGGACACTGTCCCATCCGCACCCACGGTCTGTTCAACGGCGAACCACCTGTGGGTGTTCCCCGCTCTGCGGCCGCCCCCGGTGATCTGTGTCACCGGCTCCGGTCCGCCTCCCGGGCGGCCGGGAGGATCTCGGTCCAGAGGTTCTCCGCCTGGAGCAGCAGCGTCCCCAGGACCGCCGTGTGCGCCGCGCCCCGCGTGGCGTGGTCGCGCAGGCTGTCCTGCAAGAGGCACCGAAGCTCCTCCAGCTCCGCAGGCTCCTCCACACTCTCCCCGCGTCCGGCCGCGGCGCCCCGGAGCCGTTCCGCCTCGGTCCGGCAGGCTCCGCCGAGGAGTTCCAGCAGCCGGGCGTACGTCCGCAGCGCCGCCGCCTCGGGCGGGGCGGGCGTACGGTCGCCGTCGGCCGCCACGGCGAGCGTGCGGGTGAGGGCCGCGACATGGTCGGTGACCCGGCCCCAGCGGACGTCCTCCGACTCCGGCGGCACGTCCAGGGGAACCCGGTGCAGCGCGCGCAGCGGGCCGGAGGTCAGCCGCAGGCTCTCCCGGCTCCAGCCGCGCGCCGAGCGCAGCCCCTCCCGCCGACGTTCCAGCCGGGCGGACGCCCGCGACCACTCGGCGGCCGTCGCCGCGTCCCACTCGCCCTCCCGCAGCCCGCCCGCGACCGCGTCCAGCAGCTCGCCCGCCTCCCGGGCCAGCGACACCAGGTTCTCCCGCACGTCCCGCAGGTGCACCGGCGGCAGCACCAGCGCGTTCACGGCGACCCCGATCACCGCGCCGAGCGCCGCCTGCCACACCCGGTGCCCGACCGCCGACGCCGACACCGCTCCCGAGGCGACCGTGAACACCGCCGTGGTGGCCGCGTAGACGCCCTGGTCGCCGAACCTTGGCCAGTTGGCCAGCAGCATCAGCACCGGCAGTGACAGCGCGAGCGCGCCCAGGGTGTCCCCGGTGACTGCCTGCGCCGCCGAGGCGAGCAGGGTCCCCGCGCAGATCGCCGACCACTGCTGGGCGGCCTGCCGCAGCGAGCCGTACACCGTGGCCTGCACCAGGACCAGCGCCACCCAGGGCGCCATCAGGGCCATCGGGTCGCCCAGCCAGTAGCCCGCCACCAGCCAGGCCAGCAGGGCCGCCACCGCCGCCTTCAGCGACTGCACGACCAGGTCCCGTTCCCGGCCGGGCCCGGCGCCGGCCGCCCGCGCGGCCCCGGCGACGGCACCCGCCTCCCGCCGTACCGCCTCCGTCACCCGTGTCCCGTCGCGGAAACTCATGCCAGCGGGCTGTCCTCCAGGGCGGCCAGCAGGGCGGCCGGATCGGCGTAGACCGCCTGGGCGCCGGCCTCCTCGAGGTCGGCGCGCGGAATGCCGCCGCACAACACCGCCACGCACCGGACGCCTGCCCGGCGGCCCGCCCGCATGTCCCACACGGTGTCGCCGACGAACACGGCCCGCTCGGCGGGCACCCCGGCCAGCTCCAGGGCGTGCTCGACGGGTTCCGGCGCGGGTTTGCCCTCCTCGACGTCGTCCGCGCTCGCCGTGGCGGTGATCGCCTCGTCGGCGTCCAGGGCACGTCGCAGCGCCGCCAGCTCCGCGCCGCTGGCCGAGGTGGCCAGCACCACCCGACGGCCGTCGCCGTGCAGCCGCCTCAGCAGCGCCCCGGCGTCCGCGAGCGCGGGCAGCCGGTCGAAGTACTGGCCGTACAGGGCCTTGTGCGCGGCGCTCAGCGCGGAGTCCTGGTCCTCGTCGCGGTCCACGCCCAGCACATGGGCGATCAGATCGGTGGAACCGAGCCCGATCGCCCGGTGCACGGCGTGCATGGGCACCCGGTGACCCGCCTGCCGGAAGGCCTCCCACCAGGTCACGACGTGCAGGTGGTTGGTGTCGACGAGGGTGCCGTCGACATCGAAGACGGCGGCGCGTTCCATCCGGGGTCCTTTCGTCGGCGTTCGCCAGCTGTCGTCCGCGTGGCCGGCACCGAGTACCACGTCAGCCGCCCGTCACGCCCGTCGGCACCCGGCCCTCCCGCGTCCAGGCCAGCAGATCGTCCAACGGCCAGGTGGTCACCACCCGGTCCGGCGGCACCCCGCACTCCTCGGCCCGCTCACAGCCGAGGACCTGCCAGTCCAGCTGTCCGGGCGCGTGCGCGTCGGTGTCGACCGAGAACAGCACGCCCGCCTCCACGGCCCGGCGCAGCAGCCGCCGGGGCGGGTCGAGCCGCTCGGGCCGGCTGTTGATCTCCACGGCCGTTCCCGACTCGGCGCAGGCGGCGAACACCTCGTCCGCGTCGAACTGCGACTCCGGCCGCCCCCGCCCGGTCACCAGCCGCCCGGTGCAGTGCCCGAGCACGTCCGCGTGCGGATCGCGTACGGCGTTCACCATGCGGCGGGTCATCGCGCGGGCGTCCATGCGCAGCTTGGAGTGGACGGACACCACGACCACGTCGAGCCGCTCCAGCAGTTCGGGCTCCTGGTCGAGGGAGCCGTCGTCGAGGATGTCGCACTCGATGCCGGTCAGCAGCCGGAACGGCGCCCACGTCGCGTTCAGCTCCGCCACCACGTCCAACTGCCGGCGCAGCCGGTCCGGGGACAGCCCGCGGGCCACCGTCAGGCGCGGCGAGTGGTCGGTCAGCGCCGCCCACTCGTGTCCGAGCGCGGCGGCCGCCAGGCCCATCTCCTCGATGGGGCTGCCGCCGTCCGACCAGTCGGAGTGCAGGTGGCAGTCCCCGCGCAGCAGCGCCCGCAGCCGCGCGCCACCGCCCGTGAGCGGCTTGCCGACCTCTTCCTCCAGCTTCTCCAGATAGGCGGGGACCCCTCCGGCGAGCGCCTCGCGCACCACCTGCGCGGTCTTCGGACCGACCCCCTTGAGGGACTCCAGCGTCCCCGTGTCCGCCCGCTCCCAAATCTGCCCGGCCGGCAGCCGCGCCAGCACCCGGGCCGCGGTACGGAAGGCGCGTACCCGGTAGGTCGGCGCCAGGGACCGCTCCAGCAGGAAGGCGATCCGGTCCAGGGCCTCGACGGGATCCATCGCCACCTCCTGGCTCCAGAGTTCCCCACCCGCGCCGGGCCCGCACGACGGGGGCGCCGGTTTGCCCGGTACCCACCCGGGTACTGCGACGTCCCGACAACCTCGCCGTTCCCGAGGAGGCCGCCGATGTCCGCCCCGACCGTCCCCCGCCCCGAGGTGGCCCTCGTCACCGGCGCCGACTCCGGCATCGGCCGCGCCACCGCCGTACGCCTCGCCGCGGCGGGGATGGACGTCGGGATCACCTGGCACAGCGACCTGAAGGGGGCCGAGGAGACCGCCGAGGAGGTCCGCTCGCACGGCAGGCGGGCCGCCGTCGCCCAGCTCGACCTGACCCGGCTGCCCTCCGCCGCCGACACCGTCGACGAGCTGTGCGAGCGGCTCGGCCGCGTCGACGTCCTCGTCAACAACGCCGGTACGGGCACCATGACGCCCTTCCTCGACCTGGAGCCGGACGAGGTGCGACGGGTCCTGGACGTCGACCTCGTCGGCCCCTTCCTGTGCGGGCAGAAGGCGGCCCGGCACATGATCCGGCAGGGCGACGGCGGCCGGATCGTCAACGTCACCTCCGTCCACGAGCACCAGCCGCGCGTCGGCGCCGCACCGTACTGCGCGGCCAAGGGCGGCCTGGGCCTGCTCACCCAGGTCATGGCCCTCGAACTCGCCGAGTACGGCATCACCGTCAACGCCGTCGCGCCCGGCGAGATCGCCACCCCCATGACGGGGCAGGAGGACACCGACCCGCACACGCAGAAGCGCCCCGGTGTCCCGCTGGGACGCCCCGGCGACGCCCGCGAGGTCGCCGCCGTCATCGCCTTCCTCGCCGGGCCGGACGCCAGTTACGTCACCGGCGCCTCCTGGAGCGTGGACGGCGGCATGCTCCGGATGGGCCCCCAGGCCGGATCGCATCTCGGCGGCGACGACTGGCGCAGGCCCTGAACGGCCGGCCGTGAGACTCCGTACCAGTTCCTGCGACGGCCCCGGCCTCACCCGGCTGCGCCACGGCCGGGGCTTCCGCTACTGCGACCAGCACGGCGGCCCCCTCACCGACCCGGAGCAGCTCGCGAGGATCCGCGCCCTGACCATCCCGCCCGCCTGGCGCGACGTGTGGATCTGCCCCTGGCCCGACGGCCACCTCCAGGCCGTCGGCACCGACGACGCCGGCCGCCGCCAGTACCTCTACCACGAGCGCTTCCGCGCCCAGCAGGAGCAGGCCAAGCACGCCCACGTCCGCGTGGTCGCCCGTGCCCTGCCCGAGCTGCGGGCGCGGGTCTCCGCCGACCTCGCCGGCCGCGGCCTGAGCCGGAGCCGCGTCACCGCGTGCGCCGTACGCCTGCTGGACCTCGGCTTCTTCCGGATCGGCAGCGACCGGCACACCAAGGTGAGCGAGACGTACGGACTGACGACGATGCTGCGTGAGCACGTCACCTGCGGGCGCGGCGAGCTGGCGTTCTGCTTCCCGGCCAAGGGCGGCACGGAGCTGGTCCGGGCGCTGGTGGACGAGCAGGCCCACGCCGTGGTCCGTGCCCTGCTGCGGCGCCGCCGCGGCGGGGAGCGGCTGCTGGTCTTCTGGGAACGGGGCGCCTGGCACGACCTGCACGGCGGCGACCTGAACGAGGCGCTCCGCCGGCTGGCCGGAACCGACGTCACCGCCAAGGACTTCCGCACCTGGCACGCCACCGTGCTCGCCGCTGTCGCCCTCGCCGTCACCACCGGGGAGGCTCGCGCCACCCCCGCCGCCCGGCGCCGGCAGGCCGCCCGCGCGGTGCGGGAGGTCAGCCGGTACCTCGGCAACACGCCCGCCGTGTGCCGGGCCTCCTACATCGACCCGCGCGTCTTCGAGCTGTTCGACCAGGGCCGTACGATCGCCCCCGCGCTCACCCGGCTGGGCGAACACGGGGCGTTCGGGCGGCCGGCCACACAGGGTGCCGTCGAGGCGGCCGTGCTGGACCTGCTCAACGGCGGGAAAAGCCGAGCCGAGGACAGAATCGGGTGATTCCTACCCGCCGGTTGCGATTTAGGCTCTATGGCATGACCGAAATCGCGAGCCCTTACATCTCCCGACCGCGGATCACGGTGCTCGGGGTGCAGCCGGGCGAGTCCCCGTTCCGCATCGTGGAAATCGACGGTGAGGTGGTCGGTGAGGCCAGGGCCGTCACCGACGTCCTCGAGACGGCCGCCGCGTTCGGGATCATCGTCCACGACCTCGACGACCCGGACGTGGTGCGTTGGGTGGGCGGTGACCGGTACACCTGGAGCCCCCGACGCCACTAGCGCCGCCGCCCGCCGCCCGAGTCGTCACACCCGGCGCTCCCGCGCGTGCACGGCCCGGCCCATCCGCCGGCCCACCAGCAGATAACCGACGAGCGCGCCCGCCGTGTTGAGGATGACGTCGTCCACGTCGAAGGCGCGGCCGGTCACCAGCGCACCCTGGGCGAACTCCACCAGCAGCATCACGCTCGCGGTCAGCAGCAGGACCCGCACCAGTCCGCGCGCCCGGGGCGCGACGACCGGCACCAGCACACCGAACGGCACACCGAGCAGCAGATTCCCGCCGATCTGCTTCACCGCGTCGCGCAGTTCCGGCTGGTCCAGATACGCCCGCAGCGACCGGCCGGGCCGCAGGTTGGAGTGCACCAGCGACTCGGAGGCGGGGGAGGGCTCCAGGGTGAGCCGGGCCAGCACGACGGCGAACGCCACCATGAACGCGAAGGCGAGCAGCATCGCCAGCAGCCGCAGGGGGAGCGGCAGCGGCCGACGCCCGCCCCGCTCCGAGCCACCGGACGGCTTCGGCGCCCCCTTGCCGGCCTTCGCCCCCTTGCCCCTCTTGGCGGGCGCGGCCTCCGCCGGCGGTTCGGGCTTGGCGGTGCGCAGGCGAAACGCGGTGCGCACGCGCAGTGCGGCGGCACGCGGACGTAGGGCTGCACGGTCCATGCGGTCCTCCAGTCTTCAACTTGCCTGCGTGGTAGGGCGGTTACCCCCGAACGGCGGGAGGATGCGACGGGCCGGATCCCGGTTCCCCGTCCCCCCACCCGCGGTGCCCGTTCGTGCGCTCGGCGGCCCCCTCCCTCGCCGTCGGGTGACCCCGGCCTCGCCGGCGCCATGCACCCGGAGCGGGGCCGGCCCTGCCGGGCCTGGTCACTCCTGGATCAGGCCCAGCAGGTCAGGCGCCGTAGGTCACCCGCACCTCCTCGAAGCCGAGGGAGCGCAGCAGGCCCTGGAGCATGCTGGTGGTGTTGGTCTCGGCGCGCGCGGTCAGCTCGCTGTCCTTCGCCGCGTCGCCGATGTGCCGGGCCGCGAGCTTCTGCACGGCCTGCTCGCCGTTGGGGTTGTCGGAGAAGAGGTCGCCGAGCCGGTCGAGGAGACCGCGCTGCTTGGAGACGGCGTAGGAGCGGTCGGGGTCGAGGGCCGGTGTGCCGAGCCGGGCGTGGGGCAGCCGGAGGGTGGCCGACGTGCGGTCGGCGTCGACCGTCACGTCCTTGTCGCCGACCTGACCGAGGTCGACGTAGGCGTCCACGGTGCCCGCCCCGACGTACAGGGTGCGGGTGCCGCGGAGCGCGTCGGGGAGGTACTTGGCGTCCTTCTCCAGGTCGACGACGACCTGGAAGTTGCCGGAGGCGGCCTCGTAGCGGCTCATGTCCTGGATGGACCTGAGCAGTGCGGGCCCCGAACGGTCGTGGGTCTCGGTGCCGAAGAAGTCGCGCAGTCCCGGCAGCAGGCTGAGCCGGATCCCGGCGAACATCACGACGAGCACGACCACGACGGCGGTGAGCATCTTGGCCCAGCCGGGCATGCGCCCGGGGAGGCGCTTGATGGAAGTCGTCATGTCGACGGTCCTCCTTCCTGCACACCTGATGCCCGCCAAATGCCGCGACAGGCCCGCCCGTTGAGGACCTGTGCCGGTGGCTTCCGGGCCGGGGCCGGGCCGCGGCGGGTCCGGACGGCGTACGGGTGAGGGTGACGGGACGGGTGAGATCGGCCAGCATGGGAGATCCCGCCGGACCAGGGTCATCCGAGGAGCCCTCAGTGCGAGACATCTCCGTGTTCAGCGGCAGCGCCCACCCCGACCTGGCCGCCGAGGTCTGTGCCCACCTCGGCGTGCCCCTCAGCCCGTCCCGGCTCAGCAGGTTCGCCAACGACTGCCTGGAGGTCCAGCTCCAGGCGAACTGCCGGGAACGCGATGTCTTTCTCGTGCAGCCCCTGGTCCGGCCCGTGCAGGAGCACCTCGTGGAGCTGCTGCTGATGTGCGACGCGGCCCGCGGGGCGTCCGCGGGCCGGATCACCGTCGTCATGCCGCACTACTCCTACGCCCGCTCCGACAAGAAGGACGAGCCCCGCATCTCCCTGGGCGGACGGCTGGTCGCCGATCTGATGGCGGCGGCAGGAGTGCACCGGGTCCTCACCATGACCCTGCACTCGCCGCAGGTGCACGGCTTCTTCTCGGTCCCCGTCGACCATCTGCACGCCCGCCGGGAACTCGCCGCCCACTTCCGCCGCTACGACCTCACCCGGACGACCGTCGTCTCACCGGACCTCGGCAACGCCAAGGAGGCCGCCGCGTTCGCCCGGATGCTCGGAGCGCAGGTGGCGGCCGGGGCCAAGCAGCGGTATCCCGACGACCGGGTCAGCATCAACACGGTGATCGGCGAGGTCACCGGACGGGATGTGATCGTGCTGGACGACGAGATCGCCAAGGGCAGCACCGTCCTCGAACTCCTGGACCGGCTCCGGGAGTCGGAGCCGCGGTCGATCCGGGTGGCCTGCACGCACGGACTCTTCGCGGGCGGCGCCCTCAAGCGGCTCAGCGAGCAGCCGGACGTACTGGAGATCGTGTGCACCAACACCGTGCCCGTGGCCGCCGGGGAACACACCGACAAGCTGCGCGTGCTGTCCATCGCCCCGGCCCTCGCCGAGGCCGTACGGCGCATTCACAACGGTGAGTCGGTGAGCGCCCTGTTCGACGCGGACCGGGCCGGATAGTCCCCGGGCGGGGTCATCAGGGTCATAACGAGCCGGACGTGGCCCCGGGCCGTGCCAGAGCGGCGTCCAGGCTGGGCGCTGGCGGCAGCAGCCGGGACAGGCCGGTGGCCCGCAGGATGCGCAGGGTCAGCGCGTGGGTGCAGACGAGGTGCAGGTCGCCGCCGTGGTCCAGGACCCGGCCGCGGGCGCGGTAGAGCAGGCGCAGGCCCGAGCAGTCGAAGAACTCGATCCCGCTCAGGTCGAGCACCACGCGCGGGGCGGGACCGGCCGTGGCGCTGTCCAGGTGCGAGCCGATCTCCGTCGCGGCAACGATGTCGATCTCGCCGCGGAACTCCAGCACCGTGTATCCCCGGTCCTCGCGGACGCGCAGATGCGGGGTGTCCGCGGCGGGTTCATGCTGCACGACGACATCGCCTCCCACACAGCTCCACCGGTCGGGAGCCTCCAACGGCGGGGGCGCGCGCGGCAGTTCCCCACCCCAGCAAGGTACCCCCGGTGGAGTGAATTCCAGCATGTTCGATTGACATATGTCTTCGAAATGAGGACGTGTCTCGACCGAGTTTTTTCGTGCCGTGAACGAAGTGGTGAAGAATACCCTCCGACGGGGGCGTGCGCGCCTACGAAAGGGCCTGCCACGCCTTGGACAGCGCCTGCCGGAACTGCTCGGCCTGGCGGTCGGTGAGGTCCCGCACCATCCGCTCCTCCAGCTCCCGCACCGGCCCGGCGTGCCGGTCGAGCACCTGCCGGCCCTCGTCGGTGAGCAGGATCAGCAACTCACGCCGGTTGCGAGGATTGCGTTCGCGCCGGATCAGCCCCCGGCTCTCCAGGGAGCGCACCACGTCGGCGATGGACTGGGCGGTGACGAAGGAGTCCCTGGCCAGCTGCGCGGCCGACAGTCCGTCGTGCCGCTCCAGCACGGTGAGGGCCGTGTACTGGAGCGCCGTGATCCCGGACGGCCTGACCAGCTCGTCCAGGTGGGAGCGCACGACCAGCTCCACCTGCTTCACCATGTAGAGCAGGGACGGGGGTGCCTTGGCTGTGTGAGTGCCGACCATGAGACCGGAGCCTAGAGCATTGACAGGAAACCTGTCTGTAATGAGACTGCGGACCAACAGGAATCCTGTTTGTTGAAAACTTGGCGACGATGCTGAGGAGTGGCCATGACCACCTTCGAGACCGACCCGACCGGCCCCGGCCGACTCTTCGTCGGGGGACAGTGGCGCGAAGCCGCCGACGGAGCCCGCACCGAGGTGGTCGACCCGTCCCGGGGCACGGTCCTGACCACCGTCGCCGCGGCCGGCGCCGCCGACGTGGACGCGGCCGTGCGGGCCGCCCGCGAGGCCTTCGACACCGGACCGTGGTCCCGCCTCAGCGGCCGGGAGCGGGGCCGCGTCCTGCACCGCGTGGCCGAGCTGATCCGCGAGGAGGCCGACGAGATCGCCCGCCTGGAGAGCCTCGACGTCGGCAAGCCGATCACCCTGGCGCGCGCCGTGGACGTCACCAACGCGGCGAACGACTACGAGTACTACGCCGCCCTGGCCCACACCCTGGACGGCGCCACCCGCGACACCCCGCTCAACGCCCTCGCCTACACCAAGCGCGGCCCGCTCGGCGTGGTCGCCGCGATCACCCCGTTCAACTTCCCGCTGATCCTGGCCGGCTCGAAGATCGCCCCGGCGCTGGCGGCCGGCAACACGGTCGTCCACAAGCCCGCCGACGAGACCCCGCTCAGCGCCCTCTACATGGCGGGGCTGTTCCAGCGGGCGGGCGTCCCCGACGGCGTGGTCAACGTGGTCACCGGCACCGGCCCGGTGGCCGGCGAGGCGCTGCTGCGCCACCCCGGCGTCGACAAGATCGCCTTCACCGGCTCCACCGCGGTCGGCCGGCACGCCGCGAGCGTCGCCGGCGAGACCCTCAAGCCGGTCACCATGGAACTGGGCGGCAACGCGGCGCACCTCGTCTTCGAGGACGCCGACCTGGAAAGGGCCGTCGGCGCGGTCATCAAGGCCTTCGTCTTCAACACCGGCCAGTTCTGCATGGGAGGCCCGCGCCTGCTGGTGGCCCGCCCGGTCCACGCCACCCTGCTGAAGATCCTCGCCGAGGCCGTCCCCGGCGTCCCGGTCGGCGACCCGAGGCTGCCGGAGACCGTCGTCGGCCCGATGGCGGGGGAGCGGCACCTGCGCAAGGTCGAGGAGTACGTCGCCCTCGCCCGCGAGGAGGGCGGCCGGATCGTCTGCGGCGGAGAGCGTCTCGACCTCGACGGCGGCTACTACTACCGGCCCACCGTGATCGCCGACCTCGCCAACGACTCCCGCGTGATCCAGGAGGAGGTGTTCGGCCCGGTCCTCACCGTCCAGCCCTTCGACAGCGAGGACGAGGCGATCGCCCTCGCCAACTCCACGCCGTACGGCCTGGCCTCGGGGGTGCAGACCGGGAACCTCGCCCGCGCCCACCGGGTCGCCGACCGGCTCCAGGCCGGGATCGTCTGGGTCAACGACTGGGCGATGCTCGACCCCGCCGTCCCCTTCGGCGGCGTCAAGGAGTCCGGCTTCGGGCGCGAGTACGGGCCCGAGGCGCTCGCCTCCTACACCAAGGTCAAGTCCGTCGTCCTCTCGCTCGACTGAGCGCCGTACCAAAGGAGTTCGCCGCATGTCCCTCATCACGCGCGCGGCCGTCGTCGAGTCCGGCGGAGCCCCCTTCACCCTGTCCGAGGTCGTCCTGGACGACCCCGCCCCGCACGAGGCCGTCGTCCGGCTGGTGGCGGCCGGGCTGTGCCACACCGATCTGAGCGTGGCGAGCGGCGGGCTGCCCTTCCCGCTGCCCGGCGTCCTCGGCCACGAGGGCGCGGGAGTCGTCGAGGCGGTGGGGGCGGCCGTCACCGGCGTCGCCCCGGGCGACCACGTCGTGCTGTCCTTCACCTCCTGCGGCGCGTGCCGCGAATGCCACGGCGGGCACCCCGCCTACTGCGCGTCCTGGCTGCCGCTGAACCTCCTCGGCGGCCGCCGCGCCGACGGCACCGCCACCGTCAGCCGGGACGGAGTGGCGCTCGGCGGCCACTTCTTCGGCCAGTCCTCCTTCGCCGAACGGGCGTTGGTGGACGAGCGCAGCCTCGTCAAGGTCGACCCCGAGGTGCCGCTGGCCTCGATCGCTCCGCTGGGCTGCGGAGTGCAGACGGGCGTCGGTGCCGTGTGGAACGTACTGAAGCCGGCGGCCGGCGGCACGGTCGTCGTGCTCGGCGCCGGTGCCGTCGGCCTGTCGGCGGTGATGGCGGCCGCCCTCGGCCCGGCGACCACCGTCGTCGCCGTCGACAGGGTCACCGAACGCCTCGACCTGGCCAAGGAGTTGGGCGCCACCCACACCGTGAACGCGGGCGAGGCCGACCTCGGCCCGGCCCTCGCGGAGATCACCGGCGGCCGCGGCGCCGACGGCATCGTGGAGACCACGGGCAGCGTCGCCGTGCTCCGCCAGGGCGTCGACGCGCTCGCCGCCCGCGGCACCCTGGTCGTCGTGGGCGCTCCGCCCTTCGGTACCGAAGTCGCCCTGGACGTCAACGGGTTGCTGAGCGGCAAGCGGGTCGTCGGTCTCACCCTCGGCGACAGCGAGACGCAGACCTTCATCCCGGCCCTGGTCCGGCTGGTCAAGGAGGGGCGGCTCCCGCTGCACCGCCTGGTCGGCACCTATCCGTTCCAGGACATCGACCGGGCGGTGCGCGACATGACCAAGGGCCGGACCATCAAGCCCGTGCTCACCTTCGGGGATTGACCGACCGTCAGTCGACGGTCAGGACCAGCTTCCCGGTGGTCCGCCCGGTGTCGCCGAGCCGGTGCGCCTCGGCGGCATCGGCCAGCGGGAACGTCCCGGCGATCGTGGCGCGCAGACTGCCCGCATCGACCAGCTCGGCGATCCGCCGCATCCCGGCCCGGTCGGCGTCCACCAGCATGCGCACCGCGCGCACGCCGAGCGCCTCGGCCTCGTCGAAGAACTTCCGGGAACCGACCGGCAGGATCGACACCACGACGCCCCCCGGACGCAGCACCCGCAGCGAACCCGTCGAGGTGCTCCCGCCGATGGTGTCCAGCACCACGTCGACGTCCTTCACGGCCTCGGTGAAGTCCGTCTCCCGGTAGTCGATCACCTCGTCGGCGCCCAGTTCCCGCAGGAAGTCGTGCTTGGCCGCGCTCGCCGTGCCGATCACATACGCGCCGCGGTCCTTGGCGATCTGCACGGCCACATGCCCGACGCCGCCGGCCGCCGCGTGGATCAGCACCCGCTGACCCGGCTGGAGATCGGCGGCCTCGCCGAGCGCCTGGAGCGCGGTCAGCGACACCAGCGGCAGTGCGGCAGCCTGCACGTGGTCGATCGAGGCGGGCTTGTGCCAGAGGGCGCGGACCGGGGCGACGACGTACTCGGCGTGCGAGCCGTGGCCGTGCGGATAGGGCAGCATGCCGAAGACGTCGTCGCCGGGCGCGAAGGCGGCGACGCCGATGCCCACCTTCTCGACCGTGCCGGAGACGTCCCAGCCCAGGGTGAACGGCGGCTTGCCGAGGAAGCCGCCCGAGGCACGGTGCTTCCAGTCCGTCGGGTTCACCCCGGCGGCGCGCACCCGCACCAGTACCTCGTTGGGGCGCGGTTCGGGCCGCTCCACCGTCTCCACCTTCAGAACCTCGGGTCCCCCGAGGACGTCCTGTCCGATGACGCGCATCGTGCGCTCAGTACTCATGAGGCCACAGCCTGCCAGGGTCCACGCACCCAGCCAATGGCATGATTGCCACTCTTCGATAGAATCGTGCCATGCGTGGCAAGCAGCGGCATCCCGAACGCGTGGTCGTCCTCGCCCTCGACGGTGTCTATCCCTTCGAACTCGGCATGCCGAGCCGCATCCTCGGCGCGGCCGACGGCCGCTATGAGGTGCTGACCTGCACGGTCGACGGCCGTCCGGTGCGCACCGACGCGGACTTCACGATCGGCGTCGAACACGGCCCCGAGGCGCTCGAGACCGCCGACACCGTGGTCATCGCTCCCGTGTCCTCCTCGCGGGTCACCGCCGTCCTCCCCGACGAGGTCGCCGCCGCCCTCGCCCGCATCCGCCCCGGCACCCGCATCGTGTCCATCTGCACCGGCGCCTTCGTGCTCGCCGCCGCCGGTCTCCTCGACGGTCGCCGGGCCACCACCCACTGGCAGCTCGCCGACGAGTTCCGCAGGCTGTTCCCGCATGTCGACCTCGACCCGGACGTCCTGTTCGTCGACGACGACCCGGTGCTGACCTCCGCGGGCGCCGCCTCCGGCGTCGACATCTGCCTCCATCTCATCCGCAAGGACCACGGCAGCGGCCTCGCCAACACGGTGGCCCGCCGCTGTGTCGTCCCGCCCTTCCGGGACGGCGGCCAGGCCCAGTACATCGAGCGGCCGGTGCCCGAGGCGGGCGCCACCAGCACGGCGGCCACCCGCGCCTGGGCCCTGCGACGCCTGGGCGAACCCCTCACCCTCGCCGACCTCGCGGCGCACTCCCGGATGAGCCTGCGCACCTTCGCCCGCCGCTTCCACGACGAGGTGGGACTCAGCCCCGGCCGCTGGCTGATCCAGCAGCGCGTGGCGCACGCCCGGCACCTGCTGGAGTCCAGCGACCTCACCGTGGACCAGGTCGCCGGCCGGGTCGGCTTCGCCACCGGCGCCTCGCTGCGCCAGCACCTGCACGCGGCGATCGGCGTCTCGCCCCAGGCGTACCGGAAGACGTTCCAGACGGCCCGCTGAACGTTCCGGGCCCCCGCCGCGTCGCAGAAGCGCAGGAGCGGCCGGTGGAACAGGGGCGGAAGAATGCGCAGAGGATTCGTGGCGATGACGGCACTGGCGGCGGTGGTGGCCGTGGGATGCGGCGCCGAGGGCGAGGACGTGGTGGTCGAGGGGACTCCGCCCGCCACCCCGTACAGCGGCGCGCTCGACATCCCGACCAAGGACGTGGACGGGAGCACCCAGCGGGCGCTGCTCGCCGTGACCGGCGCTGCGGGCCGCGCCCTGGAGTGCGACGGGGAGATCTTCGGGGGCAACGGGCCCGACGGCTGGGGGAGCGGCGACGGCGGCGACACCCCGGAGGACGGGCTGCGGCTCCACTTCGACCTCTTCGCCCCCGAAGTGCCCCTCTCCGGCTACCGCGTGGAACGCCGCGAGACGGACCGGGTCCTGTACTCCTTCGACGTCGGCGGCCGGACCAAGGTGGCCGTCGTGGTCGCCCACGACCAGAAGGAACGGCCCGGCTGGGGCCCGGAGACCAGCGCCTCCTGCGACCCGGCCGAACTCCCGGCGGAATTCACCGACTCGAGTCGCTACGAGTTCTGGACGGACGTGCACGGCAGGCGGCAGCCGATCGCGCGGATCCACAGCTCCCTGGGCCCCGAGCACTGCGACTGGCAGACCGCCCGCTTCCTGACGCTCGGCCGGGGCGAACAGGCCACGACCTACGTCCGCGACCCCGACGGCGCCCTCGGAACCGGCCTGCTGAGTGCCCCGTACGACCCCGAGGTCCCGCTGCCCGCCGGCGCGCGCGACACCGGATACCGGTACGGCGACCGGCAGTTGTGGCTGACGGACGACCGCGGGACGGCGTACGTCCGCACTCCCGACGGCGTCGAGGCCTGGCCCTCGGCGACGGACGGGGTGGCGTGCATGTGAGCGCTCAGCGGCTCGCGTGCAGGGCGACCAGCAACTGCCACACCTGGTCGGCGATCTCGGCGGGGCCGGCGCCCAGGAGGCCGTGCAGCCAGTCCGCGAGCACCCCGGCGAACGTCGCGGCGACGGCCGAGGCGACCAGCGGCGCGTCCGCCGCGCCCGCCCGCTCGCGCTCCCGCAGGCTGTAGGCCCGCAGATCCCGGTGCAGCACCCGGCCCAGCGGCCCCCCGCCGCCCGGCGTCAACAGGGCCCGGTACAGCGCCGCGTGCGGGGTCAGAGACGCGAAGAACTCCCCGAGCGCCGCCGGGGCGCGCACCGGATCGGGCCGGCCCCGCCAGGAGTGCAGCGCCTCCACCGCCTCGCGTACGACGTCCGCGCACGCGTCGACCGCGAGGGCCTCCAGGTCGTCGTAGTGGACGTAGAAGGTGGCCCGGCCGACGCCGGCCCGGCGGACCAGCGCGGCCACACCGACCTCCGCCAGCGGCCGTTCGGCGCACTCGGCGAGGAGCGCGGTGCGCAGCCTCGCCCGGGTGCGGGCCGCCCGCGGGTCCTCCGGCTCGCCGCGGATCACGGCGCGATCAGGACGGCGGCCAGGGCGAGGGCGCCGGGCAGCGCCTGCGCGACCAGGATCCGGCGGTTGGCCGTGACCGCCCCGTAGACGCCCGCGACGATCACGCAGGACAGGAAGAAGACCTGCACCCGGAAACCGGTCGGGTCACCGGCGATCAGCCCCCAGACCAGGCCCGCGGCGAGAAACCCGTTGTAGAGCCCCTGGTTGGCGGCCATCGGGGCGGTCGCCCGCGCCATCTCCGCGTCGAACCCGTGGAACGAGCGCCCCTGCTTCTTCTGCCACAGGAACATCTCCATCACCAGGATGTAGAGATGCAGTGCGGCGACGAGCCCCACGAGAACACCGGCGACGGCTTCCATCGTCTTCCTCATTTCTTGGACAGGTGTCCACTATAGATGGACAGGTGTCCAGAAGTCAGGGGGGGGGCAGGCGTTGTCGGTGGTCGCAGCTGGCCGGTGCATGAGTGATCAAGAGGTGAGCGGCCGCGTGAGCACGGCGCCGCGTCCTTCGCCGCCGCGCTCGGCGACCCCACGCGGCCGGTGCTCGTGGCCGAGCGCGGCGGGCGGGTGGTCGGGCATCTCAGCGGGTCGGTCGCGGTGGGCACCGCCGTGCCGCCGGTGACCTCGGCGACCCTCGTCGGGATCCACGTCCGTGCCGCCCACCGGCGGTCCGGGGCGGGTGCGCGGCTCGTCGAGGCCTTCGCCGACCGGGCCCGCGAACAGGGCGCCCGGCAGGCCGAGGTGACCGCGTACACCGACGACACCGACGCCGTCCGCTTCTACGCACGGCACGGCTTCGGCCCGCACACCCTTGTCCTGCGGCGCCCTGTAGCCGTGGCGCCGCCACCGGACGGCGAGACCCTGCGAGCGAGCCTCCCGACGTCCACACTGGGATCATGACCTCAGCACCCGCACGCTCCCCGCAGCAGCGCAAGCACGACACCCTGCGCCGGCTGGAACACGACGTCGACGCCTGGGTCGCCACGGCCGCCGAGCGGGGCGGAGCCCCCTACCTGATCCCGCTCTCCTACGTCTGGGACGGCGCGACCCTGCTCATCGCCACCCCGGCCGCGAGCCGCACCGGGCGCAACCTGAGCGCCACCCGAGTCGCCCGTCTCGGCATCGGCCCGACCCGTGACGTCGTGCTCATCGAGGGCTCGGCCCTGGCCGTGGAACCCGCCGACCTCCCGGAGGAGGACGCCGAGATCTTCGAGGCGAAGACCGGCTTCGACCCGCGCGAACTGCCCGAGCCCTACCTGTACTTCTACGTCCGGCCGCGCCGCATCCAGGCCTGGCGCGAGACCGACGCACCGGAGGGGCGGGAACTGATGCGGGACGGGGAGTGGCTGGTGGCCGACTGAATCCGGGGTATCCGCAGGGTTCGGGGGCGGCACGGGTCCGCCCCGCCACCGGACCTCGCGGAGGAGAGACATGGCACTGGTGAAAGCGGGCATCGTGGTGCTCGACTGCGCCGAGCCCGAGAAGCTCGCCGAGTTCTACAAGGCCCTGCTGGACACCGAGGAGACCGACGCGAACGCCAACCTCGTGGAGATCACGGGCGCCGCCGGTTTCCGGATCGCCTTCCGGCGCGACGCGAACGCGACCCCGCCGAGCTGGCCCCGCCCCGAGAACTCGCTCCAGGCCCACCTCGAGTTCCTGGTGGAGGACCTCGACGAGGCGGAACGCCGGATCGTGGGCCTCGGCGGACGCCCGCTGGAGACCAGGGGCGCCCACGGCCCGCTCGAGGAGCGCCAGTACGGGGACCCGGCCGGGCACTCCTTCACCCTGCGCCTACGGCCGTCCACCGCACCCAAGCAGGCCTGACCGGGGTGCCCCCCCCCCCCCCGGGGGCCCCCCCCCCCCCCCGCCCGCCCCCCCCCCCCCCACCCCCCGGGCCCCCCCCCCCCGGGGGCGCGAGCTTGGCAGCCCCACCCGGCCCCACCGCCCCC